>CAYOCG010000008.1:0-51193 GCA_964402435.1 uncultured Halothiobacillus sp. | reverse complement strand
AAGCGGTCGAAGCGGTCGAAGCGGTCGAAGCGGTCGAAGCGGTCGAAGCGGTCGAAGCGGTCGAGGCGGTCGAGGCGGTCGAAGCGGTCGAGGCGGTCGAGGCGGTCGAGGCGGTCGAGCTTGTCCCCGTTGCACCCATGCATGAGCCTGCATTTGATGTGCCTGCTGAGCAGGATGCCGAGTTGCTCGACATCTTCATGGAAGAAGCGCACGAGATTCTTGAGCACCTCGACGAATCGCTGGCAGCGTGGCAGAAATCCCCGGATACCCGCGCGTATCAGCAAGCCATTCAGCGCCATTTGCACACCTTCAAAGGTGGAGCACGCATGGCCGGACTGATGCACATGGGCGAACTGACCCATACGCTCGAAGACGTGTTTGCGGATATTGAAGCCCAGGCTTATCCCGTGACACCGGCCATCCAGGGTCTAATGCAGCGTGTCTTTGACCGGCTGCACGGCATGGTCAGCCAGCTCAATCTGCGTCAACCAATCCCGGCCGAGTATGAGCTGATGGATCTGCTCGCTGCCCTGCGCGCCAATCGCGGTGTATTGCCGCAGGGCGTGGCTGTGTCTCAGCCTGCGCCGCCAGTGGCATTGGAGCGCAGCGAGGAGGTGCGCGAGGCGCAGGCCGTCGAAGAGCCTGGCACCATGACCGAGCGCGCCGAATTGGTGCGCATGCGAGCCGATGTGCTCGATCAGTTGGTGGCCTCCGCAGGCGAATCGGCGATTCAGCATGTTCGCTTGAGCCAGAAATTTGTTGGTTTGGCGCAGCAGCTCAATGAAATGGAGCAGACGCTGGAGCGTTTGCATGCGCAGTTGCGGCGCGTGGAGATCGAAAACGAAGCGCAGATGCTGTGGCGTTTCCAACAGGAAACCGGCCGTGGTGCGGAGGAATTCGATCCGCTGGAGTTCGACCAGTTCACCCTGCAACAGGAATTGAGCCGTGGCGTGATGGAAAGTCTGGCCGACATCGGCAGCATTCGCGCGGCTCTGGCCGCAGACGTGCGCGATGCCGAGATGGTGCTGGTGCAGCAGGGGCGCGTTGGTCAGGTGCTGCAAGACAACCTGATGAAAGCGCGCTTGGTGCGCTTTTCCACGGTGATTCCGCGCTTGAAGCGTGTGGTGCGTCAGGTGGCAAGCGAACTGGGCAAACACGCCGAGTTGGAGGTGATCGGCGCGGATGTGGAGATCGAGGGTGGTCTGCTCAACAGTCTGGTGCCGGCGTTTGAGCACATGCTGCGCAACTCGCTGGCGCATGGTATCGAGCTTCCCGCACAGCGTCAGGCGCTCGGTAAGCCAACCACCGGTCGTATCCGTCTGCAACTTTCCACGGATAGCGGCTATTTGCTCGCCAACCTGAGTGATGACGGTGCAGGCATCAACGTGGAAGCCCTGCGGCGCAAAGCCAAGGAAGGCGGCTATCTGACGCAACAGATCGCGGAAAGCGATCAGGCTGCAATGCAGCTCATTTTCCGTTCGGGCGTGAGCACGGCGAGCAGTGTGTCCATGGTGGCCGGACGTGGTGTCGGTATGGATGCGGTGGCGGATTCGTTGCGTCGCGTCGGTGGGGATATTCAGGTGGACAGCGTGGCCGGTCGTGGTGCCACGTTCCGCATCAACATCCCACTCACTCAGGCGATCGCACGCGGCATTGCGGTACGTGCAGCAGGTCAGGCGTTTGCTTTTCCCTATGCGGTGATCGAGTCGATCGTGCGTGCGCCGCAACGCGAGCTGGCGGCGGCTTTGGAGGCTGAGCAGCCGCAATTTGAATACGCCAATGAGCTGTTCCCGTTGATGGATCTTGCTGGCTTGCTGCGCTTGCCCAACCGCAGCGGTGTGTTGCCTGATGGCATGACGCCGGTACTGATCCTGCGCATCGGTGAGCGTCGCATGGCGCTGCGTGTCGATGCCTTGATTGGTTCGCAACAGCTGTTCATCAAATCTCTCGGTCCATTCGTTGCGCGTCTGCCCGCGCTGGCGGGCGCGAGCTTGCTCGGTGACGGTAGCATCGTGCTGGTGCTGGACGTGGCGGAGATTTTCCGTTTGGCGGAATCGTTGCGTACACAGCAGGCCGTGGTTTCGGAGGATTTGTACGATGCACTGTCGATTCGTCCTCTGGTGCTGGTGGTGGACGATTCGGTCACCATCCGCAAGGTCACCGAGCGCATCCTCACCCGTTACGATCTGGACGTGGCCACGGCGAAAGACGGTGTCGATGCTCTGAGTTACTTGCACGAACATCGTCCCACCGTGGTGCTCTCCGACATCGAAATGCCGCGCATGGATGGTTTCGAATTGCTCGCGTCCATCCGCAACGACTCAACATTGCACGACTTGCCAGTGATCATGATCACCTCGCGTACCGGCAGCAAGCATCGTGAGAAGGCGGAGTCGCTGGGTGTGAACGACTATCTTGGTAAGCCGTATTCCGAAGGCGAGTTGTTGGCGGCGCTGGCCAAGTGGTTGCCCAAGGACTTTGTGGAGAGCAAAGGACTGCATCGCTCGACAGCAGGGTCACAAACAGGTACGGCAGCATGAGTCAAAGCAGCGTGAGTGTTCAGGATCGTATGCAGCAGGGCGCCGTGCTCTGTGCGCGCTTGCCTCTGCAAGGGCACACCCTGCTTCTGCCCTACTCCACGGTGGCCGAGATCGCCAACCTTTCCTTCCGCCCCAAGGAGGGTGCGTTTCTTGGTCAGGTGGAATGGCGTGGTGTGCGTGTGCCGGTGTTCAGCTTGGAGCGCGGCTGCGGCGAGAGCGTGGACATTCTTGCCGGAAGGGTGCGTCTTGCCGTGTTTTACGGCGTGCGTGACCCGGCGACACGTCCGTATTTTGCTGTGACACTCGACGGCATGCCGCGCACGGGGTCAGTGCATGCCAAGCAACTGAGCGTTGCGGAGGCTGCGGCAAGTTGCGCCTTGCTTGGCACGCCTGCGCTGCTGGATGGCGAGCCGGTGTTCATTCCCGACATTCATGCGCTTGAGGCGTGGATGGATACGGTAGAACGCTAACAGGACGTTGAAAAAGGGCTTCGTGCCCTTTTTCAACGTGTCTTTTCGCGGCACATGTCCGCGAATGCCACCGAACATCAAGCACTTACAGTGCTTGATGTTCGTGCAGGCCATCCATGGCCTGCTAGGGCGGTTAAAACGCTCGGATCGTCGGCAAATAGCCCCCCCGTGTGCCAACATCACGTGCTGGTCGAGGGTAGGGTTTTGAAAGCTCGTTAGCGGCTCATCCGCTAAAGTCGCCCCAAAGGGTTTGCGCTGCTGCCAGCACTGCCAGCCCAGCGGTCTCCGTGCGCAAAATGCGCTGGCCTAAACGCACAGCAATAAAACCATGTGCCTTGGCCTGTTCGATTTCCTCGGTGCTCAACCCCCCTTCGGGGCCGACCAGAACGCACAACGCACGCGGCGGTGGGATGTGTTGCAGACTGTGCGTTGCATCAGGCGCGAGAATGATGCGTGTGACATCTGTATCGCCGTGCGTGCTGAAAAATTGCTTGAGCGTTTGCGGCTCATCCACCTCGGGCACACGGTTGCGCCCACATTGCTCACAGGCCGAACGCACGATCTGTTGCCAGCGTTCTCGGCGACGTTCCGCGCGCTCTTCATCCAGGCGCACCACGCTGCGCTCGCACCCCACCGGGGTGATGCGCGTGGCACCCAGCTCGGTGGCTTTCTGCAAGGTGACATCCATGCGCTCGCCTTTACTAATGCCCTGCACCAGGTGGATGGACAAGGGCGATTCATGCTCTGTGTCATCAAAGCCCAAGATCTGCGCCCGCCCGCCTTCGGCCAGTGCCGCGCTGTACTGCCCACCTTGACCGTTGAAAAGGATCAGCGGGTGCGCCGCCTTGAGGCGCAACACCCGCTCCACGTACTGCCGGGTGTCCTTGGGCAGCATGATGTTTTCCCCGACGCGCAGCGTTTGCTCAATGAAAAGCCGTGGAATGCGCATGGATTCAGCAATGCGTGGCAGCGTGGATGGCCTGGCGCGTGACATCGGCGAGCATGCAGATCTCATCCTCGCTGATGACATAGGGCGGCAGCCAGTAAAGGACATTGCCCAACGGACGCAACAGGACTTCATGTTGCAGGGCGTATTCATACGCACGCACACCACGTCGCTCCTGCCATGGAAAGGGGGTGCGCGTGATCTTGTCTTGGATCATCTCGATGGCGAGGATCATGCCACGCTGGCGCACCTCCAGTACATGCGGATGATCCGTAAGATCGCTCACCGCCTGCTGCATCACCTCGGCACGGCGACGGTTGTCACCGATGACATCGCTTTGCGCGAATAAATCCAAGGTTGCCAAGGCCGCAGCGCAGGCCAGCGGGTTGCCGGTGTAGCTGTGTGAATGCAGAAAAGCGGAGAGCTTGTCGTAGTCGTCATAAAACACGCGGTACATCGCATCGGTGGTGAGCACTGCAGCCAGGGGCAGGAAACCGCCGGTCAAGCCTTTGGAGAGAACCATGAAATCTGGAGTGATGCGGGCCTGTTCGCAGGCGAACAAACTGCCGGTGCGACCAAAGCCCACGGCAATTTCATCCGCGATCAGATGCACCTGATAACGGTCGCACAACTCGCGTAACAAGCGTAAGTACAACGGATCGTGCATACGCATACCGCCGGCGCATTGCACCAGAGGTTCGATGATGACGGCACTGATCTCCGCATGGTGTTGCGCCAAAAGCGCTTCCATGCCTGCGGCGGCACGACGTGCCACATCGGCGCAGGTCTCACCGGGCAAGCGTGCAGAGCAATCGGGTGAGGGCGCTTTGAGCACCTCCATCAACAGCGGCTGGTAGGTGGCTTTGAATAAACCCACATCACCCACCGACAATGCACCCAGGGTTTCACCGTGGTAGCTGTGCTCGAGGCAAACGAACTTGCTCTTGCGCTCCGCGCCCTGGTTGCGCCAGGCGTGGTAGCTCATTTTCAGCGCGACTTCGATGCCTGAGGAGCCATTATCGGCATAAAACACGCGTGCAAGACCGGGGGGCGTCATGGCTACCAGACGCTCAGAAAGCTCGATGACCGGTGCATGGGTGAAGCCGGCGAGCAGCACATGCTCCAGCGTGTCGAGCTGTTGCTTGATACGCGCGGCGATAAAGGGATTGGCGTGGCCGAACAGGTTGACCCACCAGGAGCTGATGGCATCGAGGTAACGCCGACCTTCGAAGTCATACAGCCAAACACCTGCGCCGCGCTCGATGGGAATGAGCGGCAGACGCTCGTGATCCTTCATCTGCGTGCAGGGGTGCCACAGTACAGACAAGTCGCGCCGTGTCCATGCGGCATTGCCCAAGTCAGTCACCGCCGCCGCTGTCCCCGTCGCTGTCGTGATGGTGTGCGTTCGATGAGGTATCCGTCGTACCGCTTGAGCTTGGTGCTTCGATAAGCTCGACGCGCAGGCTGATGCCTTCGACCGCGGTGACACGCACACGGCTACCTGCGGCCATGTCATCCCCTAGCACCTTCCATTGCGTGTCGTCCAGATGCACACGCCCCACGCCGTTGACGATCGGCTCTTTGAGCGTGGCCATGCGACCAATCAGCTGCGCGCCGCGCACATTGAGCGTAGGGCGATCCGTCGCGATGGGGTGACGCTTGAGGTAGCGCTTACCCAGAAAAATCATGCTGACGCTGAGCAGCGCAAATAGAACCAGCTGTATGTCAAAACTGAGCGAAGGCATGAGCCAGAACAACACGCCGACACTCATGGCGGCCAGGCCGATCCACAGGAAATAGGTCGACGGTACAAGCACTTCGATCAGCATGAGCAATAGCCCGAGCACCAGCCATTGCCAGAAGGTCATCACCCAGCCAGAAGCTTCCATCATTTAGCCTCGTGCGTAGGGATTGCTCGATGAAGAAGCGTCACCGAGACTGGCTTGAGCGCGCTCCGTCCATGCAGGGCGGGGGCTTGCTGAACTTGGCGTCTGGGTTTGAGTCGATGTTTCAGGCTTGAGGAACGTTTCCTTCGCCAGTTGGCCGATACCTTCCAGCGAGCCGAGGATGCCGGTGGCTTCCACCGGCAGCATGATGACCTTCTGGTTGGGTGCGGTGGCCACGGCCTGGAAGGCTTCGATGTACTTGGTGGCAACGAAATAGTTGATTGCCTGCATATTGCCGGTGGCAATCGCCTCGCTCACCGAGCGGGTAGCATTGGCCTCCGCCAATGCCAAACGCTCGCGTGCTTCCGCCTCGCGGAATGCGGCTTCCTTCTCGCCTTCTGCTTTGAGAATTTGCGCCTGCTTGTCACCATCGGCCTTGAGAATGGCGGCCTGGCGCAGACCCTCCGCTTCAAGGATTGCTGCACGCTTGTCACGCTCGGCCTTCATCTGCCGCGCCATGGATTCCACCAGATCTTTGGGTGGGGTGATGTCCTTGATCTCGATACGGGTGATCTTCACCCCCCATGGCGAGGTGGCCTCATCCACCACAGCGAGCAGGCGGCCATTGATCTCATCACGCTTGGAGAGCAGCTCATCCAGTGACATGGAGCCCATCACGGTACGGATGTTGGTCATCGTCAGGTTGAGAATGGCGTATTCCAGGTTATGCACCTCATACGCCGCACGCGCGGCATCCAGGACTTGGAAGTACACCACGCCATCGGCTTTCACCATGGCGTTGTCTTGGGTGATGACCTCCTGCGAGGGCACGTCCATCACCTGCTCCATCATGTTCATCTTGCGACCGATGATGTCGATGAAGGGAATGATGAGGTTCAGCCCCGGGGTGAGGCTTTTGGTGTAGCGGCCAAAACGCTCCACCGTCCACTCGCTGCCTTGGGGTACGGTTTTAACACCGGCAAAAATGAACGCAATCGCGACCAACAACAGAACCAGGGCAAACTCAGTCATCCGATCATCCTCGTCTTGGGCGTGTGGTGAGTGTAGGCAGGAAACGCTTAAATTTCGATGTCAGCACGCAGATGTGAAGCAAGGTTTCGCCATAGGCTCAGTGTCGGCTCAACTTGGTTCATGCTGTAAAAGTGCAATCCCGGCGCGCCGGCTTCGAGCAGTTGCTCGCACAGCTCGGTGACCACATCCAGGCCGAAAGCGCGCAAGCTTTCCAGATCATCGCCAAAGCTCTCCAGGCGTTTACGCAGCCAGCGCGGGATTTCTGCGCCACAGGCATCGGAGAAGCGCGCGAGTTGTGCGTAGTTGGTGATTGGCATGATGCCGGGCACGATGGGAATGTTGATGCCGCGATCCAGACATTCGTTGACAAAGCGCAGATAGGCATCGACGTTGTAAAAATATTGTGTGATCGCGGCATCTGCACCCGCCTCCACCTTGCGCTGGAAGGCGTCCAGATCGGCCAGTGATGAACTGGCCTGAGGATGGAACTCGGGGTAGGCCGCTACTTCGATATGAAACCAGTCGCCAGTCTGTTCGCGAATGAACGCGACCAGCTCATTGGCGTAGTGCAGCTCGCCGGGGTCGCGCATGCCGGAGGGCAAATCACCGCGCAGGGCGACAATACGTCGAATGCCTTGTGCTTTGTAATCGTCCAGAATGCTACGAATCTGCGCGCGAGTGGAGCCGATGCAGGAAAGATGCGGTGCGGCAGGCACGCCAGAATCACGCTGAATTTCCGCCACCGTGGCAAAGCTGCGCTCCTGGGTGGAGCCGCCGGCACCATAGGTCACCGAGAAATAAACCGGATTGAGCACTTTGAGTGCCTGCCACGTGGCGCGCAATTTGGCGGCACCCTCCTCGGACTTGGGGGGGAAGAATTCGCAGGACATCTGCGCTGTGGGATGCATGGTATTTAGCCTCCGTGGGGCTTGAGCGAACGCGCCAGCAGGCCAAGCCCGCCGGCCAGCAGCGCCAGGATCATCAGCGTATCGAACAGGCTACTGTGCTCGAAATAGATGCGCAGATTCATCAGGATGCCGGCGACAATCATCACCAAACTGGCAAACAGCAGCAGCCAGCCGGTGCGCGATTTGCCGTTGTAAAACAACAAACCCGCTCCGAGCATAAAGGGAATGAGGGTCAAGCCAAAGGCATTGACACCCCACAGGTACCAGCCGCCGGAGGTTACCGTGACCTTTTGCAGCAGCATGTAGCCGCCGCCAATGGCCATGGCAAAGCCGAGTAAAAACTCGCCAATGCCACCGGATGTGCCGCCTGCGCCGCGCATTGTGCTGACCTCAATAACGATAACTTTCGGGCTTGTAAGGACCCTCGATGGGGACGCCGAGGTACTCGGCCTGGGTGGGCGTCATGCGGGTGAGCACGCCGCCAAAGCCTTCCACCATGTAACGCGCCACTTCTTCGTCCAGGCTCTTGGGCAGCACATCAACGCGAATACGCGCCGCCTTGTCCGCAGCCGGCAGATCGGCAAACTTGGTGGCAAAGAGGTGCATCTGTGCCAGCACCTGGTTGGCAAACGAGCCATCCATGATGCGGCTCGGGTGGCCAGTGGCGTTGCCCAGATTCACCAAACGCCCTTCAGAAAGCAGGATCAGATAATCGGGGCTGGCAGGATTCGGCGTCTGGCCTGCCGCTGCATCGCGGTACACCTTATGCACCTGCGGCTTGATTTCTTCCCACGCCCAATGCTGGCGCATGTAGGCCGTGTCGATTTCGTTATCGAAATGGCCGATGTTGCACACTACAGCGCCTTTTTTCAGTGCCTTGAGCATGGGGGCATCACACACATTGACATTGCCTGTGGTGGTGACAATCAGATCGATTTTGCCGAGCAGCGCACGATCAACACAGGCATCGCTGCCGTCATTGATACCGTTGAGGTAGGGAGAAACCAGCTCGTACCCATCCATACATGCCTGCATGGCGCAGATCGGGTCGATCTCACTGACCTTGACGATCATGCCTTCCTGGCGCAAGGATGCGGCCGAACCCTTGCCCACATCACCGTAACCAATCACCAATGCCTGCTTGCCCGAGAGCAGATGATCGGTGGCGCGCTTGATCGCGTCGTTGAGTGAATGACGGCAACCGTATTTGTTGTCGTTTTTAGATTTGGTGACCGCATCATTGACATTGATGGCGGGAACCTTCAGTTCCCCTGCCTTGAGCATCTCCCACAGGCGGTGTACTCCGGTGGTGGTCTCTTCAGATACACCGTGGATGCCACTCAACAGGTGAGCGTGTTTTTGGTGAATTTGCCCGGTCAGGTCGCCGCCGTCGTCCAGAATCAGGTTCGGCGTCCAACCATCAGGCCCGGTAATGGTCTGCTCGATGCACCACCAGTATTCCTCCTCGGTTTCGCCTTTCCAGGCGAATACCGGAATGCCTGCGGCGGCGATGGCTGCTGCGGCATGATCTTGGGTCGAGAAAATATTGCACGATGACCAACGCACTGAGGCACCGAGGTCGACCAGTGTTTCGATCAACACGGCGGTTTGAATGGTCATGTGCAGGCTGCCGACGATGCGCGCACCCTTGAGTGGTTGGCTCGCCTGATATTTGCGGCGAATGGCCATGAGCGCGGGCATCTCGGTTTCCGCAATGCGGATCTCCTTGCGGCCAAAATCGGCCAGCGTGATGTCAGCGACTTTGTAATCGGTAAAAGACATGCAACGTTCTCCTCAACACGATGGGGGATGGGCGCCGTTGCATGAAGGGTGCCATCCACCGAGCCTGACAGAGCCACGCTCTGCTGCAACGCCCCTCGGTGGATGGGGATGATTGGTTTACAAACCGGCTGCGTCGCGCAAGGCAGCAGCCTTGTCGGTGCGCTCCCAGGTGAATGCCGCCTCTTCGCGGCCAAAGTGACCGTATGCGGCGGTTTGCTGGTAGATCGGGCGCACCAAATCCAGCATCTTGATGATGCCATAGGGGCGCAAGTCAAAAACCTCGCGGATGATGGCGGCAATGCGCTCATCGTCGATCTTGCCTGTGCCGAAGGTATCCACGGTGATGGAGGTCGGTTCAGCCACGCCGATGGCATAGGACACCTGAATCTCGCATCGCTCGGCAAGGCCGGCGGCAACCACATTCTTGGCGACATAACGACCGGCATACGCCGCCGAACGATCCACCTTGGAGGGGTCCTTGCCGGAGAATGCACCGCCACCGTGACGCCCCATGCCGCCGTAGGTATCGACGATGATTTTGCGCCCGGTCAGGCCGCAATCCCCCATTGGGCCGCCGATGATGAACTGACCGGTGGGGTTGATGTGGTACTTGGTGTCCTTGTGCAACCACTCGGCGGGCAGCACCGGTTTGATGATTTCTTCCATCACTGCCTCGTGCAGGTCGCGCGGGCTCACGCCAGGATGGTGCTGGGTGGAGAGCACCACGGCATCGATACCTGCCGGTTTGCCGTCCTGATAACGCACGGTGATCTGGCTTTTCGCATCTGGACGTAACCAGTTGAGTTTGCCGCTCTTGCGCACTTCCGCCTGACGCTTAACCAAGCGATGCGCGTAGGTGAGCGGTGCTGGCATGAGGACGTCGGTCTCGTTACAGGCAAAACCGAACATCAAGCCTTGGTCGCCCGCGCCCTGATTTTCGTCCACCTCTCGATCCACACCCTGGGCAATATCGGAAGATTGCTTGCCGATGGCCGAAAGCACACCGCAGGTGTGACCATCAAAGCCGATTTCTGATCTGTCATAGCCAATATCGACAATGACCTTACGCACCAGATCATCCAGATCGACCCATGCCGAGGTGGTCACTTCGCCAGCGAGCACCACGAAGCCGGTTTTGACCAGGGTTTCACAGGCAACGCGTGCGTCCTTATCCTGCTCAAGGATGGCGTCGAGCACGGCATCGGAAATCTGGTCGGCAATTTTGTCGGGATGTCCCTCGGAGACGGATTCCGAGGTGAATAGGTAATTGAGTTTCAAGCGGGACTCCTCGTGCTCAGATGGTGAGCGCAGACGGTATGGTTGCTAGATCATAACGCAAGAGTCCGCTTGCATGCAGTCTTGACTGTAACGCTCCGTCTTCTTGGATCTGCGTTTGACACATCACGAGCGTCGCGCGAGGAGCAGCGCCCTGGGTGTCGTGCAAAGCGATAAACGATTCAGGAATCAATAGCCAAAGGTGCCTTCAAGCCACTTGGCATAACCGCTGTACAGCGCATTGCTGGCAGGCTCGAAACGCGTGGTGTTCAACGCAGCCAGGGCTTTCTTGCCAAGCTCGCTCTGGTCGGCGGCGAGCAGGGCTTTTTGCACCTTGTTTTGCGTCTCCGCGGGCATGCTCGGCGCGGCAGCGACGGCCAAGTGTGGGATCTGCTCGGTGGTGGTCACGGTGTTCAAGTTTGGGAATTGGATGGCGATCGGCGTGGGGACGATGGCGGCGACGGCTTGGCCGTTGGTGACCATGTTAATCGCTTGACGCCCGTCGTCCGCGTAAACGAAGTCCGGCTGACGCATGGGGTTGGTGAAGATTTTGAACAAGGTGAGCGCGCTGAGATTAGGCGAGGCAATCACCGCGACCTTTTTGCCAAGAAGCTCGGTGACTTCAAAGATGCCGGTTTTCTCGCTGGTGACGATCGACTGGCTGATAACGCCGGTGACTTTGGCCAAGACTTTGAAGCCTTGACGTTGTACGCGAAAGTCAATCATCGGCGCATTGTCGATGACCAAGTCATAAGGACTGCCTTTTTTGGCGCTATCCCAAAACGAAAGGTAATTGTTGCTCAGTACCAGCTCAAATTTGTCGCCGGTGGACGCTTCGAGGTACTCAACCATGGGGGCGTACTGTTTCTGCATTTCTGCTTTGGGCAGAAAAGGGGGCACGGCAAAACGCCATGTCGCCGCGCTGAGTGAGCCGCTTGATAAAACGCCAGCGAGCAGCACGCTTGCCAGGGTAAGAATGGAACGCCGCTTGGGGTGGGGTTGCATGCTGACTCCTTTGATGTTTTAGGGTGGGGAGTGCCTTATCTGCTTTGACTATGTATCGCAGCCATCTTTACTGTCCATGCAAAAGTTTTGAGGCGTGCAATAAGCCGGTTGATGGAACGACGGCTGTCTGCGCCATATTGCCCGGCAGGTCGAAAAGATACAGAATGCAAAAAATTTGAACTGTTGTGTCGTGGTAAGTAGCGCTTGCGCGTGTTTGTGTGCAGGCCGGCGCGGTATCACCGATGAGTCGCAAGATTTCGTTTTTTTACTTTTTGAGGAGAACCCTGCATGCCTACACGTCGTGAGCTTGCCAATGCGATTCGTGCGTTGAGCATGGATGCCGTACAGAAGGCCAAATCCGGTCATCCTGGAGCCCCGATGGGCATGGCGGATATCGCGGAAGTGCTGTGGAATGACCACATGAAATTCAACCCGACCAATGCGAAGTGGGTTGATCGTGACCGTTTTGTGCTGTCCAACGGTCACGGCTCGATGCTGATTTATTCCTTGCTGCACCTCACCGGCTTTGACCTTGGCATGGAAGACATCAAAAACTTCCGCCAGTTGCACTCCAAGACCGCAGGTCACCCGGAGTATGGCTATGCCGACGGTATTGAAACCACCACCGGCCCGTTGGGGCAGGGCATCACCAATGCGGTAGGCATGGCGATTGCCGAGCGCACCTTGGCCGCTCACTTCAACCGTCCTGGGCACAACATCGTTGATCACCACACCTACGTCTTCATGGGCGACGGCTGCCTGATGGAAGGTCTGTCCCACGAAGCGGCTGCCATGGCCGGCACCTTGGGGTTGGGTAAATTGATTGCCTTCTGGGATGACAACGACATCTCCATCGACGGACACATCGGTGACTGGATGGAGCGTGATGTCGCCGGGCGTTTTGAGTCTTACAACTGGCATGTGATTCGCAACGTCGATGGCCATGACGCTGATGCAGTCAACGCCGCGATCGATGCGGCCAAGGCGGTGACCGATAAGCCGACCTTGATCTGCACGCGCACCATCATCGGCTTCGGTGCGCCCAACCTGTGCGGTACACACGACTGCCACGGTGCGCCACTGGGTGACAAAGAAATCGCCGCCGCACGTGAATTCCTCAAGTGGCCACACGCACCGTTTGAAATTCCTGCCGAAATCTATGCCGGCTGGGACAAGAAAGCCAAGGGCGCGCAGCTTGAGGCCGAGTGGAATAGCCGCTTTGCTGCCTATGCTGCGGAACACCCTGAGCTGGCTGCTGAGTTCAAGCGCCGCATGGCAGGCGAATTGCCCGCCAACTTTGCCGCAGAAATGGACAAGTTCATTGCTCATGTGCAAGAGCAAAAGCCGAATATCGCCTCGCGCAAAGCATCACAAAACACCATTGAAGCCATGGGGCCGCTGCTGCCGGAGATGTTTGGTGGTTCCGCTGACTTGACGGGCTCCAACCTGACCAACTGGTCCGGCACGGTCAAGGTCAATCATGACAACGCCAACGGCAACTACATCTCTTGGGGTGTGCGTGAGTTCGGTATGGCGCACATGATGAACGGCATGGTGTTGCATGGTGGCTTCAAGGTCTATGGTGCGACCTTCCTCATGTTCATGGAGTTCATGCGCAACGCGCTGCGTATGTCCGCGCTGATGAAAATTCCGACCATCTACGTCTACACCCACGACTCCATCGGTCTGGGCGAAGATGGCCCGACCCACCAGCCGGTCGAGCAGATTGCCACCATGCGCATGATTCCGCGCTTCCACACCTGGCGTGGTTGTGATGCCATCGAGTCCGCTGTGTCCTGGAAAATGGCCATGCTGCGCAAGGATGGTCCCACTGCGCTGGTCTTCTCGCGTCAGAACCTCAAGCCGATGGATCGTACGCCCGAGCAGGTCAAGCTGATCGAGAAGGGTGGTTATGTGCTCAAAGACTGCGCCGGTAAGCCGGATCTGATCCTGATTGCCACCGGCTCTGAAGTCGAGCTGGCGATGAATGCCGCCGAGGCACTTGCTGCCAAGGGCAAGGCGATTCGCGTGGTGTCCATGCCCTCGACCTGTGTGTTCGACACCCAGGATCAAGCCTATCGTGATGCCGTGCTGATTCCGGGCGTGAAGCGTGTGGCTGTCGAAGCCGGCGTGACCGCTTTCTGGCACAAGTACGTGGGGCTGGATGGCGCGGTGGTTGGCATCGATACCTTCGGTGAGTCTGCACCGGCAGGTGAGCTGTTCAAGGAATTTGGCTTCACCGTCGAAAACGTGGTTCAGACGTGCGAGAGCGTGCTCGGCTAAGTGCCGGACGCAGCGCACCGCGGCTGCTGGGTGCAGCCGTCAAGATTTAGAAAATGACATCCAAACAGGAGAGAAACATGGCAATTCGCATTGGTATCAACGGCTTTGGTCGTATCGGTCGTATGGTGTTCCGCGCAGTGGCTCAAGAGGCCGAGTTTGCGGACATCGAAGTGGTAGCGATCAACGACCTGCTGGAGCCGGATTACCTGGCCTACATGCTCAAATACGACTCCGTGCATGGCCGTTTCAAGGGCGATGTGTCTGTTGAAGGCAACTTCATGGTGGTCAACGGCAAGAAAATCCGCCTGACCGCTGAGCGTGATCCTGCCAACCTGAAGTGGGATGAAGTGGGTGTGGATCTGGTGGTTGAATCCACCGGCTTCTTCCTCACCACCGAATCCTGCGAAGCGCACATCAAGGCCGGCGCGAAGAAAGTGGTGCAGTCTGCGCCTTCCAAAGATGACACCCCGATGTTCGTTTACGGTGTGAATCACACCGACTACGCTGGTCAGGCGATTGTTTCCGCTGCATCCTGCACCACTAACTGCCTGGCACCGGTGGCCAAGGTGCTGCACGATGCCTTCGGCATCAAGCGTGGCCTGATGACCACCGTGCATGCTGCCACTGCCACACAGAAAACCGTGGATGGCCCGTCCTCCAAGGACTGGCGCGGCGGCCGCGGCATTCTGGAAAACATCATCCCGTCATCCACCGGTGCGGCCAAGGCGGTAGGCAAGGTGATTCCCTCGTTGAACAAGAAGCTGACCGGCATGGCGTTCCGTGTGCCAACCTCCGATGTTTCTGTGGTTGATCTGACCTGCGAGCTGAACACCGAAACCACCTACGAGGCGATCTGCGATGCCATGAAGGCGGCCTCCAATGGTGCAATGAAAGGCGTGCTCAACTACACCACCGACTCTGTGGTCTCCACCGATTTCCGTGGCGTGTCGGCACCGTCCATCTTCGACGCCGGCGCGGGCATCATGCTCGACCCGACCTTCGTCAAAGTGGTTTCCTGGTATGACAACGAGTACGGCTACACCTGCAACATGATGCGTGTGGTCAAGCACGTCGCCGGTTAATCGGCTGATCGAATGACGGCACAGCACACGCTGTGCCGTTGTATGAGTTTTGCGGCAAGGTCGTGTTCGGCTTTGCCAGAAAACTTGAAAACATGAGGAGAGCGATATGTCCGTCATCAATGTGAATGATCTTGATCTGGCCGGTAAGCGTGTTCTGATTCGTGCCGATCTCAACGTGCCGGTCAAGGATGGCAAGGTGACTTCCGATGCGCGTATCGCTGCCTCCATGGCGACCATCAAGCTGTGCGCCGACAAAGGCGCCAAGGTCATGGTCACCTCACACCTTGGTCGTCCGGAAGAAGGTGTGTTCTCTGAAGAAAATTCCCTGCAGCCGGTGGCCAATGACATGGGCGCCAAGCTGGGCAAGACCGTGCGCCTGATCCGTGACTGGGTGGATGGCGGTTTTGATGTTGCCGCAGGTGAAGTCGTACTGCTGGAAAACTGCCGTTTCAACAAGGGCGAGAAGAAGAACGACGAAGCACTGGCGAAGAAGTACGCCGCGCTGTGCGATGTGTTTGTCATGGACGCATTCGGTACTGCGCACCGCGCCGAAGCTTCGACCTACGGCGTGGCACAGTTCGCTCCGGTCGCTGCGGCAGGTCTGCTGCTGGTTGAAGAGTTGGATGCCTTGCAAAAGGCTCTGGCCAACCCGGCGCGCCCGATGGTGGCGATTGTCGGCGGCTCCAAAGTGTCCACCAAGCTGACCGTGCTCGAATCGCTGTCGGAGAAGGTCGATCAACTGGTGGTTGGTGGCGGTATCGCCAACACCTTCCTCAAGGCCGTGGGCAATGACGTGGGTAAGTCGCTGTGTGAAGACGATCTCGTGCCGACCGCTAAAGCGTTGATGGAGAAAATGGCGGCGCGCGGCGCGTCCATTCCGGTGGCCGTCGATGTGGTGGTGGGTAAGAAGTTTGACCCGAATGAACCCGCGGTGTTGAAAGATGCCAAGGACGTGGCTGCCGATGACATGATTTTCGACATTGGTCCAAAATCTGCCCAAGAACTGGTCGATATCATCATGAAGGCCGGTACCGTGGTGTGGAACGGCCCGGTAGGTGTGTTCGAGTTCGATCAGTTTGGTGCAGGCACCAAGGCGGTTGCCGAAGCGATTGCCGCAACCCCGGCGTTCACCCTGGCCGGTGGCGGTGACACCATTGCCGCGATTCAGAAATACGACATCTACGACAAGGTATCCTACATCTCCACTGCCGGTGGTGCGTTCCTCGAATACCTCGAAGGCAAGGTGTTGCCTGCCGTGGCCATGCTGGAGCAGCGCGCCAAGGCTTAATCGGGTTTTAGACCGGTGCTAACGCGCCGGTTTTTTTCCATGGTTGCTCGGGAAAAGCCGAGTTTGTAGCGTTTGTCGCACGAGGCTTGGATGCCTCAACGCGATCAACCACTGAGGTGGCTGATCGCCCATTTTCTAGTTCAAGAGTTCTGTTCATGATTCGACGTACAAAAATTGTTGCGACCCTCGGGCCGGCAACCGACGAGCCAAAAATCATCGAGGAGTTGATTCAGGCAGGCGTGGACATGGTGCGTCTGAATTTCTCACATGGCTCGCCCGAAGATCATGCGCGCCGTGCACGCATGGTGCGTGACGCCGCCAAGCGGCAGGGCAAGCACGTTGCCATCATGGGTGACTTGCAGGGGCCGAAAATCCGCATCGACCGTTTCAAGGATGGCAAAATTTTCCTTGAAGATGGTGCGCCGTTCATTTTTGATGCCGCGCTTGACAAGGATGGTGGCGATCAGGAGCGCGTCGGTCTGACCTACAAGCAACTGGTGGATGATGTGCGTGAAGGCGATACCTTGCTCCTAGATGATGGTCGCTTGGTATTCACCGTCAACAAGGTCACAGGCAGCGAAATCCACTGCACCACAGTCGTTGGCGGCGCGCTTTCCAACAACAAAGGCATCAACCGCCAAGGCGGCGGCTTGTCGGCACCGGCAATTACCGCCAAAGATCGTGCCGACATCAAAACAGCCGCAGATATCGGTGTGGATTACATCGCCGTATCCTTCCCGCGCTGTGCAGCCGATCTGCATGAAGCGCGTGAACTGCTCAAGGCAGCAGGCAGTGAGGCAGGGATCGTCGCCAAAGTGGAGCGCGCCGAAGCTGTGCAGGTGATCGACGAGATCATCGACGCCTCGGATGTGATCATGATCGCGCGCGGCGATCTGGGTGTGGAAATCGGTGATGCCGAGTTGCCTGCGGTGCAGAAGGCGTTTATCCGCAAAGCACGTCTTGCCAAGCGCGCGGTGATCACGGCCACACAAATGATGGAAACCATGATCACCAATCCCATCCCCACTCGCGCCGAGGTGTTCGATGTGGCCAACGCGGTGCTGGATGGTACCGATGCGGTGATGCTCTCTGGTGAAACCGCAGCGGGTAAATTCCCGGTCAAAGTGGTGCAAGCCATGGCGCATATTTGTGCGCGCGCAGAAAGCCAGATCCAGTCGAAAATGCATATCCCGCCGGTGGATATGCAGTTTGAGCGCGTGGATGAAACCATTGCCCTGTCCGCCATGTATGCTGCTAACCACATGGACGTGTCCGCATTGATTGCCTTGACCGAATCGGGCGCAACGGCGTTGTGGATGTCGCGCGTCAATTCGTCGATTCCGATTTACGCCCTGACCCGTCGTGAGGCGACCGCGCGTCGTGTGGCTATTTACCGTGGCGTGGTGCCGATTTTCTTCCATTACGACACCACGGATCATGCCGAGGTCAACCGTATGGCGATTCATGCCTTGAGTAAGGTCAAATCGGTGCAAAACGATGATTTGGTCATCATCACCAAGGGTGACTTGGTGGGCAAGATGGGCGGCACCAACGCGATGAAGATCATGCGCGTCGGCGATGGCTACCTGCCGGGAACCGAGTAATCTGTTGCCTGCGTTCAGGCGGGTTTTGTTTTTGTCTTACAACTTAAAGAGAGGAGAAGTTCATGGCTCTGATTACCCTTCGTCAGCTTCTGGATCACGCGGCTGAGCACAGCTATGGCATGCCGGCGTTCAACGTCAACAACATGGAGCAGATCCACGCCATCATGCAGGCCGCCGACAAGGTGGACAGCCCCGTGATCCTGCAAGGCTCTGCTGGCGCGCGTTCTTACGCGGGCGAGCCGTTCCTGCGTCACCTGGTGGCGGCAGCGGTTGAAATGTATCCGCACATCCCGGTGGTCATGCACCAGGATCACGGTTCGGATCTGGGCGTGTGCCTGCGTGCCATCCAGTCCGGCTTCAGCTCGGTGATGATGGACGGCTCACTCATGGCCGACATGAAAACCCCGGCGTCCTATGAGTACAACGCCGGTATCACCGCCAAAGTGGCCGAAGTGGCGCACAGCGGTGGTGTGTCCGTAGAAGGTGAGCTCGGCTGCCTGGGTTCACTGGAAACCGGCAAGATGGGCGAAGAAGATGGTCACGGTGCGGACGGCGAGCTGGATCACTCCATGCTGCTGACCGATCCGGAAGAAGCGGCGCAATTCGTGCGTGATACCGATGTGGACGCGCTCGCCATCGCCATTGGCACCTCGCACGGTGCGTACAAGTTCACGCAGAAGCCTACCGGCAAAGTGCTGCGCATCGACCGCGTCAAGGAAATCCATGCGCGCATCCCCGGTGTGCACTTGGTCATGCACGGTTCTTCCTCTGTGCCGGAAGACTGGCTGGAAATCATCAACAACTACGGCGGCGACATGGGGCAGACCTATGGCGTGCCGGTGGAAGAAATCGTGGAAGGCATCAAGTACGGCGTGCGCAAAGTCAACATCGACACCGACCTGCGCATGGCCTCCACCGGTGCCATCCGTAAGCACCTGGCGGAGAACAAGGCCAACTTCGACCCGCGCAAATTCCTCAAGGAAGCGACCAAGGCCATGTCTGGCATCTGCCAGGCACGCTTTGAAGCCTTCGGTGCCGCCGGCATGGCTTCCAAGATCAAGCCGATCAACCTGGACGACATGCGCAAGCGTTACGAGTCCGGCTCACTGAAGCAGCAAGTTAAGTAAGTCTTAATCGATTTGTTTGCATTGGGAAAGCGACCTTCGGGTCGCTTTTTTTATGCCGTGATTTCGTCCCGGACGTGTTGTCTGCGTGAGGTATGCAAGATGGCCTGAATTGTGCGTGCAGTGACAGTGACACATTGACCACGCACTATCTTTGCGCAAAGAGAGCCACAGGATTCCACCATGAGCGTTCACGTTGCCTTGCGGCACCGCACTGTTTACAAATTTGACCGACCGATCCAGCTTGGCACGCATCTTGTTCGCCTCAAGCCGGCGGCGCACAGCCGCACGCCGATCGAGGCTTACAGCCTCAAGGTCGAACCGAAGACGCACTTCATCCACTGGCAGCAAGACCCATTTGGCAACTACGTGGCGCGCCTGGATTTTCCCGAAAAGACGACAGCGCTCAGCATCGATGTCGAAGTGATTGCCGATCTGGCCGACATCAACCCGTTCGACTTCTTTGTGCAGGACGAATACGAGTTTTGGCCGTTCAGCTATGAGGATGAATTGGCGATACAGCTTGTGCCTTATCTGGAAAAGGTGAAGGTTGGCGAGCGTTTCGCGGCTTTGCTGGCTTCGATCGACCGTACATCGGTGCGCACGGTGAGCAAGTTGGTCGAGCTCAATACGCAGGTGCAAAAGCTGATCGGCTACAACATCCGCATGGAACCCGGGGTGCAAACACCCGAAGAAACCCTGGCGCTAGGCACCGGCTCGTGTCGTGACAGTGCATGGCTTCTGGTGCAGTTGGCGCGGCACCTCGGGTTGGCGGCGCGTTTTGTGTCGGGCTATCTGGTGCAGCTTGCCCTCGACGAGCCGCCGCTGGAGGGGCCGGCCGGTACGCCCAAGGACTTCACCGATTTGCACGCCTGGGCCGAGGTGTATGTGCCCGGTGCCGGCTGGATTGGCCTGGATCCTACCTCCGGATTGTTTGCCAGCGAGGGGCACATTCCTCTGGCCTGCACGCCGTTCCCCGGCGATGCCGCACCGATTCATGGCTTCACCGAGCCCTGCGAGGTCGAGTTCTCCTTTGCCAACGAGGTCACGCGCATCAAGGAAACGCCACGGGTCACCAAACCGTACACCGATGAAGCGTGGACGCGCATGATGCGCCTTGGCGAGATGATGGATGCGGACATGCAGGCGTCGGATATGCGTTTGACCCAGGGCGGTGAACCAACCTTTGTCGCCATCGAGAACATGGAGGCGGCGGAATGGAACACCGATGCCCTGGGCACGCACAAGCGCGAACGTGCTGAAGTTCTGGTGCGTCGGCTGCGTGATCGCTTCGCACCGGGTGCGCTGCTGCATACCGCGCAGGGCAAGTGGTACCCGGGTGAGCCTTTGCCGCGCTGGTCGCTGGGTTTGTACTGGCGCAAGGACGGCGTGCCAGTGTGGCGCAACCCTTCGCTGTTGGCCGAGCCCGGGCGCGACTACGCGCATACCTTGCAGCATGCGCGTGCGTTCGCTGAGCGGTTATGCGCCGAGCTTGGGCTGTCCACGCAGTTTTTGCGCGAAGCCTACGAGGATGGCTTGCAGCTTATGCAGGACGAGGCGCGTCTGCCGCTGCAATGGGTCGTGGATGGCGCGGACAAGCGTGATGCAGAGGCACGTCGTGCTTTGCTGGAAAAAATCAGTGCCGGCTTGGATATGCCACGCGGCTTGGTGTTGCCGCTGGCCTACAATCCAGTGAGTCAACGCTTCACCAGCGGACCGTGGACGTTGCGCCGCGGTCGTCTGGTGCTCATGCCGGGAGACTCGCCGCTGGGCTTTCGTCTGCCATTGGATAGCCTGCCTTGGGTGGACAAGGCGCTGCGCGAAGATCTCGCTGAGCGCGACAGCTTTGCCCCCATCGAGCCCCTGCCGGACTTTCACGCGCCATCCAATGGGTTGGCGGATGTGGACGATGCGTTGCGCTATGGCGAAGTCGCGGTGCGTTACAGCCACCGTGTGGATACGCCGCCGACACATCCAGAGATTCATGCGCAGACCGCGAGCGACACCTGGGTGCAGGTGCCGCACACGGCGTTGGCCTTTGAAGTTCGCCACGGGGCGCTGCATCTGTTCCTGCCGCCGTTCACCCAGCTTGAACCCGCCTTGGCGCTGATTGCTGCCATTGAGCGCACGGCGCAAGCACTGGCGCTGCCGGTGGTGATCGAGGGCTATGCGCCACCAAGTGATGCGCGGATGGAAAAGCTGCTGGTCACCCCGGATCCGGGCGTGATCGAAGTCAACATTCATCCGTCCGCGAGTTGGTCAGCACTGGTCGAGCGTACGCAGGCATTGTATGAGGAGGCGCGCTTATCACGCCTTGCCGCAGAAAAATTCATGCTCGATGGGCGCCATACCGGCACGGGCGGCGGCAATCACATGACCTTGGGGGGCATGACGCCGGCGGATAGCCCGTTTTTGCGTCGCCCGGACCTTCTGCGCAGTTTGGTGACGTACTGGCAGCATCATCCGAGCTTGTCCTACCTGTTCAGTGGCTTGTTCATCGGCCCGACCAGTCAGGCGCCGCGCGTGGATGAGGGGCGTGATGATCGCTTGTATGAGCTGGAGATTGCACTGGGGTTGATCGATGACATGCAGCCCGACGTGGCGCCCTGGCAGGTGGATCGTGCGTTGCGCCACCTGCTCACCGACCTGACCGGCAACACGCACCGTGCAGAAATCTGCATCGACAAACTGTATTCGCCCGATGGCCCGACGGGGCGTTTGGGGCTGGTTGAATTGCGTGGTTTTGAAATGCCGCCGCATCCGCGCATGGCGCTGGCGCAAGCCTTGTTGGTGCGCGCCATCCTGCTGCGCCTGTGGCGCGCCCCTTACCGCAAGCCGTTGGTGCGCTGGGGCAGCCTCTTGCACGACAAATTCATGCTCGGCCATTACCTGCGTGAAGATCTCAAAGACATCTGCGCCGACCTCACCGAGCACGGCCTGCCGGTGGAGAGCACATGGTATGAAGGCTTTTTGGAGTTTCGTTTGCCGGAATACGGTCGTGTGCAAATCGGTGAGGTCGAGCTGGTGCTGCGTGCCGCCATCGAACCTTGGCATGTGCTCGGCGAGGAGGCGACGGCGGTGGGCACGGCGCGCTATGTCGATTCCTCTGTGGAGCGGGTCGAAGTCATGGTGCGTGGTTTGACGCCGGGGCGGCACATTCTGGCGTGCAATGGCCGGCGTGTGCCGCTGCGAGCCACTGCCCAGCAGGGCGAGCAGGTGGGCGGCGTGCGCTACCGAGCCTGGCAGCCACCCTCGGCCTTGCACCCGAACATTGGCATCCACGCGCCACTGGTGTTTGACCTGATCGATACCTGGAACAACAAAAGCATCGGCGGCTGCACCTACCACGTGGTGCATCCGGGCGGGCGCAATTACGATCAATTCCCGGTCAATGCCAATGCCGCCGAGGCACGGCGGCACAACCGTTTCGAGTCGGCCGGACACACCATTGGTGTGTACGACGCAGTGAATTGGCCACCCAGTTTCCTACCTTCGGGCGCGCGGGTTGTGCAGCATGCTGATATGCCGCGACCGATGATGCCACCCGCCGAGGAGATTGCGGGTGACATGCCGCATACGCTCGATCTGCGCCGCAAACCGCGCCTGCTTTGACGCCCTGAACTTGATTGATCGAAAAATTCGATCAATCAAGCCCGAAAATGGCCTGAATCTATCGAACAGACGAGGTCTAACTCGCGTTTTTGCTGTTTTCAGGCACGAGCAGGGGGCAATGGTTTTACGCCTTGGCTCCGGCATCCAGCGCGCGCAGACTTTCCTCCACGCCGGCGGCGTGGGTCAGGTCGGCGACGTTGTCCTTGGTGAAAAAGCCCTGGAAATCGCCAAAGCGCTGCACGTATTCGACGATGAGCGCCGAGTGCTCGGAGGCACTGGAGAAGATCTGCTTCAGTCCTTCTTCCTTGGAGCCGATGACTTGCAGCAGGAATGTCTTGCCGCAGTCTTTGAGTGCCTCGACCGCATAGTCGATGTTGGGCATGCCTTGGGTTTCGCCGTCGGCTACCGAGATCGCCAAATGGTGCAGGCGTGGGCCAAAATTGCGCACGAAGGCTTCGGTGGGCGAGGGTAACTTCAGCAGGTGGTTGACGAAATACGGGTAGTTGGCAGCAGTGAACACCTTGGCCGGGCTTTTCGCTTCTCGTTCGTAGTGCACGCTTTTGGTGACGTTGGTCGATGAGTTTTGATCCGCGATGTCATACGAGCCCCAGTAGTAGTAGCTGCTCAGGGTGAGGTATTCGAGGATGGCGACCTCGCGGTTTTGGCTGTACACGCGCGTGGCGAGGTGGTCGATGGGCAGCAGTAGTTGATCCAGACCGAGCTTGGCTTGCAGGTTTTTGGCCTCGACGTAGGCTTGTTGGATGTCGTCGCGAATGCTGGAAAGACCCAGGGCGTACACGCGCAGCTCGCTTTCCGGGCGCTCCCAGTAGCCGACGATGTTGTGCGTGTAGGGTGAGGGTTTGACGATGGCCATGTTGGCCGGCAGTTCCAGCTTGCGGATCTGCTCTTGATTGAAGAAGCGGATCTCGCGCTCTTTTTGCAGCTCGACCACTTCATGCAGGTTTTCTACACGGAAAATCTCGCCCATGTAACGCGAATTGGGCTTGGTCGCGCCCACCGGGTACACCTCGTTGAGGCAGCGGAAGATGCCGCGCATGTTGGGGTCTTTGACTTCGCGCACCAACAGGTCCGGCGAATCGAGGTCGATGCGTAGCACATGGGTGTAGTGCTGCTCGCTCTCCAGCGTGACCAGGTAGTGGTAGGGCGTCATCAGGCACAGCTCGTTGACGTAGCCGACCGAGCGATCGGGATCGACGGTGATCATCAGCGCGTCTACTGCGCCGATCATCTGCGTCAGGCCAACACGGTCACGTTCTTCGAGCAGGCGAACGAGGAATTCCTCGAACATCGGCGAGTTGATTTTGTCGCCGTAGCGCGGCAAGGAAAGCGAAAGACTCATCGGCGGGGCTCCGGAATGTGGTTCACTGCATCACTGCAAGAAGCATTCCAGCACTCACCGATGACAGGCGGATGATGGGGCTTGTCGCCTCAATCGTTCAGTTGAACGTGGCGGCGGGTGGTATCGGCGGCGGGGTGCACTCTCCGCTCAGCCCCATGGGTACCTGCTCATGCCCGGGCTGCCAGGGGATGCGTGGCAGGCCGTCCAGGGCGCGCAACAAACCGGCGCCCCACTTTTCTGTCAGATCGCGATAGAACGGGTCATCCTCAGTCAATTTGACGCGATAGGGCGTGTCGATCATGTCGCGCTGCAAGATGAGCAATTCGACCGGCGGGCCGACGGTGAGGTTGCTGCGGATGGTGGAGTTGATCGAAACCAGTGCGCAGCGCGCAGCGGTTTCCAGGTCGGTTTCAGGTTGAATGACCCGGTCGAGAATCGGCTTGCCGTATTTGGTTTCGCCAATTTGCAAGAAAGGGTGCGCTGGCGGCTCGTGGATGAAGTTGCCTTGCGCGTAGATCATGTACAGCTCGGGCGCTTGGCCGAGAATTTGGCCGCCAAAAATGAAGGTGGCTTCAAAATTGGTGTTGGCGGTGTCGCGTGCCTGTTGTTGACGCTGAATATTGGTGCTCAGCTGCGCGACGTAATCCACCGCCGCGTGCATGCTGGGCATGGTGCACAGGATGGGGCGACCATCTGCACTCAATTGGTGCAATTGCTTGACCACTTCTTGCGTGGTGGCGAGATTGCCTGCAGCCAGCAGGACGAACATGCGATCGCCCGCATAGCGGTAACAGTGCATCTTGCTGTAACTACTGATGTGGTCGAACCCCGCATTGGTGCGTGAGTCGCTGGCGAATACCAGGCCATCGTGAACATGAATACCGACACAGTAGGTCATCGGGCGGCTTCCATCGTTTGGGCGTAAGTGGCATGAGTGTATCAAGTGTTGCGCCAATTGCCTTGAGGGCAGACTGTCACGCAATCTTCATGAGGTTATGGCCTCAGCCTTGCTAGATTGCTCACAAGGAGGACAGGCTCATGCGTTGCGACAACTATCCATTAACCCGGTTCTATGACGAACTGATCGATCCCAGCGGCCAACCTCGCCCCACGGCACGCGAACTCTGTGCCCATCTAGAACAGCAAAGCGTGGATGATTTGCGCATGCGCCGCGAGGCGGTGGATGCGGCCATCGTCACCATGGGGATCACCTTCACCGTGTACAGCGATGCCGGCAACATCGATCGTGCCTGGCCGTTTGATCTGATCCCGCGCATCATCGCTGAGCGCGAATGGCAGCAGGTGGATGCCGGATTGAAGCAGCGCCTGCGCGCGCTCAATCATTTCATTGAGGACGTGTACAACGCGCGCGAGATCATCCACGCCGGCGTTTTCCCTGCCGAGGTGCTCGAAGGCTCGGCCAATTACCTGCCTGCCTGCGAGGGCATGCGCCTGCGCTACGGTGCCTGGGCGCACATCTGCGGCAGCGACCTGGTGCGCGACAGCGACGGCACGATCTATGTGCTGGAGGACAATCTGCGCGTGCCCTCCGGGGTGTCGTACATGCTGGAAAACCGTGGTCTGATGAAACGTCTGTTGCCGGAGTTGTTTGCCGAACAGAGCATTCTGCCGCTGGACGACTATCCCACCCGGTTGTACGAGATGCTCGCCTCACTCTGCCCGCGCGACACCGAACGTCCGGTGATCGTGGTGCTTACCCCGGGGATCTACAACTCGGCGTATTTCGAGCACAGCTACCTTGCGCAGCAAATGGGCGTGCCGCTGGTCGAGGGCGCAGATTTGAGTGTGGATGAGCATGACGTGGTCACCATGCACACCGTGGCCGGGGCGCGGCGGGTGGATGTGATCTACCGCCGGGTGGATGACAAATTCATCGATCCCGAAGTATTCCACCCGGATTCCATGCTCGGTGTGCCCGGGCTGATGCGTGCCTGGCGCGCGGGCAAGGTGGCGATTGCCAACGCGCCGGGCACCGGTGTGGCGGATGACAAGATCGTGTACACCTATGTGCCGGACATGATTCGCTTCTACCTCAACGAGGAGCCGATCTTGCCCAATGTGCCAAGCTATCTGTGCATGCGTGAGGATCACCGTGAGTACGTGCTGCAGCATTTGCACGAGCTGGTGGTCAAGCCGGCGAATGAGTCTGGCGGCTATGGCATGTTGATCGGCCCCAAAGCCAGCGAGGCGGAGCGCGCTGAATTTGCCGAGCGCATTCGTGCCGAGCCGCGCAACTATATGGCACAACCGATGTTGGCCTTGTCCACCGTGCCCACCCTGGTGGGGGATGGTCTTGCGCCGCGCCATGTGGATCTGCGCCCCTTCATCCTGCACGGGCGGGAAATGAGCGTGACCACCGGCGGCCTGACCCGAGTGGCCTTGCGCGAAGGCTCCATCGTGGTCAACTCCAGCCAGGGGGGCGGCAGCAAGGACACTTGGGTGATCCGGGAGGGAGAGTGATGTTATCCAGAGTGGCAGAAAATCTTTACTGGATGGGGCGGCAAATCGAGCGAGCGGAAAACACGGCGCGCTTGGTCAATGCCACCACCCAGGTGTTGATCGACTCCCCCGCCGGCATCGAATTGGGGTGGGGGCAGCTGGCACGGGTCATGGGGCTGCCCAACCCGGGTGAGCTGACGGAGCGCGAAGTCAGCCGCCTGTTGCTGCTGGACGCGGAGAATCCCGGGTCGATCGTGATGAGTCTGCGTCAGGCGCGGGAAAATGCACGCTCGCTGCGCGAAGTGTTGCCGCGCGAGGTGTGGGAGCAACTCAACGCGCTGCATCTGCGCGCACCGGCGCTGATGACCGCCGCCATGGAGCGCTCACGTCGCCACGCGGCGCTGCGCGAGGTGATCGATGCGCGTCTGATGCTCGCCGGTGTGTTGAATGAAACCATGAGCCATGACGCTGCCTTCCAGTTTTTGCGCTTGGGGGTGATGCTGGAGCGCGCTGACATGACCTCGCGCATCGTCGATATTTCCAGCGCCGTGGTGGCCAGTACCCCGGGCGGCCTGGGCATGGAAACCACCTGGATCAGCATCCTCAAGGCGCTGAGTGCGTTTCAGATGTACCGGCGGCATGAAGATGTGCGCATCTCTCCCAAGCGCGTAGTGCACTTTTTGTTCACCGATGCACGCTTTCCGCGCGCGCTGCGCTATTGCACCGACAGCATCGAGGCCATCCTGGCCGATCTACCCGAGCCGGCCGACCCCTTGCGTGCCACACGTCAGGTGGCGCGCCTGCTGCCCAAGGTGGAGCACAGTGTGGGGCAGGATGATGCCTTGCCTGCGCTGATCGATGAGATCCAACTGCGCTTGTGTACCTTGCATGACGCCATTCATGAGCGCTTTTTTGCACGTCTGGACGGTTCTATGGCACGCCCTTTGCTTCATGAATCAGGCGAAGAGTAGGCCATTTCACGAGGTGCAATCATGGATGCCGCAACCATGCAGAAACTGGCGCGTTTCAAGATCATGACGCGCCGCTTGGGTGGGTTTAACGTGGATATTTTCCGCATGGCGCAGGACGCGGATTATGCGCGTGAGGTGCTGAGCCGTGCGCACGAGGTGGATAACGAAACCTTGGTGCTGTTGGCGCTGGAGCTGTCGGATGCGTTGAATTTGCTGGACGGAGGACGTGTGGTTGCGCAGGAGAAACCCGGCGTCGTTGCGCCCGCCGTGTCGCCGGAGCTTGAGGTGAGCAAGGCGCGTTATGCTTGGGGCGCCCGCGGTTGAGGCGGGATGCATTCCAGCCAAGGTAGCAATGCTTCGACATCCCCTTGATGACTCAGGCGCAGCAAGGGTGCCCCGGTCCACAGGCGCAGATCGGCGAAGTTGTCCATGCCGGGGGTGTGCGCTGAAGCCTCGATGGGGTTGAGCACAGTACCCAGGAGCGCTACGCCGTAATGGGTGAGCGCATGAATACCGAGCAGCGCTTGGTTGATGGCGCCTAGGCGATCGGGCACCACCAGCAGGGCGTGGATGCCGAGCGCACGCGCCAAATCGGCATTCAGCGCATCTTCCGCCAAGGGGGCAAACAGCCCGCCGGCACCTTCGATCAGGAGCACGTCTACATCGTCGGGTGCCTGACAGGCCGCAACGATGTCGGCAAGGTAGAGCTTGCGCTTCATGCGCCGTGCGGCACGCGGCGGGCTCAGCGGGTCACGTAGCGCAAAGGGGCAGATCGTGGTCAACGCCTCCCAATCGCCCGCTGCCTGCTGTAAGGCGAGCGCATCCTGCGGCAGGAGCAGGCCGTCATGCTCCGCGCAGCCGGATTCGACGGGTTTGCGTACCGCGACGCGCATGCCTTGCGCATGCAATGCGGCGGCAAGGCGCGAAGCGATGTAGGTTTTGCCCGCGCCGGTGTCGGTGGCGGTGATGAATAGGCGACGCATGAAAAGGCTGTCAGCCGGTCAGGCGTTGCAAGGCTTCGCGATATTTGGCAGCGGTACGTGCGACAACGTCCGGCGGCAGCTCAGGCCCGGGTGGGGTTTTGTCCCAATCCAGCGTTTCCAGCCAGTCGCGCACATACTGCTTGTCGAAGCTTTCCGGACTCTGCCCCGGGGCATAGCTGTCCTGCGGCCAGAAGCGCGAGGAATCGGGTGTGAGCGCCTCGTCGATCAGGTGCAGGGTGCCGTGCTCATCCACGCCAAACTCGAATTTGGTGTCGGCAATGATGATGCCACGGCTGAGTGCATAGTCGGCCGCCTCTTGGTAGATGCGCAGCGTCATGTCGCGCACCTGTGCGGCCAGATCGGCGCCGAGCAAGCGCACCGTGGCGTCGAAGTCGATGTTTTCGTCGTGCTCGCCCACGGCGGCTTTGCTCGATGGGGTGTAGATGGGCTTGGGCAGTTTGTCGGCTAGCTTCAACCCTGCGGGTAGGGGGATGCCACACACGGCACCATTGGCTTGGTAGTCTTTCCAGCCCGAGCCGATCAAATAGCCGCGTGCGATCGCCTCCACGGGCAGTGCCTTGAGTTTTTTCACCAGCATGCTGCGCGGGGCGAGTTCGGCGCGCAGGCTGGCGTCCGGAATGACTGCGTCCAGCGTCAGATCGGTGGCCAGATGGTTGGGAATCAGGTTCTCAAATCGCTTGAACCAGAACAGCGCGGTTTGCGTCAGCACCTCGCCTTTGCCGGGGATGGGCGTGGGCAAAATCACATCAAACGCAGACAGACGATCGGTGGTGACGATCAGCAGGTGGTGAGCATCCACGGCGTAGATGTCGCGTACTTTGCCGCGGTGGATGAGGGGCAGGTGAGGGATGTGTGAATCAAAGAGGGCTGCGGTCATGCGGGGTCACCGAGTTCAAGAGAGTTGCATTCTACCCGAAGGCTCTATGCAGGTGATGGCGCGGTCAGCGCTTCCAGATGACTGAGGAAATACAGCGCGTGGGTGCGGGTGGTGCCGCACATTTCGTCGCTCGGCTGCAGTGAAGCGCATACGGCGGGGCGTGCGGCCTGACCGAATAGACGGCAGCGATCCTCAGCATCGAGCTGCACGCAGCGCACCCCAGCCGGCTTGCCCTGTGGCATGCCGGGGATGGGGCTGGTGATGGAGGGAGCAATGCAGCAGGCGGCGCAGTGCGCTCGGCAGGCACTCATGCGCCCACTCATGCGCCAAGCGTGCTCAAGGCAAGGTAGCCGAGGTAGGCGGCAAAGCCGCCGAGCAGCACACCGCCTTCGAGGCGGTTGATGCGTCCTGCGGCGCGAAAGCCGTAGCTGAAGATAAACAGGGCGAGGGTAAAGCCAAACATGACCAGCCAATCACGCCAGAGGATTTCGTGGGGTACGGGCATGGGCATGATCAATCCCGCCACGCCGACCACGGCAAGCACGTTAAACAAATTAGAACCAATGACGTTGCCCAGCGCCAGGTCTTGTTCGCCCTTGCGCACGGCAATAATGGATGACGCCAGTTCAGGCAGGGATGTGCCAATGGCAACGATGGTCAGGCCAATGATCAGATCACTGACGCCGAGCGCGCTGGCGATTTCCACTGCGCCCCACACCAGAATGCGCGAGCTGACGATCAGCAGCACCAAGCCAAGCGCCAGCCAGAACAGCGCCTTGGGCAGCGGCATGCTTTGCTCGGTCAGCTCCTGTTCCACTTCGCTGCCTAAAGCATCGTCGCGCTGTTGCAGACCCTGCCATACCATCCAGCCCATCAGGGCGAGAAATGCGACGAGCAGGACAACGGCATCCAGTCGACTGATTTCACCGTCGAGCAACTGCACCCCGGCCAGCAGGGTGGCACCGAGTAACAGTGGCAACTCCTTACGCAAGATGCCAGATTGCACGGCAATCGGCATGAGGAGCGCGGTGAGCCCCAGAATCAGGCCGATGTTGGCAATGTTCGAACCGTAGGCATTGCCCAGCGCCAGACCTGGACTGCCGTTGAGCGCAGAGATGGCGGAGATGGCAAGCTCAGGCGCGGAGGTGCCAAAGCCAATCACCACGATGCCGATCAAAAGACTGGGCATGCCAAAATGCCGAGCTGCTGCGGCGGCACCGTCAATGAAACGATCCGCGCTCCACACTAGAAGCAACAGGCCACCAAGGATGGCCAGGCTGGGCAGCCACATGATTTAACGCAGCAGCGCGTCGAGGTGATCGACGGCCTCCGCCCAGTCGGCATCTTCTTCCAGTGCCTCGCGGATGAATTGCGCCTGTGCCGTGGTCCAGAACGGTGCATCGGCCAGAGCGATTTCGTAGTTCAGCGGGCAGTGCTTAGCGATGAAGGCGTCAATCGATGCCGCATCACTCGGCAGGCCGAGTTGGTCGAACAGTTCGCCAAGGGGGTGAAAGCCGTGTTCCATACATCACCTCATGCAGGTTGGAGTGGGAATAGTTGCAGATGTTTTCGAATGGCTCATCACGCGGCCAGGGGAACATCGACGATTGTGCTTTTGGATTTTGGGGTGGGGAAGGGTTGTCCGCTGGCTTGTAGATCTTGTAAATGAAGCTGGATGGCTTCCTCAATCAACTCCAGCACCTCGGCTTCGGTCTCTCCCACAGCAACACACCCAGGCAAGTCAGGCACTGATGCGCCATAGCTCGTTGCCCCTTGTTCGATAATGACCATGAATTTCATGTGATCACTCCTTGAGTCCGGCCTGTTTGAGTACGCTGTTTAGTGTCCCGGGAGGTACATCAATGCTTGGTTTTCCCGCGACGGTGACGGTACCTGATTTTGCGGGATGATGCAGTTGTCGATGACTACCTCGTTGGCGCACAACGAACCAGCCGTCTTTCTCCAATAATCTCAGCAAATCAGATACTTTCACTTGTGTTGTTTTCGATTCACAGTTGGGTTGCCATGCTCACAGTGTAGTCCTTGCCCTGCTTGATTTTGCTGTAATTGCCGAAGGTTTCCATCAGGGTGCGTTTGAAAAATTCGCGTAGGCCGGAGATGGTCACCAGCACGATGCGCCCGCCTGGCTTGAGACGTTTTTGCGCATCGTCGAGCAGAATGTAGAGCATTTCCTTGCCCACTTTGGCCGGCACGTTGGAGACGATGACATCAAACATCTGCCCGGCAGGAATGTGCGCCAGTCCATTGCTCAGCATGGCCTCGGCATTGCGCACGCCGTTGAGGGCGATGTTTTTGCGTGTGTAGTCCACGGCGACGAAGTCTTTATCCACCATCAGCGTGCGGCCTTGCGGGGCGAGCTTGGCGAGGGTGGTGCCCAACGGGCCGTAGCCGCAACCGATGTCGAGGATGTCATCGGATGTTGATAGTGGGATTTCACCGTCCTCGAATTGTTTGAGCAACAGCCAGCTACCGCTGTCGATCTCGCGCGGCGAAAATAATCCCCATGTGGTGTCAAAGCGCATCGGCAGGCCAGCCAAAGTGGTTTCGATGCGGTTGTCTTGGCGCCATTGCGCGATCAATTTGGGGTCGAGGCTCATGAGGTTGTTTGGCAGTTGGCGCAGAGGCCGTGAATTTCCAGGTGGGTGCGCGCAGGTTTGAAGCCGGTGGCCGCAATGGCGTGTTGCATGGCGTGATCCATGGCGTCGTCGTCGAGTTCCAGGATGGTGCCGCAGGCATCGCAGATCAACAAACGCGCTTCGTGAGTGACTTGCGGGTGTGAACAGCTTACAAAGGCGTTCAGACTATCCACGCGATGAATCAGACCCTGGGCAAGCAAAAAATCCAAGGTGCGGTACACCGTGGGTGGTTTGACCTGATGGTCTTCGGTGGAAAGCCGCGCGATCAACTCATAGGCCTTCACCGCGGAATGACTGGCACCGATCATGTGCAAGACGCGTCGACGCAACGCGGTCAGGCGCGCACCGCGGCGCTGACAGACGTCTTCCGCGTGCTGTAAGAGTTGTGCCTGACATGCGGCATGGTGCGTGCAATTCGACATGGTTCTAGCTTGGCGCAAAGCGCATAAAGCCACAAGCTCAATAAGCGTTATGTGTGCAGCATAAAAAACTTGCGTGAACCTTGCGCGGGGCGTAACGCCTAAAATCAACAGGCCATAACAAGATAACGCAAACAGGAGGGGTGTGATGAGCGAGCAGAATGCACAAGGGCGACGTCAGTTTTTGCGTACCGTGGCCAGCATGGCGGCCTTGGGGGGCATGAGCCTGCCGGCGTTGGCACCCTTGCAGGCGTTTGCCAAGGAGATGGAGATGGTGGTCAAGGAGCCGCCGGTGCCAGATATCGCGGCGAAAAAGATTGGCGCGCACACTTATGTGGTGATCTCCCCCGACGGTTTCCCTAACGCCAAAAACCAGGGGATGATGAGCAATGTCACCTTCGTGGTCAGTAAAGAAGGTGTGTTGCTGATTGACACCGGCGCATCGACGCAGATTGGTGAAATGGCACTGCGCCAGATTCGCAAAGTGACCGATAAGCCGATCATTGCCGTGTTCAATACCCACTATCACGGTGACCACTGGCTAGGGAATCATGCCTTTGTTGAGGCCAATAAAGATGTGCCGATTTATGCCCATCCGCTGACCATTTCCGCGATCAAGACCGGGCAGGGGGAGTATTGGTCCAAGCTGATGGAGCGCTCCACCGACAACGCCACCATCGGCACCATCGTCACCGCGCCCAATAAAGAAGTGAAGCATGGTGATGAGTTCAAGTACGGCGATGTGACCATCCGTTGCCTGCACTGGGGCACCGCGCACACCCCGGCAGATGTCTGCTTCCAGATCGTGGAAGATCAGATCGTGCATGTCGGCGATGTGGCCATGGATCGACGCATTGCCTTCATGGAAGACGGCTCCTATCTTGGCACGTTCAAAACCTTTGACGAGCTACAAAAATTGCAACCCAAGACCAAGATTTGGCTGCCGGGGCATGGCAATCCCGGCGCGGATGTCTTGAAAAACAACCGCGAGCTGTTCGAGGGGATTTATTTCAGTTGCGTCGATGCCGTGAAAAAAGGCAAACCGCTGGAGCAGGCCAAGATCATGGTGCTCTCCGACCCGCGAGTGAAAAAGTGGGCGGGGCAGACCAAGGGCTTTGAGGAAAACATCGGCAATTACACCATCCTTGCTTACACCGAGGCGGAGCAGGCGAATTTCTGACGCTTGCCTGCTCTCATGCGCATGCCGCCTGCGGGCGGCTTTTTTCTGCCCTGCTTTTCTGTGGCGCGGACAATCTATCGAAAAATTCGATCAATCAAGCCCAAAAATAAGCGTTTAGACACTAAAAATTCGATAGATTGGCAGGCTCAAAGGCAGAGCAGGGCGTCTTGAAGCATGGTTTGCGGCCTGCTTGGTCACATGCAGCCATCTGCTAGACTGCCCACATACCTTGCAACACGGATGGCCGCTTTGCTCAATACCGCCCAACTCTTCATTCAATGCCTGGAAGCCGAAGGTGTGGACACCATTTTCGGCGTGCCGGGTGAGGAGAACCTCGACCTGCTCGATGCGCTGCTGGAAAGTCGCATCCGCTTCATTCCCACGCGCCATGAGCAGGGCGCGGCGTTCATGGCGGACGTGCATGGTCGCCTCACCGGGCGCGCCGGGGTGTGTCTGGCCACGCTTGGTCCTGGGGCGACCAACCTGATCACCGGCGTGGCGGATGCCAATATGGACCACGCGCCACTGGTGGCGATTGCTGGGCAAGCCTCCACCACGCGTCTGCACAAAGAATCGCACCAGGTGCTCGATCTGGTGGAGATGTTTCGCCCAATCAGCAAATACGCTACGCGCGTGCTCACGCCCGAGACCGTGCCGGAAACCGTGCGCAAGGCGTTCAAGCTGGCGCAGGCGGCCAAGCCGGGTGCGGCGTTCATCGAGTTGCCGGAAAACATTGCCGAGATGCCGGCGCAGGGCGCGCCATTGCCTGCTGTAGAGGGTCAGCCGCCCGGGCCGACCGAGCACACGGTCAAGGCTGCGGCTGAGCTGATCTCGCAGGCGAAAAACCCGATCATCCTCGCCGGGCACGGCGTGGTGCGTGCGCGGGCGCATGAGGCGCTGACCGCATTTGCCGGGCAGATGAATATCCCCGTGGCCAACACCTTCATGGCCAAGGGGGTGATTCCTTTCAAACACCCTATGGCGCTGGGCAGCGTCGGCTTGCAGGCCAAGGATTATGTCGGCGTAGGTTTCGATCATGCCGACCTGATCATCGCCGTGGGCTATGACATCGTCGAATACCACCCGCATCTGTGGCACCCCACGCGCGATCGCAAGATTCTGCACATCGACGACCCCCCCGCCGAAGTGGACGCGCATTACGGCGTGACGCTGGAAGTGCTCGGCGACATTGGCGTGTCGCTGGAGCGCATCGCGCTGCGCGCCAAGCCGCATCAAGGGCAGGCCATGCGCCCGCTGCGTGATCTGCTGAAAAAGGACATGAGTGAGCACGCCCACGACACCGTGTGGCCGCTCAAGCCGCAAAAGCTGATCTGGGATCTGCGCACCGTGCTCGATTTGCACGACATCGTCATCTCCGACGTGGGCGCGCACAAGATGTGGTTGGCGCGCATGTTCCGCTGCGAATACCCCAACACCTGCCTGATCTCCAACGGTTTCGCCAGCATGGGCATTGCCCTGCCCGGGGCGATTGCCGCCAAACTCGCCTGTCCCGAGCGCACCGTGGTCGCGGCCACCGGCGATGGCGGTTTTTTGATGAACGTGCAGGAGTTGGAAACCGCCGTGCGCCTGAACACGCCGATCATCGTGCTCATCTGGAATGACAACGGCTATGGCCTGATCGAGTGGAAACAGATGGCGCAGTTTGGCCGCCCGGCGTTCGTCAAATTCGGCAATCCGGATTTCGTCAAACTCGCCGAATCGTTCGGCGCACGCGGCTACCGCGTCGAGCCCGGCATGTCGCTGCAAAGCGTGCTGCGCGAGGCCATGGCAAGCAACGCGGTGTGCGTCATCGACGTGCCGGTGGATTACAGCGAAAATCTGCGCCTGACCGCCCGACTGGGCGAGATGGTTTCTCCAATGTAATCAGGTGGCGCGATGCACGGCCAGCGACTGCGCTTATTGAGTTACAACATCCAGGTCGGCATCCAAAGCCGCGGCTATCACGACTACATCGGCAATAGCTGGAAGCATGTGCTGCCCGCGCCGGGGCGCATGCGTAACCTCGATGCCATCGCCGCCACCCTGCGCGATTACGACATCATCGGCTTGCAGGAAGTCGATGCCGGCAGCCTGCGCAGTCAGTTCATCAATCAAACCGAGTATCTGGCGCGCCAGGCGGGGCTGCCTTACTGGAAGCATCAGACCAATCGTGACTTCGGCCACCTCGCCAAGCACAGCCTCGGCCTGCTAGCGCGCTTCACGCCGCAGCAGGTGCAACACCACGCCCTGCCGGGCATTATTCCCGGTCGCGGTGTCATGCTGGCGCATTTTGGCCAGGGGGCAGGGCGACTGGCCGTGGCTGTGGTGCATCTTGCCCTCAGTCGCGGCGCGCGGCACAAGCAACTGGCCTATGTCGCCGACCTGCTGCACGCTGAGCCGCACGCCGTGCTGATGGGCGATTTCAACTGCCAGCCGCATGCACCCGAACTGCGCATGTTGCAGCAGCGTGCCAATTTGATCTTGCCCGAACAGGAGCTGCACACCTTCCCCAGTTGGCGCCCCAACCGCATGATTGATTATGTGCTGCTCTCCCCCAATCTGCGCGTGCATCAGGCTCAAGTGTTGCAGGTGGATCACTCTGATCACCTGCCGCTTGCCATGGAGATCGAATGCCCGCCCGGGCTTTGTTTATGACGCATAAGCAAAAGCTCATAAGCTTGCAAAGCACGGCGGGCGGCAGCACAATCGTGCGCCATCGTTTGCCTCGCGGCGTCGATTGATCCATCCCCTCAAGAGGAGAATTCCATGAGCGAGAATATTGTTTACCTGAGCGACGCCAGCTTTGAAGCCGACGTTTTGCAAAGCGACCTGCCGGTGTTGGTGGACTACTGGGCCGAGTGGTGTGGCCCGTGCCGCATGATCGCCCCGATCCTCGACGAAATTGCCAAGGAATACGCCGGCCGCGTCAAAGTCGCCAAGCTGAATATCGACGAAAACCCGGGCACCCCGCCGAAGTACGGCATTCGCGGCATCCCCACCCTGATGCTGTTCAAAAACGGTGCCGTTGCCGCCACCAAGGTTGGCGCGCTGTCCAAGTCGCAACTGGCAAGCTTCCTCGACGGCCAGCTCTGATTTGCAAAGCCGAACATCGCGCTGGACTCAGCGCAGTGTGCATCCAACGCCAAGGTCAACGCAAAACGTGCCTTGGCGTTTTTGTTTGCCGTGCACGCTAGACATAGGCTTTGCGCCATGCTAGTTTGCGCATGCTTTTCGCCAAAGGCTGTCCCAACCAACCGTCAAACCGTGTTGGCAGCAACGACAGTTCCCCTTTGCCCAAGCTCCTTCTGCGATGTGTTCTACGCGCTGAACTCCTGCTGCATCAAAACCTTACGCGAGCGTGTGCCTCTCTGCCACGGCTGATCGCCCACGGTGCATTCATTCCCCCATAGTTCCACCGCATACTGGTTCCCTTTTTTCTATTCCCCCTGCTGAGCATGAATCTTCTCGAACTCAAGAAAAAACCCGCCCCTGAGCTGTTTGCGCTCGCCGAAAGCCTTGGTCTGGAAAACATTGCGCGCGCGCGCAAGCAAGACCTGCTGTTTGTCATCCTCAAGGCGCTGGCGAAAAACGGCGAGCCCATCACCACCGAAGGCGTGCTGGAAATCCTCGCCGATGGTTTTGGTTTTTTGCGTACGCCCGATGATTCCTACCTCGCAGGGCCGGACGACATTTACGTTTCCCCCAGCCAGATCCGCCGCTTTGGCCTGCAAACCGGCGATACCGTCGCCGGTCAGGTGCGCCCGCCGAAAGAGGGCGAGCGTTACTTCGCGCTGGCCAAGGTCGATACCATCAACTTCGAGCCGCCGGAAAACACCAAGGGCAAGGTGCTGTTTGAAAACCTCACCCCGCTGCACCCGGAAAAGCGCCTGCGCATGGAGCGCGGCAACGGCAGCACTGAGGATCTGACTGCACGTGTCATCGACATCGTCGCCCCCATGGGCAAAGGCCAGCGTGCGCTGATCATCGCCCCGCCCAAAGCGGGCAAGACCATGATGCTGCAGAACATTGCGCAGAGCATCACCACCAACCACCCCGAGTGCTATCTGATCGTGCTGCTCATCGACGAGCGCCCGGAAGAAGTGACCGAAATGCAGCGCACCGTGCGCGGCGAAGTGGTTGCCTCCACCTTCGACGAACCGGCCACGCGCCATGTGCAGGTGGCCGAACTGGTGATCGACAAGGCCAAGCGCCTGGTGGAGCACAAGCGCGACGTGGTGATCCTGCTTGACTCCATCACCCGCCTGGCGCGCGCCTACAACATCGTGCAGCCATCCTCGGGCAAAGTGCTCACCGGTGGTGTGGACGCCTACGCCCTGCAAAAGCCCAAGCGCTTCTTCGGCGCGGCGCGTCAGGTGGAAGAAGGCGGCAGCCTGACCATCATCGCCACCGCGTTGATCGACACTGGCTCGAAGATGGACGAGGTGATCTACGAGGAATTCAAAGGCACCGGCAACAGCGAAGTGCACCTCAACCGCAAGATTGCCGAAAAGCGTGTCTATCCCGCCATCGACATCAACCGCTCCGGCACGCGCCGCGAAGAGTTGCTCACTGACGTGGAGGAGCTGCAAAAAATGTGGATTCTGCGCAAATTCTTGCACAACATGGGCGAGCTGGAGGCCATGGAATTCCTCATCGACCGCCTGGTAAAAACCAAGTCAAACAACGAATTTTGGGACGCGATGAAGCGCTAACGCTTGTTTTTTGCTGTTCGGTGTAGTCAATAACTCGCTGATTTTCCTAGAAACCCGACAGCACGCTACAACCCCAAACAACTTTGCACTCTCAACAAAACCGGGTACACATTTTGGCTGTGCCCGGTTTGGTTTTTGGGGTGACTAAAAGCGAGCAAACAGAGTCAATCGAGTCTGACCCCATTGGTACAAGCCCTAATTTATCAGGCTGGGATTGTCCACAAATGACGACTATAAGGCGACAGACTTTGGATAGCGGAAATAACCGACGTTCAAGTGTCAAGCTGAACAGATGGCACCCAACGTGGAGGTCACCGGCGCTGCGCGGCTTTATCGCGCAGCGTCCAGTGGACCGCAGGGTTATACATCGGACTGCCAATTTTGCGATGCAATACCAAGATGCTGTGTCAGTCGCTCGACGACTTTTTTCGCCGCTGCAAGGCTATCGATATACGCCTCAATCAACTTGTATTTGTCTTCTGTTTCCGCTGAATCAATGTATTTCTGAAATGCCACGAAATTCAACCTGGCCTCAAGTGCAGCGGCAACGATCGTTGAATCAAAACTCCAACCGACAAGTGTGGATAGTTCCTTTAACTGTTCTCCGAGCAGTGCATGAACTTGCAGTAGCTCGGTTTTCTTAGTGAGAATGCATGCGTGTATTCGGTCTCGCTGCTCAGGTGAGAATGCCTTGGGATTCCTTCGATTGCTCTTATAAATTTCAAGGAGCCTCTTTGCTTCGTCGATACCAAAATGATCGTTCCAAAGATCAACAAGAAGTACGTTATTGATCTCATACATATTCGGAAAAATCAATTTAAGGAGAGGTGCTGCCGCAGCCTTTCTATCGGAAGCGCCAAGAAAGTAGTTGACGGCTATAACCGCAATACCGAGGCCGAGAAATGTTCCAGTGATGCCGATCACTAGGTCTTGAGCATAGCCCGTAGGCAAAAAGTACCCAGCGAAAGCCAGTACGAACGCTAACCCTATGGATGAGTAACCAACCGCCTTTACATTATTATGCATAGCAACTCCGATGACGATGATTGAGATGTGTGAAATTTAAACAAGCACCTTGTCAAGTATCTATATTTCTATAAATTTCTACAAATAACATGCACAACTCGTACCGCTGTAGTGTATCTCATTGTTTTTCTGGGGTAGATAAAGATGTAGTGGGGGTTGCCAGAGAGAAAACTACATCACCCAAAAATTTTTTGCCACGTTGCGTTTTTAAGTGCCAAGCGCACCCGTCGAACATGATCGTAAAATTCACTGTTTGAAAGAAAATAGGCCGAAACAACAGGTGCGAACGTAGGATGACTTCTGTTCATATTTAACAGTCACTCGCACTCCAAGTTCAAAGCCTCTAGCCGCTCCGGTGTGCCGATGTCTTGCCATGTGCCGCGGTAATGCTCGCCGCCAAGCTGGCCTTGATCGGCAGCGCTGCGCAAAAGGGGCGCCAGCGGCTGGGCGCCTGGAGGCAGGCCGGCGAAGAGGGCGGGATCGAGGCGGGCGATGCCGGCATAGGTCAGGGTGGGTTGCGTGCCGTCGGGGTTGCTTACTTGGCCTTGGTGCAGCACGAAATCACCTTTGGGGTGCTGCTCAGGGTTGTTGACCAGCACCAGATGAGCCAGCGCTGGCGGCGCGTGGCGCAGTTGGGCAAACGGAAAGTCGCACCAGATGTCGGCGTTGACGACGATAAATGGTTGTTGGCCGAGCAGGGGGAGTGCGCGACGGATGCCGCCGGCAGTTTCTAGGGGGACATCGCCCTCGTGGGAGTAGCAAAAACGGGCGCCAAAGCGCGTGCCATCGCCCAGGGCGCGGTGAATATGTGTGCCAAGGTAGGCGGTGTTGATGATGATGTCGTCAAAGCCCTCGTCCACCAGGCGGCGGATGTGATGCTCGATGAGCGGTATGCCGCGCACGCTGAGCAGGGGCTTGGGGGTGTGCAGGGTCAAAGGACGCATGCGGCGGCCTTCGCCGGCGGCAAGAATCATGGCTTTCATGTGCGTGCTCATGGGTGGGCGCAGCCGTGCTGGTTGAGCCAGCCGATAAACTCGGCAAATTCAGGATAGGGGGCGAGGCTCTGGTGCAGGTTGCGCAGGGTGAGCGGCAGGTCGGCAAGGTAGCCGCTCTTGCCGTCACGGTGGTGCAGGCGGGCGAAGATGCCGAGGACTTTGAGGTGGCGTTGTGCGCTCATCCAGTCGAAATCGGTTTTGAATGTTGGCCAATCGGTGTTGATCGTGCCTTGATCGTGCAGGAATTGGTATTCACTGTGCAGCCAGGTTTCGGTCTGTGTCTCCGGCCAGGCGATGTAGCTGTCGCGCAGCAGGGAGGCGAGGTCGTAGGTGATTGGCCCATGCACGGCGTCCTGAAAATCGAGGATGCCGAGGGTGGTGTGGTCGATCAGCATCAGGTTGCGGCTGTGGTAGTCGCGGTGCACGAAGCCCTGGGTTTGCGCCAAAGCACGCGCCGTCAGGCGGGCGTACACGTCTTCCAGCAGAGCCAAGTCAGCGGGGGAGGGTTCGATGTTCAAATGCTTGCGCAGGTACCAGGTATCGAAGAGCCGCATCTCCGTGGTCAGGCGTTCGGCGTCGTAGCGCGGCAAGTCTTGGGTGTCGGTGGTGCGCAAGGTGCGTAAGACGTGCAAGGCGGCGGGGTAGAGTGATTGCGCTGCTTCAGGTGAAGCGCGCAGCGCAGCGAGCAGATGCGTGGCGCCGAAGTCATCCAGCAGCATCAAGCCTTGTGTCAGGTCAGCGGCATGAATCTTCGGCACAGGCACGCCGTGCGCGAGCAGACGCTGGGCGATATGGATGAACGGGCGCATGTCTTCATGCTGCGGTGGCGCGTCCATGACGATGCGCGTGCTGCCATCGTGCAGTGTTACGCGAAAGTAGCGGCGGAAACTGGCGTCGGCGGATGCCGGTTCGAGCGTGCGGGGCGCGAGGTTCAGGCTGCAAAGCCAGGGCGTGATGAGTGCGAGACGAGGGTCGTTGTGCATGCAAAGTGGGTTTCAAAACAAAAGACTGAGGGCAGCGAGCACGGTGGCCAGCAGGACAAAGACACCGACGCGCTGACCCAGCGCGGTGCCGCCAATGCTCCAGGCGAGTGCCAATTTGACTGCCGTGTTGGTGAGCGTGGCGATGACAATCGCATTGCGCGCGGCATCCATCGAAAGCTGATTCAGGCTCATACGTGCTGCGGCAAGGGTGAGCGCGTCCACATCGGCAAGGCCACTGATCAGGGCGAGCAGGTAGAGGCCAGTATCGCCGAAGTACTCGCGCGCGGCGACGGACAGTACCAGAATCAGGCTGAGCAGCAGGCCAAACTTGAGTGCGCTGCCTAGCTCGAAGGGGTTGTTGAGTGTGCTGCCTGCATGCAATGCGGGGTTTTCGATACGCATGCGGCTGCTGCGCCACAGCCACCAGGCGCCAAAAAAATGCACCGCGCTCATCAGCAACATGGGCAAGATCAGGCTACCCAGCAAGGCAGGGTTGATGACGCCTGCTTCAATGATGACGCGCAGGAACATGATGCTGGAAGTCGCCAGAATACCCGCGGCGAGCAACGCCGGGCAGAAGCGTTGCGCACGTGCGTGCTGCGCAAGGCTGAGCGTGGTGACAGTGGAGGAAACCAGGCCGCCTAGCACGCTGGCCAGCAGAATACCGTGCCGTTCACCGGCGAGTTTGATGGCGATGTAGCCGGCAAAGGACAGGCCGGAGACCAACACCACCATCCACCAGGCCACATAGGGGTTGAACGCCTGCCACGGCCCGAAGCCTTGGTTGGGTAACAACGGCAGCATGACCACGGAGATCAGCAGGAACTTGACCGTGGCGCTGACCTCGTCGGGCGAAAGTCGCTGTAATCCTTGGTGCAATTGCGGCTTGAGGCTTAACAGCGTTGTGATCACCACCGCGCTGATCGCCGCCACCAGCGGTTGGCCGAGTGTGGCCAACATGCCGAGGATAAAGCTGCTCAGCAGGGCGACTTCGGTGGTCATGCCGCGATCGGTTTCGCCGCTTTCGCGGTTGTTATCCAACCAATAGCCGACCATGACCAAACCGGCAAAACTGAGAAGCCCGAAAGCGGCGAACAGTGTGCCGAGCGAAGTGCTGAGCACGCCGACCAGCCCCCCGCTCAAGGCGCTCAAGCCAAAGGTGCGAATGCCGGCAACACGGCGACCGTCTGAACGTTCACGTGCCTGCCACCCGCGCTCGGCACCGATCAACAGACCGATGGCCAGCGCCAGGCCGAGGTGTTGCAGCAGGGGGAGAGATGACACGGTTTGCTCGTTCGCAGTTGCTCTTGTGTGTCACGACAATAGGGAAAAAGCCGTGTGACGGCAATGTTCTCATGCGTTGCAACAGCAAGAGCTTGTTGCGCAATCCGTACCGTCCATGAGGTCTTGTCTCATTGGTTTTAAGGGCGCGTTGTGTATGCTGCACGCCGTTAAGCATAAGTCGGTGGAGTACGCGATGATTTTGTTTCGTCAGCTATTTGATGCCAATACTTGGACCTACACCTATCTTTTGGCCGATCCGGTGACGCGCGATGCGGTGATGATCGACCCGGTGCTGGAACAAACCGAACGTGATCTTGCCGTGTTGCGCGAGATGAATGTGAAGCTCAATTACATTCTTGAGACGCATGTGCATGCGGATCACATCACCGGCGGTGGCAAGCTGCGCCATGCCACGGGGGCGAAGTTCGTCGCGGGCGCCGGCACGCAACTGGATTGTGCGGACATCCTGCTCGGCGAGGGCGACGTGCTCGCTTTTGGCAACGAGGTCATTCGCGCCTTGTGTACCCCCGGGCATACGGACGGCTGCACCAGCTACCACTGGCGTAACTGTCTGTTCACGGGCGACACCCTGCTCATCGACGCCTGTGGGCGCACCGATTTTCAGCAGGGCTGCGCGCTGAAAATGTACGACAGCCTGCAAAAGCTGCTCGCCTTCCCGGACGATACCTTGGTCTATCCGGCGCATGACTACAACGGACGGCATGTGAGCACGGTGGGGCAGGAGAAGTCGATCAATCCCTACGTCGTCGGTCTTGATCGTGCGGCATTCGAGAAAAAAATGAGTGAGCTCAATCTGCCGCATCCGCGTTTCATCGATATCGCTGTGCCAGGCAATCTGAAGTGCGGTGAGGTAGGATAAACACTTCGTTGGCATCCACTGGCTGACGCACGCATAATCACGCCCGGTTTGCCATGCAAGCCGGGCATTGTTGTTTCTGAGGACGGTATTGCATGCAGCTGTTGCGCCAAATTTTAGGATTATGCGTGTTGCGCACGAGCCCGGAGGATGTGCCGGCGGAACCGCGCCTGCTCTGGGGATTGGCTGCGGCCTATCTTTTCGCCGGCGGGCTGATTTTCATGAGTGAAGACGGCTTTCTGCAGGGCATGGCGCAAGCAGCGGTGGATGCGCTAATGCTGGCCGCCTTTGTTTGGCTTGTGTTGCGCTGGCGAGAGTTTCCTGAGCGCTTCGTGCAAACCTACACCGCCATGCTCGGTGTCAGTCTGGTATTCACCCTGGTGTCATGGCCGCTGCTGGAGGCGATGCCCGAGGAACTGGGTACAGAGATGTCGCTGCCGCAGGTGGGCTTGCTGCTGGTGTTGCTGTGGAACCTCGTCGCGCAGGGGCAGGTGTTGCGCCGTGCGTTGGAGATTGGTGCCGGTGCGGGGCTTGGGCTGGCATTTTTGTTTTTCCTGCTCTCCAGCTTGAGCATCGCCGTGCTGTTTTTTGCGGAGACATCCACATGAGTGTCATCCATATCCTCGGCATTGCCGGCACCTTCATGGGCGGATTGGCGCAGTTGGCCAAAGCGGCTGGCTTTACGGTCAGTGGGGCGGATCGTCAGGTGTATTCGCCGATGCGCGAGCAATTAGAGGCAGCGCAGATTCCTTGGGTCGAGGGCTATGACCCGGCGCAGCTGGATGGCCTGGAAGCGGAAGTGGTGGTGGGTAATGTCATGCGCCGCGGCATGCCGATCACTGAAGCGATGCTGGATCGCGGTATGCGCTACACCTCGGGGCCCGAGTGGTTGGGGCGACACATCTTACAAGGGCGCTGGGTGCTGGCGGTGGCGGGCACGCATGGTAAAACCACCACCAGTTCCATGCTGGCCTGGATTCTGGAATATGCCGGGCTGAATCCCGGGTTTCTGATCGGCGGCGTGCCCAATAATTTTGGCTGCTCAGCGCGCTTGGGCGGTGGAGCGTTTTTTGTCATCGAGGCGGATGAGTACGACACAGCGTTTTTCGACAAACGTTCCAAGTTCGTGCATTACCGCCCGCGCACGGTGGTGCTGAATAACCTGGAATACGACCATGCCGACATTTTCCCTGATCTGGCGGCGATTCAAACGCAGTTTCATCATCTGGTGCGCATGATTCCGCCAAGCGGCCTGATCATCAAACCGCAGGCGGATGCCGCCTTGGATGCGGTTTTGGCGCGTGGCTGCTGGACGCCGCAGGCGTCGTTTGGTGCAGGCGGGCAATGGTCGCTGGGCGAGCATGCCGCGGATGGTTCGCGTTTTGAGGTGTGCGTGGACGGCGTGGTGCAGGGGGTGGTCGCGTGGTCGCAGCTGGGCGAACACAATATGCACAACGCGCTGGCGGCGTTGGCGGCGGCACGTCATGCCGGCGTGCCGGTGGCGGTGGGTATGGCTGCACTGGCTGAATTCCGTGGTGTGAAGCGTCGCCTGGAAGTGCGCGGCACGGTGGCAGGTGTCACGGTGTACGACGATTTCGCCCACCACCCCACCGCAGTGCATACCACGCTGGCCGGTTTGCGCGCACGATTGCCGGGTGCACGCTTGTTGGTGGCGCTGGATCCGCGCTCAAACACCATGCGCATGGGGGTGCATGCGGCAACCCTTGCGCCTTCATTGGCGGCGGCAGATGCGGTATGGCTGTTCCAGCCCGAGGATGCAGGATTTGATCTGCACGCCGTGGCCGACGCGCTGGCATGCCCCGCCTGGGTGGGCGGGGATGTGGCACACATGGTGGAGGATCTTGCGGCGCAGGCGCGCCCCGGCGATCAGGTGGTGCTGATGAGTAATGGCAGTTTCGGTGGTGCGCATGAGCGTCTGCTGGCGGCGCTGCGCGCGAAAACATCATGAGCCGGGTGCAGCATTTCGATCAGGCAGGGTTGGAGCGCGCACTGACGACCCATGAGCTGGTGGTGATTGCTTTTTGGGCGCCGTGGTGCGGCCCGTGCAATGCGTTTGCGCCGCTGTTTGCCGAAGTCGCCGAGGACTATGACGATGTGCTGTTCGGCAAGATCAATGTCGATGCCGAGCCAGCGCTGGCGGCACAGTTCGCCGTGCGCTCGATTCCACACCTGATCATGGTGCGCGAGGGGGTGGTGCTGTATGCCCAGCCCGGCGGGCTATCTGAGGCTGCACTGCATGATTTGCTGGCACATGCGCGCGCGGTGGACATACAGCAGGTGCGTGCGGCATTAAACCCAGCACTGTCCAGTGCGGAGTAGTGCATGGCGCTGGTGATTGCGCAAATGGCGGCCATGGTGCTGATTGGCCTGTGGTGGCAATGGGCTAGCCCCGGCGGCTGGGAGGCGAGTAAGGCGCGCGGCGCACTCACTACCCTGGTGTATTACGTACTGCTGCCTGCCTTGGTGTTGGCCGTGTTGTGGCGTGCACCCCTCGGGGTGGAGAGTCTGCACATTGCCGGCTTGGCCGCGTTCGGTGTGCTGATGAGCATGGGGCTGATGGCCGGGGTTGCACGCTTGATGCCTTTGAGCCGCGCGCAAAAAGGTGCCCTGCTGCTGGCCGCTTCGTTTCCCAATGCCACTTATCTTGGCCTGCCGGTGCTTGAATCCTTGTATGGCGACATGGGGCGCGCCGTGGCGGTGCAGTATGACCTGTTCGCCTGCACGCCGTTGCTGCTGAGCGTCGGCATCGCCCTGGCGGTGTATTACGGTAAGGCACAAGAGGGTGAGGTGCAGTTGCCCTGGTGGCAGGCGTTGTTCAAAGTGCCGGCATTGTGGGCGGCATTGCTGGCGATTGTGCTCAATCTTTCGGCAATACCTTTTCCCGACGTTTTGCGCGGCGTGCTCGATCGCTTGGGGGCGGGCGTGGTGCCGCTGATGTTGATTGCATTGGGCATGGGGCTGCGCCTGGATGCGCTCAAGCCTGCGGCTTTGGCGCGGGTGACTCCGGTGTTGTTGATTCAGTTGGCTGTGGCGCCCGTGTTGGTCATGCTGGCTGGGCGTGCGCTGGGCTTGGAGCCGCCCCTGCTTACCGCGGTGGTGCTGGAGGCAGGGATGCCGGTGATGGTGCTCGGGCTTGTGCTCTGTGATCGCTACGGATTGGATACGGGGCTGTATGCGACGGCAGCGACGCTGTCGACGTTGTTGAGTTTGCTGACTTTGCCGCTATGGCATGGTTGGCTGGGTTAATGCTCAGATTGGAGGTGGATGATGGTGGTAAGCAAAGACAAGGTGGTGATGATTCAATACACCCTGCGCGATGACCAGGGGCAGGTGCTGGATGCAACGCCGCATGACGATGCGTTTGCTTATTTGCATGGCTACGGCAACTTGATCCTTGGCTTGGAGCGCGCGCTGGAGGGTCGCAGCGAAGGCGATGCCTTTGAAGTCAGCGTGCCACCTGAGGAAGCCTACGGCGCGCATGAGCCTGCCGGGGTGATCCAGGTGCCGCGCGCCAGCCTGAGTAATGAGGTGGTGGTCGAGGTGGGGCATCTGGTGCAAGCCCAAGGGCCGGAAGGTCGCATGGAGTTCTGCATTGCGGCTTTCGATGATGACACCGTTACCTTGGACGGCAACCATCCGCTGGCGGGTAAAACCCTGCATTTCAGCGTCAAGGTCGGGCCCGTGCGTGACGCGCATGCCGACGAAATCAAGCACCGCCGCGTTCACCCAGCGGGGCATCACCTGATGGTGGCGGATTCGTCCTTCGATGAGTCCCTGCTCGGGCAGGACGTGGTGGATGCCGGGTTTCCTGCGGACAAGGCTTGATGCTGCACTACCAACTCACCGATTTTGACCCGGCGGCACGCGAATATGTGCTGCAACTGACGGTGCCGCAGCCCGATCCGCAGGGGCAAGTGCTGGTGATGGCCGCCTGGACGCCCGGCAGCTACATGGTGCGCGATCATGCGCGGCATATCACCCAGATCGAGGCATCGGATGGGACTGGCGCGCCCGTGGCGTTGACCTGGGTGGACAAACAAACCTGGCGCGCAGCACTGTGTGCAGGCGCGTTGCACGTGCGCTGGCGCGTGCATGCGCATGAGCTTTCGGTGCGCACGGCGCATCTGGATACGCTGTGGGGTTTCGCCGACGCTGCCGCGTTGTGGCTGTATCCGCGCGGGTTGGAGTATCTGCCCTGCGTGGTCGAGCTTGCCTCTTCGTCCTCGCCCTGGGCGCGGGGTTGGCGCGCGCTGAGTATGCTTGAGCCGGTGAAGGTGAATACGGCGGGTTACGGTCAATACCGCGCCGCAAATGTCGAAGCTTTGCTCGATGCGCCTTTGGCGGTGGGCAACGTGCAGCAGCGCGCCTTCTGTGTGCGCGGCGTGGAGCACAGCTTTGCTTGGTTGGGGGCGGTGACGTTTGATGAGACGCGTTTGCTGCATGATCTGGCACGAGCCTGTGAGGCTGCGGCTGCGTTGTTTGCCGAGCAGGCGTTGCCATTTGAGCGATACCAGTTTCTCGCTTTAATCACTGCGGACGGTTACGGTGGGCTGGAACACGCGCAGGGCACGGCGCTGCTGTGCCGACTGGAGCATTTTCCGTGCGTGCATGATGGCGAACGTTCGGCGGCCTACCGTGAATTTCTTGGTTTGTGCGCGCACGAGTACCTGCATGCATGGCTGGTCAAACGCATTCGCCCGGCGGCACTGATGGCGAATGCCGCTGGCGCATTGCCCCTTTCCGCTGAGGCTTACACGCGCCTGTTGTGGCTGTTTGAGGGTTTTACCAGTTATTACGATGATCTGCTGCTGCTACGTGCCGGCTTGATCTCGCTGGAACAGTATCTCGCTGCCCTCGCCAGCACCATTAGTCGGGTGCAGCGCGCCCCGGGGCGTGAGCGTTTGACTCTGGAATACGCCAGTCTCACCGCTTGGACACGGTTGTATAAAGCTGACGAAAACACGCCCAACGCCAGTATCAGCTACTACACCAAGGGTGCGCTGTTCGCTTGGGTGCTGGACATGGCGTTGCGTGAGCGCAGTCAGGATCAGGTCACCTTGGATGATGTCATGCGCGCCCTGTGGCGTGACTTTGCGCGGCAGGGCGTGGGCGTGCCGGAGCGCCTCGATGCCTGGTTGGTGCAAACGACGGGGGTGGATGTGGCGGATGTGCTTGAGGCGGGGCTGCGCGGTTGCGCGGAGTTGCCCTTGCAGCGCGCCGCCGCCGCGTTGGGCTTGCAACTTGAGTTTGTGCCCGCAAGCGAGTTGCCGTCCCTGGGTGCCGAGCTGCGCGCCGGTGAGCGCGGCGAGGCGCGCGTGGGCACGGTCTATCGTGGACAGGCTGCCGAGCGTGCGGGACTTGCTCCGCGTGATGAACTGGTGGCCGTGAATGATATGCGCATCAAGCATGCGCAAATGGACCCGCTGCTGCGTCGGCATGTGCCGGGCGATACTCTTGTGCTGCATGTCTTCCGCCGCGATGCGTTGTTGCGTCTGGAGCTGACATTGGATGCGCCACCCGCCACGACGGCACGCCTTGTGCCTCAGGCCGATGCTTGCTCAGCGAGTCTTGCGCGGCGTGCTCGTTGGTCGAATCTGTAGCCGATATGCGGCGTGAGCAGTCTGACGCAGCGCGTGTGTGGCGTTTGATCCTGACACGCTGCGTACCCGGTCGTTGGGTGGCGCTCGCTCAGTTGCGCGCTGAACTGCATCGCCCTGCGCAATCCACCAAGAACTTGGTGCAACGGTTGATGCGCATGGGTGCGCCTTTGCAGCTGGACGCTTATCGTGGCGTGCGTTGTTTGCAGCCATTGAGCGCAATTAAAACCGCGCGAGACGTCGAGGTGCATTTCTCCTTAGGTTCAAGCAATGACCTGGCCTTGCAATGTCTGGCCGAGGGCTTGCAACGTCCACGAGTGATCAGTGCCGAGTATCAATTCGCCGGTCGCGGCCGCATGGCGCGCCGCTGGGAGCAGGGTTTGGGGTGTGGTTTGAATTTCAGTCTGGCCGTGCCCGCTTGCATGCACATCAAGCGCGATGCTCTGCCACTGCGTATTGCTGTGGCGTTGGCAGCGGCTCTACGCAGCGTCGGTGTCCGTGACATACGCATCAAATGGCCGAATGATCTACTGTGGCGCGAGCAAAAACTCGCCGGCATCCTGATCGAAAGTAGCCCGTCCGGCGTGGTGATCGGTGTGGGCGTGAACTATCTTCGTGCCCGCCGTGAACATCTTGGGGCAACGGTCAGTCTGCAGGACATGCTTGGCGCGCGTCTGCCCGGTCGTGACCATCTCTTGCGGCGCTTATTGCAACACATGCATCAAGTGGTGCAGTCACGCGATGAGGATTGGCAAATGTACTTTGCACAGTGGGATGCGCTGCGCGAGCGCACGGTGCATGTACGGGAGGCAACGGGTGCGATCTGGCAGGGTTTGGCGCAAGGTATCGATCGAAACGGCGCCTTGCGAGTCAAAGTGGCTGATGGAGAACGACTATGCCACTCCGCCGAAGTGAGTGTGCGCACCGAGCGTTGGGTTGATCAATCATGAACTTGCTGATCGATGTGGGCAATACACGCCTCAAATGGTCTGCGGCAGGCTTGCAAGGCGCCATATCACACGCAGAACCTGGTCAGTTGCTTGAGCTCGAACAGCAGTGGCGGGCGCTCGGTGTGCCCGATCAAGTGGCATTTGGCAGCGTGGCCAGCGAGCACCGTGTTGAGCAACTCCTCGCGTTGCTGCATAAGCTATGGCCGCAGCGCCAGCCTGTGCGTCTGTTCAGTCAGCGCGCATGCTGCGGTGTGGAAATCCAATACACCGATCCGCAGCGTTTTGGCGTAGATCGTTTTGCTGCCCTGGTCGCCGCACGCGCGGCATGTGACGCGCATCCTGTAGTGGTGATTGATGCGGGCACGGCGCTCACGCTGGATGTGCTTGACGCGCAGGGCGTACATCGTGGTGGCTGGATCATGCCTGGGCTGCGCATGATGTTGCATAGTCTCGCGCACGACACGGCATTGCTTGGGGAGAACTCCATGCAGGGCGTAGAGCAAAGTTGTCTGCCGCAGAGCGCCACTTTGCCCGCAATCAGCTCGGGTGTGCGCTGCATGCTGGTCGGCGGGGTGCGTCAGGCCCTGGATGTTGCCGTCGAATGCCTGGGTAACACGCCACAGGTGCTGCTTTGCGGGGGCGATGCGCCGATACTCCTGGAGTATGATCCGGCCGCTGCTGCATGGCAGCATCAACCCAATTTGGTCATGGATGGGTTGAAACTGATGCTGGACGCGCAGCCCCATGCGCCTAAATGGCCAGCAAGTGACCGTTAACGAGAACAAGAGGTGACGGTGTGCTTGCCCCGGCTGTCAAATTGACATATGATGCGCGACCTGTTGCCGGCATAGCACAGCGGTAGTGCAACCGCCTTGTAAGCGGTAGGTCGTGAGTTCGATTCCCACTGCCGGCACCAAACTTGACGCTCATGATGTGTTCACGCAGAATGCGCGGCCTGTAAAAGCTGGTGGGATTCCCGAGCG
>CAYOCG010000007.1:0-64890 GCA_964402435.1 uncultured Halothiobacillus sp. | reverse complement strand
CGCTTCGAGTTCCGCTGGGAGGACCAATTCAACCTCGGCCTCGACCCGGATCGCGCGCGCGAGTACCACGACGAAACCCTGCCACAGGAGAACGCCAAAGTGGCGCATTTCTGCTCCATGTGCGGCCCGCACTTCTGCTCGATGAAGATCACCCAGGACGTGCGCGACTATGCCGCAAGCCTCGGCCTGGACGAACAGGAGGCATTGAAAAAGGGGATGGAGGAGAAGGCCGTGCAGTTCGTCGAAACCGGCGCGGAGGTTTATCGCAAGGTGTGATGCGTGTCTGTCGCGCCAAGAATAAAGCGGGGAATGTTCCCCGCTTTGTTTTTGGCCACTTCGAAAAACCTACTGCGCGAGCGAATTGCTGCGTCGCTTCCTCACTCACCCCTCGCCTATCTACTTGATATGTCTCGGGGATTCGCTGCGGGGCTCCTTGCACTCCGCCCGCTCGTGACAGTTTTTCGATGTGACCTTTTAGTGATCGTTGCTGCCCAGGCGATCCATCAGCGCGAAAGCAAGTCCCGAAACGACAAAGGTGACGTGCAAGCCTATCATCCAGGCCAAATGGCGGTCGGAGATGTTATCGACGTGCATGAACGCCTTCAAAAGCTCGATTCCCGAGATGGCGACGATGGAGGCAATCACCTTGATCTTCAGGTCGGAAAACCCAATGTGTCCCATCCAGTCCGGGCGATCCTCGTGGTCGTCCAGATCGAGCTTGGAGACGAAGTTTTCATAGCCGCTGAAAATGATGATGATCAGCAGGTTCATGATCAGCGCCACATCCACCAGGGTCAGCACGCCGACGATGATCTCGCCACTGTCGGCGCTGCCGATGTGCAAAATCATGTGCAGCAGTTCCTTGCCGAACTTGAACAGCAGCACGGCCATGGCAATCACCAGGCCAAAATACACCGGCGCCATCAGCCAGCGGCTTTGGAACAGGCTGTTTTCCAAAAAGTTTTCAATACGCTTCATGCACTACGCTCCGTTGCAAAAGTAGGGCGCAGAGGATAGCGCGCGCAAGTTGATAAACAAGTGACACGCCCTATCAGAAATACTTAACGAAGATGCTGCTTGACTGGCGCTTCACATCGTCAGGCAAATTCGGCAATCACCGGCGCGTGATCGGATGGACGCTCCCAACCGCGAGGGGTTTTGTCCACCCAGCTTGCCTTGCAGGCCTCGGTCATGGACGGGCTGGCGAGGATGAGATCGATGCGCAACCCCAGGTTGCGCTTGAAGCCGTTCATGCGGTAATCCCACCAACTGAAGGTTTTATCCTCCTGGTCAAATTGGCGAAACACATCGCTCAATCCCAGTGCCTGCAAGCGTTGCAGCGCGGCGCGCTCCGCATCCGAGCAGAGAATCTTGCCGGCCCAAGCGACAGGGTCATGCACATCGCGATCCTCCGGGGCGATGTTGAAGTCACCGAGCACCACCATGCGCGGGTGGCGTTGCATTTCCTCCGCCAGCCAGGTGTGCAAGGCGTCCAGCCAGGCAAGCTTGTACGCGTATTTTTCCGAGCCAACGGCCTCGCCATTGACCACGTAGAGGTTAATGACGCGTGTATCCCCGACCGTGGCGGCTAGCACGCGGCGCTGTGGGTCATCAAAGCCCGGGATGTCGGTGAGCACCTCGTGCATCGGTTCGCGCGCCAGCACCGCCACGCCATTGTAGGTGGGCTGACCAGAAACGCTGCAGGTATAGCCTGCTTCGCGCAGAGCATCGTGCGGAAAGAGGTCGTTGGTCAGTTTGATTTCTTGCAGCGCAAGCACATCGGGCTGCGTGCTTTGCAGCCAGTCGAGCACATGCGGCAGGCGCACGCGCAGGGAGTTGACGTTCCAGGTGGCGATTTTCATGCGGGTTTAGTAGTTTTTGGGCAGTACGTGGACGACAAAATAAAGCAGGCCGCCGAGAAGGATCAGCGCACCACCCAACCAGAGCCAGGCATGCAGGCGTAGCCGCTTGGCGAGCATGCGTTGGGGGTGTGAGGAGAGCAGCAGCGGGCGCCCGCTTGGATCGCCGGCGTTGAGTAGGTGGGTTTGCCCCTGCACGCTGCGTGCGAGCATTTCAGCGTTGAATTCCTGCATGGCCGCATTGGTCGCGGCTTTGCGCAGCGCTTCGAACTCATCGGCATCAAGCTGACCGTCGCGATTGGTGTCAAATTCGCGCCGCTTCTGCGGATCATGTTTCCACGCCACGATGGTGTCACGTATCCATTCGTTGGGCGAGGCGTGCATCGGGTCGTAACTTTTCAGCCAGCCGAGTGCGTAAAGATGCTCATTGGGGAGGATCAATTCCTCGGTGTAGCGGTAATCACCCGCCTGCCATACGCGCTTGTAGGCGGGCTCCACCAGGGCTTTCTCGGGATCAACCACACACTCCCCGGTATGATCATCAAGCAGAAAGAGGTGTGTGCTCGTGCCGCTACGTACGGTTGACCAGCTGGTGGTGCTGCGATCGTCCTTGTTCCGCTCTTCCACCTCAAAGCGGTACCAGACACACGCAGTGTGGGTTAAGGGAGAGTAGAGCGGCTTTTCATTCGGTGCTTTGACATAGCCTTCCAGCTCGACATAGCCCTGTGCGGCCGAGCGAATGCGCGAGGTGGGCGTGTCCTCGATTAGGCGTCGCCGTTTCTGCAAGCGCAGAAAACGGTCGAATCCAAACAGCGAAAACCCCGCCGCCATAAGCAAAGGCACGGCGAGGCCGGGTTCGTGACGCAGTGCAGCGATCAGGGCGGTGAGCCAATCGGGCATTACTTAGCCAGCAAACAGGGCACGTACATCGACATCGGCTTTTTCAGCTTCGGTGAACTCCAGCAGCTCGGCCGACTTGAAGCCGAAATTGCGCGCGATGATGATGTCCGGAAACTGCTCGATACGCACGTTATTGGCATTCACCGCTTCGTTGTAAAACTCGCGACGGTCGGCGATGGCATTTTCCAGCCCTGAAATGCGCGTTTGCAAATGTTGAAAGGTCTGGTTGGCCTTGAGGTCGGGGTAATCCTCCGCCAGCGCAAACAGGTTACCCAACCCGAGTCGCAACGCGCCCTCTGCCTGGCCGAGCGCATGAATGTCGTGCGACTCACGTGCGCTCTGTACCTGGCTGCGCGCCTGAATCACCCGCTCCAGCGTCTCTTGCTCGAATTTCATGTACTGACGGCAGGTTTCCACCAGCTTGGGCAGTTCGTCGTGGCGCTGCTTGAGCAACACGTCGATGTTCGACCACGCCTTGGTCACCCCATGCTTGAGGCTAACAAGATTGTTGTAGATCAGGATACCGTACAGTACCAGTGCGCCGAGCAGGGCAATAAAAACGATCAAAGTGATGCTCATGTCATCGTCTCCATTTTTGCGTGCTTGGAGCATAGCAGCCCAATGGGGCGATGCACATGACATCGCATCGCAGCTTGGCGTGTACGGGGGATGAATCTGGTGCGGATGACTGGAGTCGAACCAGCGACCACCGCCTTCGGAGGGCGGTACTCTATCCAACTGAGCTACATCCGCAATGGCGCGCGAAGCATAGCCTTAAAGGCCATCGATGTCATGCTCCGCGTGCGCCTCGTTCGCCGTGGCGCTAGCTAAAAGCTGCTACCATGCGCGCATGAATGAAATGCTGCCCTTGATGGATGATGACGATGCGCTGCATGAGCCAGCTGAAGGCGTGGGCATTCAGCTCAGCTCGCGTGCGAGCTTGCCGCTGGATGCGCGTGGCATGCGACTGGATCAGGCGATTGCCCAAGCCTTCCCGGATTATTCACGCTCGCGCCTTACCTCTTGGCTGAAAGATGGCAAGATCAGCGTCAATGGCGCCACGGGGCTTGCGCCGCGCACCTTGGTCGAGGGCGGGGAGGTGATCGAGCTTCTGGTCGAGCCGGAGCGGCAGACCGAAGCGGCGCCGGAGAGTATCCCGCTGGATGTGCTGTATAGCGATGAGCACATCATCGTCATCAACAAGCCCGCGGGCTTGGTGGTGCATCCGGGGGCGGGCAATGCCACGGGCACGTTGATGAATGCCCTGCTGTTCCATTTTCCTGAACTACGCCAGTTGCCGCGCGCGGGCATTGTGCATCGCCTGGACAAGGACACCAGCGGGTTGTTGGTGGTGGCGCGTTCCCTGCCGGCGCACAAGGCACTGATCGAGGCGCTCTCCGAGCGCGACATGCACCGCGAATATCTCGCCCTGGCGCAAGGGCTGTTGGTGGCCGGCGGTACGGTGGATCTGCCCATCGGTCGCCACCCGCGTGAGCGCACACGCATGGCGGTCACCGAGAGCGGGCGCGAGGCGATCACGCATTACCGTGTTGCGGAGAAGTTCCGCCAGCACACCCTGCTGCGCGTGCAGCTCGAAACCGGCCGCACCCACCAGATTCGCGTGCATATGTCACATATCAAGCTGCCGCTGGTCGGTGACCCGGACTACGGCGGTCGTCTGCGCCTGCCCAAAGGTGCTTCGGCCGAGCTGGTGGAGGCTCTGCGCGGTTTTCGTCGCCAGGCGCTGCATGCCACGCGGCTGGAGCTGGAACACCCGGCGAGCGGCGAATTGATGGCGTGGGAGGTGCCCGTGCCGGAGGATATGCAGGCACTGTTGGAGTTGCTGCGTGAGGATAGCCGCCTGCATCCGGACAACGGGTGATGTCGGGGTTGCGAGCGCCACGTTTTGACCGCCGCCTGTGGCTGATGCTGCCGTTGGGCTTTGCGTCCGGCCTGCCTTTGCCGTTGTCGTCGAGCACCCTGCAAGCCTGGTTGACGGTGGAAAACATCTCCATTGTCACCATCGGTTGGTTTGCGCTCACCGGCTTGCCGTACACGCTGAAATTCCTCTGGGCACCGCTGATCGATCGTTTTGTGCCGATGCCCATCGGGCGGCGGCGGGCGTGGCTGTTGCTGACGCAAACCCTGTTGGCACTGATTTTGGCTGCGCTGGCGCAGCTCGATCCGCACAACAACTTGCTGATGATCGCGGGCTTTGCGCTCATGATCGCCTTTCTTTCCGCCACGCAAGACATCGCGTTTGACGCGCTGCGTACCGACATCCTCAAGCCGCAGGAGCGCGGTCTGGGCGCGGCGTTTTCCGTCACTGGCTACCGTCTGGCCATGTTGGTGGCGGGGGCGGGCGCACTGATTTTGGGCGAACATTGGGGTTGGGCGAATACCTTCCTGCTCATGGCCGGGTTGATGGCGCTCAGCCTGATCGTGACCCTGGTCACCCCGGAGCCACATACGGATTACGCACCACGCACCTTGAGCGAGGCGGTATTTGGCCCGCTGCGCGCGTTTTTCCGTCGCCCGGAAGCCTGGGGGCTGATTGCGCTGGTGGTGTTGTACAAGCTGGGCGATGCCTTTGCCGGCAGCTTGACCACGGCGTTTCTGATTCGCGGTGCGGGCTTTACGCCGACCGATGTGGGTGTGGTCAACAAAGGTTTTGGTCTTGCGGCGACGCTGATTGGCGCATTGGCGGGCGGGCTGTGGCTGATGCGCCTTGGCTTGTACCGCGCGCTGCTGCTGTTCGGCATTTTGCAGGCGGTGACCAATTTGGGCTTTTTCGCCCTGTCGCTGGTGGGGCACCACTACCCGCTGATGGTGCTGGTGGTGGGGCTGGAGAATCTTGCCGGTGGCATGGGCACGGCGGCGTTTGTGGCGCTGATCATGGGTTTGTGTGACATCCGCTACTCCGCCACGCAGTTTGCCTTGCTCTCTGCTTTGGCTTCGCTCGGGCGGGTGTTTCTGGGGCCGGTGGCAGGCGGTGTGGTGGCGTGGCTGGATTGGCCGTTGTTTTTTGTGCTCAGCGTGCTGATTGCGCTTCCTGGCTTGTGGGTGCTGCGCCATATGCGCTCTGCGGTCGAGCAGGCCGAGCGGCCACGTGAGGCATGATGAATGCCTGTTTCCTGGCGGGGTCTGTTAAGCTTCTCACCCTGATTGAATAAACCTGCTGATTTGTGATGGAAAACCCCGCCGACGCCCCTTTGAATGAGCTTGTCACTGAACCTCCCATTGAGGAGCAAGCCCTTGATGGTGATCTCCCCTGTACAGACGCTGCGGAACCTGCGGATGCTTCAGAGCAAGAGGCTGTGGGCACAGCAGAAAGCGGCAAGGCCAAGCTACGTCCGCCGCGCGCGGTGTTGAACATCCTGGCCGAGCGTTATCCAGCGGCGTTTCATGCCGACGGTCGGCGGGTCAAGCCCTTGGCAGTGGGTGTGTTGCAGGAGTTGCGTGCGGCGCGCCAAGGCGAGAACCCGCTGCCCGTGAGCGTGCATGAACTGCGCCGTGCGCTACGCTACTACACGCAAGGTTCGGCTTACCTGCGGGCTTTGCTGCGCGGCGAGGCACGTATCAACCTGCAAGGTGAAGCCGTGGGTGAGGTCACCGAGGAGCAGAAGCAGCATGCGCAGGTACTGTGGGATGCGCTGGAGCCCAAATTGCCCAAACGCCCACCCCGCCCGCCGCGTGCTGCGCAGGTAGCAACAGAGGACGGTGCGCAAACCGAGGGTAAGTCTAAACGTCCGCGTCGTGAGGCACGCCAAGGCGAACCGCGTGATGGCGAAGCAAAGCGAGGCGCACGGCGCGAGCGCAATGAGGCTGCGCGCGGTGAGCAGCGCCCACCCCGCCCGCAGCGCGCGCCGCGGCATGAGCCGGCGCCCAAGGTGGTTGAGGCGTCCTCGCCCACGACGGCACCCGCCGAAGGCGACAAGCTCAGCCAGTTGCTCGCCAAATTTGCCAAGTGACGCCATGCCCGCTGCGCTGATTGTCGGCATGGGCGACATCGGGCAGCGCGTGGCGCACCGCCTCGGTGCGCAGGGTTGGTCAGTGTGCGGCGTGCGGCGTCGTCCGCTGGGCAACCTGCCGTTTGCCCTGCACCTGGCTGACCTGGATGTGCCAGAGACCTTGCACGGTTTACAGGCCAGCGGCAAGGTCTTGTTGCACTTCGCGCCGCCGCCGGCCAGCGGTGAGATGGATTTGCGCACGGCGCACTTGCTCGCGGCACTGGAGCAGTCTCCACCGCAGCGTATCGTGTACATTTCCACCTCCGGGGTGTATGGCGATTGCCAAGGCGCATGGGTGGACGAAACTCGCCCGGTCAATCCAGGCACGGATCGCGCCCGACGGCGGGTGGATGCCGAACGCCAGCTTGCCGCCTTTGCCGCACGCCATGGATTGCCTTTGGTCATTCTGCGCGTGCCCGGCATTTACGGTGAGGGGCGTTGGCCACTGGAGCGCCTGCGCCGCGGCGATCCGGTGGTGTGCCCCGAGGAAGCGCCGTGGAGCAACCGCATCCATCAGGACGATCTGGCTGCCATCGCCGCGCGTGCCGCTGAAGAGGATGCCCCCGTCGGTGTGTACAACGCTAGCGATGATGCACCCAGCAGCATGACGGATTACTTCTACCAACTGGCCGATGCCTTCGTCTTGCCGCGCCCGCCCTGCGTGGGTCTGGAGGCGGCGCGGCGCAGCTCGGCTCCGGGGCTTGTGGAGTATCTCAATGAGTCACGCCGGTTGAATAATCAGCGGGTGAAAGAAGTTCTGGGGGTGATGCTACGTTATCGCAGTTTGCAGCTCTGTCTCGCAGCCCAAAGGTTGCCCATTTAGAATTTGAGCAAGCGCAGCAATAACTTTTCACTAATCCCAAGTTGCTCATGAATGTCGTTGACGACCTTGGAAATGTTCTGCGCAACTTTGACTACCTTTATCACCTCGCCGTGCTCATTGAAAATCGGCGAATACTCGGCGTAAAGCGTGATTTGGTTGCCATCTTTTTTCAGGCGTACAAACGTCCCCTTGTTAGGCTTGCCATCGCCCAGTACGCGCCAGAACTCACGATACTCCTCGGACTCTGCGTATTCGGGGAGGCAAAAAATACGGTGATGTTGGCCAACAGCCTCTTCGAGCGTGTACTGCATGGCTGTAAGGAAAATGTCGTTGACGTAAAGAATGTGCCCGGTTTTGTCGAACACAATGACCGCAAAGGTGCGGTTGATGCTATCCCACGCTTGTAGGATTTCAGGGGTGGAAAGGGGATTCATAACTTCACCTCAATTATATGTGATCAATTCGCGGCGCTACTTGTACCGGCAAGTTGGTAGGTGTAACAAAGACGACTTAACGCAAGGTCTGCAAGCGATTGAGCAGCGCGGGACTGATGCCCAAGTTATCCATCAGCGTTTCACTGTATTTGCGGTCGATCAGGTAATGGCATAAATCCAATACCTGCATCAGGCTTTTGATCGCATGCGCGGCGCGTGTGCTGTCTGCCTCGACGCGTTGAATGAGCAGCGGCAATGCAGCACGTAAATGGCTCATGCTTGCTGCAACGAAATGCGGCGGAACGCGCACCTTGACGTGCACCTCACCAATCTTTTCTTGCCGGCTGATGAAGGTATCGTCGTAATTCCCGCTGGGAATGTCCTTCATCCAGTGCAAGTGGGTGGCTTTGAGCGCGTCGATACGCCCCTCAAGATAAGGTGCGGTTTGCGCATCTTCGGCCAGCAGGCGGTAGAACTCATCGGTGATCGCCGGCAGGTGGGGCTCAAGTTTGGGCGCGAGTTCAGCGAGCACAGCCTGCCCTTCGTTACACAATCCGCCGATATGGCCGAAGGTGGTAAGGTTCTTATCGTTGGAATCCAATTGCATTGAGAGAGCCTCAAACCACCTTGCCCACGGATTCTGCAGCGCGTTTGACATCAAGGAAGATCAGGCCGAGCTTGGCTTGCGGTTTGGCGAGCACGGTCAGTACGGCATCTTCACCGGCGTGGGTCATGAGGATGTAGCCCTTGTCGCCTTTGATGAGTACCTGTTCCAGTGTGCCGCGCGCCAGTTCCTTGGCGGTGCGATCGCCGAGGGAGAGCAGGGCGGCGCTCATGGCGCCGACGCGGTCTTCGTCCATGCCGGAGGGCAGTAATGCCGCCATCATCAAGCCATCGGTGGAAACAACGGCAGAAGCTTCGATATCGGCGGATGAGCCATTGAGTTCGGCCAGAATGGATGTGAGCATGTCGGCGCGCATGATGTCCTCCTTAATTGCTGGGTTGTTTGGTTCGGGCGAGGATGTTACCCCCCCCCCGATACGCGCTGACCAGTGAATTTTTGAAGACCGGTGCGAAGTTCGCCAATCTGCACCAGCTGGGTGTTTGCGTGGTTCAAATCGCCACTGATTGCACCTGGACGTTACGTTCAAGTAACGTAGTCATGGTGCGTTGGATGGCATGTGCCGAGGTTGCGCTGGTAAAAAAGCGTTCGCTTCCTTCGCTGCCGTGGTTGATTGCATGAATCGCCAGCCGCCGCATGACCTGGCGTGCCACGGCGTCGCCGGAGTCGAGAATGCGCACCGTGCTGCCAGCAATCGCCTCGATGGCGGGGCGCAGGTACACGTAGTGCGTGCAGCCGAGCACCAGTGTATCCGCGCCCGCAGCGAGCAAGGGCTCGATGTGTTCAGCGACCAGTGCCAGCGTGGTGGGGCTGAGCAGGTCGCCCTGTTCCACCTGTTCGACAAACCCCGGGCAGGCTTGCAGCAGTACGTTCTTGTCGGCGGCATGTTCGCGGCACAGACGTGCAACGGCGGGGCTTTCCACCGTGCGCCGTGTGGCGAGCACGCCGATGACGCCGCTTTGGGTCTGTGCCACGGCAGGTTTGATGGCCGGCTCCAGGGCGATGATCGGTACGTCAAAACGCTGGCGCAAGGTTTCCACCGCAATCACCGTGGCGGTGTTGCAGGCGACGACAATCGCTTTGGCGCCTTGGTCAAGCAGGAATGCGCTGATGGCGATGGCGCGCTGGGTGATGAATGCGCTGCTGCGTTCTCCGTAGGGCGCGTGGCGCGAGTCAGCAACATAAATCAGGTTTTCGCCCGGCATGGCGCGGCGGATGGCTTGATGCACCGAGAGGCCGCCCACACCGGAGTCGAAAATGCCAATCGGCGCGGCATCGGTGGCTTTGGGCGGGGGCATGGAGGTGGCGATCATGGCTGCGGATTATAGCCTTCGTGTTGGCTCGGTCATGTGTGTGAACAGGCCGTTGAAAGGCTTTTCTATGGTCTTTTAAACGCCCTGCTCGTTCGTCGGGCAGGCTGATCTATCGAAAAATTCGATCAATCAGGCCGTTTTTTGTGCGGAATCTATCGAATTTTTAGTGGTTTCGTGGGTAACGAGGCAAAACCTGCACTTGGCGGGTGAAAAAAGCACGCAGCGGGATTCAGCCCAGCGTATCGCGTGCGTTGTGGGCGCTCGGTTGGCGTAGGCGGCCTTCGAGCTGCGCCGTCATGGCGGCAATGCGCACAAGCGCATCCAGCGGCCGCATGGGCTTGGGCTGGGCAAAAAGGGTCAGCGGGCGCAGGGCATTGTGACGGCGTAGCACTGCAAGGTAGGCAGCGGCTGGCAGGAGGTGGCTCAGGCGCGGTTCGGCAGCATCCAGCCACGCCCATGCGCCGTGCAGGCGTTTGGCGAGCAGCACTTGGCCGGTGATCAGTTCCACCGCCGCGCGCTCGGCGGGGGTGTTGGCCTCGGCAAGGAGGACGTCGCGCTGCATGTCGCTGGGCAGATCCAGGGTCAAACGCAGACGCAAGGCGTGCAGGCGTTCGCTGTGTGTGGTGGCATGACGCAGACGCGCGAGTTCGTGCTGCGCCTGCTCAGCCCGCACCGGCGTGGCCTGCCAGGCGGCAAGGTCGATCATGCGTGCAGGTGGTGGCAGATGGAGCGGTCATCCGGGTGTTCGACGGCATCGACGATCTTGGCCACGCATTGCCCCAATTCTTCAGGGCTGAGCACGCTGAGCACGCGTCGCATCAGGCTCGGTTCGATCCGCGCCAGCGACTGGCGACCATCGCCCAGATGGAGCACGATGCCTGCAGCGGACAGGCGCACATCGTCCATCTGCTCCGCCCAGTCGTGCGCTTCGGCGTCCAGTTGTTGTGCCCATTGCTCCAACTGTTGCTCAAGCTCGGGCGTCAGCCCTGCTTCGTCGACGCGCACGATCATCGCACCGGTGCCGATCGCATCTTCATGCCAGGAGGCATGCAGGCCGAGGGTCTGCGCGTGTTCACAAAAGCGCAGATGGGCTTCGGGGTGAATGAAGGCAAATTCGATGAAGGCCATGTGGTGAGTTCCCTGCCGCTCGTTACAATGTGCACATGCTGAATCAGGAGACGCTTATGTTCAACCGTGCCTTTGCCACCACCCGCATGCGCCGCATGCGCCGCGATGATTTCAGCCGCCGTTTGATGCGCGAAACGGTGCTGACGGCGAATGATCTGATCCTGCCGGTGTTCGTGCTTGAAGGTGCTAAGCGTGTGGAGCCGGTGGCCTCCATGCCAGGGGTGGCGCGGCAGTCGATCGATGGGCTGCTTGCCACCGCCGAACGGGCGATGGCGCTTGGCATCCCGATGCTGGCGATCTTCCCCGTCACCCCGTTGGAGAAAAAGTCACTGGATGCCGCCGAGGCGTGGAACCCGGACGGTCTGGCGCAGCGTGCAGTGCGTGAACTGAAGGCGCGTTTTCCTGAGCTTGGCATCATGACCGATGTCGCGCTCGACCCGTTCACCACCCACGGGCAGGATGGTTTGATCGATGACACTGGCTACGTGCTCAATGATGCAACGGTGGAGGCGCTGGTGCGTCAGGCGTTGTCCCATGCCGTAGCGGGTGCGGATGTGGTCGCGCCCAGCGACATGATGGACGGGCGCATCGGCGTGATCCGCGAGGCGTTGGAGAGCGAGGGGCACATTCACACGCGCATCATGGCCTATTCGGCCAAGTATGCCTCCAGCTTCTACGGCCCGTTTCGCGATGCCGTGGGTTCGGCGGGCAATCTGGGCAAGGGCAACAAGTTCACCTACCAGATGGATCCGGCCAATAGCGATGAGGCACTGCATGAGGTGGCGCTGGATCTGCAGGAAGGCGCGGATATGGTGATGGTCAAACCCGGGTTGCCGTATTTGGACATTGTGCGCCGCATCAAGGACACCTTCCGCGCGCCGACCTATGTGTACCAAGTCTCCGGCGAATACGCCATGCTCAAGGCCGCAGCGCAAAACGGCTGGCTGGATTGGCAGGCGTGCATGCTGGAGAGCCTGATCAGCATGAAACGCGCCGGGGCGGATGGCATCTTGACTTATGCCGCACTGGACGTGGCGGAGTGGCTGAAGACGTGAGCTTGCAGTGCGCGGATTACCGCGCCGGTCGCTGCCGCTCGTGCAGCCTGATCGAACAGCCCTATGCCGCGCAGCTCGCCGCCAAACAGGCGGCCTGCCTTGCAGCGTTACCGATGATTGCACCTGCGCTCTGGCAGCCGCCCGTGGCCAGCAAGCAGGCCGGTTTTCGCAATAAAGCCAAAATGGCGGTGGGCGGCACGCTGCAGGCGCCGATGTTGGGGCTGGTCGATGCAGCGGGGCACGCGGTCGATCTGGCAGACTGTCCCCTCTACCCGCCTGCCCTGCGTCAGGCATTTGACCCGCTACGTCATTTCATCACCCAGGCCGGGCTGGTGCCGTATGACACTACACAGCGAGAGGGTGAGTTGAAATTCATCCTGCTCACCCTGGCAGAGCACAGCGGTGAGCTGATGTTGCGCTGGGTGCTGCGCTCACCGCGCCTGTTGCCGGCATTGCAAACGCATGTGCCCGCGCTGTTGGCTGCATTGCCGCAGCTTGCGTTGGTGTCTTGCAATCTGCAACCGGTGCATCAGGCGATTCTGGAAGGTGAGGAAGAGATCGTGCTGCATGGCACGAGCCTTGCCGTGCAGCTCAATGGCATGACGCTGCATCTGCGTCCACGCAGCTTTTTTCAGACCAACACCGACGTGGCGGCGGCGTTGTATCGCACAGCGCGCGACTGGGTGGCAGCGCTTGCGGTGCGTAGCGCTTGGGATCTGTTTTGCGGCGTGGGTGGTTTTGCCCTGCACCTGGCACCGGTGGTGCAGGGTGAGGTGGTGGGCATCGAAATCAGCGCCGAGGCGATTGCCGCCGCCGAACAAACCGCCGCCGAGCTACATTTGCCGCAGGTGCGCTTTCAGGCATTGCCGGCCGATGCGTTCGCTTTGGGCAAAACGCGAGCTGCGGAACTGGTCGTCGTCAATCCGCCGCGTCGTGGCTTGGGGGCGGAATTGTGTGCGTGGCTGAATGCCTCTTCGGCGCGTTTAGTGCTCTATTCAAGCTGCAACGTGCACACGCTGGCGCAAGATCTTGCGCGCATGCCATGCTTTGCGCCACAACGCGCACAGCTGTTCGATATGTTTCCGCACACTACGCATGGCGAGGTGATGGTCTTGCTTGCACGTTTGTCATGAAAGACGTCTACATTATGTTCGAGTGAACAACGAGGATGAAACAATGCATTTCAAAACAGTGGATGCCGGCCGTGGAGCAGGCTGGCTGGGCGATGGCTGGAATCTGGTCAAAGGGCAGCTGGGCACATGGATTTTGCTGATCATCATCTACGTGCTGATCGAGCTTGTGCTGCAACTCATTCCATTCATCGGTGGCATTCTCGCGGCGCTGATTTCGCCAGGGCTGGTCGCAGGTTTGTATCTCGCTGCGCGCTATGTGGACGAGGGCAAGAATGCGGATATCAATCTCTTGTTCGAGCCACTGAAGAATGAACGCACCCGCGGGCCACTGCTGACCTTAGGTGCGATGGCGATTGTGTTCAGCATTTTGATCGCGCTGGTGGTGATGATGATGTTCGGCGGGGCGATCAGCGGCATGGCGGAGATGGAAAAATCCGGCGATGTCAGCGCCGAGGCGCTGATGGCCTCGGGCATGATGAGCATGGGGCTGGGCGGCTTTTTGCTCGTGTTTCTTTTGGTGGCGGTGTACAGCATGGCCATGTGGTTTGCTGCGCCCTTGGTGCTGTTTGCCGGTGTGGCGCCGGTTGAGTCGATGAAGATCAGCTTCAAGGCGGTACTGAGCAACTGGCTGCCGGCGCTGGTGTTTGGCGTGATCATGATCGCGCTCGGCTTCATCGCGTCCATCCCGCTGCTGCTCGGCTGGCTGCTGCTTTTGCCGGTGTTCTTTGCGGCGGTGTATGTCAGTTACAAAGATGTGTTTGACGTGCGCCAAGACAACGATGCGCAGGTGATCGAACAGCCGGGCATGGCTTCGTCGACCATGAGGATGTAAACAGAGCGTCACGCGGGAAGTGCGCACATTACTCCCTAATGGGCGCATAATGTTGCAACAAAGTTATTACTGCGGAGGCAGTATGCACATTCGTTTACGTGAGGTGGGTAATTCACGTGGCATTATCATTCCCGCGGCCATGTTGGCGGCCTGCAAGATGCGTGATGTGGTCGAGGTTCATCTGGAGGGTGATCGCTTGATCATTACGCCCGTTGAGGCTCCGCGTGCGGGCTGGTTCGATGGCTATCAACCTGCCGAGGATGAAGATGTCCTGGCAGCATTGCCTCTGGATGAAGACGGTGACGATGCATGGGTTTGGTGAAACGTGGTGAGGTGTATTGGGTTGATCTTGACCCAACGCGGGGCACGGAAATCAAAAAGAAGCGACCAGCGTTAATCATCTCGCCCGATGACATGAATGCCATCTTGCCGCGTGTGATCATTGCCCCGTTGACTAGCGCAGGGCAGCCCTTGGGGTGCCGTCCTGAGCTGGTGTTTGCCGGTAAGCAGGCGCGTATCTTGCTTGATCAGATTCGCACGGTGGACAAGTGTCGTCTTGCGGGGAGGATGGGTGCGATCGAGCTTGATGTTTGGCACCCGGTTTTGCTGGAGATGCTAGCTTGATTGCGCTTTGGGCTTGTCAGGCTTGCGCTGAAACAAGTCTGCGCCGCGGCTGATCAGGCGGTCAAGGAACAACACGCCATCGAGGTGGTCGATTTCGTGCTGCGCGATGCGCGCCTCGTAGCCTTGCATGTCTAATTCCAGCAAGCTGCCGTCAAGATCGTAAGCGCGCAGCTGGATTTTTTCCGCGCGCACCACGTTGCCAGTGTAGTCTGGCACGGAGAGGCAGCCTTCGCGCCCGACGGCGAAGCCTTCCCAAGCGGTGATTTCCGGATTGACCAGAATCAGCCGGCCATGATTGGGCACAGGCTTGCGTGCCCGCGTGGCATCGACGATGCACACGCGCTGCAACACGCCCACCTGCGGTGCGGCAATGCCGACCGCACCGGGGCCGACCGCGCAAGTGTCGAGCAAGTCCTGCACAAAATCGCGCAGCTCGGCATTGAAGCTTTCCACCGGCTCGCACACGGTTTTCAGCCGGTTGTCCGGGTAGAGAACGATATCGCGCAAGGCCATCTCAGCCTCGCATCAGTTCGATCGGTTCGAGGGTCACGCGCATGTCGGCCGGCAGCTTGCTCAGCGCCTGCTCCAGCGCGGCATAGCCCTGCTGTGCCACACCTTCGATGCTCATGATGTAGATGGGGCTTTCCGCGCTACCGGCGACATCGGAGCGCAGATCGGTGATGCTCAGGCCGGCCTGGGCGAGCACGTCGGTGACTTCGGCGACGATACCGGCACGATCCGCGCCGTACACGCTGATGCGGACATCTGGCTCGATGCGCTGGTGCAGCCTGGCCGGCAGCTCATCGACATGCACGCGCAGCTTGTATTCGTTGCGCACGGATTCGAGCAAGCCTTTGAGCTGCACCCCGTCGCCCTCCAGATCCACCATGAGCATGATGGTGAACAAACCGCCCAAACGCATCATCGACGCTTCGCCCAGGGTTGCGCCTGCGCCAAGCAGCACGCGGGTGACGGCGGCAACAATGCCCGGACGGTCGGGGCCAACGAGGGTAAGCAGTTTCCAGTGGTTCATGATCGGCTTCTCAAGGTTAAGGCGGCTGATGATACGCAAATGGGTGTCAAACGGATGACAGGGCGCGTTGTTACACCTAGGTTTGTAGCCAAATCAGGCTGACCATGCGCCCACACGGTGTACTTCGGCGGTAGGAGAAAAAGCGCGTGGCGTCGCTCAAGGTGCAGTCGCCACCGCCATAGACACGATTCACGCCTGCATGTGCAAGGCGTTGTCGCGCCAGCATGTAGAGGTCAGCCTGCCAATGATCAGGGCGATTGCTCGGCATAAACGCCACGGCGGCGTGTGGGTCGTGGCTGAGGAAGGCGGCACGCACCTCCTCACCGACTTCAAACGCGGCTTGGCTAATGGCAGGCCCCAGCCAAGCCATGATCTCGGATGTTGGGTTTTGAAACGCGGCCAGTGTGGCCTCCAGCACACCGGCGCACAATCCGCGCCAGCCGGCATGCGCCACAGCGATTTCTGCGCCATTGTGCGCGCAAAACAGTACCGGCAGGCAGTCGGCGGTTAGCACCGCCAGCACGCGGCCGGGTTGGCGGGTGTACGCTGCGTCCGCGCGCGGCGGTGTCGTTGGGGTGTCGCCAAAGGCGTGATAGACGTCGACACCATGCACTTGCTCCAGCCAGATCGGCTCGCTGGGCAAGTCCAGTTCTTGGCGCAGGCGCGCACGGTTGGCTTGCACGCATGCAGGGTAGTCGCCCACATGCGTGGCAAGATTGAGGCTATCAAATGGAGGCTGGCTCACCCCGCCATGGCGTGTGGTTTGTGCACTGCGCACACTGGGTGGACAAGGCCAGACGGGAGAGATGAAGCTCACGCGGCTACCTCGCTCAACAGGCGCTCGATCATGCGCCTGGCCTGTGCGGCATAGCCCGCGCCGAACAGATTGAAGTGGTTGAGGATGTGGTAGAGGTTGTATAGGGTGCGGCGCACAGCAAAGCCGACATCCAGCGGCCATGCGGCTTCATAAGCATGGCGAAAGCGCGGCGGGAAGCCGCCGAAAAGCTCGGTCATGGCCAGATCCGTTTCGCGGTCGCCGTAATAAGTCGCCGGGTCGAAGATCACCGGCACGATGCTTGAACCGTCCTGCATGTAGCCGTAGTTGCCGCCCCACAGGTCGCCGTGCAGCAGGCTTGGTTGAGGCGTGTAATCAGTGAAGAACTGCGGTAGCACGTCGAGCAGGCGTGTGCCGAGGTCGAGTGTGGCGCTGTCCATGCCTCCTGTTTGCGCGCGTTCGAGTTGCGGCTGGAGACGGTATTGACTCCAAAAGCGGATCCAGTCCTGCTGCGCGGTGTTGCACTGCGGCGTGCTGCCAATGAAATTGTCATGCTGGAAACCGAAATGCGGTGCACTGTGCCGATGCAGCGCGGCGAGTTGTTCACCAAGACGTGCCGGGTCGTCATGATCCACCAGCGGCAGGTATTCCAGTACCAGAAACGCTTGCGTGCCGATCTGTCCATGCACGATCGGTTGCGGCACGCGCAGGGTGTGTGTGGACGCGAGGTGCTCCAGTGCTGCCGCTTCCGCTGCAAACATCGGCAGGTTTGCGGCGCGGTTGAGTTTGACGAAATAACGCTGCACGCCATCGTCCAGAACCATGCCTTCGCTGATGCAGCCACCGCCGCGTGCTTGCGCTTGGCGCGGACGAAAAGGCACACCCAGATGTGCGCTGATCTGCGCGGCGATGTCCAGGTACAGCGGGGTCATGATTCTGCGTTTTGCTTGGGGCAGGGCAGGGTGGCCATCTGCGCCTCGATCCACTCCTCGACCTGCTGGTTGATCTCACTCGCTTTGCGCCCTGCGGTTTCAATCAAAGGTCCAATGCGCAGGGTGATGGTCATCGGCGTTTTGATGAATCCGCCGCGCGGCCAAGCGCAGCCGGCATTGTGCGCAATCGGCAGTACACGCGCGCCATTTTGCGTGGCAAGTAGGGCGCCGCCGGGTTTGTATTTACCCTTCTCGCCGACGGCGGTGCGTGTGCCTTCAGGGAAAATGATCACCCAGCGATGCTGTTTAAGGCGTTCGCTGCCCTGTTCCAGAATTTGGCGCAGGGCATCGCGCCCTGCTTTGCGATCAATGGCAATCGGCTGATTGATCGCCAGTCCCCAACCAAAGATCGGCAGGCGCAGCAGCTCGCGCTTGAGCACAAAGGCCGGGCCGTCGAACAGCAACGGAAAGAAAAAGGTCTCCCAGGTGGACTGATGCTTGGCCATCACCACGCCGCCCAGCCCATCACGCGGCACTTCGCCTTCCACCTTCCAGCGCACGCCACAGGCGATACGAAGCCAATAAATGGAAAACCAGTTCCATGGGCGCATCAGGCGATAGCGCCGCGGCGCAGGTACGACGGTGGCAACCAAAATCACCGGGATATAGACCACAAGACTCAGCCACAAGCCAAGGGTGTAGAGGGCGGAGCGCAGTGCGCCGAGTGTTTTGTTCACAGGCAGAGGGCTCAATCAGTCAACTTTTTAGAATTCATAGCATGAGACTGGCTCATGCACAAAAAACCCCGCCGCAGCGGGGTTGTGTTCATGGCCTAATGCAAAGATCAGGCGCGACCACGGCACTCGCCGGTGCGCGTGTCGATGGAGACTTTCTCGCCGATTTCGATGAAGGCTGGCACCTGGATTTCAAAATCGTTGATCAGTTTGGCGGATTTCATGACTTTGCCCGAGGTGTCACCGCGTGCGGCGGGCTCGGTGTAGGCGATTTCACGCACGATGGTGGTGGGCAGTTCTACAGAAATTGCCTTGCCGTCGTAGAAGGTGACCTCCACCTTGTCTTCCATGCCATCGACGATGTAGTTGAGGGCATCGCCGAGGTTGTCTTTTTCGACTTCGTAGGAGTTGAACTCCTCATCCATGAAGACGTAGAGCGGGTCAGCAAAGTAGCTGTAGGTGCACTCTTTCTTGTCGAGGATGACCTGTTCGAATTTGTCGTCGGCTTTGTACACCGTCTCGGTGCTGGAGCCGGAGAGCAGGTTCTTCAGCTTCATTTTGACGATCGCCGAGTTGCGCCCGGACTTGCTGAATTCAGCTTTGAGCACGACCCAGGGCGAACCATCGATCATCATCACGTTGCCGGCGCGGAATTCTTGTGCGGTTTTCATGCAGTTACCTTAATGTTGGGTTTTGAATTAATCCGGCATTCTAGCCGTGTTTGCGCCAGATTGCACCGTGTTCAGCAGGTTTTGCGCCAGATCAAGTTCACGGGCAAGGCGTTGGCTCTGTGTGGCGAACTCATGCGCCTGTTGGTGCAGTGCAAGCAGTGCATGCGCGGGTGATGGGTGCTTTTCATCGGGGCGATTCCATGCGTACATCAACGCTTGCAACGTGGTCGAGCATGCGTTGTGGGTTGCGTACACGCGCAAAAACGCCTCCAGCTTGATCAGGTGTGCCCGGTCGTCGGTGGGGTAGATGTGCCAGATGAAGGGCTTGCCTGCCCAGATGGCGCGGCTGAGGGAGTCCTCGCCACGTACGAAATTGATGTCGCACAGCCAGAGCAGGTGATCGTATTCGGCTTGCGGCAGAAAAGGGATGCGATGCAGCGTCAGATTGCCCAGGCGCATGGGCGCGTCAGGTTTGAGTGGCTGCGTCAGGCTATTGCACAGGCGGCTTTGTGGCAGGTAGGCGGTGACCGGGATGTCGAGTTGACCCAGAGCGTGCAGCCAGTCCATCAAGTGCGGGTTTTCGTAAGCAAACAGGCTGATTTTGAGACTGTTGGGCGCTGCGGTTGGAATGTCCCATCGTGCCCGCCATGCGCTTTGTGCGCATGGGTCACGTAAAAACTGATCGCGTTGGCGCAGCAGATCGCGCTCACGCAATAACCCACCTGCCCCCGTGAGCAGACTGGGAATAAAAAAGTGGCGCTTGAGCCCACCGGGGAGCATGGAGCTTTGTCCGTGGCAGCCCGGCACCCAGTCTTCGCAGCTCATGTATTCCAGATTGAGCCATAGGCTGCCTTGCATATTGCCTTGGTAAGACTGCGGCAGGCCGCAGGCGAAGGCTTCGATGACGATATCCGCCACCGTGGTGGCTGGAAAATGTTCGCCCCAATGACAGACTTCGATGTCATGTAGAGTTTGCGTTGTGTGCAGTGTGGCCTCAGGCACCAGGGGCTTAAGGGCGTGCAGATCATCCACCCACAGGCGGACATGCTGGCCATGTTCGCGTTGCAGGATGCGCGCCAGTCGCCAACAGGTACCGATGTCGCCAAAGTTATCGACCACACGACAGAAAATGTCCCAGCGCAGGGTGTTCATGATTGGGCAGTGCGCTGCACCAGCCAGGTGCCGATGTCATCGATTTCCTGCATGCTGATGCCGTGCGCCAGCGGGTAGGTATGGAACTCGGTGGGGTAGTCGAGCGCACGCAAATGGGCTTGGGCACGTTCTGCTGCAGTCACGGGAACGAGGTCATCGTCCCCCCCATGACCGATAAACACCGGCGTGCGCGCGTGGCTGGATGGTGCGGGGGGCATGGGCAACCAGGCGGACAGTGCGATCACGCCGCCGATGGCCTGATCAAACTGCAACAGGGTATGCAAGGCGATCGCTCCGCCCTGGGAAAAACCGCCGAGGAACATGTTCCCCCACGGCACCCCCGCGCGATGTTCGCTGTCCAGCAGCGTGCGAATACGCTCTACGCTTTGCGCGATGCCTGTGGTGTCCAAGGGTGCATGGGCATCGAGCGCGTAAAGGTCAAACCATGCCGGCATGACGTAGCCGCCATTGATGCTTACCGCACGTGACGGGGCGTCTGGGCAGTGGATGCGGCAGGTGCTGGTGGGCAGAGCCTGTTTCAGGCGTGCAGCCCAGGCGGCGGCCAAGGGTTGCATGTCGCTGCCGTCGGCACCCAGACCGTGCAGCATAATGATGGAAAAAAGCATGGCAGGATACGGAGGTTAGGGTGGATGACATTGTAATGCGTCCGATTGGCGTGGTGCGCACGCCGTTTAGCGAGAAATTTGGCATTCCGCGCCAAGCCGGGTTGGTGGATGCGGTGCAGGCGCAGCTTGAGCTGTTTGCGCCTTACGATCGCGAAGATGCCTGGCGCGGTATCGAAGGTTTCAGCCACCTCTGGCTTGTGACCTGGTTTCATGCCGAGAAGGGGCGTGAGGACGCGTTGACCGTACGCCCGCCGCGTCTGGGTGGCAATCAACGCCTGGGTGTGTTCGCTACCCGCGCGCCCTACCGCCCCAATCCTCTGGGGCTGTCGCTGGTGTCGTTGCAGCGGGTTGAAGCGCTTGGCGATGGCCGCGTGCGCATTCATGTGCGCGGCGCCGACCTGCTCGATGGCACGCCGCTGCTCGATGTAAAACCCTATTTGCCCTATGTCGAGGCGCGCACGGATGCGCGCGGTGGATTTGCTGCCGAGGACAGCGGCGCGCGCCTTGCCGTGCGTTGGTCGGCCGAGGCGCGCGCGGCTTGCGCACGCTGGTTGCCCATCCATCCCGGGCTGGATTTGCTCGTGGAGTCATTGTTGCAGCGCGATCCGCGTCCGGCGTACCACGCGCGCCATGATCATGATGAAGATGCGCTGCGCGTGTACGGCATGCGCGTGTACGCGCTGGATGTGCGCTGGCGGGTGGTGCAGGGGGCGGCGGAAGTGCTTGAAATAGTTGAGTCTCTTGAGACTTAACGATTCAATCAAACTCGGGTCGCGCATGACGCTGCAGCAGCTCGGCCACCGCTTGCTTGGGGGGCAAGCCTTCATGCACCACGTGATACACCGCATGGGTGATGGGCATGTCGATGCCATATTCGCGAGCCAGTCGCCATGCCTCGCCCGCGCTGGGCAAGCCTTCCACGGCTTGGCCGATGTGATTCAGCGCGGCTTCGACGCTTTGACCTTCGGCCAGCAACAGACCAAAACGACGGTTACGTGACTGGTTGTCGGTGCAAGTGAGCACCAGATCGCCCAACCCGGCCAGACCCATCAGGGTTTCGCGTTGGCCTCCGGCGGCGTCCACCAGACGCATGATCTCCTGCAAGCCGCGCGTGATCAGTGCCGCACGTGCATTGGCACCAAAATGCAGGCCGTCGGCGATACCGGCGCCGATGGCGAGCACGTTTTTCACCGCGCCGCCGAGTTCCACGCCGATGATGTCGTTGACATGATAGGCGCGAAACACCGGGCTGTGCAGCAGGTGGGCAAGCTGCTCGGCAAATGCCGCATCGCGTGAGGCAATGGTCACCGCGGTGGGTAGGCCGCGCGCCACTTCGCCGGCAAAGGTGGGCCCCGAGATGATGGCAGGAGGCAGAAAGCTTGGGAGCTCTTCGCTAAACACTTGATCCAGGCGCTTGGCCGTGCCCTGCTCCAGCCCCTTGCTTGCCCAAGCGATGCGCGGCGGAAACAAGGGCATGTGCTCGGTCAATTCACGCAAAAATGCGCGAAAGCCACTGCTCGGTACGGCCAGCAGCACGAGCGTGGCGTCACGCATGGCGCGTTCGAGGTCAGCCTCGACCTGCAAGGTGTCGGGAAAAGCGATGTCCGGCAGGTAGCGCGCATTGCAGCGTGCGTGCTGCATGGTCTGCATCTGTGCGGCGTTACGTCCCCACAGGCGGACAGCATGGCCATTGCGCGCCAGATGAATGGCCAGCGCCGTGCCCCAAGCGCCTGCGCCGAGTACGGCGATGCGTTGCTCGCTCATGCGCTTTATTGCAGTGTGCCGCCCGCTTCGGCTTGTTGCTGCATGTGTTGCATGTAGAGCGCGTCGAAGTTGATCGGCTGCAACAGCAGGCTGGGGAAACCGCCTTTGACCACCAGATCGGCCACGGTTTCGCGGGTAAAGGGGAAAAGCTGGGTGGGGCAGATGCTGCCGAGAATGTGCGCCAGCTCATGCCCTTCGAAGCCCGCGATGGTGAAAATGCCGGCGTGGGTGACTTCAGCGAGGAAAGCGGTTTCTGGCTTGCCATCCATTTCAATGGCAGCGGTGGCGGTGATCTTCAGTGCCACTTCGAACACGCCCTCGCCCAGTTGCTGGCTGCGGTTTTCGACCTGCACATTGATGTTCGGTTGCCACTCGGGGTTGAGGAAAATGTGCGGCGTGCGCGGTGACTCGAACGATACATCCTTGAGGTAAATGCGTTGCAGGGCGTATTGACGCGGTGTGGTTTGCGCTTCAGCAGCTTGATTCTCAGACATGGGGTTGTTCCTAAGCGTGGATTAAAAATGAATGTGTTGGCTGAGCCACTGCTTGAGTTGACCCAGCTGCATGGCGCCGCTCATGCGCGCAATTTCGCGGCCACCCTGAAACAAGGCAAGCGTTGGGATGCTACGGATGCCGAATTGCTGGCTGATGACCGGCTCGTTCTCCGTGTTCACCTTGGCAATCAGTACGCTCGGCTCGAATTGCTTGGCAGCTTCATCCAGTACCGGTGCCATCATGCGGCAGGGGCCACACCAGGGCGCCCAGAAATCGACCAGCACGGGCAAATCATTGCGCGTGATGTAGCGCTGAAAGCTGGCTGAGGTGAGTTCCAGCGGGTGGCCGACGAACAGCGGCTTGCCGGATTTGCCGCACACCGGATGTTGGTGCAGGCGATCACGTGGCACACGGTTGATGGTACCGTCATGCGGCGAAACGATATGTACAAAATCCGTCATCGTTACGTTTCCTCAAACCTCGTTTGCATAGAGCAGGGCATCGAGCTGCCCACTTTGATCCAGTGCGCGCAAGTCGGTGAAGCCGCCGATCGCACGTTGGCCAATGAAAATCTGCGGCACCGTGCTGCGCCCGGAGCGCGCTTCCATCTCATCCCGCAGTGCCGCTTGGCCATCGACGACAATCGGGGTGTAACGCACCCCTTTGCTATCGAGCAGTCGCTGGGCGCGGATGCAGTAGAAGCAGCTCTGCGAGAGATAAACCGTGACTTCTGCCTGTTTCACGGGCGAGTGACCTGGGGTTATTTTTTTTTCACCGGCAGGTTTTCATGCTGCCAGGCAAGAATGCCGCCGGCGAGGTTGTGCAGCTTGGTAAAACCCAGCTTGGCCAGTTGGCCGCAGGCGACGCCGGAGCGGTTGCCGCTGCGGCAATAAATGATCACCGGCTTGTCCTTCCAGGCTTCGATCTGGTCGAGCTTGTCCGTCAACTGCCCCAAGGGGATGTGTTTGGCGCCCATCAGATAACCGGCACGGAATTCGTCGATTTCGCGCACATCCAGCAACAGAGGCTCTTCATGACTGAGCATGCGCGTGGCTTCAGATGGCGTGATTTCCTTGTGCTTGCGTGTCACGCGAGAAACCTCGTTGGCAATCAGCATAAACAGAATGCCCACCGCAGCAGCGGTGAGCATCCAGTGGCGTTGCAGAAATTCAAAAAAGTCCATCGTGAATTACTGCGCGCGGCGCACGCCCATTTTTGCCAGAATGCTGTCCAGGGGGCAGAAGGTGGTGAAGCCGCTTTGAAACAGGTTGAAGCCTACAAAGGCGGTGAGCCACAGCCAGCTCAGCTTGCTCAGATCAGCTTGGCCGCTGAAATGCGCCAGCGCCAAGGTGAGCATGATCATCAGGCCAGCGACAATGCGTACGATGCGATCGGTTGTCATGATCCAAGATTCCTCAAAAGGTATTAAAAAATCAGCTCAGACCGGGGTTGTTAAATGGGCAGAAGACATCCTGCATCATGCTGATCAGGCGCAGCGTGCGGGCGTCATTGACCCGGTAGTATACCCGGTTGGCCTCCTTGCGTGAGGCGAGGATGCCTTTATCACGCAAGATGGCAAGATGTTGTGAGATATTACTCTGCGTGGTGCCCACGGCATCGACGATGTCCTGCACGCTGACTTCGTTTTCACCGAGCACGCACAGAATCTTCAGGCGCAGTGGGTGCGACATGGCTTTGAGTGAGTGTGATGCCCGCTCGATATCTTCAGAGCGGGTGGAGAGTAGAGCGGGTTCGGTCATGATGGGCGCATGAGCTTTTTAGAATATTCAGATACTACATGCTAACTCGGTTTTCGGAATGCTTTTTCGCTGTCCTTCTCGCTGTGCTGATGCAGGGCGTGATGGCCGCACCCTCACAAGAGCAAATTGAACGTGATCTTGTGGGCGTGCAGCAAAATCTCAAGCAGGAGCGTGAGCGTCTGCTTGAACTGGATGCCGTGCGTGATGCGGAAAGCGACAAGCTGCGCCAATTGGAGAATCAACAGGCCGAGGCGGCGCGCGCGGCGTATGAGGCGCGTTTTGCAGCGGAGAGTAAAGCTGCCGAGCTGGCACAACTGCGCGCGCGCCACACGCAACTGGAAGGCGAGATCAGCGCAGGGCTTGCGCGCCTAAAAGATAATTTGCGCGCACTTTACGCCCTGGGGTCTGGGCATGGGCTGGAAGGTGTGCTCAGCCCGGGCGGGCGTGCCGACAAAATGCGCGCTGAAGGCTATTTGCAACACTTGCGCGCCAGCCGCATCGAGGCATTGCAGCAGCTGCGCAATGCGCGCGAGGAGAATGCGCGCCTGCAGCGCGAGATCGAGTTTTCGCTGGAAGAACTCACGCGCCGACAACTGCTGGCGGAGACCGAAGAAAAACGCCTGAATGAGCTGCGCGATGAGCATGCCAAATTGGTTGCATCACTGGATGCGCGCTTTGAAGCGTCTGAAGCGCGTATGAAGCGTATGCAACGCGATCAACAGGCTCTGGAGCAAACCCTACAGCGCCTGGAGCAGGCGGCGCGCGAGGCTGAGCGTGAGGCCGAGCGTGCAGCAGAAGTGCGCAGGCAGGAAGAGGCTGCACGGCAACGCGCTGAAGCCGAACAGGCAAAAGCGCGTCAAAACGAAGAGGCGCGCAGGGTCAAGTTGCGCGAGTCGGCGGACGAGGAGAACAAGCCGGCCGTTGAATCACGCGCGCCTGTACCGCCGTCTCCGCCGCCTCAGACGGCGGAGCGCAGCGATGATGACGATAAGCCCAGTTCAGCGGACAGCGGCGAAATTCCGGTGCGTGGCAAGAAGGTGCGCGGCTTCGGTGATCCCACGGGCGTGGGTGATTTGCGCTCGCGCGGGGTGTTTTATGCGGCGGCTGAAGGCGCACGTGTGCGCGCCGTGGCTGAGGGTAAAGTGGTGTTTGCCGACTGGGTGCGCGGCTATGGCAATCTTCTGATCGTGCAACACAAAGGGGGTTACATGAGTCTGTATGCGCAGAACGAAGCCTTGCTCAAGCGTCAGGGCAGTAGCGTGCAGCGCGGCGAGGTGGTGGCCACGGCAGGGCGCAGCGGCGGCGAACGTCAGACCGGTGTGTATGTCGAAGTGCGCCGCGGTGGCCAGCCTGTCAATCCTGCGCGCTGGTCGGCCTGGCCGAAGAAATCTTGAATTTTCTCACCCGCATATCCATGGATAGGATGGAACTGCCTGTTACACTCTGGGTACTAACAGGTCGTTGAAAAAAGTAACAATGCCCTTAATTCAACACCCTGCTAAAGGTCAAATTTTGAACACGGTGATGCGCCGTACTTGAGGATGATGGAAATGCAACAGCGTATGCGTGCGGCGGCTTTGGTTGTAGCAGGTGCGGCTCTAGGGTTTGGTCTGACATTCGGTGTCGGCGTTTTTGCGCAGAAGGAGGCGGTTTCTGGCAGTGCGGCGAATAGCCCGGACGCCCTGCCTTTGGATGAGCTACGCACTTTTACCGAGGTGTATGGCCGCATCAAGGATGACTACGTGGAAACCACGGAAGACAAAAAGCTGCTTACCCAAGCCATCCGCGGCATGCTTAGCGGTCTCGATCCGCATTCCTCCTACCTTGATCCGGAAGAATTCAAGGAGCTGCGCCAAGGCACCACCGGCACCTTCGGCGGCTTGGGCATCGAGGTAGGCATGGAGGATGGCTTTGTCAAAGTGATTGCCCCCATCGACGATACCCCCGCGCAGCGTGCTGGGCTAAAAAGTGGCGACCTGATCATCAAGCTGGACGAAAAACCGGTGCAGGGCATGACGATCAACGACGCGGTGAAAATCATGCGCGGTGAACCCGGCACCAAGATCAAGCTCACCGTGGCGCGCAAGGGCGTGAACAAGCCGATGGAATTCACCCTGGAGCGCGCCATCATTCGCGTGCAAAGCGTGAAGAGCCGCATGCTGGCACCTGGCTTTGGCTATGTGCGCATCACTCAGTTCCAGTCGCAGACCGAGCAGCAACTCCTCAAGGCGATCGACAAGCTCAAGGAGGAGGCCGGCGGCAAACTCAAGGGCTTGGTACTGGACTTGCGCAACAACCCGGGTGGCGTGCTGCAAGCCTCGGTGGGCGTGGCGGACGCCTTCCTTAATGACGGCCTGGTGGTTTACACCGACGGTCGTGTCAAGGATGCCAAAATGCGTTACAGCGCCCACGCCGGCGATGTGCTCGATGGTGCGCCCATGGTCGTCTTGGTCAACGGTGGTTCAGCCTCGGCGTCTGAGATTGTCGCCGGCGCTTTGCAGGATCAGAAGCGCGCCATCGTCATGGGCAGCAAAACCTTCGGCAAAGGCTCGGTACAAAGCATTCAGGAGCTCGCCAACGGCGGTGCCATCAAGCTGACCACGGCGCGTTATTTCACGCCGGCTGGCCGCTCGATTCAGGCGGAGGGTATCGTGCCGGATATCGAGCTGCCCACGCTCAAGGTGGATGCCGTTGAAGATGCCGGTATGGGTATCAAAGAGGCTGATCTGGCGGGGCATCTGGATAACCCGAACGGCAATGGCAAGGGCGCGCCTAAAGCTGAGCCGAAATCGGAGGCTGCGCCCGCCAAGCCGGAAACACCGCCCGCTGCTCCGGCAGAGGATGCGTCGTCGAATACGCGCTCGGGTGATCCGGTGCTCGACAAGGAAGACAAGCGTCCCTTGGCACAAAAGGATTACGCCCTGTTTGAAGCGCTGAATATGCTCAAAGGCATGGTGTTGTTGCAGAAAAATGCAGCGAAATAACAGGATGCTGAAAAACCCCATCCATGAGTTTTTCAGCCCCATCGAGTCCGGTACATGCCCCGTTTTATCAGGCTTCTGAAATCAGTATTTCAGCAGCCTGATGGTGCTTGGAGATGCGCTGCATACATCAGCGTATCCTCGGGCTGGCGCATCGATTTCATTGCTGAAGCAGGAGAGGGGCTATGCCACGTGTATTGATGCCATTGGCGCCGGGCTTCGAAGAACTGGAAGCCATAACCTTGAGCAACATCCTGCGTCGAGCGGGGGTTGAAGTGGTCACTGCAGGTCTGCATCCGGGAACGGTGTGCGCCAGCCGTGGCACGGTGGTGGTGCCGGACACCGAGCTGGAAAAAGTCATGGATGAGCCCTTCGATCTCGTGGTGCTGCCCGGCGGCCTGCCTGGTGCGGACAACCTGCGCGATGATCCGCGCATCATTCATCTGTTGCAGCGCACGCATCAAGCCGGCCACCTGGTCGGTGCGATCTGCGCCGCGCCCAAAGTGTTGGCGCATGCGGGGCTTTTGCATGGTAAACGCGCCACCCATTACCCCGCGGCATTGAGTGCCCACGAATTGGATGGCGTGATAGACAGCGCTGCGGCAGTGGAGGTCGATGAGCGCGTGCTGACATCGCGCGGCCCAGGCACGGCGATGGATTTCGCGCTCACACTGGTGGCGCAGCTCAAGGGGCAGACCGTGGCGGACGAGGTCGAGCGCGCCCTCGTGCGGTGATATGGCGCGTTGATGTGATGCGCTGCCGTGCGGCAGCGCAAGGCCGTCAGCGCTGACTTGGTGGTGTGGCGCTGATTTTGTGCAGTGACAGGTCGGCGCCCATGTATTCCTGCTCTTGATCGAGGCGCAAGCCGATGGTTTTGCCGAGCACGCCGTAAATCAGCAAACCTGCTGCGAGTGCGATGAGCACGCCGCTGAGTGTGCCGATCACCTGACTCATCATGCTCACTCCGCCCATGCCGCCGAGCGCTTGCAGCCCGAAGATGCCGGCAGCGATGCCGCCCCAGGCGCCACACAGGCCGTGCAGTGGCCAGACACCGAGCACATCGTCGATCTTCCAGCGGTTTTGCGTCAGGGTGAACAGCCAGACGAACAGACCGCCGGCCACTGCGCCGGTGATCAGTGCGCCCAACGGGTGCATGAGATCCGAGCCGGCGCACACCGCAACCAGTCCGGCCAGCGGGCCGTTGTGCACGAAGCCCGGGTCGTTTTTGCCCACGATCAAGGAGGCAAGAATGCCGCCGACCATGGCCATGAGCGAGTTGAGCGCCACCAAACCCGAGACAGCATCCACCGTTTGTGCTGACATGACATTGAAGCCAAACCAGCCGACGGTCAGTGTCCACGCGCCGAGCGCGAGGAAAGGGATGCTCGACGGTGGGTGCGCCGTCATCCCGCCTTGCTTGCCGTAGCGCCCCATGCGCGGGCCGAGGACGAGCACGGCGGCAAGCGCCACCCAGCCGCCGAACGCATGCACCACCACGGAGCCGGCGAAATCGTGGAATTTCGCGCCGAAGCTGGCTTCAAGCCAAGTCTGAAAGCCGAAGTGCGCATTCCACACCATGCCTTCAAACAGTGGGTAAAACAGCGCAACGAGGATAAAGGTTGCGCCCATTTGCGGGTACAGGCGCGCACGCTCGGCGATGCCGCCGGAAACAATGGCGGGAATGGCGGCGGCAAAGGTCAGCAGAAAGAAGAATTTGACCAGTCCGTAACCATGATCGACGGAGAGTGTTTGCGCGCTGCTCCAGAAGTCCACGCCATAAGCCAGTGGGTAGCCAATGAAGAAGTAGGCGATGGTGGCCACGGCAAAGTCGGCCATGATTTTGACCAGCGCATTGACCTGGTTTTTTTCACGTACCGTGCCCACCTCAAGAAAGGCGAAACCGGCGTGCATGGCCAGCACCATCGCTGCGCCGATGAGAAGAAAGAAAACGTCTGTGCCGTTGGGGTGCATGCGCAAGATTCCGATAAAGATTGAGTGATGCTCCCTGATAGCAATCTCTGCGCCAATGCGCAATGTGCTGTCTGGCACAGGGCTTACGCAGATGCACGAAACATAGAAGCACAAAAAAAGCGCCCCATATCGGGGCGCCTGTTCTGTCTTGGTGCAACGCGCCGCGTGGCGCGTTGGGTGGCGGTGTGGGTTTAGTTGCTGTACGCCCGCTCGCCGTGCGACGCGGTGTCCAGACCCTCGCGCTCGGTTTCTTCGCTGACGCGCAGTCCCATGGTCATGTCGATCAGCTTGAAGAGTACGAAGCTGACGATGCCGGACCAGAGTACGGCCACGCCCACGCCCATCAACTGACTCATCACCTGACCCATCGGACTGAATTCCGCCACCGCGTTGGCCGCGTAATCAAACACACCGGAGCCACCGAACGCGGGGTTGGCAACGATGCCGGTACCGATGGCGCCGACGATACCGCCGATGCCGTGAACGGCGAAGACATCAAGTGAATCATCGATTTTCAGGCTGCGCTTGACGAAGCCCACCGCCCAGAAGGCAATCACACCGACCGCAAGGCCGAGGAGGATGGCGCCCATGGGGCCGGAGAAGCCGGCCGCCGGGGTGATGGCGACCAAGCCCGCAACAGCACCCGAAGCCATGCCAAGCATGCTGGGCTTGCCGCGAGTGAGCCATTCGGCGGCACCCCAGGCGAGCAGCGCGGCGGCGGGAGCGACGATGGTGTTGAGGATGGCCATGGCGGCGGTGCCGGTGGCTTCCGGGTTGGAGCCAGCGTTGAAGCCGAACCAGCCCACCCACAGCAGCGCCGCGCCGATCATGGTCAACACCAGATTGTGCGGCGGCATGGGTTCCTTGCCAAAGCCGATGCGCTTGCCCAGCACGATGGCGCCCATCAATGCAGCCACACCGGCGTTGATGTGCACGACCGTACCGCCGGCAAAGTCCAGTGCGCCAAGGCTGAACAGCAGACCGGCCGGGTCTGCATAGGCTGATGGGCCGCCCCAGAACCAGACCATGTGCGCCATGGGCAGGTAGGAGAAGGTGAACCAGAGCACGGCAAATACCAGCAGGGCGGAGAATTTCACCCGTTCGGCCAGACCGCCGACCACCAGTGCCACGGTGATGGCGGCAAAGGTGAGCTGGAAGATGACAAATGACAGCTCGGGGATGAACACGTCCTTGCTGAAGGTTTCGGCCAGCGCGGCGGTGTCCACGCCAGAGAGGAACATCTTGGAGAATCCGCCGATGAAGCTGTTCAGACCGCCACCCGAGGTAAAGGCCATGCTGTAGCCATACACCACCCAGAGGATGGCGATGACGCCGACAATCGCCAGGGTCTGGCTGAGCACGGAAAGTACGTTTTTGCTACGCACCATGCCGCCGTAGAACAGGGCCAGCCCGGGCAGGATCATCATGAACACCAGCGCGGTGGAGATCATCACCCAGGCGGTATTGCCGGGATCGGCACTGGGTGCAGCGGCTTCCGCCACCACTTCGACCACCGCAGCGGCTTCCTCGGCGTGGGCAAGACCCGAGAGTGCACCACCGAGCAGCAGGCTCGGCAGGGCGAGGGTTTTCAAGAGCTTGGAGTACATAAGGGTTCCCTCCTGCTTACAGTGCTTCCGGGCCGGACTCGCCGGTACGGATGCGGATGGATTGTTCGACGCTGGACACGAAGATCTTGCCGTCGCCGATCTTGCCGGTCTTGGCGGCACGCACGATGGCATCGATCACGGTCTCGGTGATGGCATCGTCCACCACCATTTCCAGTTTGATCTTGGGCAGAAAGTCCACCACGTACTCCGCGCCGCGGTAGAGCTCGGTGTGCCCCTTCTGCCGGCCAAAGCCTTTGACTTCGGTGACGGTCAGACCCTGCACGCCGATTTCGGCCAGGCTCTCGCGCACCTCATCCAGCTTGAAGGGTTTGATGATTGCGGTAATCAGTTTCATGGGCGCGCTCCTTTAGAAGGTTTTGGTGAAGCTCAACACCGCTTTGGAACCCGCAACCTCTTTGCCATTCCAGGTGTAAGCGTTCTTGTTGGCGTCGGTGTCGGTGTAGGCCAGAGTGAAGACACCAAAGCCCGGGTCGTAGGTCACGCCGAGTTTCCAGTCGGTGTACGAGGCATCGCCGTTGCCTTTGATGTCTTGGTAGCCGACATGACCGAGCACACCGAAGCCGTTGCCGAAGTCATAGGTGCCGCTCAGGTCGATGTAGTAGCTGCCATTGGTCTTGCCACCGTCGAGGGTCGTCCAGCCGAAAATGTGATCTGAAACGGCATAGTTGTATTTCAGCGAGACAGTCTTCCAGCTCAGGCCGGCGTAGATTTCCGTGGTGTTCGGGCTGGGCAGCGGGTTATCGGCAATTTTGTCGCCCGGGTAGTAGTAGGTGATCACACCCAGGTCGTAGCCGAAGTCATCGTTGAAGCTGCCTTTGTAGCCGCCGTAGAAGTCCAGCTCCAGGCTGCTGTTGGTCAGGTAGCCGTTGTCATTCACCCAGGCCACGTTGGAACCCCACATGCCGAGGTAGAAGCCGTTGATGGAGAAATCCACGCCGCCTTGCACCGCAGGCTTGTTCTGTGACTGCGACACGCCGCGGAACACGTAATCCGTGGTCAGCCCCAGGTTGGCGCTGAGGGTGTAGGGCGATTCCTCCTTCTTGGCCTCTTCGGCGGCAAAGCTTGGCATGGCAACCAGGCCAAGGCTGAGAAGAAGGGCGCTGCGCAGGGTGGTGTGACGAAATTTCATGAACGTGTCCTCATGGTTGATGTGGGTGATCGCTGTGTGTGCAGCGTGCGATGAGTGGAAAGCATGACGGATGCCAAGTGGCGAAAATGTTTTTATTTCAGTAGGTTGGAAGTGTATTGCGCGCTGCGCCCGATGCACATTCATCACGCTGCATGGTTTTGGTGCATGGTATGGGCAGTGATTTTGAGCTGTTTAAGACGCCCTGCTCGTCTGAAAGGGGGTGTGATCTATCGAAAAATTCGATCAATCAAGGCTGGAAAACACTCGAATTGATCGAATTTTTCGATAGATCATGTGCAGCGGCGGTTGAGCCGGCGTACTGCTAGACTTGGCGGCGGAATGCAACCGATGGAGGAGATGCCGGATGACGATGTTCGATCCCAAGCGTTTGGATGAGGTGGTGCGCCGTCTGGGCGAAGGCTTGCCCGACAAGCTCAAGGGCGTGCGTGAGGACGTGGAGAAAACCGTCCGCCTGGGGGTGCAGCAGATGCTCGCCACAATGGACGTGGTGACTCGCGAGGAATTTGAGGTGCAGCGCCGTGTGCTGGAGCGCACGCGGGAGAAGGTCGAGGCGCTGGAGGCGCGTTTGGCCGCGTACGAGGCGCGCATGCCCGCCGATGCGCAAGCGACAACATCCTCGACAACCAACGAGTAAAGCGCGTCCATGTCGCTTGCGGTCAGCTTGGCGCGTGCCCAGCTTGGGGTCGATGCGCCGCTCGTCAGCGTGGAAACCCATGTAGCCAACGGCCTGCCGGCCTTCGCCCTGGTCGGCTTGCCTGAGGCGGCGGTGCGCGAAAGCCGCGAGCGGGTGCGCGCTGCGCTGCTCACCTGTGGCTATGACATGCCGGCGCGGCGTATCACCGTCAATCTTGCGCCGGCGGATTTGCCCAAGGAGGGCGGGCGTTTTGATCTGGCCGTTGCGCTTGGTCTGCTGGCCGCCAGCGGTCAATTGCCGGCCAAGGCGCTGGACGGCGTGGAGTTTCTTGGCGAATTGGCGCTCAGCGGCGCCTTGCGCCCGGTGCCCGGTGTGCTGCCCGCCGCGCTGCGCGCCCGCGATGCCGGCCGGGCGCTGATCGTGCCCAAAGACAATGCAGCAGAAGCTGCGCGGGTGGAGGGCGTGCGTGTTTTTGGTGCATGGCATGTGCGTGAGGTGGTGGCGCATCTTTTAGGTGCAACCCTGCTGGGTGCCGAACAGCCGGCCTTGACGCCACGGCGGGAGGAAGGGCTGGATCTGGCCGATGTGCGCGGTCAGCATCGCGCCAAGCGCGCGTTGGAAGTGGCGGCTGCGGGTGGGCACAACCTGTTGATGGTCGGCCCGCCGGGGGCAGGGAAAAGCATGTTGGCGCAGCGTTTTGCCACGCTTCTGCCGCGCATGAGCGAACAGGAAGCACTGGACTGCGCGGCGATCTGGTCGGTCAGCAGCCAGGGCTTCGATGACGCGCAGTGGGGTGTGCGCCCTTTTCGTGCACCGCACCATACCGCGTCTGCGATTGCACTGATCGGTGGCGGTGGGCAGCCGCGCCCGGGGGAGATTTCGCTGGCGCATCACGGCGTGCTGTTTCTTGATGAACTGCCCGAATTCGACCGGCGCGCATTGGAGGTGTTACGCGAGCCGCTGGAAACCGGGCACATCGTCATTTCTCGCGCGGCACGGCAGGTGGAGTTTCCTGCGGCATTTCAGTTGATTGCAGCCATGAACCCCAGCCCCAAGGGCGATGACTCGGACCCTGAGGCGGGTCGGCGCTACCGTGCCCGCCTCTCAGGCCCCTTGCTTGATCGCATCGACATCCAGCTCAACCTACCTGCCGTGCCCAAGGAACATTTGCGCCAGGATGCACCGCAGGATGGCGAACGCTCGGCCGTGGTGCGTGCGCGGGTTGAAGCAGCGCGGCAGCGGCAGATGGCGCGCGCTGGTCTGCCGAATGCGCGCTTGAGCAGCGTCGAGTTGAACCGTCATGCGCGCCTGGGCGCAGCGGAAAACCATCTTTTGGAACAGGCGATGGATCGCTTGGCCTTGTCGGCGCGCGGGCGTGACAAAGTGTTGCGCGTGGCGCGCACCATTGCCGATCTGGCCGGTGAGGAAACCATTCGCGCCGAACATCTGGCCGAGGCGTTGGGTTATCGTGAGTCGCCGTGGTAGGGCACCTCGAAAAACCTACTACGCGAGCGAATTGCTGCGTCGCTTCCTAACGCGAAGCTGGCGCAAGCCCGCTCACCCCTCGCCTATCCACTTGATATGTCTCGGGGATTCGCTGCGGGGCTCCTCGCACTCCGCCCGTTCGTGACGGTTTTTCGAGGTGCCCGGTCGTCAGTCGCGTAAAAGTGCGACCAGCCGCGTGGGGTCAAGCAGGGTATCCAACGCATCGAGAATGCAGGTGAACACCGCATCGGCCGCGTGCAAGGTGGCACTGGCTGCGCCTTCCTGCATCAACACGGCGAAGGCCAGATCAGCTTCTTCCAGCATCAGCCGGTCATTCCAGCCGTTGCCGATGGCACATACGCCGCCTTCGAGTTGAAGCAGATAATCGCGCTTGGTATGCGACTGCCCTTCACTTGGCAAAACGTGCAGGTGGATGGGCAGGCCAGCAAGCGCCAGACGCGCCGTGCCAAACGTGTCGCCGGTGACGCAGTGCAGTTGCAGGTGCTCGGCCAAGTGCGCGCAGCGTGTCGCCACGCCGTCGATCAACAGGCCGCGCAAGGCTAGCGTGCCGTTGAAGTCGAGCACGAGGTGGTGCAGATCAAGATTGGGTAGGCCGGGGCGCGCGAGCGTCAACATGCTGAGAGGTTTCCGAGGTTTTCAGTTCATGGGCAAAGACCACCCGGTTACGGCCGCTTTGCTTGGCGCGATAGAGCGCTTGATCCGCCAGTTCGATCATTTCCTCGATCGATCTTGTGCCAAGACATGGAGTATCAGGTTCTGTGCCACTGGGGTAATAAATGCAGGCGCCTATACTCACCGAGGGGATGACCGTGCTGCCGTTGTCCATGTGAATGTGCAGCGCATGGATCGCCTGACGTAGGCGCTCGGCACTGATTTCTGCGGCATGGCGCGTGGTGTTGCTCAAAATGACGGCGAATTCCTCGCCACCCAATCGGCCGCACAGATCCCCGGGGCGCAAGGAAAGGCGGAAGGTTTGCGCTACCTTCGCCAGCACATGATCGCCCGCGCGGTGCCCGTGGGTGTCATTGATGCTTTTGAAATGATCCAGATCGAGCATGAACAAAGCAAAAGGCTGCGCCTGCCGCTCGGCCAGCAAGCGCACCTCTTCAGCACGTTGCATGAAATGGCGTCGGGTAGCGACCTGGGTCAGGGCATCGGTGCTGACCATGGTCTCCAGATTCAGTTCGCGCTGTTTTGCTTCACTGATGTCCTGGAAGGCGAAAATCACCACCGGGATGTCGTTGTACCAGGAGGGCACAGCGGAAAGCAGCGCCCAGAGGGTATGACCGTCGCGGTGGCGTAGCGCGACTTCGTGCGAGTTGAGTGAGCCCTCCGCTTCCAGGCGCGTCTTGAGGGCATGAAAATCGTCGATGTTGTGGAAGTAATTCATGCTGCTGCTGCCGATCATCTTGTTCAGCGAATACCCGCCGTAGTCGGCAGCAGCCAGATTGGCGTAGATGACAATCGACTTGTCCGGGCGGGTGATGACCATCGGCACGGGCAGATTGTCCAGCAGCATTTCCAGGTGTTTGAGGTTGTCACTGAGCTGCTGGGTGCGTTCTTTGACCCGATCTTCTAGTGTGGCGTAGCTCAGACTGAGCGCGTCCATGACGCGGCGGCGTTCGACAGACATGGCGCTGACCAAGAGTGTGATCAGGCTGATGGTGATGAGGATGATTTGCAGGCGGGTGTACGGTACGGTGAGTTGGGTGAGAACGCCCTTTTCCAGCCATGTGCCGAGCACGCTGATGACAAACACCGTGGCCATCAAGGTAAACGTGCTGCGCTGAGGAAAGCGCAGCGCTACCCAGACGAGCGGCAATAAAATCATAAACGTGCCGGTACGCAGCAGTGATGTCGCGTCGGTCGGCGGCGAGAAAAAGAGGAAGCTGGTTACCACGATCAGCGAGGTGGCTGCCAGCCACATTTCACCATCGCCACGCAGCAACTCACAAGGTTGATGCGCATCACGCCACCAGAGCAGCATTGAGGGGGTGAGCAATAAAATGGCTGCCAAATCACTCACAAACCAACTAAAAAATGCATCGTCGAGCGGCAATTCGTTGGTGCTGCCGTAGTGCAGCGCCTGGGCGCCAAAACCGGCACTCAAGGTGGCATTGAGCACCGCGACCAAACTGAACAGCGCAACGTCACGTCCACTGTCCAAAGGTAGGCTGGCATCAGGCGTAAAACGTTGCAAGATGGCTTTGGAAAGCAGGGGAGCGAGCGTATTGCCTACGGTGATCCACAACGCCCATTCCGCCGACCAGCCGATGAGAAAATGATTACCCAGCCATGAGGCGAACGCCACGCCCGGCAGCCAGCGCCGGCCGCCCGCCAGTATGGCAAACATGGCAAGCGCACTGGCTGGCCAAACCGGCGCATCATCTTCGAAGCCAAGAGCCACCAGTGCGACCAGCGCAAAATAAAGGCTGCCAAGCAGGATATTGGCGAGAAGAGCGCCATAGACGGGATGCGCCAACCAGGGTGATGAAGTCTGCAATAACGGCGAAGGCGACAAGTTGATTACCCGAATTTAACCCTTAATCCATGCCCCGTGATCTCATGAAGGGGCATGGGTATGTCATCGCGCCCCTGTCGCGCTAGATTAGGAGTCGGCGGCGAATCAGCGCGGCCGCGCCAGCGAAACCCAAAACAATGTAAGCACCTAAAACAAGGATATTAGTCCATGGACGTGAAAGCGCTACATCCAATACCACGGCACGCATCAGCTCCACTGCATGTGCCAGCGGTAACAGGTCAATCAAGGGGCGCAGACCGGCAGGCAGACCGTCCATGGGGAAAAACACGCCCGAGAGCAGCAGCATGGGGGTGAGCACGAGTACGAAGTAGTAATTGAAGAATTCGTAATTGCGCGCCAGCGCGGCCATCATCATCGCAGGGCCCGCGAAGGCGAGGCCGGTGAGCAGGGCAATCGGCAGTGCCCACAGCGCGCTGGGTGCATGGATGGCACCCAGTGCATAGGCAGTGATGAGAATGCCCAGCGCACTGAATAGCGCTTTGGCGCCGCACCACAGCATTTCGCCCAAAACGACATCTTCGATGCCAAGCGGCGTGGCGAGCATGGCGTCATAGGTTTTTTGCGGCCCCATACGGGTGTATACCGAGTACATACCCTCGAAGCTTGCCGTGTTCATCACCGACGAGGCGAGGATGCCGCTGGCAAGAAAGGTCAAGTAATCCATGCCCTGCATCTGGCCGATGAATGTGCCCAGCCCAAGCCCCAGACCGATGAGATACAGCGCCGGTTCGCCAAGATTCATCACCAGGGCCGGCCAGAACAGACGGCGCCAGACAAGAAAGTTGCGTGTGAACACCGCGAGGGCGGCATGCAAGGAGGGGAGCGTGGCCATAGCTAAGTACCCTCGCGCAAATCGCGTCCAGTCAAGCGCAAAAACACATCTTCCAGCCCGCTTGGACGTTGTAGCACGACGGGGGATAGCCCTGTGGCGGCAAGCTGCGCGTCCAGTGCTGCGCGCGCCCGATGCACATCATGGGTATAAAGATGCAGGCTGGTGCCGTGCTGCTCCAAGCGACCATAGTCGCTTAAAGGCTGCAAGGGCTTGGCCTGCTGCGCGGCAAGGCGAATGTCCAGCACCCAAGGCTCAACATGGCGCTGGATGAGTTCGCGTGGTGAGCCTTGGTCGAGTAGCCGGCCGTGATCCATGATCACCAGGTGGTCACACAGGCGCTCGGCCTCGTCCATGTAGTGCGTGGTGAGCAGTAACGTGGTGCCCTCTGCTTTCAGCTCTTCCAGCCGACTCCACAAAATGTGTCGTGCCTGCGGATCAAGACCGGTGGTCGGCTCATCCAGTACCAGCAGATCAGGCGCGTTGATCAACGCGCGCGCCAGCGTCAGGCGGCGCTTCATGCCGCCGGAGAGGCTCTCGACCGTGGCATGGCGGCGATCCTCAAGACGGGCGAAGTGCAGGAGCTGATCAATCAGCGCATCCAGCCCCTTGCGCGGCAGGCCAAAGAAACGTGCATAAACGCGCAGGTTTTGCTCAACACTCAGATCCGGATCGAGGTTGTCGCTTTGCGGCACAATGCCCAAACGGGCGCGGATGCGCCGTGCATCCTGTGGCATGCGCAAGCCGAGAATTTCCAGCTCACCCGCGCTGGCGGGCGTGGTGCCAAGCAGCATGCGTAGCGTCGTGGTTTTGCCCGCACCGTTCGGGCCAAGCAGACCAAAGCAAATGCCACGCAGCACATCAAGATCCAGGTGATCCACCGCAAGTCGCGTATCACCACGCGGCGAGACGTAGCGCTTGCACAACCCCCGCGCGGACACGGCGAGGGCGGAGGGTTCACAGGGTGTCGGGGGCGAGTGCACGGCAACCCCGTCAGGCGTGTGAGTTGCAGCTTACGGGTTGTTGGCCGGGGCGGTACCGCTCATTTGGGTTTGCAGTGCGGCGACCTTGGCGTTGTATTTGGCGACATCGGGTGAGTCGGCACCGTGCGCCTTCTCGCTGGCACGTGCGGCGAGACCATAAGCACGAATGGCATCGTCGGTACGGCCTTGCAGCGCGTAGTTCTCACCCATGCGCGCCAAGGTGCGCGCCAAAGCGGGGTCGTTGTCTTTCAGGACTTTCTGGCGAATCTGCAAGCAACGCTGACCTTGGGTTTCGGCATCCTTGAAGTTGCCGAGCGCTGCGTTGACGGTGGAGAGATTGTAAAGATCCTTGGCAACTTCCGGGTGGTCAGCACCCAGTGCGCGTTCATCGATTTGCAGTGCACGCGAGTACAGCGGTAAAGCCTCCGCGTAGCGGTCTTGCACAAAGTAGAAGCCTGCGAGCTGACTCAAAGCCGTAGCCACCGCAAGGTGGTTCGGGTTCAGTGCGGCTTCGTACATGGCCAGTGATTTTTTGTAGCTTGCTTCAGCTTCGGCCTTCATGTCTTTGGCGGCAAAGAGAGAGGCCTGATGGCTGATGGCCAGCGCCAAGGGCTTGGAGTTGGGTGCGGTTTTTTCAGCCGTGGCCAGCGCCTTGTTGCAGCTTTCTTCAGCCTTGGGCAGGTTGCCGCCCACAAGATCAGACGCGCACTGTTTGTTCAGTGCATCCAGCTCGGGGGTTTGTGAAATGGCGGCGACGGTATCGATGGCGGTGACGCCTGCAATGCCGGCAACACCTGCAGCGGCTGCTGTGGTTTTAGCGCTTGGCTTGCTGGTTTTGCTGCTGGCTGTGCTCTTGGTGCTTTTGCTTTCCGCCGCGTGCACGCTCAGCGAGCTGGTTCCGACGATCAGGGCGAGGGCGATGGCAAGGGTTTGAAGCTTCATGGTGCGGTTTCACTGGATAATCATGGATGCGCGCGAGAATAACAGAACTCGGAGAGTCGCTCATCCTCGCGTTGTACGCAGCCCACGCCAAGCGCATACGGTGACTTGCGATTCAAAACGCAACGCCCGCTTCGTGCGCGGCAGGTTTGCGCTTGGGTGCGCCTGTGTTGCCCAGCGTGCGCCCCTGTATGGTTTGCCCGTACAGGCTGTACTCTGTGTCGTGAAACTTGGCGCGTGTGGTCTGTACGCTGCCGAGCCAGCGCGGATCTTGTGGTCTTTCATGGGCGTTCATGAAGTAAGCGACATCCCAAGCCTCCTGTGCGCTGAGACTGTACGACAAGCCATAGGGCATGTTGGCGCGGATGAAGCGCGCAGCGTTGTTGATATTGGCCATGCCGGCGCCCCAGTTGAAGGATTGATCGCCCCACAGCGGCGGAAACACCCGGCGCCCGGCGGCTTTTTGTCCCTCACCGTTCGCGCCATGACAAATCGCACATTTTGCTTGATAAACGGCTTGCCCGCGCGCGAAGTCCGGAGCGAGCGGGGGGTTGTCGATGGCAGGGTAGCCGCGACCTGCGGCCTCTTTGCCGACAGGCAGGCCGGTGGCCAGCCAGAATGAATAGGCTTCGAGTGCGACGAGCACTTCATCACCAAGTGGCGGAACTTTGCCGTTCATGCTGAAGCGAAAACAGCCCTGGAGGCGTTCTTGATAGGTGTTGACCCGCTTGTTCTTGCTGCGGTAGGCGGGATAGTTGACATAGGCCGCCCACAAGGGCGCGGAGCCGGCCATGCGGCCGGCGTCCAGATGACAGTTCACACATGCCAGTTGGTTTCCCACAAAGGCTGCGGCGTACTTGGGTGTGTCGAGCATGATGTTCCGCCCAAGGCGGATCATGTCGCCCATTTCACCCTCAGGTATGTCGTTCTCACTCGGCGGCTGAAAGGAAACCTGCGTCCCCGCAGCGGGGTTGATTTCCGCTGCCTGCGCGGTCGAAAGGACATGAATGAGGCTCAGTGTGAGCACCATGATGGTGGTAAGTGTGCGGGTTGCTGCGCGCATGGCCAGATCCTCAATGCTTGGTGAACGAGCTCGCTGGAGATGTGGCGCTGCCCGTTGGTTGAGCAGCAAGCCATGCGGCCACGCTCTTGATTTGCGAATCGTTCAAACGTAAAGCGATGGTGTACATCAGCGTATTCGCCATATCATCGGGAACACCCTGTCGCAGACCCTGTTTCCACGCCTGAATCTGTGCTTCGATGTAGGCTGCGGGCTGACCGATGATGGGCGGAAAATGCGCGCCCACCCCGCTAGCGGTGTTGCTGTGACAGTTGAAGCAGGCGGGGATGCCGGCGGTCCAGTCACCACGCTCGGCCAAACGCTGCCCCATACTTGCCTGCTGACTGTCTGAGATGGGGGTTCCCTTTTGGTTCGGTATGGGCAGCGTGCTGAACCAGTCTGCGATCACCTCGATTTGTGCAGCGCTGAGAGGCTGGGCAATGCCGCTCATGATGGGATTGACTCTGCGGCTGGTTTGGTAAGCTTGCAGTTGTGCGCTGATGTACGCTTTGGACAAACCGGCAAGACGAGGATACCCCGCTGCGGGTAAACCTTCGCCTTGCGCGCCGTGACAGGCAAGGCAGGATGCGACTTCACTCGGCGCGGCGGCGAGCGTCGGTGGAGCGAAGACGAACGTGCTGGTCAAGCAAAGCGCGACAACAAACAAAGAAGTGGGCATCACGATGATCCTTGTAAAGGTTCTCACTACAGGGGGATGCTAACCCACATTTTGTGCTGCTGCTGTGAAAGTTGAGTGGCAAAAACATTAAGTGTTAGACTGGAAAACATGAAAAAAAATCCCTTATCCGACCTGCTCATGGTGAGTGCGGGGAATGTGTTTGCCTCCATGGTGATCTCGGGTTTGCTGCTTGGGTACCTTATGGATGGCTGGTTGGATACTCGGCCCTTGTTCATGCTCAGCTTTGGTGTCTTGGGGTTGATCGGTGGTTTTCAGCGCGTGCATCGCATGCTCGCGGCCAGGGACAAGGCGCAGCATGAAGGTTGATGTGCTGGCGCGCCGCCTTCTACTGGTGCAGGCAGTTTTAACCGCTGCCTTGGCGGTAGGGTGGGGATTATATTCCGGGGCGGCAGACGCCCTCGCAGTTGTCTTTGGCGGTGTGGTGAGTATGTTGCTTGCCTGGTTGCACAAGCGCGGGGTGCGCAAGGCTGAAGCGCGAGCCTTGACCGACCCCAAGGCTGGGATGCTGATCTTGTATGTGGGTGCGGTGATCCGGTTTTTTTTGCTCATCGCATTATTGGCTGTCGGTTTTGGCTTGCTCAAGTTCTCGCCGCATCCTATGCTTGCCGGGTTTGTATTGGCGCAACTAGGGTTTCTGGCACTCGCACGGAGATGAGTGCGTAGAGCAACAAGATTTTTGAGGCTCGGCCACAAGCCGGGTTCTGCTGAAAAGATCGTGAATTTACATTGGGGAGTGCAAGCGTGAGCGCAGGGCAAAATACAGGCGGCGGAACCGTCGAGTATATTCAGCACCACTTGACCAACTGGTCGGTTGGTCAGGGTTTCTGGACGCTGAATCTGGATACCATCATTGTCAGCGTGCTGTTGGGTGCGTTGGTCGTGTTTGCTGGAATGCGTGTTGGACGCAATCTTGAAGTGGGCGCGCCAAGCGGATTCCAAAACTTTGTCGAGATGGTGCTGGAGTTTGTCGACACGCAGGTCAAGGATTCATTTGGTAAGCGTGATAACGCTTTGATTGCTCCGCTGGCGCTGACCATCCTGGTCTGGGTATGGCTGATGAACTTCATGGATCTGCTGCCAGTGGATTTGATTCCTCAAGCGCTGCATTTGGTCGGGATTGAATACTTCAAGGTCGTGCCGACGACTGATTTGAATACCACCATGGCCATGGCGCTTTTCGTGTTCTTGCTGACGGTGTACTACAACATCAAGGTCAAAGGGTTGGTGGGTTACATCAAGATGTTCCTGTTCCACCCCTTTGGTAAGTTTCTTGTTCCGGTCAATATCGTCATGACGGCGATTGAAGAGCTTGCCAAGCCCATCAGTCTCGGTCTGCGTCTGTTCGGTAACATGTTTGCCGGTGAATTGGTGTTCTTGCTGATCGCGTTGCTGACTTTCGGGGCAACCATCAGTGCGGCACTGCTGATCTGGTTCCCGTTGCAGGTTGTGTTGGATCTTGCTTGGCTGATCTTCCATATCCTGGTCATTACCCTTCAGGCGTTCATTTTCATGGTGTTGACCATTGTCTATCTGGGCATGGCGCACATCACGGACGACGAGCACTGACCTTTCAACCTTTCTCATTCAACCCTCAACTTAAATCCGTAAGGAGAACCGACGATGACCGCTGATATGATCGCGATGATTTATGCCTACACTGCAGTAGGCGTAGGTGTAATTCTGGCTGCCGCTGGCTTGGGCTCAGCCATTGGCTGGGGTCTGATCTGCTCCAAGACACTGGAAGGTATTTCCCGTCAGCCTGAAATGCGTCCTCAGTTGATGACCAACATGTTCATTTTCGCGGGCCTGATGGAATCCTTCCCCTTCATTATTCTTGCCTTCGGCATGTGGTTCCTGTTCGCCAACCCGTTCGTGGGTGCCATGCAGTCCGCCATCAAGGCGCTGGGTGCTTAATACAGAGGACAGCGTGCGTTGCGATGTGCATCACGTCGTAAAACGTACTCGCGGAGGTAGGAAGTCGTGAATATTACAGTGACCTTGTTCGCTCAGATGATCGCCTTTGTTGCGATGATCTGGTTGGTGAACAGATTTCTGTGGGCTCCTCTTTCCGGCTTGATGGAAGCACGTCGTCAGCGCATTGCTGATGGCCTGTCTGCATCCGAGCGCGGAAAGCATGAGCTCAAGCTGGCTGAAGAGCGCGCGGTACAAGTCATCAAGGAAGCCAAGGAAAAGGCTGCTGAGTTGTTGGCTCAAGCCAATGCACGCAGCGCCGAGATTCAAGATGAAGCGCGCAATGCGGCCAAGGCTGAGGCCGAGCGTGTTCTGGCGGGTGCTCAGGCCGAAATTGGCCGTGAAGTCGAACGCGCCAAGCAGGATCTCGCCAAGCAAGTGTCCGTTCTCGCGGTCGCGGGTGCTGAGCGCATCCTGCAACGTGAAGTCGATGCCAAAGCACACGAGGCGTCGATTGCGGACCTCGTGGCACGCATTTAAGGGGGCGTTTCATGTCCGAGCATGCCAAAACGGCACGAGCTTATGCTCGCGCTTGCTTTGAAGTGACGCATACAGCAGCCGAGCGCACCAAGTGGTCGGAAATGCTGAACTTTCTTGCCGCAGTGGTGCAGGACAGTGATATGTCTCGCCTCATTGCTTCCCCTGCCATCGGCCACCTGCGTATTGCAGAGCTGGTTCTCAAAGTGGCGTCGGGGCAACTGACGCCGCAAGCAGAGAACTTGGTTCGTCTGCTCGCTGAAAATGGCCGTATGGAGATCGTGCCGCTGATTGCCGAAGAGTTTTCAGCTCTGGCTCAAGACGCTGAAGGCAAGATGGACGTACGCGTGATTTCGGCGCTTGCGCTCAATGAGCAAGAAAAGATTCAGCTGGCCTCTGCTTTGGGCAGACGTCTTGGCAAGATCATTACGCTTGAAAACGAAGTTGATGCATCCCTGATTGGCGGCGCTGTGGTGTACGCCGGGGATTTAGTTATCGATGGGTCAATTCGGGGTCGCCTACAGGGCCTGGCGAATGCCGTGGTCCGCTAAGGAGTTATTTTCATGATTAATCCTTCTGAAATCAGTTCCCTGATCAAACAGCGGATTGAAAGTTTTGAAGTTGGTGCGGATGCGCGCACTGTAGGCACGGTCGTCAGCGTGAGCGACGGTATCGTGCGTATTCATGGTCTCACCGATGTCATGATGGGTGAGATGATCGAGTTCCCCGGCAACACCTTCGGTGTGGCCATGAACCTGGAAAGCGATAGCGTCGGTGCGATCGTTCTGGGGGATTACCTCGGTCTGAAAGAGGGTGATGTTGCCAAGTGCACCGGTCGCATTTTGGAAGTGCCCATCGGTAAAGAACTGCTCGGTCGAGTGGTGGATACTCTCGGCCGCCCAGTTGACGGCAAAGGCGAGATCGGCGCAAAACTGACTGCGCCGATTGAAGTCATCGCCCCGGGTGTCATTGACCGTAAATCGGTTGATCAGCCCCTCCTCACCGGTATCAAGGCACTGGATGCGATGGTTCCCATCGGTCGCGGCCAGCGGGAGTTGATCATTGGTGACCGTCAAACAGGTAAAACAGCGGTTGCCATTGACACCATCATCAACCAGAAAGGCAAGGGCGTGTATTGCGTCTATGTCGCCATCGGTCAAAAGGCATCCACCATCGCCAACATCGTGCGCAAGCTCGAAGAAAACGGCGCGATGGAATACACCATCGTGGTTGCCGCAGGTGCCTCCGATCCTGCTTCCATGCAGTACCTGGCTGCTTACTCTGGTTGCACCATGGGCGAGTTCTTCCGTGACCGCGGCATGGATGCGCTGATTGTTTATGATGACCTGACCAAGCAGGCTTGGGCCTACCGTCAGATCTCCCTGTTGCTGCGCCGTCCGCCGGGTCGTGAAGCTTATCCGGGTGATGTCTTCTACCTGCACTCGCGTCTGTTGGAGCGTGCATCACGTGTCAACGCGGATTACGTGGAAAAGTTCACCAATGGTGAGGTGAAGGGGCAGACGGGTTCGCTGACGGCACTGCCGATCATCGAAACTCAGGGTGGTGACGTTTCTGCCTTCGTTCCGACCAACGTGATCTCGATCACCGACGGTCAGATCTTCCTTGAAACCGATCTGTTCAACTCAGGTATCCGTCCTGCGATCAACCCTGGTATCTCGGTATCGCGCGTGGGTGGTGCTGCACAGACCAAGATCATCAAGAAGTTCGCCGGTGGCATCCGTACCGACCTTGCTCAGTATCGTGAACTGGCTGCGTTCTCGCAGTTTGCTTCTGATCTGGATGAGGCGACCCGTAAGCAACTTGAACGCGGCAAGCGCGTCACTGAACTCATGAAGCAGGCTCAATTCAAGCCGCTGTCCGTGGGTGAGATGGCGCTGTCGCTCTACGCGGCCAACGAGGGCTATCTCGACGATGTGGAAGTTTCCAATATCGTGGCCTTTGAAACGGCCCTGCACAATTACGCGCACAGCCATGCCAAGGATCTGCTCGATGCGATCGGCAATAACGGCAACCTCAATGACGACATTACCGCTGGACTGAAGAAGACCCTCCAGGCCTTCAAAGCCAACGGTGTCTGGTAAGAGAGGCAACTGTTATGGCCGGCACGAAAGAGATTCGCACGCAGATCAAGAGCGTCCAAAATACGCGCAAGATCACCAAAGCCATGGAAATGGTGGCGGCGAGCAAAATGCGTAAAGCTCAAGAAAACATGCAGGCGACACGACCCTATCTGGACAAGATTCGTGCGGTAATCGCAAACCTGAGCAAAGCGCATCCCGAATACACGCACCCGTTTATGGTGGCGCGTCCGGTGAAGCGCGTCGGCTTGATTCTCATCACCACCGATCGCGGCTTGTGCGGCGGACTCAATGTCAACCTCTTTCGTACCGTCCTGCGCTCCATGCAGGCATGGTCTGAGAGCAACATTGAAATCGATGTGTGTGTGATTGGTGCGAAGGGTGCAGCGTTTGTAAAACGCGGTGCATTCAATCCAGTGGCGCAAATCAGCGGCTTGGGCGATCGGCCGCGCTTTCTCAAAGTGCAAGCGGCAGTGAAGACACTGCTGGATTCCTTTGAGGCGGGGCGTGTTGATGAGGTATGGGTTGCGCGTAACGAATTTGTTAACAGCATGACCCAGAAACCGGATCTGTCCCGCGTTCTGCCGATTGCACGTGATGAGCTCGAAACCAAGCAACATCACTGGGATTACGTGTATGAGCCGGATGCTAAGGACGTGCTCGATCTTTTGCTCAAGCGTTTTGTAGCGTCCAGCGTCCACCAGGCAACGATTGAAAATGTTGCCTGCGAGATGTCCGCGCGTCGCATTGCAATGAAGAATGCTTCGGACAATGCCGGTGGTTTGATCCGTGAGCTGAAGCTGAAGTACAACAAGGCACGTCAAGCGGCGATTACCCAGGAAATTGCAGAGATTGTCGGCGGTGCGGCTGCGGTCGGTTGATGCGTGAATTCTAAATTTATGATGAGGAACCGATAATGAGTTCTGGCAAGATTATTGAAATCATCGGTGCGGTTGTCGACGTGGAGTTTCCGCGCGATGCAGTGCCGAAAGTCTATGACGCGCTAAAGGTGGACAGCAATGGTCTGACCCTCGAAGTGCAGCAGCAGATTGGCGATGGCGTGGTACGTACGATTGCACTGGGTGCAACTGAAGGTTTGCGTCGTGGTCTTTCCGTTTCTAATACGGGTTCTCCGATTGCTGTTCCGGTAGGTAAGGCAACCTTGGGTCGCATCATGGACGTGCTCGGTGAGCCCATTGACCACGCAGGTCCGATTGCGACGGAAGATCGCATGGCGATTCACCGCAAGCCGCCATCCTTTGATGAGCAGGCTTCCAGCACTGCACTGCTTGAGACTGGTATCAAGGTGATTGACCTGCTGGTTCCATTTGCCAAGGGCGGTAAGGTTGGCCTGTTCGGTGGTGCCGGTGTAGGCAAGACCGTGAACATGATGGAGCTGATCCGTAACATCGCGGTTGAGCACAGTGGTTACTCCGTATTCGCCGGCGTGGGTGAGCGTACCCGTGAAGGTAACGACTTCTACCACGAAATGTCTGAAGGCGGCGTTCTGGATAAAGTGTCTCTGGTGTATGGCCAGATGAACGAGCCGCCCGGTAACCGTCTTCGTGTGGCGCTGACCGGCCTGACCATGGCGGAGTACTTCCGCGACGAAGGCCGTGACGTATTGATGTTCATCGACAATATCTACCGTTACACCCTGGCAGGTACCGAAGTATCTGCACTGCTTGGCCGTATGCCTTCTGCGGTAGGTTATCAGCCGACTCTGGCGGAAGAGATGGGCGTACTGCAAGAGCGCATCACTTCCACCAAGACCGGTTCGATTACCTCCGTGCAGGCGGTTTACGTTCCTGCGGACGACTTGACCGACCCGTCCCCGGCGACCACCTTCTCGCACCTGGATGCGACTGTGGTTCTGTCGCGTGATATTGCTGCGCTGGGTATCTATCCTGCGATCGATCCGCTGGATTCCACCAGCCGCCAGCTCGATCCGCAGGTCGTGGGTGAAGAGCACTACAAGGTAGCGCGCGCCGTGCAGAAGACACTGCAGCGTTACAAGGAGCTGAAGGATATCATCGCCATTCTGGGCATGGATGAACTGTCGGATGATGACAAACTGGTTGTTGCGCGTGCGCGTAAAATCCAGCGCTTCATGTCGCAGCCGTTCTTTGTTGCTGAAGTATTCACCGGCGCCCCGGGGCGTTTTGTCAACCTCAAGGAAACCCTGCGTGGCTTCAAGGGATTGCTGGACGGCGAGTATGATCACCTGCCGGAGCAGGCGTTCTACATGGTGGGTGGCATCGATGAGGCGGTTGAGAAAGCCGCCAAGCTCGCCGCCAAATAAGATACTGAGGAGGCTGTTATGGCCATGACTGTCCGTGTGGATATCGTCAGCGCAGACCAGAACGTGATGGGTGGTGAGGCGACATTTGTCGTTGTGCCCACCGTGATGGGTGAACTGGGGATTTACCCACGTCACACCCAACTGCTTTCAGAGCTGAAGGCGGGTGAGGTGCGAGTGACCAACGACAAGGGTGAAGTTTCTCACTTCTTTGTCTCAGGTGGTGTGCTTGAAGTTCAGCCGAATGCCATCACCATTCTGGCCGATAGTGCGCTGCGTGAAGAAGACGCTCGCGCACTGGAGCTGGCTGAAGAGGAAGCGCGTCTCAAGGCACTTGAGTCGCGCGTCGAGATCGGCACGCGCGAGACGGATTACTTCCGTTTGCGCGGTGCGGTGGAGAGTGAAGAGCGTTTGCGCTGGATTCACCAGATTCGTGGTACGAGCTCGCACATTTCGCAGTGAGTTTGCGCACGTGTCGTATTGAGAAGAGGAGGCTTCGGCCTCCTTTTTTTATGGAAAATACTTACAACGTTGGCTTGTGTTTTGCTGGGTGACATGATGGCTTGGACAACATTGCTGAATACTGCGCGGCGACGTGCAAGCTCACCGTCGACTGCCAAAGAGCTTGGTTGGAAAAATGCCGCCGCTCAACAACTCCCTTTACAGACCCCAACGGGGCTGGTGCGCAGTGAGATCGAACGCGACTATGACCGCATTCTCTATGCGGCACCTGTGCGCCGCATGGCAGATAAAACCCAAGTCTTTCCACTGGAGCGCAATGATGTCGTGCGCACCCGCCTGACGCACTCGCATGAAGTGGCTAATCTGGCGCGCGCGGCAGGTATTGATCTTGTATTCAATCATGCTGTGGCCAGCAGTCATCCTCATGCCATGCGTGATCTGCCCGCCCTGCTCGCAACCTTGGGGCTTGCACATGACTTGGGCAATCCGCCGTTTGGGCATCAAGGCGAGCGCGCCATGCAGGATTGGTTTTCTCTGCACGCAGAGCGGATTTTTGCCCCCGAATATGGCCTGAGCGAAGCCATGCGCCAAGACTTCCTGCGCTTTGAAGGCAATGCGCAAACCCTGCGTCTGCTCACCAAGTTGCAAATCATCAATGATGATTTCGGTTTGAATTTGACCTATGCCACGCTCGCCGGTCTGCTGAAATATCCTGTGGCCTCGGATCAAGTGGATCGAAGCCGTGCGGTGAATCGCAAGCACGGCTTCTTTCAGTCGGAGGCGGCATTGGTGGAGGAGGTATGGCGGGCGTCGGGATTGTCGCCAAGGCAGCGCCATCCGCTGACGTTTGTGCTCGAAGCATGCGATGACATCGCCTATTGCGTGTTGGATGCGGAGGATGCGGTGAAGAAGCGTTTGGTGTCGTTCGCCGACATTCTTGCCTTTCTGCGCCATGCCGCGGGTGATGACGTTACAGTGCAATGGGTGTGTAATGAGGCGGAGCGCGAACACCTCGAATATCGTGAAGTCGGACTTTCACCCAATGAGTTGAACGATATTTCCATGCAAGTGTTCCGCATTCGCGCGATCGGTGTCTTGATGCGTGCCCTAACAGACGCCTGGTTACGCAACCAGGCCGTGATTTTGAGTGGTGCGTTCCACGATGAGTTGCTGGGTGTCTCATCTGCCAAGGTGTTTATCTCTGCCTTACGTCAATTCAATCAGCGGCATGTGTATCGTCACCCGCGTGTGCTTGAGGTTGAATTGCACGGGTTTGAAGTGATTCATGAGCTGATGGACATGCTTTGGTTTGCCATCACCGATCGTGACGCGGGCTCGCCGGCGGATGCGCCGCGACGTACACCGTTTGCAGCCTATGCCTATGGCCGTATCTCGGAAAACTATCGCCGAGTGTTCGAGTCGCCGCGTAATACCATGCCCTTGCGCTATCGCGAAGCGCAACTGCTCAGCGATATGATTGCCGGCATGACCGATTCCTACGCCGTGGCGTTGTGTGAAGAACTGCGCCCGCATTACCAACGTGTGAAGCAGCATCATGTCTGACACCAGCCCTTTTTTTGCCATGCTCGCGCGCATGCGCCTGATCCAGCGTTGGGGTTTGATGCGCAATACACGTGCTGAGAACGTGCAGGAGCACAGCTTGCAAGTGGCGGTGATTGCGCATGCACTGGCCTTGATCAGTAACCGGCATTATGGAGGCGATTTCAATGCCGAACGGATTGCTTTGCTTGGTATTTTTCATGATGCCAGTGAGATTCTCACCGGTGATCTGCCCACGCCGGTGAAATACGGCAACCCCAACATGCGATTAGCATATAAATCGCTGGAGCAGCAGGCGGAACAGCGTTTGCTCGAACTTCTGCCGCAGGATTTGCGCGAGGATTATGCGCCGTTGCTCGACAGTCAGCGCGTGAGTGAGGCCGAACGTGGCTTGATCAAAGCCGCAGATAGCATTGCCGGCTATTTGAAATGTGTGGAGGAAACCCAGGGCGGCAACCGCGAGTTTGTGCATGCCGAGCGCACACTCAAGGAGAAAATCGAACAGTTGCAGGCCGAAGTGCCGGCAGTGGGGATGTTCATGCAGCGTTATGCCCCCGCGTTTCGTCTCTCGCTGGATGAAATCAGTTTGACGCCGTTTCAGCTGGATCGGCCAAAGTCAGAAGACGTTGGTTGATTTGCTGCAGACCCTCGCGCGCATCCGCTTGCAGCAGGCGTACATGAGGGTCGAACAGCAGGGGGTTGAGGGCGCCGCTGAAGCCGTGTGGCTGCGTGAGCATGAGTACCACTCGCGCATCGGGCTGCAGGGTATTGAGCCTGAGATCGGGTAACCCCAGGCCGCTGCGTTCGGGGTCGATCAAATCATGTGCGCCAATGCTCAGGGTCAGTGCGGGTACGGGCTGATCGTCGGGCCAGTGTTCGATGAGTAACGGTTCGCTTGCACCCGCTTCACGCAACATCAAGGTCAGTTGTCCAGGCAGCCGCCCAGCCAATGGATGGGCAAGCAGGTGAACACGACAGCCCTGCGTGTGCAGCAGCGTACAGAGGCGGAGCACCTCCCCACATGCTTCGGCGGCAATGCAGCCGAAACCGGGAATGATCAATACCTCGCGTTGCTGACGCAGCGCACTCACCACGCCATCGAAATCAATGGCGTGTGGCAGTGGCTGAGCCGTTGCATGCTCCGCCTGAGCATTGACTGGCGCGCCCCACAGCAAGCGCGAAAGCGGCGTGCCGACTCGACGCCCAAGCTCCGCGCTGAGCATCAGGGTCAATGCCGCGGTAAGCACGCCGCTGGCGAGCAGAGGGGCGAGTTCCAGCGCCACGCCCAGCAGCGCAAGGCTCAGGCCGGTGAGCACGCCGAGCCAGGAGGCGGCCAGCGGAGCCTCGCGTTCGGCCAACGGCAGGCTGAAAACGATGCCAGATAGAGCCGCCAGGGTAAAGAAAACCCACAGCCAAAAACTCGGTTCGGGCACGACATCGATGGCCAGCGCAATTCCCAGTCCCAAGGTGGAGAGCAACAGCGCCACCCCCACCCAGGATTGAGCTGCATGGCGTAATACGCGCGGTAACACGTGACTTAAGCGTAAATGCGCCACCGCCGCGCCGGCAGCGGCAAACGCCCCGAGCAGCAGGCTGAGCATGGCCAGTCCAAGCGCTAGCCCGGGTTCAAGCACCTGCTCCAGTAAGGCGAGGCTGCCAACCAGTGCCACCGCTGCCCCGCTCAAGCCATGCAGCAAGGCGAGCCGTGCAGGAAGTTCACTCAGGCTGGAAAGCAGGCCGAGAATCAGTGCCAGGCCCAAGCCAAGCGCCACCGCAGCCAAGGTCAGCGCCTGATGCTCGCCGCCGCCAACCAGTAGCGGCACCAGCGTTGCCGCAGCAAAACCACTGGCCATCCACGCAAAAGCTGCACGACGCTGGGTCATACGTTGCAGGCCGATAAGCATGAAGACCCCGGCAAGTGCCAGGCCAATATTCAGATCATCCATGCGTATCTGCCGGTGGGGTCGGTGGCGTCGTTTCGGCGCGTGTGCGCTCGATTTTTTCGATGCGATACAGCCAGAGCAGGGCGCCCAGCCCGGAGGCGCTGGAAAACATCACCGCCAGAAAGCCGGCGGCCAGCCCGAAGCCCTCGTGCGTATCGCCAAACAGCAGGATCGCCGCCGGCAGTATCATGGCACTGAGCAAGAGCAGGGCGCTTTGCCAGCGCAGTTGTCCTTCCAGCCGCACCTGCGCCGCCCAGACCTGGCCGAGCAACACGGCCAGTAAGGCGATGGTCAGCGCCGCGCCGGTATCCAAAGGGTTAGCCCTTGCTGTCGAGGTAACGCTCGGCATCCAGCGCGGCCATACAGCCCGAGCCCGCCGAGGTGATCGCTTGACGGTAGATGTGATCGGCCACGTCGCCGGCGGCGAACACGCCCTCCACGCTGGTTTGTGTGGCATTGCCTTCGATGCCACTGTGCACCTTGATGTAACCGTCTTGCATGTCCAACTGACCAGCGAAAATACCGCTGTTGGGCGTATGGCCGATGGCGACGAATACGCCGGTCAGCGGAATGTCTTGGGTGCTGCCGTCTTGCGTGCTTTTGATGCGGATGCCGGTCACACCGGTGTCGTCGCCGAGGATTTCGTCCGTTTCGCGGTGCCAGTGGATGGTCACATTGCCGTTTTTCGCGCGTTCCAGCAGGCGGTCGGCGAGGATTTTTTCCGAACGGAAGTGGTCGCGGCGATGAATGACATGCACATGGCGTGCGATATTGGCCAAATACAAGGCTTCTTCCACCGCCGTATTGCCACCGCCAATGACGCATACGTCTTGCCCACGGTAGAAAAAGCCATCACAGGTGGCGCAAGCAGACACACCGCGACCTTTGAATGCTTCCTCGGACGGCAGGCCGAGGTATTTGGCGCTCGCGCCGGTGGCGATGATCAAGGCATCGCAGGAATAGCTGGCCGAGTCGCCCTTGAGCACGAAGGGGCGCACAGAAAGGTCTGCGCTGTGGATGTGGTCAAACACGATAGTGGTGCCAAAGCGCTCGGCGTGCTCGCGCATGCGTTCCATCAACGCAGGGCCCGTGAGGCCATGCGGGTCGCCCGGCCAGTTGTCCACCTCGGTGGTGGTGGTGAGCTGGCCGCCCATTTGCAGACCGGTGATCAGCGTGGGAGCAAGGTTGGCGCGCGCAGCGTACACGGCGGCAGTATAACCGGCGGGCCCGGAACCGAGGATGATCAGGCGGGAATGGTTGCTGTGACTCATGTTAAAACCCATTACAGATAAGTGATGCGTAGTTTAGCCACAGTGCGACGGCACTGCACCCATGCAGTAGCTAGGGCATGACCTTTCTTGCCTGCTCAGCGGCCGCACACAAGGCGTGCACACCTTCGATCAGGCGAGGCCCCGGGCGCACGAGCACATCGGCGGGGAGCACGATCAGCAGGTTGTGGCGCACGGCGGGCAGATCGGCAAAACGGCGCCAGCGCTGGAAATCGCGTGCCGGTGGGGAGGCGAGCAAAAGCTCAGGCCTGGCGCGCAAGACCTCCTCTTCGTTGAGGTTGGGGGTGAGGGTGAGGTGTTCGCCGGCAATATTGCGGATGCCGCAGATGCGCATGGCTTCGGCAATGAAATGGCGATCGCTGACGGTCATCAACGGTTGCGGCCAGATTTCGTACAACCCGCTGACCATGCGCTTGCCGGCATGACGCGCCGCTTCGCTGGCCAGCGCCTGCTCAAAACGGCTGGCCTGCTCTTCGCCCTCGGCGGTGTGCCCGCTCCATGCACCCAATTGACGCAGCGTGCGGGGTACATCGCTGAGACGCTCACCTTGCGTCCACTCCACGCGCAATCCGAGCTGGCGTAGGCGCTCGACCACCTGTGCCGGCACGCCGCCCTGCCAGGCGAGGATCAGATCCGGCTTGAGGGCGAGGATCTTTTCCACGTCGGGCAGGTTGTAGTCACCCACCGAGGGCAGTGTATTAGCCTCCGGGGGGTAGTCGGTGCGATTGACCACGCCCACGATTTGCCCACCGGCACCGATGGCAAAGAGCATCTCGGTAAGATGCGGCGTGAGGCTGATGATGCGCTTGGTAGGGTCAGCTTGGGCAAGATTCGCCAGCACCAGGGCGAGGCACAGGCTGAAGAATTTAGAAATCCACACCATGCTGCGCCTTGATGCCTGCGCGATAGGCATGTTTGACATCCTGCATCTCGGTCACGGTGTCGGCGAGTTCCAGTAAGGAGGGAATGGCACCGCGGCCGGTCACCACAACATGCTGCATGGCCGGGCGATGCGCCAAGGCATCGAGCACGCGATCGGCGTCGATGTAGTGGTAGCTGAGCAAGTAGGTCAGCTCATCCAGCACCACTAGGTTGCAGCGTGCATCGCGCAGCATGGCTTCGGCCACGGCCCAGCCGCGCTCGGCGGTGGCGATGTCCTGCTGGCGATCCTGGGTGTCCCAGGTGAAGCCATCGCCGAGCACGTGCCAGTCGCAGGCGGGGTGGGCGCCGAAAAAGGCTTCCTCCCCCGTGTCGGTGCGGCTTTTGATGAACTGGCACACGCCCACGCGCAGACCATGACCCAGCGCGCGCCCCACCATGCCGAAGGCGGAGGTGGATTTGCCCTTGCCATTGCCGGTGAGCACCAGCAGCACGCCTTGCTCCTTGTCATGTTGCGCAATCGCGGCGTCGATCAGTGCTTTTTTACGCGCCATGCGTGCTTTGTGGCGCGCATCGCGATCCTGCGTACTCATTGATCAAAGCGCAGGTTGAGGTAGAACGCGCGTCCGGTTTGCGCGTACTGCCAAGCGGTTTCGTAGTCTTTGTCCAACAGGTTGACCACGCGCGCCTGCAGCCGCCAGGCCGCGTTGATGAGGTATTCGCCGCGCAGATCGACCGTGGTGTAACCGCCCATACGCTGCGTGTTGGCCACGTCTTCATAGCGTCCGCTGACCGCATTCAGCGTCGCGCCAACACGCCATGCACTGCCGAGTGATTGATCCGCATCCAGACGCAACACGTTTTGCGCACGGCGTGGCAGCAGCTTGCCATCGTTGCTGCCGCCGATCTGGATCGGGTCGAGCCAGGTGTAGCTTGCGTTCAGATCCAGGGTGTCGATGCGTGTGGCCAGGCTGGCCTCCACGCCACGAATGCGTGCTTCGTTGAGGTTGCTCGGCAGGTAGGTGCCGTTGGGTTGGCGCGCGGTGACGATGATGTGGTCGATGTCGTTCTGGAACAGGCGCGTGTTCCAGCGCAGGCCGCTCACCGTGCCGTTGAGGCCAAATTCCAGCGAGGCCGATTCTTCCGGCTGGAGGTTGGGGTTGCCAAAGCCCGGGAAGTAGAGCTGGTTGAAATTGGGCGCCTTGAACGCCGTGCCGGCTAAGGCGACGGCGCGCAGCGCCGGGCTGAAGCGGTAGCCCGCGCCGGCGGTCCAGGTGGCATGGTTGCCGTATTGCTGGTTATTGTCGTTGCGGAGCGAGGCTTGCAGGTCAAAGCTGCCCATGCGCGCGAGGTATTCGGCAAACACGCCGGTATTGTCGCGGCTTTGCACCGTGTAGGCGGTGGTGCTGTCCACCTTGTCTTTCAGGTAGTCCAGTCCCACGGTCAAACTCTGGCCGGCACCCAAGGTCAGGCTGCCGAGCACGGAGGCATTGTCGCGCGTGGTGTCGAAGCGGGTTTTGAACACGCCATGGAGGCTGTTGTCGGCTTGATCCTTGCTTTGTCCGGCGTTGAACAGCAGGTTGAAACTGGGGCTGGCCTTGAGGTTGACGTTGGTGGCCAGCACCTCTTGCACCGTGTCGGCCTGATTGACGAAGCTGCCGTCGAAATCGTTCTTGCCCTTGGCGCGTAGCCAGTTCACGCCGGCTTCGCCCATCTCGCCCAGCTTCATGCCGGCGCGCAGACTGCCTGAGGTATTGCGGTAGCCGTCCTTGTCACCTTCATACGGCTGAAAGACGCTGGAGCCTTTGTAGGCATTGAACCCGTCGGTGGTATCGAAAGCAAACTCGCCCGAGCCCCAAAACTGGCCATTGCCGCCAGAAAGACCGGCGCTGCCATTGAAGCTGTTGTAGCTGCCGCCGCCGAGCGTGGCGCGGCTGGCTACGCCGTCGCGCGTGCCCTTGCGGGTGAAAATCTGCACCACGCCGCCCACCGCGTCTGCGCCGTACAGGCTGGAGGCCGGGCCGCGGGTGATTTCGATGCGCTCGATTTGTGCCAGCGGGAGTTGTTCCCAGGCAAAGCTGCCCAGCGTGGCCGAACCCATGCGCACGCCATCGACCAGCACCAGCACGTGCTCGCTGTTGCTGCCGCGCAGGAACATGGAGGTGACCTTGCCGGGGCCGCCGGCATTGGCAAAGCTGATGCCGGGCAAGCCTTGCATCAGATCCATCAGATCACGCGCCTGGCTGCGCTCGATCTCCTGGCGGGTGATGAGTGTGGTATCGACCAGAGTGTCATCGAGCGTTTGTGCCGTGCGCGTGGCGGTGACCACCACGTGATCGAGCGTGTCGGCCAAAACGAAGGAAAACGGCGACATGGCGGCGGACATGGCCGCGCAGAGAGCGAGTTTTTTCATGCAATCAACAACCTGCATCAAGCGACGCGCGCCCCGCACGTCGGGTGAATGAGGCTTCAGGCCGGTCTCCGGGCTGGTGCATGCGGCGGTTCTTGCCTTCCCGCCCCGCCTCGTGGGGGCAGTGGTGATGAAGAACGCCTGGAGGCACTTACCGTTGCGGGGGCAGCACAGGTTTTGCACCTGTTTCCCGTTTCACCCGTCTGATGCAGACGGACACCTGAAGCTGCATACGCCGTGCAGCGTGGCACGGTGGGCGCATTGTACGTCACTCGCCCCTGCTTGATGGAATTTTGTGCGATTGATCGAAAAATTCGATCAATTGAGGGCAAAAAACGGCCTGATTGATCGAATTTTTCGATAGATTCAGCCAGCACAAACCCGAGCAGGGGGCTTTGAGGCTTTTCCAGGTGCCCGTTAAAAACGGTAGCCCAGTGCGCCTATCACACTGAACTGATTGGGGTTGCCGCGTTGCTGCACCAGCGGCGAGTCGGCCGCGTCCTGCATCAGGCGGTCATAGCCTGCAAACACGCTGACACTCCAGTTGCGATCCAGCGGCATGATCATGCTGCCGCCGATGCCGAGTGACACCAGCCCGCCTTGCGCCTCGTAGATGGGTAAGCCGCTGGCCGCCGACTGGCTGGGGGTGACGCCGTAATAGGTTTGCATGAAATCGGACGCCGCCCATGTCATGCGCGGGCCGATGGCCAAGCGTGTGCCGCCATCGAGTCGCTGATTGAAGTTGACGTTCACATCGGCGATGGCTCCGGAGTAACCGCCGGTGCCATAGCGCAATTCCAGGCGCGTGCTCCACGGGTCGAGGTTGTATTGCACAAAGCCGCCCCATTCCAGTGCCGGGTCGATGTCGCCCATGCCGTTTAGGTCATTGGTTTTGCCCGCCACACGGAACACCGTGCCGCCGTCATTTTCCTTGCGGCCAAAGCGCAGCTTGACCAACGGGCCGAGTTTCCAGTGTGCGGCAGGGGTGAAGTTGTAGCCCACACCTTCAGGGATGGAGGCAAAGAAACTTTCGCCATAGCGCACGCGCAGATCGGGCACGATGGACAGGGCGTATTGGTCGTCGCCGGAGTAGAGTGGCGACACCACGGCCGCCGCGCCGAGGCTGACATTCCACCCTGTGCGCTCGGCGGGCGGCGGCAGGGGCACCGAGGCGGCCTGTGCCAGGCCCGTGGTGCTGAGTAGGAGGGCAGTCAGGCTGGGCAGTTTCATCATCGTGCTCCTGTTGCGGCAGTTTGAGTTGAATTGTACTAGAGTTATACAAAACAGCTACAACAGACTCACACTAGGACGCCTCGAAAAACCGTCACGAGCGGGCGGAGTGCAAGGAGCCCCACAGCGAATCCCCGAGACATATCAAGTGATAGGCGAGAGGTGAGCGGGCTTGCGCCAGCTTCGCGTTAGGACGCGACGCAGCAATCCGTTCGCGAAGTAGGTTTTTCGAGGTGTTCATCAGGAGAACGCGCATGAAGATCACAGTATTTGGCGGCAGCGGCTTTGTTGGGCGGGAACTGGTGGCAAAGCTTTTGGCGGCGGGGCATGCCGTGCGCGTGGTCAGCCGTCGGCCGCAAGGTGAGTGGCGTGGGGTCGAGGTGCAGGTCGGCGCGGTGGAGGATGGCGCCACCTTGCGCACGGCGCTGCAAGGGCAGGATGTGGCGATCAATCTGATCGGTATTTTGCACGGTGATGCCGCACGTTTTGCCAAGGTGCATAGCGAACTACCCGAGCGGATCGCACATATGTGCATAGATAACGGTGTGCCGCGCCTGCTGCATATGAGCGCACTGCATGCCGCCGAGGATGCGCCGAGTCTTTACCTGCAAAGCAAGGGGCGCGGCGAGAACGCGGTGCATGCCTGTGCCCAGCAGGGTTTGCATGTGGTGAGCTTTCGCCCTTCGGTGATTTTTGGCGCGCAGGATTCGTTCATCAATCGCTTTGCGGCTTTGCTCAAATGGTCGCCCGGGGTGATGTTGCTGCCGGGCGCGACGGCGCGCTTTGCGCCGGTGTATGTGGGCGATGTGGCGCAGGCATTTGTCGCGGCACTGGAGGGCGAATCCGGGCAGCGGCTGGACTTGTGTGGCCCACGCGATTACAGCCTGCTGGAGTTGGTGCGCCTGACGGCTCAATGGAGTGGGCAGCCGCGCTTGATTCTGCCCATGCCGGCGCTCATGGCGCAGCTTGCGGCGCGCGCGTTCGAGCTCTTGCCCAACCCGCCATTGACCCGCGATAACCTTGCCTCGATGCGTGTGGACAGCGTCTGTCCAACCGGCTGCGCGCGTCAGCCGACGGCGTTGGAAGATGTCGCACCGCATTACCTCGCCGCGGGCGGTTGAGGCGAGGGTTTCACGGGCAGCGGGAATTTCTCAAACGCGGCGTTGATCGCGTTTTCCACGCTGCCCGGTGGATAGATCGTGTCCGGGCTGGAGGCAAAGTCGTCGATCAACGCCACCCAAACACGCTGCCGTGTGCGCTCATCGTTGATGTCGATGCGCAGTGTGCCTTCAAGCGTGGTGTTGACAGCACCGTAGGAAGGATAAAACGGCCAACTGCTGTAAAAACCGAAGCGGCTGCCGTAATAGCCGCGTCCCCAGCCGTAGCCAACCATGGGGTAAACGTAGGGCGTGACATAACTGCGCTCGACCCAGAGGATGTGAAAATTCACCATCAACTGCGGCTGGTTGTCCACGCGGCGCAGGCCGCGCGCCTCCAAGGCGCGCTGGGTGGCCGCCATCAGACGCTGGGAGAGGATGCTCTGGTAGCCGTCGCCATCGGTGCCCAGCGGCTGGGCGAAGGCAAAGGTTTGATAAGCGGTGCCGCCAAGTTGCGGACTGCTGTCCACCCACACGTTGTAGCCAGAGGTGGCGCAGGCAGTGAGTAACAACGCAGCGAAAAACGGGATGAGGCGCAGTGATCTTCTGAGGTGGTGCATGCCTGCTTCTCCGCACGACGTCATGCCACGCATCTTCGATCAACGCACACCAAGAATCCAGCCCTCCAGCGCGGCAAGGGCGCGCTCCTCCGCATTCAGCGGCGGCTGAAAGTAGGCGTGCAGCACCTCGCGCTGCTGCATGTCTTGCATCCAGCGTGCGATGGCAAAGGCATCGAAGGCGTCCAGCTTCATGTCGCCGCGGCGATAACGCCGTTTGTACAGTGCGGGATATGCCTCGCAGATCACATGCACGCCACTGGGCGGTTGCCAGCCATCAAACGGCCAAAAGAACAATCGCGCACCAAACTCCGCACGCAGCTTGTGCAGCCAAGGCAGCCCGGCATAGGTCGATTTGGCCACGCTGCCCTGCATGTCGAATTGAAACACGCTTTTCGCGCCGGCGGTCCACATCTCGCACAGGCGCAGCGGGGCGGTGGGTGCAAGCAACAAGCGATGCTGCTGGCGTAATGCCTCCACGCTCAGCTCATGGCTGGGCATCTTGAGCACGAAAAAACGCAAAAAAGCATCCCAGTGCTCAAGCTGGTGACGTAAGAAAAACAGCTTTGGGAAGGAAAAGCCGTGGTCGAGACCGATCAGGGTGGGGGTGTCCGCGCACAGTTGCTCGCGTAGCCACTGGTACAAGGTGGCGCGCGACCAATGCATGCGCTTTTCCTCAGGCAGGATTTCCTGTGGCATCTGCCGCGCGCTTCCCGCAAACACCCTTAGGCCAGAAAGCGGCGTGAGCGGTTCGTTCGCGCCGGAGTAGTCCACGCCGATAAAGCGTTCAAAGCGCATGGCTTTCACTCATTTTGTATATGGTTTGCATATGCTAATCCGGTAGTCATCCTGACAAAACATGCGGTTTTATCTGGATTTTCAACGCATGGGGTAGCGGTGCTGCTCATGCTGATGTATAAATGTTGTACATGATTTTAACGGGTATGCACCATGAACAACACTGCGTCCAAGCGCATCGCCGTGGTCGGTGGCGGCATTGCCGGCCTGGCTGCCGCCTGGCTGCTGGGTCGGCGGCATCGCGTGGTGTTGTTCGAGGCCAATGACTACCCCGGCGGACACACGCACACCGTGGATGTGACCACGCAAGATGGCGTTCTGCCGGTGGATACGGGCTTCATTGTTTACAACACGCGCAACTATCCGTTGTTGACTGCGCTGTTCCGCCATCTGGGCGTGCCCACGCGCGATGGCGATATGAGCTTTTCTGCCTCCATCGATCATGGGGTGATCGAATATGCCGGGGATAACCTCGATACGCTGTTTGCCCAGCGCGGCAACCTGTTCAAACCTGCGTTTCTTGGCATGGTGCGTGACATTCTGCGCTTCAATCGTCTGGCGCAGCGCGCGCTGGACGGGGCGCCGAATGTGCAGACCCTGGGCGAATTTCTTGTGGCGCAGCGTTTGGGCGATGCCTTTCGCGAGCATTACCTGCTGCCGATGGCGGCGGCAATCTGGTCATGCCCCACGGACACGATGTTGCGCTTTCCGTTCATCAGCTTTGCGCGCTTTTTTGCCAACCACGGCCTGCTGCAGGTGGTGAGTCGCCCATTGTGGCGCACCGTGGTCGGCGGCAGTCGGGAGTATGTGCAGCGTCTTGTGGCCGAGCAGCGCTTTGAGTTGCGCCTGAATCATCCTGTGCGTACGGTGGTGCGTGAGGCGGATGGGGTGAGGGTGGATGGCGAAGGTTTTGATGCCGTGGTGCTGGCCGCGCATGCCGATCAATCCTTGGTCATGTTGCAGGACGCAAGCAGCCTGGAGCGCGAGCTGCTCGGCGCGTTTGCTTATCAGGCGAACAGCACTTGGTTGCACAGCGACGCGACGCTGATGCCCCGCAGCCGCAAGGTGTGGGCATCGTGGAATTACCTTGGCTGGAGCGCGGACAACGCCACACGGCATGTGGCGGTGAGTTACTGGATGAATCGCCTGCAAGGCTTGCCGCGGACTTCGCCCCTGTTTGTCACCCTCAACCCGCCGCTGCCACCCGCTGCGGACAAGGTGCATGGTCATTACACCTACCACCATCCGGTGTTCGATCAGGCCGCCATGCAGGCGCAGCAGCGCTTGTTTAGCCTGCAAGGGCAACGGCAAACGTATTTCTGCGGCAGTTATTTCGGTTACGGTTTTCATGAGGATGCGTTGCGCTCGGCGGTGGAGGTGGCGGCGCAGTTCGGCATCCGTCCGCCGTGGGAGGCCGCATGAGCGGCACATCGGCACTGTATGTCGGTGAGGTGATGCACCAGCGCTTCAAACCGCAGTGCTACCGTTTCACCTACCGCGTGTTCAGCCTGCTGCTTGATCTGGAGGATGTGGAGGCGGGGTTTCCGCGGCTGCGTTGGCTGTCGCACAACCGTTTCAATCTGCTCAGTGTGCATGACAAGGATCATGCGGCGCGCGATGGCAGCGCCTGGCGCCCCTGGCTTGCGCAGATGCTGCAACGCGCCGGCCTGGAGGTGCCGCTCGGCCGCGTGCTGCTCAATGCCTATCCGCGCGTGCTTGGCTACCAGTTCAATCCGCTGAGCGTGTGGTATCTGCACGATCTCGAAGGGCGCGTGTTTGCCGTGCTCTGTGAGGTGAGTAACACCTTTGGCGGCTTTCACCATTACCTGCTGCATGACCACGGCAACCCCTTGCGCTGGCCGTTTCGTGCCCAGGCGGACAAGGTGTTCCATGTCTCGCCGTTCATCGACATGCCGATGCGTTACCACTTCCGCTTCAACCTGCCGGCGGAAACGCTGGCCGTGGTGATTCGCGAAACGGAGCGCGAGCTCGAAGGCGAGCCTTTGGTCTTGCTCGCCACGCATGTGGCGCGGCGCAAGCCTTTAAATGACCGCGAGCTGCTCAAGCAGGTGCTTGCCGTGCCCTTCCTCACCCTGAAAGTGATTGTGCTGATCCACTGGCAGGCTTTGAAAATCGCCCTGCGCGGTGGCCGTCTGTTTCCTTCTCCTCCCAAACCCAAGGAGTCTGTGAGCGTATGTCCAGCGAACTCTCCACCACCATGAATGCTTCTGCCGCGCTCCAGTTGCCGCTGGGCGCGCGCTGGCTACTGCGTCCGCTGCGTCTGCTGCAATGTGGGCGGCTGACGCTTGAGTTTGACGACGGTCACCGCGTGCAGGTGGCGGGCAAGCAGCCGGGCGAGCATGCCGTGTGGCGGCTGCATCGGCCGATGCGTCTGATGTGGCGCATCCTGCGCGGCGGGCTGATCGGCTTGGCGGAGGGCTATCACGCGGGGGATTGGTCCTCGCCGGATCTCACTGCCCTGCTGCTGTTGGGTGCGCACAATGCTGATGCCTTTGAGGCACACATGCAAAGCAGCACGCTTGGGCGGCTGGTGCATCGTCTGCGCCATCGTGCACGGCCGAACACGCGGCGCGGTAGTCGGCGCAATATCGCCGCGCATTACGATTTGGGCAATGACTTTTATCAGCTGTGGCTGGATGCGGGCATGACCTATTCCAGTGCGTTGGGTTTGCAGGCGGGTGTCGGCCTTGAGGCAGCGCAAGAGGCGAAATACGCCCGCCTGTTTCATCAGCTTGAGGTGCGCGCAGGGCAAAACATTCTGGAAATCGGCTGCGGTTGGGGTGGCTTTGCCGAACACGCGGCACGGCAGGGCGCGACGGTGACCGGTTTGACCCTCTCACAGGAGCAGTTGGCCTTCGCTCGGGCGCGCATGGCGGCGCAAGGGTTGAATGCGCGGGTCGATCTGCACTTGCGTGATTACCGCGAGCAGGACGGGCAGTTCGATCACATCGTCTCCATCGAGATGTTCGAGGCGGTGGGTGAGGCGTATTGGGCGGACTATTTCCGCGTGGTGCATGATCGCCTCAAACCCGGCGGGCGTGCTGCAATTCAGGTGATCGTCATCGACGAGGCGCATTACGAGGGCTATCTGCGCGAGCCGGATTACATTCAGCTTTACATCTTCCCCGGCGGCATGTTGCCCACCGAGCGCGTGTTCATCGAGCATGCCGCGCGTGCCGGCCTCAAGGTGCGCGATCGCCTGCTGTTCGGTGAAGACTATGCCGCTACCCTGGCGCATTGGCGTGCGCGTTTTGAGGCAGAAAAAGACGCGATACTCGCGCAAGGCTTTGATGAGCGCTTCTGTCGCATGTGGTCGTATTACCTGGCGTATTGCGAGGCCGGTTTCCGCAGCCGACGCATCGATGTGATGCAGATCGTGCTTGAACGCGAGGAGGGCAACTCATGCGCATCCTGCTCGGTTTGATCTTGGCCTTGGTGCTCAGTGGCTGTGCCAGCATGAACATCGACGATTTTCGTGGTAGCAAGCCTGAGTTTGATCTGGAGCGTTACTTCAGCGGCCACACGCGCGCCTACGGCAGTTTTTTTGATCGTGGCGGCAACCTCAAGCGTCAGTTCACCGTGGAGATTCAAGGGTATCGTCAGGGCGAGGAATTCGTGCTCGACGAACACTTCAGCTACAGCGACGGCGAGAAACAGACCCGGCAGTGGCGGATTCGCGCCATGGGCGATGGGCGCTACGTCGGCCGTGCGGCGGATGTGGTCGGCGACGCTGAGGGCATCGCCCGTGGTCAGGCGCTCAACTGGCGTTACCAGCTGCGTCTGCCTTGGGGCAATGGCACGGTGGACGTGGATTTCGACGACTGGATGTTCCTGCAAACCGAGGATGTACTCATCAACCGTGCAGAGATCAGTAAATGGGGTTTGCGTGTCGGTGAGGTGGTGCTGTTTTTCCACAAGCAACCTTCTGCACCACGTCCGCTGGGCGAGCGCAGTAGCGGTTCGACTTGGGTGGCCAGTACGGTGGGAGGTGGGTCATGATGCGCGCACTACTCCCGGGCACCTCGAAAAACCTACTGCGCGAGCGGATTGCTGCGTCGCTTCCTAACGCGAAGCTGGCGCAAGCCCGCTCACCCCTCGCCTATCTATTTGATATGTCTCGGGGATTCGCTGCGGGGCTCC
>CAYOCG010000006.1:0-66688 GCA_964402435.1 uncultured Halothiobacillus sp. | reverse complement strand
CCATCAGGGTGGCTTGGCGCGCGCCGCTCTTGAATTCCTGCATGGCGCGGATGAACGCCGCCTCGGGCAAACCCGCCAGAGGCATGAAGGCTTCGCCGTGCAAGCGCCCCTGTGTGCCGTGACAGCCGGCGCAGGTGTTGGCCATCATTTCGCCCGTGGGCATGAGTTTGTTTTGCTCGTTGGCATGCGCACCTGCTGCAGTGGTCAATGCGCATGCCAGCAGCAGGCTGCATATCTTCAAATGCTTCATGATTACTCGTGTTCCTTGATTGTTCGGGTCAGGGCGACGCGCTGTGGCACGCTCGCCCAAGGGAGCGGGATCAGCCCAACCAGACATAAAAACCGACGACAAAGTACTGCACGATCCACAATGCAATCAGCGCAATCGCCACATCGCCAATGCGCGAAACCAGCGGACTTGGGGTGTACACGCCCGCGGTTTGCCCGGCCTTCCACGACACGGTGAGCATGTAGGCCAGCGCTCCGCCACCGACCACGAGGAAGGTGATGAAGAACAGCAGGGTGCTGTACCAGTCCATGTGGATGGGGTAGTTGAAGGGATCGTAGCCAAATACCCCCATCAACACGTCGTAGCGCAGAATCTCACGCGCCGCCGCCACCATGATCAGCGCCACGGCGCCCACCGGCAGCACGGCATACGCCCACAGCGTGTGCATACGCCCCATGCGTACCCACAAGGCAAAGCCGACAAAGGCCAGCAGCAGCGCCAGGCTGAGGAAGACCCAGATGGACGAGGCGAAGGCTGCTTGATTGTCCGGCAGGGTGAGCATCCACCATGCGCCGATCACCACACTGACGACTCCACCGACGGCAATCAGGTTTTGCCCAAGGCTACCCACCCAGTGGAGGTAGTCTTGCGTCATGTTCAGCTCGGCATCGCCCAGGCGTGGCAGATAGAAGCGTTGGTAGCCGACCAGTAGCGCGCCGACCACCGGTGCACTCAGGCTGATGAAAAACAGGAAGCGTGCAAGGTTGAAGTCATGCAGGCTGCGCCCTGAGGTGTCGAGCACGCCATTGGGTGCATACCATTGCATCCATTTATCCGGCGACAACATCTGATTGGTGAGCACATGCATGATGAAGCCCACGACCAAGAGTAAGACCACAGCCAGGATCGCTGAACCGGGGCAGAAGGTTTTCGTGCTCTTGCCCAGGTTGTAATTCTTGGCATTGAAATAGAACCAGAGCAGCGACGCCACAGTGAGGATGACGATAAAACCGATCACCCACCAGGCGGAGAGTACGTTAGAGGTGTACCAGAACGGGTCGTAGGTCACCTGCACAAACAGCAGCGGCGCCACGCCGATCAGAATCGCCACCGAGAGCATGACCTTGGCGACCATGACCATGGACTGCGCCAGACGACGTCGGTTGAAGTCCGTGCTCAAGGCGCCCCAGACCGTCAGCCCTGCGGCACCGAGCATCATTTGCACCGCTGCAATGTGCAGCGCGAAAGTGACCACGCCGAGGATAAGAAAAATCACCGGATGTGACGGCACGCCCGCCACATCACGCAAGGCATAAAGTGCTTGTGCGTCCATGAATTACTCCTTGATGCTTGCTTGCGCCAGCGCGGATTTTTGCGTCACATACGCCTGCGCCGCTTGCGGGTTGTTGAGGTGCGCCAGGTAAAGCGCAATCGCCTCGGCCTCATCGTCTTTCAGCGGAATGCGCGGCATATACAGCGTGTTTCCGGTGGACAGCGCCGCCTGCAAATAGGTGCGAATCGCCGGGATGTCGGTGTTATCGCCGATGTAGCGGCCAATCGGGCGGATACCGGTGGGCGAGAGCGAATGGCAGTTGGAGCACATCTGCGTGGTCAACGCCTGCCCCACACGCAGCATGTTGTCAGGATGGATGCTGCGCAGCTCCTGCGGCATGAACACCTGGGTGGTGAGCAGGCCATGCTTTTCGATGGTCGGGATCTCGCTCTTGATGTTCATGCCGGGGACATCCCGCGCGATCACCTGGTTGGAGTACACATACTGGCCGGCGACAAATGGCTTGCGAATCGACTCGCGTGCCACTTCCTCCGGCCACAGGCCAAACACCAAGATGGCCACCGTGGCGAGGCTGGCCACCACCGTGGTGATCATGCGCGGTGTGAGCAGCATGAGCATGAAATACACCAACATGCCGATGAGGATGGCGTAGAGGCTAGGCGCGAACCAGTCGGGCAAGCGGTTTTCCATGACCAGATGTGCTGTCTCCGGCAAGGTTTGCAGATACCAGCCAAACAGACCCCCGCCGATCAACACGCCGGCGATGCCCAGCCAAGCCAGCCAGCGATTCATTTGCACGCGAATGGCCTGATCCTTGAACCCAGCGGTGACGATGCTGCCCACCACGGCGGTGATGGCGAACATGAAGGCGGTGCGCATCGCCAGTTGAGCGAAGGTGTTCGCGCCGTAGAAGCCGTTGAGGTAGCCGCCCTCGACGAACCATTCCTCTTTGCCCGGCCACATCATGAAGCTGAGGATGCCGAGAATGATCAGCATGGTGGTGTACGACGCCAGGCCAAGGATGATGGTGAGCTTGAGGTGGGTTTTCTGATCGACCTTGCCCACAAGATAGGTGACCATGTACACGCCGACCACTTCGATGACAAAGAACACCCACTCCGTCGCCCATTTCCACACAAAGCTATGAATCAGCGAGGAAATGCCGCGCGGGCTCGCCACCGTGGTGGAGTACCAGATGCCGGGGCCCGTGATCGAACCGAGAATGTAGGAAAACACCAACAAAAAAAGGCCGTACTTCTTGATGAAATCAAGCAGTTCCGGCCGATTGGTTTGGTAGGCGTAGGTCGCCAGAAACATGAAAAACAGCGCGGCACCCACGGAGGTGTGGGAAAACAGCACGTGAACCGTGGCGATCAAGCCCACGATCCATCCGCTGCCGATGCCGGGCTCGTACCACATCGGGTACAGACCAATCAGATCCATAAGGCACTCCTGTGTTAAGGGCAAGGCGTGCGACCAATCGATCGCGCGAATACCCCATAAGCACAGGCTATGCCAAAGACTAACTCATTGATCTAACTCGCTCAATTCCTGATAAAAACGCTGGATGTGCGTCTTTTCACTCAGTGCTTACTGCGTTTTTTCACGCATACAGCGCAGCAAGAGACTCAGGCATTTTCGCCTTTCTCATACATATCCAGCGCCTTCTTCACCTCGGCGATGTAGGTCATGGCCGGGCCACCCCCCATCAGCATGGCCACTTTGCACACCTCGACGATTTCCGCGTGGGTGCAACCGGCGTGCAGCGCCTTGCCCACGTGAATGCCGATGCAATACGCGCAGCGTGCGGTGATCGCCATGCCCAGCGCGATCAGCTCTTTGGTCTTGGTATCCAGGACGTTGTCGCACAGCACCTCGGTCATGAAGGCGTTGAATGCCTTCATGGTCTCACTGGCTTCGGTACTCATCATGCCCATGCCTTTTTTGAAGTCCGCCATGGTCTCGTTCATGCTCATGCTCGTATCTCCTTGGGTGATTGATAACGTGGTTAGCTTACGCTCCTCGCACGCTAATCCCTACAAATGACGGGTGCATGAACATCATCCTTGGCGTACTGACACATCCCTGTCACCCAAAATCGCTAAAGCTGGGACACTTTCACTGACCTGGAGCCGCGCCATGCATCAAGACACTGATTTGATCCCGACGGCCAACGCGCTACTCGTGCAATTACGCAGCCTGCGCGATGCCTGCGTGTGCATGGAAAGCGCGCATGCCGCAAGGCTGACAACGATGAGCGCGGAACATCAGGCCAGTGCGCGCAATTTTTTGCACTATCTCGCGCTGCGCCAACAGGACATTCGCCCGTTGCAATACACCCTCGCCTCACTGGGCTTGTCTTCACTGGGGGTGATCGAGGCGCATGTCATGGCCAGCCTGAATGCGGTGATTGCTCGTCTGGAAAACCTGCTGGGGCATGAAACCATCCACGCGCCTACACCACCGGTGAGCTTTCGCGGCGGCAGTGCGAGCCTCAAGGCACATGCTGACGCCCTGCTTGGCACCCCGAGCGACGGGCGCGAGGTCGCAGTGATGGTCACGCTCCCCAGCGAGGCGGCAGACGATCCTGCGCTGATCCGCGCCCTGCTGCAAGGGGGCATGGATGTGGCACGTATCAACTGCGCGCATGACGATGCTGCTGCCTGGCAGCGCATGGCGCAGCATGTGCGCCAGATTGCCGCTGAACTCAACAGGACCTGTCGCATTCAGATCGATCTGGCCGGCCCCAAATCGCGTACCGGCAATCTGCGCGTGCTCGGCCGCATGTTGCGCCTCAAGGTCAAGCGCGACTGGCACAACAAGCTACTCCAACCCGCCTTGCTCTGGCTGAGTGATGCCGAGCAGCCGCTGCGCTTTGCTCAGTCCGGCGTACAACAGCCCGCCGATGGGCAGCCCGCCGAGCTGGTGTTCCACGGCCAAGGGCTGACGCATCTGCACGTCGATGACACCCTGACGCTGCACGATGCACGCGGTCGGCGGCGTGAGGGGCGAGTCGTGCGCTCACACACGCACGGCGTGCTGCTCGCTTTTGATGACAATGTGCTGATCGAAGAAGGCTGCGCGATCGAGGGTGGGCGGCATAAGCACCGCATTCAAGGCAGCCTGCACGGTGCGCCCGAGGTACAGGAAGAGCTGCGCCTCTGCGTCAATGACACCTTGATCCTCACCCGAGAGGATTTGCCCGGCCATGCCGCCGTGCGTGATGAGCATGGCACGGTGACTGCACCGGCGCAGATTCACTGCACGCTTGAAGCCGCATTCAGCGATGCTCAGGCGGGGCAAAGTGTATGGCTGGATGATGGCCGCATCGGCGCGATGATTGAGGACGTGACGACCGAGCGCATCACGCTGCGCATCACCCATGCCTTGCCCGAGGGCAGCAAGCTCAAGGCGGAGAAGGGCATCAACTTTCCGGACACCGTGTTTCATACCCCAGCACTAACCGAGAAAGACCGCGCGGATTTGACGGCCATGCACGCGCATTGCGATTTGCTAGCCATGTCGTTTGTGCGTGAAGAAAGTGACATCCAGCAACTGCAGCAGGCGCTGGCCGCGCTTGGCGCCGAGCATCTCGGCGTGGTGCTGAAAATCGAAAACCGCCGTGCGTTTGAAAACCTGCCCAAGCTGCTGCTTGCCGCCATGCACAGCCCGCAACTCGGTGTGATGGTGGCGCGTGGCGATCTGGCGGTGGAGCTGGGCTTCGAGCGCCTGTCCGAAGCGCAGGAGGAAATCGTCTGGCTCTGTGAGGCGGCGCATGTGCCGGTGATTTGGGCCACGCAGATTCTGGAGAGCATGGCGAAAAGTGGCGCCCCCTCGCGCCCAGAGGTCACCGATGCGGCCATCGGTATCCGCGCCGAATGCGTCATGCTCAACAAAGGGCCACACATCGTGCAGGCGCTGGAGTTTTTGCAGCGCGTGCTGGCGCGCATGGAAGGACACTACGACAAGCGCATGGCCACCTTGCGTAGGTTGTCGATTGCCGGTGCCATGACGACCGAGTAAGCCAAGCGAGCTGACTCAAGCCGGTGGCTTGGCCGCCTGCCACGGCCAGCGCCCTTCCACCTCCAGATGCAGGGTGATGCTGAGGAAGGTACGAATCAGCACGATCAAACCCAGCACCGCCACGCTTTGCAAGGTGCTCTCAACCACCACGGTGCGAATGATGTCGCCGGCAATCAGAAACTCCAGCCCGAGAATCAGCGCACGCGCCAACTGGCGACGGTAGGCGACGAAGGCCGCGTCGGCATGCATGTCGAACAGGTTGCGAACGTAACGCGCACTGGCGTACATGAAGCCGAGCATGATCACCGCCACGCCAGCCGCTTCGATGAGGAAGCCAACCAGCGCAATGCTATGTTCGATCGCGCTGCTCAGTTCCATGCTCAATTACAGCCGAAATCACACACCTGATAACTCTCCACCCGCCCACCGCAGTTCTGGAAGCACTGGCGGTAGCTTTCTTCACAACGCTCGGTGTAAACATTGCGCTGGCAATAGCTGTTCGCATTGCACTGGCTGCGCGCCTGATCAGTCTTGGCGTTGGCCAGGCACAGGGTGTAGCGCATGTTGGCGTTTTGCTGGCACTGGGTTTGTTCCTGCGTGGCGCGGGTTTCTTCCATCATGCGGCACATGTCGCGGGTTTGCGCGCACTGGGTCACGCATTGACGACCATTCGCCTCGTTCGGCGGGGTGAAGCGGTAGTGGGTGCTGTACACCGGACCGCAGGCGCTTAAGGTCAGGGTGGCGGCGCACAGTGCACCAAGCAGGGCGAGGGGTTGCAGGCGCATCATGCGGCTCCATGGTTGAAAAGACGTGTTCGCGCCGCAGCAATCTGGCGGCGCACTTGATGGGGTGCAGTGCCGCCTTCGATGTCGCGTGCGGCGAGCGAGCCTTCCAAGGTCAGCACGTCGAACACATCCGCCTCGATGCGCGCATCGAAGCCTTGCAGCTCCGCCAGTGACATTTCGGACAAATCGCGCCCCGTCTCCACGCCCAAGCGCACGGCCTTGCCTACCACTTCATGCGCATCGCGGAAAGGCAAGCCCTTGCGCACCAGGTAGTCGGCAAGGTCGGTGGCCGTGGCAAAGCCGCGCAGGGCGGCGGCGCGCATGGCCGCGCGATCGACGATCAGATGCGGAAGCATGTCGGCAAAGGCGCGCAGGCTGCCGTGCAGCGTATCCACCGCGTCGAACAGGGGTTCTTTGTCTTCCTGATTGTCTTTGTTGTAGGCCAGAGGCTGGCTCTTCATCAACATCAGCAGGCTGATCAAGGCGCCGACCACGCGCCCGCTCTTGCCGCGCACCAGCTCCGGCACGTCCGGGTTTTTCTTCTGCGGCATGATCGAGCTGCCGGTGCAGAAGCGATCCGGCAGATCGACGAAGCCGAACTGGGCGGACGACCAGAGGATCAGCTCCTCCGCCATGCGCGAGAGATGCACCATGATCAGGCTTGCCGCGCTCAAAAACTCGATGATGAAGTCGCGGTCGGACACCGCGTCCAGCGAGTTGCGGCTCGGCCGTTCAAAACCGAGCAGCTCGGCGGTGTAAGCGCGATCCAGCGGGTAGCTGGTGCCGGCCAAGGCCGCCGAGCCGAGCGGCATGACGTTGACCCGCTTGCGGCAGTCGAGCAGGCGCTCAACGTCGCGGTCGAGCATCTCGAACCAGGCGAGCATGTGGTGGCCAAAGCTGATCGGCTGCGCGACTTGCAAATGGGTGAAGCCCGGCAGGATGGTGTCCGCCTCGCGCTCGGCCAGATCGATCAGCGCCTGCTGCACGGCACGGATGCGCGCGCTGAGGGCATCAATTTCATCGCGCAGATACAGGCGCATGTCGGTGGCCACCTGATCGTTGCGCGAACGGCCGGTGTGCAGCTTCTTGCCCGCCTCGCCGATGCGCTCGGTCAGACGCGCCTCGATGTTCATGTGCACATCTTCCAGATCCACTGACCAGGCGAAGTCACCGCGTTCGATGTCGAACAAGATGTCGTCCAGCCCCTTGACGATGCGCTCGCACTCCTCAGCCGTGAGCACACCCACCTTGGCAAGCATGCGCGCGTGTGCCTTGGAGCCGGCGATGTCCTGGCGGAACATGCGTGCATCAAAATTCACCGAGGCGGTGAACGCCTTGACGAAGGCATCCACCGGCTCGGCAAAGCGGCCACCCCACATCTCTTTGGATTCGTCGTTCGCTTGGCTCATGGTGTGCTTCCGGCTAAAACTTTGCGCCGGATTATAGCCAAACTATCGCTTGATCTGCGCCTCGGCGCGCTGCAATGCCCCCTCAAGCTGTGTGCCGTACAGGTCGATATTTGCCACGCCAATCAAACGCTCGGGCAAGGGCTGCCCTTGTGGGTCAAGAAACACGATGGTCGGGTAGAAACGCACCTTGAGCCCGCGGGCGAAATCACGCGCACTGATGGTTTTGCCGTCAGCATCGATCAACTCAATTGCCTCGTCCGCCGCCAGCTGACGAATCAGCGCGCGCTTTTCATACGCTCGGCTGAGCACCATCGGCCGCAGGTGGTCTTCCATCACATAGTGGCAATAGGTGCAACCCTGGCTGTGAATCAACAGCAGAATCGGCACATGCAGCTTGCTCGCCTCCGCCACATCGGCACGCAGATCGGTCAGCGCGGGCACCTGCACTTGCGCGGCATAAACAGGATGCAGCATCAAGCACGACAGCAACACCATCAAGATACGGCGCATGGCTTGGCCTCAGTCCGGATTTTCGTAGAAAACATACGGCGTGGAGTAATCGCTCACCTCGAAATACACCTTCTTCTCGCCGGCATCGGCCACGCCGTTGAGGTTGCTATCCAGCACACCGTAGCCGAAGCGGTAGGGGCGCTCGAGCTTGTCATTCGTGCCCATCGCTGTGGTTAGCTTGTCCACTTTGATGAAGCGCTTGACCAGTTTGTCGCCGGCGTAAACCTCCAACACGCCGTTCACACCGGTCCAGTTATTGATCGAACGGCCGATGTTGTTTTGCGTTTCCTGCGTACAGGCGCCGAGCAGGAGGGTCAAGGGCAGGAAAAAAGCCAGACGTTTCATGAAAACCACCTCGGATTACCTAATTTGCAGCAGCGCCGGCGCAATCTGATGCACGATCACATTGCTGCCGCCGGTGATAATAAACTGCATGCCGATCGCTGCAACCAACAGCCCCAGCAGGCGGGTGAGAATCGTCAGACCAACATCGCCCAGCGCACGGCGCAATACCTGTGAGCTGGCCAGAATCAAGGCCGTGGCCACGCCCAACAGAAGCGTGACCGCAATGAGCCCCAGCCAGAGCACGGTGCTATGCCGGCTGTGCGCCTCGCCGGCATAAAGAATCAGATTGGCAATCACGCCGGGGCCGACCAACAGCGGCATGGCAAACGGCACGACGATTTGCCGATACACCGCCTTGGCTTCGGTAAACGCGCTGGCATTAGCATCGACCACCAGATCCTGCGCCGCCTTGCCTGAGCCGCCCATGACGATATTGATGCCTATCAGCAACAACAAGATGCCGCCGGCCATGCGGAAGGAATCGAGCGAAATACCAAAGAACTGAATGATGGCGTTGCCAGTGAGCAAAAACAGCAGCATCAACCCGGTCACCGTCAGCGCCAGCAGCACCGCCAGCCAGCGCTGCGCGCCGCCATGCAGATGCGCCGCATAGGCGATGAAAATCGGCAACATGCCCAGCGGATTGAGCAGGGCGAAACTGGTGGCCGCAAAGGTGCTCAGGGTGGCGGTGGTGTCCATGCGGCGCTCCGTGGGTGGGATGGTTCGATGATGGCACAGCGCATTGAAAAACGCTTTGCCGGACAAGCAAAGCCATGCGCACAAGACGCCCTGCTTTGCCGTTGCCCGCGTCCAAAACACATTTAGACCTCGTCCATTCGATAGATTAAGGGCAAAAACAGCCTCAATCTATCGAATGGACGAGGTCTAATTGCAAAAAAGACCCGCCGAGCGCGAAAGCAGGGCGGGCGGGTTTTTGATCAAATCAGGCGATGGATGTGCCTTGCGGTGCAATCAGAAGCCGATGCCCACACCGAGGTAGGGGCCGCTGAGCGACACGTCCCACACCACGTTGTCGTTTTTGTAGTCCCAGGAGAGGTAACGGTAGCCCAGCTTGGCCGACCAGTTCGGTGCGTACTGCCAGTTCACCCCGGCCATGAGCTGATAGGTGAGGTTGGAGCCACCACCGCCGACATCGGCATAGCCCAACAACGACACCGATTCGCTCAGCGGCTGCAACACCCGCACCCCGGCCACCACGTCGAGCCAACTATCCGAACTGCTGGCGGTGCGTGTGCCGCCGGGAAACAGCACACCCGGCTCGATGCGCGTGGTCAGTTGCGCGTCATTGTCCAGCGCGGTGTAGCGCAATGCGCCAAGCACATCGAGCTTGGTGCCTTCATTCAGCACACGGTAGCCAACCGTGGCCTGACTGATCCACAGCGTGGTGTCGATCTGCAACTGGCTGTTGACCGAGGCCAGACCATGCTTACCAGAGAAGGTCTTGGAGCTGCCTTCTTCCAGCCCGACGTAATCCAGCTCAAAGCCGAGCGTCCACGGCCCTTTTTGCGCGGTGATCATGCCCATGAACGCGGCATTCATATTGCTGAGAATATCGCTGAATGAGGCATCCACATTCATGGTCACACCGCGCGCGCCCAGCGTGCCGTCCAGCCCGGAGCCCCACAAATAAGGCGTGAACTCGTATTTCCAGTCCTCGGCGTGTGCCGCCGAGGCAGCGAGCGCCAAGCCAAGACCCAACACCAGCCGTTTGCTAAGCATGTGTATCACCTTCTTGAATTATTTGGGGAACATGAGCTGCACTTGTAAGCGCAGACTCCAGTCGGAAGCATGCTCCGGCTTTTCCACGTTGTAATACGCACCGATCTGCGTATTCACCGGCAACTTGCCGAGGTGGAAAATCTTGCCCACACCGGCACCCAGCGGCACCGTCCAGCGGTTATCGCTGTCGGCCTTCCAGTTGGCGGTGATGATCGGCGAACTGGTCAAATACACGCCGCCCTCAAAGTTGTAATTGAGAAACGGCTGGATGAGGAAATTGTTGTACGACCCGCCTGCCCCCGCATCACTCAGCGACCAGACATTGTTCACCAGCGCACCGTACACCCAAGGGTCGCCCGGTTTGAGGCGCAACAGCACCGCCGTGGGACCCATGCCCCAGTTGTCATTGCCCAGTCCGGAGGTGGAGGAGGGCATTTGCACGATGCCACCTGCCCCCCAGATCAAACCATCCGCCCCCGGCTTGCTCGGCGAGGCAAAGGCAGAGAGCTGGATGTCGCCCAGTCCAAAGGTCGTGCCGCCATCCGGCGCAAACTGCGGCTGCCAGACCAGCGGCATGATGGTGCGCGTAATCAGGTTCCAATCGCTGTTCAGACTGAACGGAATCACGGGCTGGATGTTGAGGATGTTCTGCGTGCGCCCATCCTCGCCGTAGTTGAAGTTGGTATTGTTCTGCAACGGCACGCTGACCAGATTGGCCACCGGGTTCTGCGCCATCTTGGCCAGCTCTTCCTTGCTCAGCTCGGCCTGCGCCGGACTGATGAGCACACAGGCCAGCATACCGGCCAGCATCGTATTCAGTCGCACGTTCTTAACCTCTCACTTCCACTCAGGATGGAACTGCCCAGAGCCAGTGGCATAGCATCCCGCCCCGCCCTCCGGACAAATCACCACGAAGCTCGCCCGCCGACCGCAACCGGACACGCCCACGGTGTATTCCGCACGCAGCGGCCCGGCAAAGCGCGTACCCTCAAACGCCGGCTGGATCATGTCGCGCGAAAGCACGGCACCCGTGGCACTGGGGCAATTCCAGTCGAAGCGCGTGCGCTCCAACACGGTATTCACCGCCGCTGCCTGATTTTGGTCGAGCATTTGCGTTTGCGTGGCACAACTGCTCAGACCCACAACGGTGCCCAGCAAGGCGGGCACCAGCAAAAATAAACGCTTGTTCATCAAAGACTCACTCCACTTTGACCACGCTCGGCGGCGTCCAGGTGCCATTGAGAATCGAGGGATCCGTTTCCTTCGGCCAATACATGCGCAACATGGGGATGAATTCGCCCGCCGGTGCCGGCAGCCAGTTGCTTTCCTTGTCCTTGCCCGGGGAATCTTTCTGCAAGTAGAGGGTGATCGACCCATCGGGATTGGTCTTCAAGTTGTTGCGCGGGCTGACGGTAAATTTGTTCAGCGCATTGGGCACAAACCACCAGCCGTTGTCGATCATGTACATGGTGATCGACCAGAAGGCATTGACCGGTGGCGTTTGTCCCTTGGCCCAGGTCAGGGTGTATTTGTGCGCGCCATTGAGCTTTTCACCCTTGCTGTCCACCAGTGTGTAGGGATACACCGCATCTTCTTGCAGGTTGGCCGGCCAGCCAAAGGCTGCCACCACGGCACGTTTCATGTAATCGGTGCCATACACGCCCAGACCCTTGGTGATCGACCAGCCATTCACCATCTTGCCCATGCTGCTTTCGCGGTTTTCGTTGATCGCCTGCAAAGCCTCCTTGGGCAGATCCTTCAGCGCAGCTTGCGTGGCGGCGTCCAGCTTGCCCAGTTCAAACGTCTTGCACGCTTCCAAGCCGATTTTGGCAAAACGCGCCAGCGCCGGCGCATCGGCCGCATAGGCCGGCGCGCTGTGGCACATCGCCTTGCTCATCCAGTTGAAATAGCCCTCGGTGCCCATGGCGAGAATCACATCCTGCGGACTGTCGGTCATGGAAATGCCCGGATGGGCATCCACCGGGGGTGCCTTGGGCGTGAAGGGCTTGCCCCACGCAGACAGCGGGGTGATTTTGTACTGCGCCTGCAAGGCATTGACGGCCTTGTAGTCCGCCTCGGTACCGTCGGCATAGGTGCGGCCAAGGATCACCATGTAGCGCGTGGCCACGGGAACATGCGTCATGCCCTTGGGCACCTCGCCTTTCCAGTCAGGGCCGGTGAGCAGGAAGTTGCCGGCCTTCTGTCCCGTGGTGCGCGAACCGGGGCTGTTGAAAATCGTCATCCACAAATCCACCATCGGGAAGAGGAAGTAACGCTTGCCCATGTCCGGATGGCTGAACACCTGCGGTTCCTTGAGATCGACCCAGGCCAGTGAATACAGCGTATCGGCATTCGGCGCTGACACGCCACGGTAATCCGCCGGTGGATAACGCTTGACGTTGATGAATTGGTTGACAGGAGCCTTAAGTGCTTCCACCGCCGGCACATTGGACATCTGGATGCGCGTGACGTCGGTGGTGACCAGCGAATACCCGTAAACATACGCATCCAGCGCAATCTTTCTCGCTTCCGCCGGGTCAAGGGGCGTATTTGCAGCCACCGGCATGGCAGCCATCATCAGGCTGGCCATGCTCACGGCTAAAAGGCTAGGTAACAGGACATGCTTTTTCATGGGTCGACTCCTTTGGGTGCGGCAGGGCGAGTTAGAGGGCTTTTTCGAGTTTGAGCGCCGGCGGCTGCCAGCTACCCTCGCCCGGCGGCAAAATCGACGGCTTGCTTTCCTTCGGCCAGTACAGGCGCATCACCATGTAGATCGGGCCGTCCGGGGCGGGCAGCCAGTTGGCTTCTTTGTCCTTGCCGGGTGAGTTTTTCTGGATGTACAGCGTCAGCGATCCGTCGGCATTTTTCTTCATCTTGGAGAGCATCGGCGAGTTGATCAGGTAGCGGTTGATCGGGTTGGCCACCAGCAACTGCGACTTGCCGTCGTACATGGTCACCGACCAGAAGGCGTTGACCGGCGGCAAGTGCCCCTTGGCGAAGGTCAGGGTGTAGGCATGTTTCGAGCCGTCCAGCGGCGTGCCATCGGCCAGCCACTTGGTCATTGGGTACATGGCTTCCACGGCATCGTTGCCGTAAATGCCGGCACGCGCTGCCGCCGCACGCAGCAGCCAGTCACCGTTGAAGAAGGCACGGTCGCCAAAGTCCGCGCCCACCTCCCAGCCGTTGATCTTCTTGCCGATGCTGTTCACGCGCTCATCCACCTTGGCATTGCCGTCTTTCATACCGAGCAGGATGGCGGCCTTGTGCTCCAGTGAAAGATCCTTGAAGGCGAATGTCTTGCCCGGCCCGACGCCGATGCTGGCCAGCTTGGCGCGGATGCCTTCCTCACCCGGGCCTGGCGGGATGAATTGCAGCGCGGTGTCCAGGTATTCAAAGAACTCGGTCTTGACCAGATCTTTTTCAAATTTTGGCCACTCCACCGCAGCGGGCGCCTTGGGCGCGGGCTGCTTGAGGTAGGCGGACAGGGGCTGCACCTTGTAGCCTTTCTGCACCTTGATTACGTTCGGCATGTCGGCCGGGTTGAACAACTGGGTACGAAAAATGGCGAAGGAGAATTCGCTCTCCGCGTGGAACACCTGCTTGATACCCGCCGGCTTATGTCCCTTCCAACCGGGCCCTGCGATCAGATAATCGCCGCCGGCATGACCCGTGGTGCGACTGCCGATGTAGGCATAGTTGAAGGTGCTGCTGTCCACCAGTTGCACCGAGTAGTAGCGCTTGGGGTCGATCTTCGGCACGGAAATCACCACCGGCTCGGCGCGCAAATCCAGCCAGGCCATGGAGTACGGTGTATCCGCATTCGGCGTGGGAATGGCGGTGTCCTGCGGGGTGAAGGTTTTTTCGTCGTTCCAGATATGGTTGAAGCTGGTTTTGTACTGGCCAGAGTTTTTGTCGAGCGCAAACTCGTACATCACGCCGTAGTTCATCACGATCGGCAGGCCGTAGACAAAGCCCTCGGCGGCAATTTCACGAATCTGCTCAAACCCCGGAGCCTTGATGCCAGCGGCGGCATCGCGCTTTTCCGCTTTATTGATCGGGTCGTTGGGCGCACAGCCGCCAAGCAACGTCATGGCGCTCACCGCAAGCGCCATAGCCCCAAGACGAAAATACATACGCACGTGGGATTTTTTTACAGAGTTCATCTTTGCATCCTGTTGTTACGAGTCAATCGAGTCATGCGTCACATATAGACTATCGGCGGCCAAAGCGCCCACCGAATCCACCCCCACCAAAGCGGTCGGCAAAGCCACCGCCGCCACCGAAACGTCCACCAAAACCGCCGCCATCAAAGTGGCTGGCAAAACCACCGCTGCCAAAGCGATCCGCAAAGTCGCCATCAAAACCACCGCTACGCGCTGCGGCATCGCTACGCGCCTGCTGTTCACGCTGTGCCCAGCCGGTATCCGACGCTGCCCCCTGCCAGCCTCCGCCGTCGTAGCGCTGCCAGCCACCGCCACCATCCGGGCGATACACACTGCCATCCGCACCAGCGAAGTGATTGTTTTGCGGCACACCGTTGCTCCACGTCTTGGTTTCTCCGGTATGTGCGTTGTAGGTGGTGGTGCTGGCATCCCGGCTGTAACCACCCGGGCCGGCGCTGTCATTCACACTGCGATTGACCGAGCTACCCCCCGCGCCCGTAGCAGAGGCATCGGCGCTGTAGGTACGTTGCCCAGTGGCGGTGTTATAGCTTGCATTGCGCGCCACGTTGCCCGTGGTGCCTGCCGCAGTATTGAAGCTGCGTGCATACCCCTGGCTGGCCTGTCCGGTGTAGGGGTTGTAACTGCGCTGGAAGGCATAATTGCCCGTCGTACCACGTACAGTGGCGTAATTGCCACTCCCAAACGTACCGAACGTGCCATTGGGGTTGCTGTACCAAGTACGTGTGCCCGACGAGACCCCACCGCCCCAGTTGCGATACACATTCGCGCTGGCCGAGCCGCAACACGGCGCGCCCCAGTAGCCCGGATGGTAATACGCGCCACCCCACCATGCCGCTGTGGTCAACCCAAGAGCAAAGCCGTAGCTGAAGCCGGTGTAGGGGTTGTAAACCGGCATGGCGGCCACGCCATAGGTCAAAGGCGGGGCATACCACACCGACCCCACCCAGGGTGTGTAGCTGTATCCCGTGCCAAACACCACCGTACCATCCGCCGTAACCACGGTGCCGAGGTAGCCCGGCGTATAACCGACATACACCACTTGCGGTGTGTAGCCATAAATCTGCACATAGGTGACGTAATGCAGCGCCGAAGATGTCGGGATGGTGTAAATCACCTCGGGCACCCGCGTCGCCACGCGCCATGGACCGGTCACGGCTGGCGCGTTAAACCACACTCCACCTTGTACGGCATAAAAGTCATCAGGAGCAACGCGAATCAACGGCGCTGCGGTGTTGGCAACGTAACTCAGTGACGTTCCTTCGATGGGGCGCCATACCGGTGCACCATCAAAATGCGGCACAAAACTCGGACCACCTTCACGCAGCACGCTGGCCGTCTGCGGAATGCTATTGGCAATGCGCGCCTCCTGCGCCTGCGGCGTACCGGCCACCGCAGACAGCACCACCGAAGCGGGGGTGCCGGAAGCAGGAATCTGGCTGAAATAAGCCGGCAAGGCATTGCTCGGCACAAAGCGCCAATCACCATTCAGACTGGGAGCCGTGAACCACCGCCCCGCCACGAGGATGTAGTACGCGCCATTACTGGTATCCACCAGCACGTCGAGACTGCTATTACTCGCCCACAGCAACGGCGTACCGCCCACCGGCACCAAGTTCGGCTGTCCTTTGAAGGTAATCAGCTCCGTTGGCACGCTACTAACCACAATTTGCGGAATGCCATCGGCCAGCGACGGACGCGGGGATGCATGAGCACCACCATCGAGCAAATCGACCCGCCCCTCCCGCACCAGCGCGTCGGTTGCGCGGAGCAAAGCCTGGGGCGCAGACACCGGCGTCCATTCAGCGTCCAGCGAGGGAGCGCTCAGCCAGCCGTCAAACACATGCAGATACCATGCACCCGTGGCTGTGGACTGCGCCAGCATGGCGCGCGTATTGATCACCCGCCGATAACCCGAAGCCATGGGCTTCAGCACCGGCGGCCCATCGATCGGCACCAGCACGGCTTGCGAGTAGGCAATCACGATTTTTGGCGGATCATTGCGCACCGCATGTGTGGCGGCGCCCGCCTGTGCCCCCTGCGATGCGGCGAGCGATGCCTGCAGGCTATCCAGCGCCATGGTTTCCAATGCACCGTCCAAGGCTCGTTTCAGCGCTGGACGGTAGCTGTTGCCCCCGTCTGGCAAACTGGGAAAGCGCACGGTGCTGATTTCAACATCGCGCAAATTCACTGTGCGTGATGCGCGATCCACCTCGGTGCGTGCCGTGCCCGTGACCACACCAAAAGTTTCCGCCTGACTGCCCGCCGAGCGCAAGGCGACCGCAAGACGCCAACTCAAGCGATTGCCCACCCAAGACTCGACCTGCGGCTGATAAATCAGCGCATCCGCTTGATTGAGCGACACATCCCGCGGCCAAGGATCTTGCGGCAGCGCAGGAGAGGACTGATCCGTCGTCGCTGGCGGGAACGACGCATTCACGGAGCTGTCGTAGGCGGGGGTTTGCGCACATGCACTGAGCGCGGAAAGCAATGGCAGGCAAGCCAGCCACGCAGGATAAGAATGTTTACGCTTCATGGGTCGAAGCCTCTGAGTTTTTAGCGCGTGCGGACGAGCGTAGCGTATTGCTGTTGCTGTTGCTGTTGCTGTTGCTGTTGCTGTACAGCAACGAAGCTTCCGCCGCACCGCATGTGGTACAAGCTGGTAGAGTGTTAATTCACCGGTGAATTAACACTTCCCACCGGCCAAAAATTCCTCGCAAACAGCAAGGTTGGAGCATGCAACGCTTTCTACTGCACATCACCTTGGTCGGGCTAGGCATCCTCAGCCTCATCCCCTTTCTGTGGATGCTGGCGGCCTCCTTCATGCCCAGTGGCGAGGCGAGTAGTGTGCCGCCGCATTTCTGGCCGAGCACGCCGACGCTTGCGCATTACCGCGCGCTGTTCGAGCGCATGGACATGGGGCAGTATGTGTTCAATAGCCTATTGATCGCCACCCTGGCCACCGTGCTGTCCACGCTGATCAACGCCATGGCAGGTTATGCCTTTGCCAAGCTGCGCTTTGCCGGGCGTGATGCGCTGTTTCGCGGCCTGCTCGCTGCCATGGTGATCCCGGCGCAGGTGGCCATGCTGCCGTTGTTTTTGCTGCTGAAAAGCATGGGACTGGTCAATACGTACGCCGGCGTGCTGGTACCGCTGCTGGCGAGCATTTTCGGCATTTTTCTTGTGCGCCAATACGCGCAGAACATTCCGGATTCGCTGCTCGATGCGGCGCGGCTGGATGGCGCGAGCGAATGGCGTTTGTTTTACAGCATCATCCTGCCCCTGCTGCGCCCGATGCTCGCCACGCTGGCGCTTTTTACCTTCATGGGCAGCTGGAATGATTTCATGTGGCCGCTGATCGTGCTCTCCAACGACGCGCTCTACACCCTGCCGGTGGCGCTGGCCAATCTTTCCGGCGAGCACATGCAGGATGTGGAGCTGATGATGGCCGCCAGCACCTTGACCGTGTTGCCGGTGCTGCTCGTTTTCCTCATCCTGCAAAAGCAGTACATTGCAGGGCTGACGCAAGGCAGCTTGAAAGGCTAACCAACTCCGCGAGGTTCCCATGTCCACCCTCCTCACCCACGACACCTACCGCCTGCTGCTCACCCCCTCGGGCGCGGGTGAATCCAGCTTTGGCGCGCTGCAACTCTACCGTTGGCATGGCGATACCCTCGAAGATGATCGAGGCTTTTTCATCTATCTGCGCGATGCGCACACGGGGACATTCTGGTCGCTCGGTCGCCAGCCAGTGGCGGATGAAGCCGGTGCGGCCTTCGGTTTTGCCAGCAGCGCGCAAGCGGCACAACTGGTCAAGGTGCAGCAGGGCATCGAGGCGCGCATGAGCGTGACCCTTGTCGCCCACGGCGAAGTGCGCCGCGTGACCCTGTGCAACCTGGGCGATGCGCCACGGCAGATCGAGCTGACCTCCTACCTTGAGCCGGTGGTGCATCACGCTGCCGCAGATGCGGGGCACCCGGCCTTTGCCAAACTGTTCGTGCAAACCGAAGCGCTGGATGGCGTGTTGTTGGCCAAGCGCCGCCCGCGCGGTGCGGATGAACGCTTCCCCGCGCTGGCGCATGGCTTGCGCGGCGCAGCGGTGACGGGCTTTGAAACCGATCGCATGCGCTTTATTGGCCGTGGCCGCTCGCTCGCAACACCACAGGCCATGCAGACTGCCGCCCTGAGCCAAACGGCGGGCAATGTGCTCGACCCCTGTCTGAGCCTGCGCAGCGTGCTTACCCTCGCCCCTGGAGCGAGCGCAGAGGTGCAATTCCTGCTCGCAGTGGGAGAAGATCGTGATGCTGCGCTGGCGCAGCTTGCCGCGCTTCAGGCCGGGGCATGTGAGGTGCAGGCCGAGCCCTTGCCCATCGCCCTGCCGCCTTGCAAATCACGGCCGAACACCGCCGCAGTATGCACCGAGCCACCGCGTCACAGTGCCGAGCTGCTGCTGTTCAACAACGGCTACGGCGGCTTCAATGCCGATGGCGCGGAGTATGTCATCCGCCTGCCCAAACAGGCCAACGGCAGTGTGAAGCGCCCGCCTTTGCCGTGGAGCAATGTGCTGGCCAATGCGCACAACGCCGGCTGCATCGTCAGCGAGTCCGGCGCCATGCACAGCTTTGCGCAGAACAGCCGCGAGCATCGCCTCACGCCGTGGTTCAACGACCCGGTGATCGACCCGCATGGCGAGGCGTTTTATCTGCGCGACGACGACGCGGGCGTGTACTGGTCGCCCACCCCCGCGCCCGTGCCTGGCGCCGGCGACTACGAGGTGCGTCACGGCTTGGGTTACACCTGCTTTGCCCACCAAAGCATGGAACTTGAGCAGCACACCACCGTATTCGTGCCGCTGCATGAGACCTGCCGCATCGTCAGCATCCGCCTGCGCAACCTCGCGGATCGCAGCCGCCGCCTGTCCGTGTTCAACTACAACCGCCTGGTGCTCGGCGTGGAGCCGCAGGCCACGGCGGAGCATCTCCTCACCGCATGGGATGCGACCGCGCATGCACTGACCGCCTCCAACCCCGCCGCCGGTGCCTTTGCCCATGCCACAGCCTTCGTCGCCCTGCTTTCTCCGGCCGATGCGCTGCACTACAGCGCCGATCGCGCCAGCGTCATCGGTCAAGGGCGCAGCCCCGCACGCCCGCTGGCCGTGGAAAGTGCTGAGCACTTGGACGGTTGCACCGGCCAAGGGCTGGACTGCGCCGCGTTGCAGGCGTGCATCACCCTGGAACCGGGCGATGAGCGCACCTTGAGTTTTGTCCTCGGCGAGATCAACGACGCGAGCCAGCTTGCAGACCTGCTTAAGCGTTTGCGTCAACCGGGCGCGCTGGAAAGCATGTTGCACGCGGTGCGCGATTTCTGGCGCCAATTCACCGCCCAAGCGCAGGTGCGCACCGGCAAGCCGGAGGTGGATATTCTGGTCAATCACTGGCTGCCGTACCAAACCTTGGTCTGCCGCATCTGGGCACGCACCGCCTACTACCAGTCCGGCGGCGCCTTCGGCTTCCGCGACCAGTTGCAGGACGCGCTCAACGTCATCCGTCACGATGCTGGCATCACCCGCGCACAAATCCTGCGCAATGCAGCCAACCAGTTCGTCGAGGGCGATGTGCTGCACTGGTGGCACCCCTTCCCCGACGGCAGCAGCCGCGGCATCCGCACCCGTTTCTCGGACGATCTGCTCTGGCTACCTTATGCCACCGCCAAGTACATCCAGCACACCGGGGAGAAGAGCATCCTCGACGAGCCAGCACGCTACCTCACTGGCCCGCTGCTGGAGGAAGGGGAGGATGAGCGCTTTATGGTGCCGCAGGACTCGGGCACGCAGGGCGATGTGTACGAGCACTGCTGCCGCGCGCTCGACCGCTCGCTCAAGGTCGGCGCCCACGGGCTGCCGCTGATGGGCACCGGCGACTGGAACGACGGCATGAACCGCGTCGGCCGGCTCGGCAGGGGCGAGAGCGTGTGGGTGGGCATGTTCCTCTACGCCATCCTCGGCGACTTCATCCCGCTGTGTGAGGCGCGCCGCGACCTGGCTCGGGCGGAAAAATACCGCGCCCATCGCGCCAAACTGCTGGACGCCCTGAACACAGATGGTTGGGATGGCGAGTGGTACCGCCGCGCCTGGTACGACAACGGCGCCGTGCTCGGCTCCAAAGCATCGGATGAATGCCAGATCGACACTCTGGCACAAGCCTGGGCAGTGCTCACCGGCACGGCGCAGGGCGCGCGCGTCGAGCAGGTGTTGAATGCCATGCAACAGCGCTTGATCGACCCCGAGGTCGGCATCATCCGTCTGCTCAACCCGGCCTTCGACCACACCCCGCATGACCCGGGTTACATCAAAGGCTATGTCGCCGGCGTGCGCGAGAACGGCGGACAATACACCCACGCCGCGCTGTGGGCAGTGATGGCGTTTGCCCAGGCCGGGCAGAAGGACAGGGCATTGGCGCTGCTCGACATGCTCAGCCCCATCCGCCACACCGCTACCCCGCAGGGCGTTGAGCGCTACATGGCCGAGCCCTATGTGATCGCCGCCGATGTGTACGGCGTGGCGCCGCACAACGGCCGTGGAGGCTGGACGTGGTACACCGGCTCGGCCGGGTGGATGATGAGCGCGGCGGCACAGGTCGCCGACTAAAGCCCATGCTGCCCGTCTCCTCCCCCACGCCTTCGCCGCGCATCGACTGGATGCCATGGCTGGCCTTCGCTCTGGTCATCGGCGCAGTGTTTTTCGTCGTCGGTAAACACCTTTTGCCCGCGCTGCTTGCCGGGCTCTTGATGCACCAACTGGTGCACGCCATTGCGCAACGCTTGATCAGCCCGCGCCTGTCATCGCACCTGGCGCGGGTGGTGGCGGTGCTGCTCGTCTCCGCGCTGGTGCTGACCGCGCTCAGCTTCGGCGGCCTGGCACTGATCAAACTGCTGCACGGCAGCGGACAGGAAGGCTTGGGGGGCTTGATGAAATACATGGCGCGTGTCCTGGCCGACACCAAGGCCGCGCTGCCCGCCTGGGCCGATCACTGGCTGCCGAATGATGCCGAGGCGATGAAAGACAAAGCCGTGGAGTGGCTGCGCGCCCATGCCATCGAAGTCGGTTCGGCCGGTGGTGCCCTGGGCTTTGGGCTGGTGCATGTGCTCATCGGTCTGGTGATTGGCGCGATGATCGCCCTGCACACCGAATCGCAGGAGCCGCACACCCGCCGGCCGCTGGCGCGCGCGTTGTTTGATGAAATCAACGCCTTCAGCCATGCCTTTCGCCGCATCGTCACCGCTCAGGCATGGATCACCACGGTCAACACCACCCTGACCGCGCTTTACCTGCTCGTCGCCCTGCCACTGGCCGGGGTGCATCTGCCGCTGGTGAAAACCATGGTGTTGGTGACCTTCATCATGGGCTTCATCCCCATCGTCGGCAATCTAGTGAGCAATACGGTGATCACCATCATCAGCCTGTCGCATTCCTTCGGCGTGGCGGTGGCGTCGCTCAGTTTCCTCGTCATCGTGCACAAGGTGGAGTATTTCCTTAATGCACGCATCGTCGGCAGTCATATCCGCGCCAAGGCATGGGAAATCCTCATCGCCATGCTCGCCATGGAACGCATTGCCGGCATCCCCGGGGTGATCGTCAGCCCGATTTTGTATGCCTACATCAAGGACGGGCTGAAGAAGCGGGGCTTGGTCTAGGCGCAGCTAGGACGCCGGACGCGCAGAATAAAACCGCACCGGCTGTGCCTGAATCTCGCGCGCCCGCTGCTGGGCCACGTTGCGCTTGAGTTTGCCGACCACATGCATCTCGCAGGGTTTGCAGTCGAACACGAGCTTCAATTTCTCGCTGCCATTGATCAAGAGCAAGGGCTCGGCCTTGATCGTGCCGTGCACGCCCGTCACACCCCGCGTTTGCTTGGGGCAGAGGCTCAAGGAATAGCGCACGCAGTGTTTGGTGATCATCAGCGACACCTCGCCCTCCTCCTCATGCGCCTCAAACGCCGGCTCGATGAGGGTGACGCCGTGCTTGGCGTAGAAATCGCGCGCCTTGTGATTGAACACATTGGCAAGATACGTGAGGTGTTCTTGCGGATACGGCACCGGCGGCTCGATGGGCTTGGCGCGCGGCAAGCGTTGCAAGGGGGCGCGGCGCGCGGCTTCCAGCGCCTCGATGCCCTCGCGGCGTAGCTGGTTGAGCTGGGATGCCGGCACGAACCACGCTTGCGTCCAGTTGAGCGCCAGATTGCGTAATTCAAAAATGGTGGCACCGAGTTTGCTCAAATGCTCACGTACACTATCTTGCGCGCGCGCGGCGTCCTTGGCTGGCTCCTTGGCGAGGGTGAGCGACACGCGGGCGCGGTGACCATCCTCATCCTGCAGCGTGAGCGCGAGGCCATCGGCCGTATCAATGAGGCACAGATCTACGGCAATGCGGCGCTCGCTGGATTTCTTGTCCATCGTCCGTATCCACGCCATGTCGCGGTTACGGTTGATCTCAAGCCCTGAGCGCAGGTGGCGCAGGCTGCTGATCGGATCTTTGGGCACCACGCGCCACCGCCCCGCGCCCACGCGCTCGGCGGTGTTGATCGCCATGCCGACCAATTGTTTGTGCAGGTCGAAGTAACACAGGCCGTCGCCATTGTGCAGTTCTACCTCGGTTTCGATCTCCACCGCGTCTTTGTGCACCTTCGCCACCCAGCCGATCGGCTGTCCCGGATTTTTCGGCGAATCGAACGCGCCTATGTCGATCTGGCGGCCTTGCACGAAGTAATCCGTCGCGTCGCGGTTGAAGTTCTGCTTCGGGTCCGGGGTGAAGAATAGCCGCGTGCTGCCGCTGGAGGCGCGGGCCAGCTGGGGGCGCTCTTCGAGGATGGCATCCAGCAGCGTGCGGTAGTGGGCGGTGATGTTTTTCACATAGCCCATGTCCTTGTAGCGGCCTTCGATCTTGAAACTCTGAATGCCGGCGTCGATCAGCGCGGCAAGATTCGCGCTCTGGTCGTTGTCTTTCATCGACAGCACATGCTTGTCGTGCGCCACGATGCGCCCTTGCGCATCACGCACTTCATACGGCAAACGGCAAGCCTGATTGCATTCGCCGCGATTGGCGCTGCGCCCGGTGTGCGCCTCGGAGATGTAGCACTGCCCGGAATAGGCCACGCACAGCGCACCGTGGATGAAAAACTCCAGCGGCACGGTGGTCGCCGCGCGAATGGCCTTGATCTGCTCCAGTGTCAGCTCGCGCGCCAGCACCAGTTGCGAAAGCCCGACATCTTGCAGAAAACGCGCCTTTTCCGCGGTACGAATGTCGCACTGCGTGCTGGCGTGCAGCTGGATGGGCGGCAGATCCAGCTCCAGCAATCCCATGTCCTGAATGATCAGCGAATCGACGCCGATGTCGTACAGCTCATGCGCCAAACGTCGTGCCGGCTCCAGCTCATCGTCGCGCAGAATGGTGTTCAGCGTGACGTGAATGCGCGCATGAAAGCGATGGGCGTACTCGACCAATCGGGCAATGTCGGCAACGTCATTATCCGCGCTCTTGCGCGCCCCAAAACCCGGGCCACCGATGTACACCGCATCGGCACCGTGATTGATGGCTTCGATGCCGATGTCGGCATCACGCGCCGGGGCAAGGAGTTCGAGTTGATGCGCGAGCATGATCAGCGCTCCGTGTACGCTTCGTTAGCCACCACGCCGCGTGCCGCCGTGCCCAGGCCGGCCGCCTGTGCCCGCGGGGCGTGCGCTGCGCACATCTGCGCCATGACGTTCACCTGCGGGGCGCTCCGCACGCTTGTCGAAATGCTCCGCACGGGGGGCGCGTCGCTCACCGCTTGGTCGCGCGGGCGGAGGATTTGCTCCAGCGGCACGTGGGTTGCGCGCGGCGCTGGCTTCGTTGGCGGAGCCAGCGCGTGGCGCCCTACCCTGCGGACGAGTACCGTCACGCGGCACACGCACCCCATTGCGCCCATTGGGAATCGGCTCCGGCTTGATGCTCGGATCGACTTCAAAGCCGGGCACGATCTCACGCGGCAATTCGCGCTTGATCAGACGCTCGATGTCGCGCAACAGTTTGGCTTCATCGACACACACCAGCGAAATCGCCTCGCCTTCCGCGCCGGCACGACCGGTGCGGCCAATGCGGTGCACATAATCTTCCGGCACATTCGGCAGTTCAAAATTCACCACATGCGGCAATTCGGCAATGTCGATCCCACGCGCGGCAATATCCGTGGCCACCAGCACGGCCAGATTACCGGATTTGAATTCGGACAGCGCCTTGGTACGCGCCGACTGGCTTTTGTTGCCATGAATCGCCATCGCTGGAATGCCGCCTTCGCTCAACTGTTCGGCCAAGCGGTTGGCGCCGTGTTTGGTGCGGGTGAACACCAGCACCTGATGCCAGTCGTTGTCCTTGATCAGCTTGGCGAGCAAATGACGCTTTTTCTCACGATCGACCGGATAGATTTTCTGCGCAATGGTATCGGCGGTGGCATTACGCCGCGCCACCTCGATGAGCTGCGGGTTGTTGAGCAGGCGATCGGCCAGTGCCTTGATGTCATCGGCAAAGGTGGCAGAAAACAGCAGGTTCTGCCGACGCGTGGGCAGCAGCGCCAGCACCCGCTTGATGTCGTGAATGAAGCCCATGTCCAACATGCGGTCGGCCTCATCCAGCACGAGGATCTCAACCTTGGACAAATCGACATTGCCCTGATTGTGATGATCGAGCAGACGCCCCGGCGTGGCGACGAGAATATCCACCCCCTGACGCAGACGATCCACTTGCGGCTGCATGCCCACGCCACCGAACATCATCATCGACGACAGCTTGAGGTAACGGCCGTACGCGCGCACGCTCTCCTCCACCTGTGCGGCGAGTTCACGGGTGGGCACCAGCACCAGCGCACGCACCACACCGCGGCCGGGTTGCCCTGCCTTGGTCGCATGCAAGCGTTGCAACAACGGCAGAGTGAAGCCGGCAGTTTTGCCGGTACCGGTTTGTGCGCCGGCGAGCAAATCGCCCCCGGAAAGCACGGCAGGAATGGCCTGTGCCTGAATCGGCGTGGGGGTAGTGTAGCCGCGCTCTTCAACGGCACGCACGATCTCGGCCATCAGGCCAAGCTGGGTAAATGTCATGCAGGGAATCCTGGAAAGCACCCACCTGCCGCCTTGTTGCCAAGCGCCAATCTCAGGGGGATGGGGAATAAGTCGCCAGACTGCGGCGATGGTCTGCGCACAGTCTAGCATCAATCTTTGGGCACCTCGAAAAACCTACTGCGCGAGCGAATTGCTGCGTCGCTTCCTCACTCACCCCTCGCCTATCGGCTTTGATATGTCTCGGGGATTCGCTGCGGGGCTCCTTACACTCCGCCCGCTCGTGACGGTTTTTCGAGGTGCCCCATGATCGCTATGGATTTGGCGGACATCTTAATACCCCACTTGCCGCATGTTTTTTTCGTGACAGTAGGGTTAACATCGCGGACCTGAACACTCGCCGCCGAGGAAGTCACCATGTATCAACCTGCCAGTTTGTTTCTCGATCAACCGCTGTATTTTGCGTTGCTGCTGTTGCTCATTCTGTTGCTGGCGAGTGAGATCGGCTTTCGGGTGGGCAGTTACCGCTGCAAGCGGGGTGATTTTGCACACACGCCCAACGATGCGGGTGCGCTCACCGGCATGGTGTATGCCCTGCTGGGACTGTTGATTGCCTTCACCTTCGCCAATGCCACACAACGCTTTGATGAGCGGCGCGACCTGATCCTCAAGGAGGCCAATGCGATTGGCACCTCCTACCTGCGCCTTGATCTCCTGCCGGCCGCGGCGCAGGCGGAACTGCGCCCGCTGTACCGCGAATATACACGTCTGCGCATCGCAGCCTACCAAACCATCAAGGTCGACATGGACGAAGCCAAGCGCCTGCACGCCCTCGGCCTGGAAAAACAACAATTGATCTGGAACATCGCCGTTCCTGCCGCGCTGGAAACCAAGGGCCCTGGGATTCAAACCCTCGTTGTTGGTGCGCTGAATGAGATGATCGATGTCGCCAACGAACGCTTAGCCGCAGCGCGCAAGAAGCCGCCGGTCATCGTTTTCATCATGCTGTTCATCTTGTCCGCCGTGGCGGCAGCACTGGCGGGGTATAACCTGTCTTCCAAGCCGCATTTACCGCGCGTGCAGATATTCATTTTTGGTCTGGTGCTGGCCGGCACGATGTTCGTCATCATTGACCTTGGCCATGCGCGCATCGGCCTGTTCACCATTCAAGCCACCGATGTATTGCTGATCGATGTGCTGGAGAGCATGAAAGACTAGGTTGCAATTCAAGCCTCGTGGCTCCAAGGCTGGCTTGTTGTCTCAGCCCCGGCAGCAACCTTCATTAACCAGAACCAGGCTGCTAAAAAACGCCTTGTACGGCTTCTGAGCCATATCACGCCAAGTGGTTGGTTACAGTAACCCATTGCGGCGCATCCACGGCGTAGCGTTGTCATCATTGTTACGCGCGGAGTGGATTAGCATACCCACATAAATCATACGTATTTAATGTGTCAGTAGTTGGGGGATGCAAATGATGGTGACACGTGGCGTGGGTGCATTGATTGCGACGGTGCTCGTCGCCTGTGTCTCTATCTCGGCTCGGGCAGACGATATCGCTCTGCGCATCGTCGATGAACACGGCATCGTTGTGCCAGCGGCCAACATCACCCTTTCATGGCAAGAGCGGAACTTTGTTAATCTGATTACAGACACTGAAGGACGCGCCAAGGCAGAGGGCGACCGCCCGCACAATCAAGTCGAATTGCGCATCGAGGCACCCGGGTACTACACCACAACCGCCTCGGTGCCCATGCCCGCGCATTGTCGGCATGGCAAATGCCTGATTGGTACCCAGGATGAACTGACCTTGGTGCTCAAGCGCAAGCTCAAACCCGTGGCGATGTACCATTACAACGTGCGTGCCACTTCACCCAACCCGTCCCAACCCATCGGCTTTGACCTGTTGAAAGGCGATTGGGTCAAACCGTATGGCCAGGGTGAGATGAGCGACCTCACCTTTACCAGTTCCTGTGCTATACGCAACGTGCAGCGTTTCACTGCAGCCACTTATCCGGAAGCGAATGAGGCTGCGCGTCAAGCCATACCGAAGAGCATCTACTACGTCGCCGTGCGCGAAGTCACAAATGGGCAAAGCAAGCTGAGAGCCATCAGCAGGGTAGGGGAAAGCAAGCTGCCCAACCCGGTGATCGACAACGGTTTTGAGCTGTTTGTAGCGCATCGTGCCGATGTGGGCTGCCAGAACGAGATCCGCTTCATCAACCCCAACGACGGCTTGCAGTTCCGCCCGGTTTTCCCGGATGGGTTACCGAGCTGGCTCACCTACCGCTCCGAACTGGAATCAGAGCATCTCGCTCCCGAGTCGGGTTACAAGGCGGTGTGGGTGCCCGATCGCGAAAGCGATGAGCCGCACATCAAGCGGCGAGCTTGGGTGGGCTATCTGCGCATCCGCAGCCAGACCGATGCGGCGGGGAATGTGGTGTCCGCCCTGTATGGCAAGGTGTATGACGCCACACCCAACTTTATACGTGCCGAGCGTTTGGTATTGGATTACTACATCAACCCCGACGGTACGCGCCATGTGGAGTTCGACCCCGAACGCAATCTCGGGCGCGATCACACACTCAAGCACTGATGAGAGACGCCACCATGCCCCAACGCCTCGCACTGCCCATTTTGATCGGGCTCCTCTGCCATGCTCATGCGCTGTCTGCCACAGCAGTTGAAGAGCCCGCCACACTCAAGCTGGCACGCTCACTCATGCCCAAGGGCTACGACCTTGCCCGGGTGCAGGAACTGTTGTTAGGGGGGCAAGCTGTGCGTGCGGATGCGCTGGCTGAGGTGGTGGCCTCCAGCCTGATCATTCACGACCTCAACGGCGACGGCCTCAAGGATGTGTTCATGGTGATCGAACCCAACCCCGCATTTCCCAAAGCAGGGTCACGAGACTGTGAGATCACGCATGCGCTTGACGGGCGCGAGGTGTGCTGGGGGAATCGTGTCATCGAGGTGTATTACCAGCAGAATGACGGCAGTTATCGCTTGGGCACACGCAGCACGAGCCTGATGATGAACCGTGGTGAGGGAGGGATGAATCCCGATCCGTTCACAGGCATGTGGTTGACGCCCAAAGGCTCGATTCAACTGCGCTTCGAAGGTGGAGCCGGGTGGAAATGGGAATACGTTTATACGCTGAAATACTGGCAAGACGATATCCATGTCATCGGCCGCACCACCTATGAATGCAACGGCGTGCGCGACGATGTGGAGTGCTTCAGGCACGACATCAACCTGCGCACCGGGCAGTGGTGGCGTGAATCATGGATGGCGCCGGCTGGGCGCGTCAAAAAGCAAAAGGGCGTGGACAAAAACGTACGTCCCATCCGCTTGCAGGATGCCCAAGCCGGCTCATGAGGCGGCACCGGTTGTTGCGGGCAACGCATCCAAGGCATCAAATGCAGCGCGCACATGCTCCAGGGCGCGCGCGGGCTGGCCGTCGTGTTCATCCAGCCGCGAGAGCAGGATGTGCGCCTCGGCGCGGGCGTGTTCGTTGGGGTTGCGTTGCAGCACCTGCTCGGCGTGCTGACGTGCCTTGCCCCATAGATCAATGCGCCAGGCCATGTGTGCGGCAAATAGGCTGAGGTCGGCATTGGGTTGCGTGTCATAACGCGCCAGCAAGGCTTCGGCCGCATCCAGCGCTGCCTTGGCCTTGATCGGGTTGAGGCGCACCAGTGCCGCGGCCAGGGTGGCACTCATGCGTTCACGCAGCGCGGCAAGCAGTTGTTCCGCGGCGGCATCGTGGTCTCCCGCGCTGGCGGTGGCCACGGCGCGCGCGGCGATCAAGCGGTCGCGGCCACGCAGGGTTTTGCGCAGATCACGCCAGAAAGCCTCGATCGCCGGAATGCCTTGTGCGGCGAGCTGTTGCAGCCGACCGGCCACGGCATCTTCCTCCAGCGCCAGCAGCTCGTCATCCGCCAGGGCGCGCAGCTTGGTGAGCATGGGAATGTGTTGCAGCACGCCGTCCCAATCCTTTTCGCGTCGCTCGGCCTCGACCAACAGGCGCAGCAATGCCGGATGGCGCGGGTCTTGATCGGCCAGACGCTGCACCAGTGGCAGGGCAAGGTCGGCGCGATTGGCCTGCATATGCCACTGCGCCTGCATCAGGCGCACGCTGGCCGCATTGGCCGGTGAGCCTTGCTCCGCCAGCTTGAGATCATCTTCAGCGCGTGCCGCATGCCCTTGCTTGTGCGCGCTGAGGGCGGCGAGCATGCGCCACAGCCAGCGGCTTTCGGTAGCTTCGGCGTGTTTGCGGCTGAGCTTTTCCGCCGCTGCCCAGTCGCCGGCAATAATCTGGCGCAGCACGTGCTCCAGATCATCCCATTCCCGCGCTTGCAGCTTGCGCTGGCGACGCAGACGCAGCAGGGTGGGCACACGCGCCAGCCAGTTGATCAGCCACAGCGTGCCGCCGAGCAGGACGAGGCTGACGACGATGACGCCAATCAACCCGGCCATGGTGGTTTCCACCTGCCATGTCCCCCAACCGAGGTGCGCGGTGCCGGCATCGCGCATGATGAGCAGGGCGATGGCACCGACGGCCAACGCAAGGACGATGAGCAGTACGAGAACACGGCGCATGGCTTAAGGCTCCTGCACGGGGTTGGCTGGGACTGAGGGCGCGGCGGGCGGGGTACGCAGGGCGCGCAGCTGGGCGTAGAGCGGGGCGAAATCAATGCTCTGCGCGGTTTGCGCGCGCTCAAGATCACTGACCGCATCGCGCAATGCGGCCAGCGTCGCCGCCACCTTGGGTGAGGCGGAGTCCAGCGTGGCGACCTGTTGCACCTGACTCAAGGCTTGGGCACTCAGGCGTTGTGCTTCGTCGTACTGCCGTGCAAGCAGGGCGCTGCGTGCCTGCAGAAGTTGCTCCGCTGCCTGCTGCAAGGGGGGGGCAGCCGTCGCTGGCGCGGGGGTATTGGTAGCACTGGCGGTATTTTTGATGCTGAACCAGCCGGAGAACCATTGCTTGCTGCGCTGCCACCAATCGGCACCCGCTGCATCCGCCGGGGCGGATGCATCCTTTTCGCCGCGTGTTTGCGGCAGTTCGGGCAGGTTTTGCGCCATTTGCAGCAGCTTTCCTGCCAGCACATCGCGATCCAGCGGCGGATGGCGGTCAAACTGGTTCAAGATGTGTGCCAGGGCTGTGCGTAAGGCTTGTGCCTCACCGCCGAGCAAGGACGCCAGACGGTCGGCCTCACGCAGCGCCTGCCGCGCGCCGATCGGGTCATCCAGCGTGTTGATGCGCAATTCTGCAGCGTGCAGCAGGCGCTCGATGTCGCTGACATGCCACTGATCGGCATCCTGCGCCACCTGCTGGCGCACGCTTTGCAGTTGCTTCTCCTGCGCATCCAACCGTGCTTGCGCCGCTTGCAGACCCTGTTGCAGAGCGTTTTGCACTTGACGCGACTCATCGAGCAAGCCTTGCAGCGTACTCTGCTTGGCACGTTGCTCAAGCTGGGCTTGCAGCCGTTGCTCCAACTCGCCGAGCTGTGTTTGCAGCGCCTGCAATGCCTGTTGCTGCGCCTGCCACTGACCATAGCCCCAGTAGCCGGCAACCCCCGCCGCAGCAAGCAGGGCGACGAGTACGGCCACCACGCCGCCCAGCCCGCGTTTCTTGCGCACGGGCGCTTCGGTCATGGTGTGCGTTGAGTTGGCTTCTGTGTGTTCAGTCATCGCATTCCTCCTGCATCAGCGCGGCCAGCACCGCATCGTCCTCCGGGCTTGCGCTCATCATGCCATGCAGCAGCCCAAGGTGCGCCCCCTGCTCGGCAATGCGCGGGTGGGCAAACAAAAACGACTGCGCGGCAAGCCAGTCACGCTCGCCCGCATCCGCCGCCGCTTTGTGCAGGGTGCGCAAGGCTTCTGACGAGGTGATGACGAACAGCGGGCGAGGGCAGGTTTTGAGTGCAGCAAAATCCACCGGCAGCGCCACGCGGCGGTAGAGCACGGCGTGATGCACCTCGGCGCCTCGCTGCACGAGTGTCTGCGCCAGCAGCTCGCGTCCGCCCTCGCCACGCACCAGCAACACACGCTGGCCACCCAGATCGGCCAACGCGGGCAGTGCCAGCAGGCTTTCGCTGTCCGCGCCAGCGCTGGGGGTCAATACAGCACCGCAACCCGCAGCCTGCAAGGCACGCGCCGTGCCCTTGCCCACGGCGGCAAGTGGCAAGCCTTTCGGCCAAGCGCTGCAGGGCTGCAGGGCCACAGCAGCATGCACCGCGTTTGGGCTGATGAACATCGCCCAATCCGCACGCTTGAGATCGGCAAGAAAAGCCTGCGCAGAAACGGTTTGCAGCGGCGGCGCGATGGCCAGCAAGGGCAGGGCAAACACATGCCCGCCTGCCTGGGTGATGCGCTCGCCCAGCGCCGTGTTCTGCCCGGGCGGGCGGGTGAGGACGATGCAGTGGCGATGCAGCCGCTCAGCCACGCACCTCGATCCCCGCTTCGGCCAGAATGCGATCGGCACCCTGTGCCAGCAACATCTCGGCCACCTGCACGCCCAAGGCTTCCGCATCGCCACGCGGCGCGCGCGCCTCGGCACGCAGCATGCGCTGGCCGTCGAGCGAACCGACCAGTCCACGCAGCCAAAGCGTGTCGCCTTCGAGCACGGCAAAGCCGCCGATCGGCACCTGACAGCCGCCGTTGAGACGCGCATTCATCGCCCGCTCTGCGCTCACGCGGTCAAACGTATCGGCGCAACGCAGCGGCGCGATCAGCGCCTCGATTGCCGCATCGCCACGGCGACACTCGATGCCCACCGCACCCTGACCGATGGCCGGCAGGCTGAGCTCGGCCGGCAGGCGCATGCGAATGCGCTCGGCAAAGCCCAAGCGAATCAGCCCGGCCGAGGCGAGGATGATGGCATCGAACTGCCCGCCATCCAGCTTGGCCAGACGTGAATTGACATTGCCGCGCAGCATGTCGATGCGCAGGTGCGGATAGCGCTGCAACAACTGCATCTGCCGACGCAGGCTGGACGTGCCGACCACCGCGCCTGCGGGCAGTTCATCCGGGCTGGCATAGCGGTTGGAGACAAACGCATCCGTCGGGTCTTCGCGCTGCATGATCACCGGCAGGTGCAAGCCCTCCGGGAAGTGCATGGGCACATCTTTCATCGAATGCACCGCGATGTCCGCCTCGCCAGCGAGCATGCCCACCTCCAGTTCTTTGACGAACAAGCCCTTACCGCCGATCTTGGCCAGCGGACTGTCGAGCAACTGATCGCCCTGGGTGGTGAGCTTGATGAACTCGATGCCAAGCTTTGGATGCAAAGCGCGCAACCGGCGCGCGACGTCTTCCGCCTGCCACATGGCAAGCGGGCTTTTGCGCGTGGCGATGCGCAGGGTGGTGGGAAGGTTCATGGTGATGTGGTGCGTAGTCGATGCGCGCATCGTAAGGCGCAGCAGGCGCTCGTGCCAAGGTTTTGCACCGTGTTTGCATGCCTTGAACACGCCCTGCTCGCTCGGTGAGGGTGTCAATCGATCGAATTTTTAGTGTCTAAATGCTCATTTTGGGCACGAATTGATCGAAATTTTCGATAGGTTTTTGGCGCAGCATGATTTCTGTCATCTCGCAGGCCAGCGAATCCGTTAAAGTACGCAGCATTCATTGTTCTGGAAATCACCGTGCTCTCGACCGCCAACATCACCATGCAATTCGGCCCCAAGCCGCTGTTTGAAAACATCTCCGTCAAATTTGGCGACGGCAACCGTTACGGCCTGATCGGTGCCAACGGCTGCGGCAAATCCACCTTCATGAAAATCCTCGGCGGTGATTTGCAGCCCACCTCCGGCACGGTGATGCTCGACGCGGGCGAGCGCCTGGGTAAACTCAAGCAAGACCAGTTTGCCTACGAGGACTACACGGTGATTGACACCGTGATCATGGGGCATGCCGAGCTATGGGAAGTGAAGAAAGAGCGCGACCGCATTTATTCACTGCCGGAAATGAGCGACGAAGACGGCATGAAGGTCGGCGAGCTGGAAGGCGCATTTGCCGAAATGGACGGCTACACCGCCGAATCGCGTGCCGGCGAGCTGTTGCTGGGGCTTGGCATTCCGGTGGAGCAGCACTACGGCCTGATGAGCGCCGTCGCCCCCGGCTGGAAACTGCGCGTGCTGCTCGCCCAGGCGCTGTTTGCCGACCCGGACATCATGCTGCTGGATGAGCCGACCAACAACCTGGACATCAACACCATCCGCTGGCTGGAAAACGTGCTCAATGCGCGCAACAGCACCATGATCATCATTTCGCACGACCGTCACTTCCTGAACAGCGTATGCACCCACATGGCCGATCTGGACTATGGCGAGTTGCGCATCTACCCCGGCAACTACGACGAGTACATGACCGCCGCCACCCAGGCACGCGAGCGCCTTTTGGCCGACAACGCCAAGAAAAAGGCACAGATCGCCGAGCTGCAAGCCTTCGTCAGCCGCTTCTCCGCCAACGCCTCCAAGGCGCGTCAGGCCACCTCACGGCAAAAGCAGATCGACAAGATCCAACTGGAAGAAGTGCGCGTGTCCAGCCGGCAAAACCCCTACATCCGCTTCGAGCAGGACAAGCCGCTGTTCCGCCTGGCACTGGAAGCGGAAAACATCAGCAAAGGCTACGGTGGCGAACCGTTGTTCAAGGGGCTGAATTTGATGGTGGAAGTAGGCGAGCGCATCGCCATCATCGGCCCGAACGGCATCGGTAAATCCACCCTGCTGAAAACCCTGGTCGGCGAACTGCCCCCGGACACCGGCACGGTCAAGCTCTCCGAAAACGTCAACCTCGGCTACTTCGCGCAAGACCACGCCGACGATTTCGCCGAGGACATGAGCCTGTTCGACTGGATGACCCAATGGCGCCGCCCGCAGGACGACGAGCAGGCAGTGCGTGCCACCCTCGGTCGCCTGCTGTTCTCGCAGGATGAAATCAAGAAATCAGTCAAAGTGGTGTCCGGCGGCGAGCAAGGCCGCCTGCTGTTCGGCAAGCTGATGCTGCAACGCCCCAACGTGCTGGTGATGGACGAACCGACCAACCACCTCGACATGGAATCCATCGAATCGCTCAACCTGGCGCTGGAAAACTACCCCGGCACACTGATCTTCGTCAGCCACGACCGCGAGTTCGTCTCGTCGCTCGCCACGCGCATCATCGAACTCACGCCCACCGGCATCGTCAATTACAGCGGTTCGTATGAGGATTATCTGCGCAGTCAGGGCGCGGTGTAGTACTAAATATGCGTCTTTCCATGCACAACTGGCGCGATGCCAACCTGGTGGTAATACTCGTGCTGCTATTGTGCGGAGCATGGGTAATCACTCACACATGGACGCCTTCGTCCTACGGCGCCTTGCTGCAACTCATTGGTGCAGAAGGGGAAGGGTTGGTCAAAGGACCGCCCCGAAATATTCGCTCGGACGAATGGGCAGTGGTGACACCGCTCACACAGGCGACCATCAACAACAATTTTCAGCGCTATAACCACACCTCGCTCTATGAGGAGGATTTGCGCATTAACTACGGCCTACCCATTCACGACTGGGGGTTGGCTTTCAAGCCCAGCATGTGGTTGTACGGACTGGTAAATCCGGCCTATGCCTACGCGTTTCATTGGTTCGTCATGGCGGCGCTGTTTATCATCGGTTACGCATGGTTGTTACGGTGGTTTGGTGCCACGCCAGTATTGGCATTTTCCCTGGCGCTGGGGCTTTATTTCACGGGCATGGTGCAGTTCTGGTGGAATGAAAAAGGGCCCATTTTCGCCCTTTTCCCGTGGCTGATATTGCCTTTTGCCACTCGCTGGCCGTTCATGCTTAAGGCGTTGGTTTTTTACTGGATGTCTGTGGTCTGGCTGCTGACCAATTTTTATCCGCCGTTGCAGGTATCTCTGGCTTTTGTCGGAGCCGTGCTGCTGCTTGCACGAGCGCCTGAACTGCTGCGCCCGGCGCGCGCACTGCTGCTGGCTATAGCGGCGGCACTGGCGATGTTTACCGTACTACTTTACCTCGGTGACTATCTGCGCGAAACGGCAAGCACGCTTTATCCGGGGGCACGGCGCTCCAGTGGTGGTCTGGATTTACAGCTTGTTGCCTCTTGGCTCTTCCCGGCACTGAATTTTGATCGTGGCTTTGGTGCTGCTTTTGCCAATATTTGCGAAGTCGGCACTGTAGGCATGTGTTATAGCCTGTTGGTACTCATTTTTCTCGATTATCGAAACTGGCGTGCGCTGCGAGAATACACATGGCGAACCCTGGTTTTGGCTGGCGGTACGTTATTGATGCTCGCCTGGGTGCTTTTGCCTCTGCCTTGGTGGACAGGTGTACCGTTTTTGTGGCACTACGTGCCGCCGGCACGTATGCAGTTTGCATCCGGCGTGCTGATGTTGTTGCTGTTATTTCATCTGGCCAACAGGATGGGACTTCGACTGGATGAGAGACGCGTTTACGCTCTGATCATTGCGATCTTGGTCGGGTTAATCGCGACGCAAACCTATTCCAAGCCGATTGATTGGCAAGACTTGATCGCACTGCCAATCCTTTTGGGTGCGCTGCGCTATGCTCGCAGCTATCCAGCCCGCGTTCATGCAACCTTCGCCATAAGCTCTTTGCTGATAGGTTTTCTGTTGTTCGCCCGCTTCAATGCCATTCAGTCAGCCTGGCCGATTTTTAATTCGCCCAAGACGCCTGTAACTCATGCTTTAGATGATATGCAGGCCAACAATCACGGTGTTTTAGTAGCAAGTGGTTTTCCTGGAGCGACTGCAAATGGCCTAGGGTATCGTTCACTGAGTCATGTAAACGCTGTCCCCAAGCTCACCTTCTGGAAACAACACTTTCCACTCATTCCACAGGATGAGCTGGAAGCCGTGTTTAACCGCTACGCTCACATCATCCCGACATTTGACCCTAATCCAAGGCTCTTGCAGCCTGATGCCGTTGCCGTACCCGCAGCGGACTTTATTACCGAGCCGAATGTCCGTTACCTTGATGAGCCCTATGCGACACCTGACAAGGGTGGAAGCATTGATAGCGCTGAACTGAAAGGCAATTCGTTACTACTCTCAGGTTGGGCGCCGTGGTCAGGGGGGGTAGATACCCAAGCCCTAGAAATATTTGTGAGTTCTGAAACAGCAGGTTCCGCCCAGCGACTGGTGGTTTTACGCCCGGATGTCGCCAAAGCGCTACAGCGTGACAACCTGATAACGAGCGGCTTCCAATTAAGAATTCCCTTTCACAAGCAGCTCACGCAAAAACCGCGCATCTGTGTTTATTCTCGTGAAAAGGAGGGAGGAAACCCAATTAAATTGCAAAACCCGCCCGATCTGCCCGACTGTAAGTCAAATGAGAACATAAACTCATGATAGTGAATCCAATTCCGCAAGTAGCCATCTTGATCCCCTGTTACAACGAAGAGGTGGCGATTCGCAGCGTTATCGCCGATTTCCGTGCCGCCTTGCCACACGCCGTCATTCATGTGTTCGATAACAACTCCAGCGACCAGACCGCACGTTATGCCCAAGAGGCCGGGGCGTACGTGCACCATGTGGCCTTGTCCGGCAAAGGTAATGTAGTGCGGCGTATGTTCGCCGATGTCGAGGCCGATGCCTATGTGCTGGTTGATGGTGATGCCACGTATCATGCGCCATCGGCAGTGAACATGGTCGAAGCACTGCTGAATGAACAGCTGGATATGGTCGTTGGGCGACGTATCAGTGATGAACCAAGTGCCTACCGTGCCGGCCATCGGTTTGGAAATCGCATGCTGACCGGATTTGTCTCTCTTCTGTTTGGACGGGCATTCAACGACATCCTTTCAGGTTATCGCGTATTTTCACGACGTTTTACCAAATCGTTTCCCGCGCTGTCGCATGGATTTGAAATAGAGACTGAGCTGACCGTTCATGCGCTGGAATTGCGTATGCCGATTGCCGAAATCGACACACCGTATGCCGCACGCCCGCAAGGTTCGTTCAGCAAACTGAGTACCTATCGTGATGGCCTGCGCATTCTCGGTACAATAGCCAAACTGTTTCGCCAGGAACGGCCAATGGCTTTTTTTAGCATGCTGGGTGCGCTGCTTGCTCTCGTTGCCTTGCTTCTAGCCCTGCCGCTCGGCCTGACATATCTGCAGACCGGACTGGTGCCGCGCATTCCCACTGCGATTCTGACCACCGGTATGATGGGCGCTGCGCTGCTCTCTTTTGTCTGCGGCCTGATTCTGGATACTGTCACACAAGGGCGGCGAGAGATGAAGCGCCTCGCCTATCTCGCGATCCCCGCCTGGACGGGTGGAACACGATCGTCTTGAAGCAGTTTATCCGCTTCTCCCTCATAGGTGGCCTCGCCTTCGCAGTGGATGCCGGAATCGTGCAGGGGCTGGTGGTGTTATACGAAGCCAACCCCTATCTGGCGCGAGCCGCTTCATTTGTTGCTGCCGCCAGCCTGACCTGGGTACTCAACCGGCGCTATACCTTTGCCGTGCGATCTCACCCTACAACACAGGAGTGGAGCCGCTACATGGGGCTGATGCTGCTTGGCGGTAGCGTCAATTATGCCGCCTATGCACTATGCATCAACAACGTCGAGCTCGTGGCACATGAGCCTTGGCTAGGCGTGGCCGCAGGTACCGCAGCCGGGCTAGGTATCAATTTTCTAGGTGCGCGCTGGCTATTACTCAAAAACGCAACCCATAACTAAGAATGCACCTTAAAAATAAAGCTCACCCCACTCCTTCAATTTCGTGACAAAACAGGACGCGCCCATGTACCTCGGTGAAAAAAACTACCGCCACGGCAGCCCGGAGCAGCTCGGCATTTTGCTGGTCAATCTCGGCACGCCGGATGCACCGACCACGCCGGCACTGCGCCGTTATCTGGCCGAGTTCTTGAGTGACCCACGTGTGATCGAACTGCCGCGCCTGCTGTGGTGGTTCATTCTCAACGGCATCATCCTCAACACCCGGCCGAAAAGGTCTGCTGAAGCCTATAGCGAAGTCTGGGATCATTACGGTGAGGGCACCGGCTCACCGCTATTGTACTTGTCGGAAAAGCAGCGCGACGGCCTGCGCGAGCGCCTTGCGCAACGCCTGCAAGGCCCGGTGGTGGTTGCCTTGGGCATGGACTACGGCAACCCATCGATTGCCCGCGCCCTGGATGAGCTGCGCATGCAGGGTGCGCGCCGGGTACTGGTGCTGCCGCTTTATCCGCAATACTCCGCCGCCACCACCGCCTCGGTGTTCGACAACATCACCCGCGTGCTGCAAAAAACCCGCTGGCTGCCGGAGCTGCGCTTCATCAACCATTACCATCGTCACCCTGGCTACATCGACGCACTGGCCGCCAGCGTGCGCGAACATCAGGCCGAGCACGGCAAGCCGCAGAAGCTATTGATGTCCTTCCACGGCGTGCCCGAGCGCTATCTGCTCCATGGCGACCCCTACCATTGCGAATGCCATGTCACCGCGCGCCTGTTGGCGGAGAAACTCGGCCTTGCCGCGGATGAGTGGCAGGTCAGCTTCCAATCGCGCTTTGGCAAGGAGGAGTGGATCAAACCCTACACCGACATGACGCTCAAGTCATGGCCGGCGCAAGGCATCAAAAACGTGCAGGTGATCTGCCCCGGCTTCTCCGCCGACTGCCTGGAAACCCTGGAAGAAATCGAGCAGGAAAACCGCGAGTACTTCATGCACGCCGGCGGCGAGCGCTACAGCTACATCCCGGCACTGAACGACCGCGCCGACCATCTGGACATGCTGGCCGATATCATCATGCAGCATGTGCAGGGCTGGCCGGAGGCGGGTGCCTACGACGCCGAAGCGATGCGTCGCGAATGGCAGATCAGCAAAGAAAACGCCCTCAAACTTGGGGCCAAGCAATAATGCGCTTTGCGGTATTGCTGATTGGCGATGAAGTGCTCTCCGGCCGGCGGCAGGATCGACACATCCCCGCGGTGATCGAGCGCCTCAACGCGCGCGGTTTGCGCTTGGCCTCGGCGCGCATGGTGGGCGATGACATGGATGCCATCGTGCGCCAGATTCGTCAGTTGCGCGAAGAGGCCGAGGCAGTGTTTTGCTTTGGCGGCATCGGCGCCACGCCGGATGATCTCACCCGTGAAGCCGCCGCACGCGCCTTCGACGTGCCCTGCGTGCGCCATGCGGAGGCCGAGGCACGCATACGTGCCCAGTTTGGCGCGGATGCCGAGCCATTTCGCGTGCTCATGGCCGACCTGCCACAAGGCGCCGGGCTGATTCCCAATCCACTCAACAACGTGCCGGGCTTTTATCTTGCAGGCTGCTACTTCATGCCCGGTTTTCCGCAAATGGCGCACCCCATGCTCGACTGGGTGCTCAACCAACACTTCAGCGACATCTGCGATCCCGACTATGCCGAAGCATCGCTGTGGGTATGGGATGCCTCGGAAAACCAGCTCCTACCGCTGATGCGCCACATCGAGCAGACCAACCCGCAGCTTAAATTATTCAGCCTGCCCATTTTGCCGGACGAACAGCAGCCGCGTCGGCGCATCGAACTGGGGCTGAAGGGTTCACGCCTCGCGCTTGAGCCTGCCATGCAGGCTCTAACGGAGGCCATCCACGCCCTCGGCTTTGCCACCTCATCCTCGCGGGAACTTCCCCCCACAGCTCATTCTCCAAGCAGCGTGTCACAAGAAAACCTCGCATAAAGGAGCTTGCCTCATGCAGAACCAGGCCAAGATTCAGGCCATCAAGCCACACACCCTTTTCAAAGCTTCCGCGCTGGCGCTCGCCCTGGCACTCGGCGCGGGACTGGCATCGCAGCCCACGCAGGCCGCACCCCTGCCGGATTTCGTGCAGACGGTGAAAGAGGTTTCGCCTGCGGTAGTGAATATCAGCACCACACAGAAAAAGCCGAAAATGCGCGGCATGCCGCATGGCCAGATGCCCTTCCCCGAGGGGCACCCGTTCAATGAGTTCTTCCGTCAGTTTGAAGGCATGCCGCAGCAGCAGCGCCCGGCGCAATCGCTCGGTTCGGGTTTCATCATCGACCCCAATGGCATTATTCTGACCAATGCCCACGTGGTCAAAGATGCGGAAAGCATCAACGTGCGCCTGCAGGACAAGCGCGAACTGCCGGCCAAGGTGCTGGGCATGGATGAGCGCACCGATGTTGCAGTGCTCAAGGTTGAGGCCAGCGGCCTGCCGACCGCTCGACTGGGCAACTCGGACAAGCTGGAAGTGGGTGAGTGGGTGCTGGCGATTGGCTCGCCGTTTGGGCTGGATTTCACCGCCACCCAGGGCATCGTCAGCGCCTTGGCGCGTAATCTGCCGGATGACAACTACGTGCCCTTCATCCAGACGGATGCTGCGATCAACCCTGGCAACTCCGGTGGCCCGCTGTTCAATACCAAGGGCGAGGTGGTCGGCATCAACTCGCAGATTTATTCACGTTCCGGCGGCTATATGGGGCTGTCGTTCGCCATTCCGATCAACACCGCCATGCAGGTGGCCGAGCAATTGCGCAAAGACGGCAAGGTGGTACGCGGCTGGCTGGGCGTGATGATCCAGCAGATCGATAGTGATCTGGCCAAGTCGTTTGGCATGGATCGCGCACGTGGCGCATTGGTCGCCCAGGTGCAACCAGATAGCCCGGCCGCCAAGGCGGGTTTGAAGCCCGGCGATGTGATCCTCAAATACAACGGCCAGCCAATCGAGTCCAACGGACAGCTCCCCGCCAAGGTGGCCAGCACGCCGGTGGGTTCCAAGGCGGAGCTTCTGGTCTTGCGCGATGGCTCGGAAAAGACCATCGACGTCACCATTGAAAAGCTCAAGGACGAGGTGGCGAGCAATGAGGCGGGCGGCAACGAGCCGAACGAAGCCTCGCTTGGCTTGATGGTGCAGCCGCTGGATGCGGCGCAACTCAAGGAACTGGAGGTCAAGCACGGTTTGCTCGTGCGGCAGGTAGGCGATGGCGCTGCGGCGCGCGCGGGCATCCGTCCGGGGGATGTGTTGCTTGATATTGGCGGCGTGAAGCTTAACTCCGTCGCCGACCTGAAAACCGTGGCGGGCAAGCTCAAGCCCGGCGTGCCGGTGGCCGTGCGTCTGTTGCGCAACGGCAACCCGTTGTTCCTCGCCCTGAAAGTCGAGTAAGCTCAAGTCACGTGGTGACCGCAACCCGCCGCGCCCGGCGGGTTTTTTATGGAGCATGCAATGAAGAAAATCGAAGCCATCATCAAACCCTTTCGCCTCGACGATGTGCGCGAGGCACTGATGGAGCTGGGCGTGACCGGCATGACCGCTACCGAGGTCAAGGGTTTTGGCCGGCAAAAAGGCCACACCGAGCTTTATCGCGGCGCGGAATACGTGGTGGATTTTCTGCCGAAGATGAAAATCGAGGTGGTGGTGAGTGACGCGCAAGTGGATGCGGTGGTTGATGCCATCCTCAATAGCGCGAAAACCGGTAAGATTGGCGACGGCAAGATCTTCGTCAGCCCGATTGAGCGCGCCATCCGCATCCGTACCGGCGAAGAGGACGACGCTGCGGTTTGATCCGCTACGGGTTGAGGTTTTCGAGACGCGTCAACACGCGCTGCAAAGCGCCGCGGTGCGCATGCAGAAATGCCTGCCCCCGTTGCGCTTGTTCCTCGCGCACCTTGGATGCTTCCAGCACGTGCTCGGCAAGGCTCGGTGCATCGTCGATTTGCCAACCAATCCCCGCCTGCTGCATGGCGGCGTAAACCTCGGCAAAATTGAACACCGCGCTGCCGTAGATCACCGGCACACCGAGTGCCAGCGGCTCCAGCGGATTGTGCCCGCCTTGCGACACGAGGCTGCCACCGACCAAAGCCACGTCACTCGCGGCGTAAAAGTCCATCAACTCGCCCAGGGTGTCGATCAGCAGCACGTGCGCATGGCGCGCATCGTTTGCGCTGTCTGTAGCCAATGCCGAGCGCCGCACGTAGCTCAAACCAGCCTCTTGAATCTGTCGCGCCACATCAAGCGCGCGCTCGGGGTGGCGGGGCGCAAGCAGGAGAATTGCCTCGGGTCGCTGCTGTAACACCGCGCGATGCGCTGCCAAGACCTGTGCCTCCTCGCCCGCATGGGTACTGGCAGCAATCCATATCAGGCGCGCGGCGCCCAACCGCTTGCGCCAGTATTCACCGCGTTCGATCACCTGAGGGTTGATCTCCAGATCAAACTTGAGATTACCTGCTGCTTCGATACGTGCAGCATCCGCGCCAAGCGAAAGGAAGCGCTGCACATCCTCGGCATCGCGGGCAGCAATCCAGGTCAAAGCCTGCAAGGTTTCCGCCACCAGCGGGCGCAGCTTGGCATAGCCGCGTACCGAGCGTGGCGATAGGCGCGCATTGGCCAACAGCAGCGGCACATTCTGCTGTTTGGCCTGCACAATCAAATTCGGCCATAGCTCGGTTTCCATGATCACACCCAAGCACGGCTGGGTGCGCGTCAAAAAACGCTGCACGGCATCGGGCAGGTCCAGTGGCAGATAAACGTGCTCCACCGTATCGGCAAAATTTCGCCGCAACTGCGCCGAGCCGGTGGGCGTGGTGGTGGTCACCAACACCGCCCATTCGGGGTGCGCGGCCTGCCAGGCGCGAATCAACAGCGTAGCGGCGATCACTTCGCCCACCGACACGGCGTGTACCCACAGGCGGGGTTTCACGGGAAACCTCGGGATCCATGCCAAGCGCTCCGTCCAGCGTTGACGATATGCCGGATTCGCCCGCCCCTTCCACCACAAACGCGCCAGCGCCAGCGGGGTGAGTGCGTAAAGCAGCCCGCTGTAAAGCATGCGCCAGGGGCTCACGCCAATACCTCACGCAGCCGTGCGAGTACCGAGGCTGCATCCAAGCCATCCTCCGCCGTCAGGCTGTGCATGGACGGCGCGCCGGACTCAGGCATGACCCCGGTCAAACGCGGCAAGGTGGCAGGAAAAAGCGCCAGCCCCGGTTTACGCAACGCGGCGGCGACGTGCATCAACCCGGTATCCACGCCGAGCACGGCATCCGCGCGAGCAATGATGCAGGCCAGGGCATCCAGCCCGAGGCGTGGCAGAACCTGAGCATTGGGCACAGCGGCGACAATGCGCTCAGCACGCTCTTTTTCGCGCGCATTCCCCCAGGGCAGAAGCAGTGCACGCCCGTCGTCGGCCAAGCCAAGCCCCACCGCGACCCAGTGCGCTTCTGGCCATTCTTTGTCGATGCGGCTGGTACCATGCAGGGCGAGTACGTAACGCGCGGGCAGCGCCAAGGCGAGCGGCGGCAGCCGGTCGATCAGTCCATCCAGTCCGTAGGACACGACAGCGTCCTCGACGTCATAACCCAACGCGGCGGCCAGCAGACGACGATTGCGTGTAATGGCATGCAGCTCGCGTGAAACGCAAACACGTCGGTCATAAGCCAGGCTGGCCAGCGGTTCGCGGATAGAGTGGCGGTCATACCCCCAGCGCACGCCGTGCGCCCAGCGGCTGAGCATTGCACTTTTCACCAAGCCTTGCGCGTCGATCACCGCGTCGTACGCCTGCGCGCGCACGGCCGCACGTGCCGCCATCACTTCGCGCCAGGTCATCTTATCGACAAGCCGCTTGCGCCAGCGGCGCAGCGCCACGGGAATCACCCGGTGCACCGCAGGGTGCCAGGCGGGGATGGCGGCAAAACCTTCCTCCGCCACCCAGTCCACCGTCAAATCCGGCAGCGCCGCCTTGGCATCGGTCAAGGCGGGCAGAAAATGCACCAGATCACCCAACGAGGAGGTTTTGATCACCAACACGCGCACGGCTCAAACCTCGCCCGCCAAGCGCAGGTAGAGGCGCTCATACGCCGCTGCGACTGCATCCCAGGTGTAAGCCGCGGCAAAGCGCCGACCGGTGGCGCTCAGCGCCGCGCGGAGGGTTGCGTCGTGCAAGGTATGCAGCGCCGCGGCAAGCTCGCGGACATTCGTCGGATCGTTCAGCAGCACGGCCTGCTCGGGGGTAAGCTCAGCGCTCAAGCCACAAAACGGCGCACGACTGACAATCACCGGCAGGCCATGCGCCATGGCTTCCAGCACCACCATGCCAAAGGTGTCTTCGCGCGTGGGATGCACCAAGACATCGGCGGCGGCATACGCCGCTGTCATCGCGCTTTGCCGCCCGAGAAAATGCACCCGCGCCTCGATACCCAGCTGGCGACACAAACGGCGGTAGTGCTCGCTCTGCGCGGGGCTCTCACCGACAATGGCAAGGTGCAGCGTTTCGTCATGGGCGGAGGATGCCAGCACCTGCAGCAGCGTATCCAAACCCTTACGGCGAAAATCATTCGCCACAAACAAAGCGCACAACGCATCGCGCGGCAAGCCGAGTGCCTGCCGTGCCAGGCTACGCTCTGGCACATGGTGTGGACGATCCACTCCCGGCGGGATCACCTGCATGCACGGTGCCGCCTGCGGGTAGGCTGCGCGCACTTCATCCGCCAGCGGCGCGGACACCGCCACCACCGCGCTACCCGGGCAGATAAAACGCCGTGCCTCCAGGCGCAGATAGGTCAGAAGGCGCACACTGGTCAAAATCTTCAGCCATACCTTGGCGCGCTGCCAGCCCTGCTTCCCGCCCAACAGGCTGTAACGCATCGGGCGTACATGTACCGTCTGCACATCGGCGCGCACGCCGTTTTCATGCGCATGCACCACATCAAACCCCTGCGCCGTGAGGCGATTGACACGGCGGGCGAACAGCCACTGGTTCAACCAGCGCGGCTTGCGCAGCAGCGGCACGCGGTGGGCTTGGATGCCAGGATGGTCATGCTCCAAGGTTTGCGCAAACACATGCACCTCATGCCGCGTGGCAAGGGCTTCGGCCACCGCCACGGCATAGCGCTCCGCCCCGCCGCCATGCGTGGCGAAATGGCGCGTCACCACGGCAATGCGCAAGCGCCTTACCTCATCCGGCTTCACCGCAGCCCTCGCTGGTCTTCATAGCGGCTGAAGATTTTAAGTGCAAACTGCCCCAACCAGGTGGCTTGCGCCACCAGCACACGCGGCAGGGTGTAAGCGTCACCATGAACCGCCGCACGGCCACGCACCGTGGTCGTGGCGCTCAGAAAACCCGCCTCACGCACAAAATGCACATGCCGCGGCGAGAAGCGCCCGTAGGGATAGCAGAAAGCTGTCACCGGCACACCGCACGCCGCTTCCAACATGTGCTTGCTGCCGGCAATTTCTTCGCGCGCAGCGTCATCATCCAGCGCCGTCAGATCGGCATGATGAATCGTGTGCGCCCCCACCTCCATGCCTGCATCCGCCCACGCGCACAACTGCGCCGCGTTCATAAGCGGCTTTTGTGGCACGCCCAGCGTGGCATCCCAGTCATTCTGACCGCCGAGCTTGCCACTGACCGCATAGCAGGTGGCGCTGAAACCGTGTCGGCGCAAGATCGGCAGGGCGTTGTCCAGCGTATTGACATAACCATCATCAAAGGTGATGCCCACCACCTTGCCGATTTTCTCGCCACGCAGGTAGGGTAATAGCTCGCCCATGCTCAGGCCGCGATAACCCAAAAGATTCAACAGCCGCATCTGCGCGGCAAAACGCCGCGGCGACACCACCATGCCGCGCATGGGTGTGCCGCGTGCGGGTGGGGTGTCGATCTGGTGGTACATCAAAATGGGGATAGGCATGCGTCAAGTCAGATATTGATCCACGCCGAGTATGGCACGCAGCGGGTGCTGACCATCAAGCGTTTCCTGCAAGCGGGCGCGATTGAGCGCCTCATTGCCGCGCGGATTGTCCGCGTGCCACAGGTGCAGCACCGGTGCGGCGTAGCGCCCATCCTTGCGCCGCACGTGGGCACGCATCAAACGCACGGCAAGATCCGCATCTTCATGCCCCCAGCCGGTGAAGCTTTCATCAAAACCATTGACGGCGTAAAAATCTTCGCGCCATACGCCCAGATTGCAGGTGCGCACCCCTCGCCAGTCTTGGCTGAGCCCACGCCGCCAGGCAGCGTCGGGCAAACGCAGCAGAGGCAGCAGGCGATTGACCTCACCGCACATGCGCGCCTTTGCCCAGCGCCAAGCGGTCCAGGCGAGCACGTCCTCCGCCGCGGCCAGCACGCGCTCGGTCAACGCTGCGGCAAGCAGCATGCGATTGCCAGCGACAAACCAGCCTTGTTCTGCCAGGGCAGCATGGCGCGCAACGAAATCTGCCGGAGGAATGCAATCGCCGTCGAGAAAAAGCAAAACATCGCCCTGCGCCAAAGCCGCCGCCCGATTGCGGATGGCCGCGGCACGAAACCCCTCATCCGCATGCCAAACATGGCGCACCGCCATGGGCAGGCGTGCCTGCCATGCCGCCACGCACTGCCGCGTGGTCTCACCGGAGCCATCATCAGCAATCAACACCTCCGACGGTGCCATGCGCTGCGCCGCCACACCGCGCAGCACCGCGTGCAACGCGTCGGGTCGGTTGTAAGTGGTGATAATAAGACTGATCTTCACGGCTGCTTGCGCTCATGGAGCAACATCAGCTTGAGGTAGCGGTAATACACCCCCTCGGCATTGGAGACCGCCAGCATGAAGCCCTCGCGACCATCCAGAAACCCCGCCTTGAGCACGTAGGTGCGCAAAAAAGTCCACATGGCGCGCCCGACCGCCTTGCCCAAGCTTGCCGTGCGCCCCTCGGCGGCCATTTTTTCCGCACCGGCAGTGGAGTAGCGATTCACCTTGTCCAGCACCTGCTCCAGCGAGCGGAAACTCTCATGCTGCAATGCGCCCTGCAAGCGGCCGGTGGCACCATGAAACAGCAGGCGCTCATGCACCACATCCTCCGAAAAACGCGCCGTGCCGCGACGAAACAGGCGCAACACCTCATCTGGCCACCAGCCGCTGTGCCGCATCGGGCGGCCAAGATAGCTCGACAGACGCGGCAGGCGGTAAGCATCAAACTGCGGATTGACCAGAAGCGCACGAATTTCCGCGGCAAGCTCGGGGCTCACGCGCTCATCCGCATCGATGGACAGCACCCAATCGCCCGTCGCCCAATCCAGCGCACGATTTTTCTGCACGCCAAATCCCGGCCAGTCGTCGGTGACCACCACCTTGTCGGTGAAGCGCCGGGCGATCTCGACCGTGCCATCGGTGCTTCCTGCATCCACCACCACGATCTCATCCGCCCAGGCGACGGACTGGAGCGTTGCCTCCAGGCGCTCGGCCTCATTCAAGGTAATCATCACCACCGAGAGCTTCATGCGCTTGCATCCTTACGCCACGCGAGGAGCAAACCGAGCAGCAGGGCAAAGAACATGCCTTCACGATGATCCAGCAGCAGCGAATTGAACAGACTGCCCAGACCATAGGCCGTCATCACACCCCAAGTGATGGCCGCCGCCTGCGGACTCATCGTCCGGGTGGCAAGCAGCGCAGCAAAGAGAAGACCCAAGAGCAGCAACAGCCCCAGCCCACCCCATTGCACGGCGACCATGAGGTATTCATTGTGCGCATTGTCGGTCATCCATCCCTGACCGCTGGCGTACCCGGGGTAAAGCGTTTTCAGGCTGGCCGTGCCATGACCGATGAATGGTGCATCTTGTGCAATCTTGAGACTGGTTTGCCAGAAATCCACCCGTGCACCGAGTGAGGTTTGCGCATTGCCCTGACGGTATTGCTGCAAGTCTTCCATGCCCTTGTGCACGCCCATCTGAAACTGCGCGCTGCCAAACCAAGCCAGACTCACCAACACCACGGCCGCCAAACCACCGACCAACAACCCCTTCCAGCGCCAGACTTGCAAGGCAAGCACGCCGAGCATGATCAAGGCCAAGAGCTGACCGGTACGCCCGGTGTTGAGAACGAACAAGTGGGAGAGCAGAAACACCCCGAGCAGCAGCCATAACACACGGCGGGCTGGCTCAAAGCGTGCCAAGGTGAAGGCGATGAACGCGCCCAGCGCCTCGAACAGCGAAAGCGTAATATGCCCAGCAAACGCCGTGCTATCGCCCTTGGCGGTCCAGTCAGGAATCAAGCCATAGCCTTCAAGGTAAGAAGCAAACACCGCCACGGCCAGGGCAGCAAGAAAGGCATACAGGGCACGCCGAATCCAGCGCACATCGTCAAACAAAAACAAGGCCAGCGGTAAGATCAACAGTTTGACGTACTTACCCGCCCCTTCCTGCGCCTCGCTCCACGCCGCCGGAGTGTACGCCAGCCCGATCAAGCTCAGCGCCACCAGCCCCAAAGCAAACCAAGCCGCCGGCTCAGCCTTGATGCACTGCCATGTGGCGGCAAAGCGGTTCGATAGCAGCCAGAAAAGCACCATCAGCCCTGCGCTGATACTCAACAGCGCGGTGGAGAGCACCGCAGCGGCAAACGAGAGCACCAACATGCGCTTGGCCTGACGATCAAAAAACGCGGACCCATCCGACACGGCGATCATGCTTAGCGCACCAAGGTAAAATGTTTCTGGGTCAGATCGACACCCAACCAGCGCTCAAGCCGCGCTTTCCAGCGATAACGCACCTCGCGACGGGTGAGATTGTAATGCGGATCAGGCACAAAACCCTGTTCGGCCTCATGCGCCAGCCAGTGCGCCATTACCGCCGGATGCTCACCGCGAAACGGCACCAGCCCCTGCGGATCCATGGCATAGCCTTGGAACAGCGGGTGGTCATGTCCCCAGTAGCGACCCACACGCGCGTTTTTTTCCCGCATGGCATCGATGCTGCGCGCAAAACCGTAGTGGTAAATCGGCACACCGGTGAGCGCGGCGCGCGGGTAACGGCCGCGTTTGTTTTTATCCATCACCACCCAGAACAAGCCATCCGGTGCGTAGCTGCGGATGGTGTTACGAATGATGCGCGGCGCGCGCCGATACCAACCGGGGCAGATCGAACGATATTCTGCGCCGCCATAAAAATGCACGTAATCGAACACCAGCGCCTCCACCTCGGCATCATGCAGATGCTTGTGCATCGCTTCACGCAGAGTGGGCACGTCGCGCTCGTGCACCACCTCGTCGCCTTCGAGGTAAAACGCCCAATCGCCGCTGCACTGGTATTGGGCAATCATTTTCTGCTGGCCATAGACAAAGCCGCGATCCTGCATGGCTTCATTCCACACGGTATCGACGATGCGGATCTTGGCATCGCCGATGGCCTCGATGCGCGCGCGCGTGTCGTCTTCACACAGGCCAAGCGCGACGACGAACTCATCTACCAGCGGCAGCACCGAGCGGATGCTTTCCTCGAAAGGGTAGCCCAGCAGCACACCATTGCGCAGAAAAGTAAAGCCGCTGATCTTCATGCTAACGCCTGCAACCTGTCCAGCACCGACTGGGGGGTGATGTCGAACAAACACCGCGTATGCCCCAATGGACACACCCGCTTGAAGCACGGCGAACACGCCAAGCCCAGATACATGACCTGAGCCTTGTCAGACAGCGGCGGAGTGTGCGCCGGCGTGGAGGAGCCGTACAACGCCACCACCGGCACATCCACCGCAGCAGCGATATGCATCAATCCCGAGTCATTGCTCACCGCCGCCTGACACAGGGCAATCAGATCCACCGCATCGACCAATGCCGTTTGCCCGCAAAGATTGCGCACCTTGGCAGATTCTGCCTGCTGCGCGATCTGCTCGCCGGCAGCCTGATCCTTGCCTGAGCCAAGAATCCATACCTGTTTTCCCTGCGCCACCAGCTGCCGCGCAAGTTCTGCGAAATGAGCCAGCGGCCATTGCTTAGCCGGGCCGTATTCCGCACCCGGCATGAAAGCGATGACTAGGCGATCGAGCGATAAGCCTAGGTTTCGCAGCAGCCGCTGCTGATTCTCCACATCGACTGTCAAACGCGGGGGCACAATCGCCGGCGGCTGCGGCGCTTCCGCCGATTGCCCCAAGGCGACGAAACGCTGCACGGTCAGCGGCAGGACTTCTTTATCCAGCACGCGCAAATCATTGAGTAAGCCATAACGCTGCTCACCGACAAAGCCGGTGCGTTGACCAATACCCGCAAACCAGGGTACCAAGGCCGACTTGAACGAACCGGGTAGGACGATGGCCTGATCGTAAAGCCCTTTGAGCGCACGCCCCAAGCGCCAGCGCACCCCAAGGCCGAGCGCGCCATGCCCCAACGGCATGTCGATGCCACGGCGCACCTGCGGCATGCGGGCAAGCAACGGCAACGACCAGCCCGGCGCGAGCACATCGATCATCGCCGCTGGCTGCTGCATTTTCAGGCAGTCAAACAGGCTTTGCGCCATGACCATATCGCCCACCCAGGAGGGGCCGACCACCAGGATGCGCGGAGCACCTGCTTCAGTCACGACGCATCAACCAACGCAGATAACGCGGCACACCGTCCTGCACGGGCATGAACGGCTGATCAAAGCCTACACCGCGCAGGGCGCGCATGTCAGCTTCGGTAAAGCTCTGATACGCCCCCTGCAAATGCGTGGGGAAGGGGATGTATTCGATGCTGCCATAGCCGTGGAAGTCGATCACCGCCTGCGCCACTTCATTGAATGTCTGCGCCCGCCCGGTGCCAAGATTGAAAATGCCATGCACGCGCGGATGCTCCAAAAGCCATAGATTGACCGCCACCACATCATCCACATGGATGAAATCACGCCGCTGCTCGCCATCGGCATAGCCATCACAACCGGCAAACAGGCGCACCACACCGTGTTGCAAAAGTTGATGGTGGAAATGATACGCCACGCTGGCCATGCTGCCCTTGTGCTGCTCGCGCGGGCCATAGACATTGAAATAACGCAAGCCCACCACCTGACTTTCCACACGCGGCAGGCTGCGCACAAACTGGTCAAACTGGAACTTGGAATAGGCGTAAACATTCAGCGGATGCTCGTTCTCGCGCACCTCGGAGAACGCGCTGCCCGCACCGTACACCGACGCCGAGGAGGCATAGATGAAGGGAGTTTTGCGGTGCAGACACCAGCGCAACAGCCGCTTGGAGTAGTCGTAATTGACCTGCATCATCATGCGCCCATCCCACTCGGTGGTGGTGGAACAGGCACCTTGATGGAACACCGCCGCCACCTCGCCAAAATCATGCCCCGCTTCGATCAAGGCGAGAAACTCATCCTTGTCCAGATAATCACGGACGTTTGATTCGGCAAGATTGACGCATTTGTGCCCATCCTTGAGATCATCCACCACGATGATGTTACTAATGCCGCGTGCATTCAGGCCGAGCACGAGATTGCTGCCTATGAAGCCCGCACCGCCCGTGACGATGATGGTTGGATTATGCACTGTCTTGTCCTCGAATCTTTTCGATCATGCGCGTGCTTGAGTGGCCATCCACAAAGGGCAAAACACGCACCTCACCGCCTGCAGCACGCACGCATTCGCCGCCGGCAATATCCTCAATGCGGTAATCACCGCCTTTGACCAACACATCCGGCTTGAGCGCGCAGATCAGACGCTCGGGGTTGTCTTCGGCAAAAGGCACCACCCAATCCACCGCGCCCAGCGCGGCAAGCATTTCCATGCGCACCGCCAAGGGGTTGACCGGACGGCTCGCGCCCTTGAGTCGGCGCACGGAATCATCGGTATTCACCGCCACCAGCAAACGCTCGCCCAAAGCACGCGCCTGCTGCAAATAGCGAATATGCCCAGGATGCAGCAAATCAAAACAACCATTGGTCATGACCACGCGCTCACCCGCCGCGCGCGCACGCACCAGGAGATCTTGCACAGTGGCTTCATCCACCACACCCGTCTGCAAGGGCACATGTGCCTGCATGGCAGCACGCAATTCGTCCAAGCTCACCGTGGCCGTCCCCAGTTTGCCGACCACGATCCCCGCCGCAAGATTGGCCAGTGCCGTCGCCTTGGGCAGAGGCAAACCGGCTGCCAATGCTGCCGCCAGCACCGCCACCACGGTATCGCCTGCGCCAGTGACATCGAACACCTCGCGCGCCTGCGCGGGCAGATGCAAGGGGGCAGCGCCTTGTTGCAACAGCGTCATGCCGCGCTCGCTGCGCGTAATCAATAGTGCCTGCAAACCAAGCTCAGCACGTAACCGCTCGCCACGCTGCACAAGGTCGTTGTCATCGTGGCAGCGCCCAACCACCGCCTCAAATTCACCCAAATTAGGCGTCAGCACGGTCGCGCCGCGATAGCGGTCGAAATTCGTCCCCTTGGGATCCACCACCACCGCAATGCCCCGTTGGCGTGCCGCCGCAATCATGTCTTGTGCCTGCTGCAATGCGCCTTTGGCATAGTCCGACAGCACCAACGCGCCGGCACCTTTGAGCAGAGCACTCACCGCTGGCGGCATGTCTTCTGCTGCCTGGTTGGCAAATGGCTGTTCAAAATCCAGCCGGATCAACTGCTGATGACGACTGACCACGCGCAGCTTGGTAATGGTGCGCCCCTGCGAGGCGGTGAGAAGACTTTCATCCACCCCCCCCGCGCGTAAAAGACCGCGCAGCGTTGCCGCCGTCTCATCCGGCCCGACCAGCCCGGCAAGATGCACCTTGGCACCCAAGGCGGTGACATTCAGCGCCACATTGCCCGCGCCACCCACGCGCCACTCATCGTGTTCCACGCGCACCACGGGCACCGGAGCCTCCGGTGAAATGCGTGAAGTCGCGCCGTGCCAGTAGCGATCGAGCATCACATCGCCGGCCACCACCACGCGGGCCAAGGCAAAATCGGGTAAATCCAACTGCATTGAAGATGAAACTTGGGGGAAAAGTGCTTTAAGCTTGCGGCCATTCTAATCCATAAGGTCGGCACTGTGTCCGTTATCCGCCAGCACATCCAAGATCACCAACTATGTATCGAGCAGCTCGTCGCCTTGGAGTCAACGATTCAATCGCTTGGCGAGATGCTCGTGAGCTGCCTGAAGCGCGGAGGAAAGATACTGCTCTGTGGCAATGGCGGCAGCGCGGCCGATGCACAGCACATCGCCGCCGAGTTGGTCGGGCGTTTTGCCCATGCACGCCGCGGCCTGCCCGCCATCGCCCTGACCACCGACAGCTCCGCACTCACCTCGATTGGCAATGACTTCGGCTTCGAGCAGATCTTCGCGCGCCAAGTCGAGGCGCTCGCTCAAGCGGGTGATGTTCTGATCGGCCTGTCCACCTCCGGCAACAGCCGCAACGTGCTCGCGGCCATACACACCGCGCAAAGCATGGGTGTGACCACCCTCGGCCTGCTCGGCGGGCATGGCGGCGCCATCAAAGACGCTGTGCAACATGCACTGATTGCCCCGAGCCACGACACTCCGCGCATTCAGGAATGCCATGGGCTGGTGGGGCATATTTGGTGTGCAATGATCGACGAGACGTTTAAGGACGGCACATGATCGACTGCACAAAACTGGTCATCCTTGATCGCGACGGCGTGATCAACGTCGATTCGGATGATTTCATCAAATCACCTGAAGAGTGGATTCCCCTGCCTGGCAGCATCGAAGCCATTGCGCGGTTGAAACAGGCAGGCTGGACGGTCGCCATCGCCACTAACCAATCCGGCATCGCCCGCGGCTTGTTTGATGAAGCCACGCTGCACGCCATGCACGCCAAAATGGCAAGCTTGTTGGCCAAGCATGGTGCCAGCGTCGATTACATCACCTGGTGCCCACACGGGCCGGACGCCGCGTGCACCTGCCGCAAACCCCTGCCCGGCATGTATCAGGAAATTGCCGCGCACTTTGGCTGCACCCTACAAGGCGTGCCAGTGATTGGCGATAGCCTGCGCGATCTGCAAGCTGCGATCGAGGTCGGTGCGCAACCGATTCTGGTGCGTACCGGTAAAGGCGAGCGCACCCTGGCGCAAAAAAGTGGCTTACCGGAGGGTTTGGACGTGTTTGACGATTTGCATAGCGCGGTGAGCACCCTGATCGGTTCGATGCCGCGCTCGTAACTGCCCACATCCACCATCGATCTCTTGACCAGCAGAGTGGCGTGTTTTCGCCAGAATGCCGTGCTGATGCAGCTTACGCACCATTTCCGCCGTGCGTTGCCCATCCGGTCGGCGGTAAGGCAGGGCGTCCACGTCGTTATACGGAATCAGGTTCATAATGGCGTACTTGCCCTTGAGCAGGCGCACCATGCCCTCCAACTCGTCGTCGCCATCATTGATACCCGCAAGCAGCGTCCATTGATACTGGATGGGATAACCGGTGCGGCGGGCGTAGATTTCACCCATCTCCACCAAGTGTTCCGGTTCAAGACGTGGTGCCTTGGGCAGAAGTTGGGCGCGCAGTTCTGCGCGTGTGCTGTGCAAGGAAAGCGCCAGCGCAGGCTTGACCGCGCCAAGCGGCAAACGCTGAAACACACGCTCATCCCCCACCGTGGAAAACACCAGGTTTTTGTGGGCAATGCCGCCTTCCTTGCCCAAAAAATCAATGGCTTCGAGCACGTTATCCAGGTTATGCGCCGGCTCGCCCATGCCCATGAACACCACTTTATGCACCTTGCGCAGACGGCGCGCCAAAGCCACTTGAGCAACGATCTCCGCACTGCCCAGCTGACGCAAAAGGCCGTCTTTGCCGGTCATGCAAAAGGTGCAGCCCACCGCACAGCCCACTTGGGTAGAAACACACAGGCCATCGCGCGGCAAAAGCACACTCTCCACGCTTTGCCCATCCTTCAGACCCACCAAAAGGCGCACAGCGCCATCGTCCGCTGCTTGCTGCAAATGCAGCGTGGCAAGTTGCTCAAGCTCGGCGAACAACGACGGCACATCTGCCAACACCGCCTTGGGCAGAAAGCCCTCGGCCTTGCTGTGCCGGTTATCCAGCGAACAGTTTTGTATCCATGCACGGAGAACACGGTGCTCGTGGCAAGGCAAGGCACCGTTGGCGCGTAATCGCTGGCGAATCTGCTCAATACGCATGTTCAGGCCGAAGGTGCTTCGCTGTCGTTCGTTGCCGTTTGCGCATTTTCCCGCGCTTGGCGCATGACATGGCGAATGCCCAAGAAAAACGCCACGTGAATCAACACGGTCAACAAAATAAGAACCACCCATAACGGGTGGTCAAGCAAGAGTTGCATGGAATACAGGGCACCTCGAAAAACCTACTGCGCGAGCGAATTGCTGCGTCGCTTCCTCACTCACCCCTCGCCTATCTACTTGATATGTCTCGGGGATTCGCTGTGGGGCTCCTTGCACTCCGCCCGCTCGTGACGGTTTTTCGAGGTACCCTACAGTGATCAATCAACCAGCGTGTAAACCGCACCACAGTAGATACACTGCGCACGGCCGCCATTCTCTTCCACCGGAATGTAAACCCGTGGGTGCGAGTTCCACAGACTTTCGCCCTCACGCGGGCAGTGCACGGGCAAATCGCTGCGGCGTACTAGAATGTCTTTGCTCGTGTTAGGGGTTTTAAAGTCTTGCGGGTGTGCGGCGGTATTCGGGTTCATCGTGCCCTCCGAAGCATCAAGCGACCAGGCTCAGCCAGCCCAGGTGTTTGGGATGGCGACCGTGGACAACGTCGAAGTACAGCATTTGCAGCCTTTCAGTGATGGGGCCGCGGCTGCCACAACCAATCGGACGGTTATCCACTTCACGAATCGGTGTCACTTCGGCCGCAGTACCGGTAAAGAACGCCTCATCGGCCACATACACCTCGTCACGGGTGATGCGTTTTTCAACGATTTTCAGACCGAGCTCCTCGGCCAAAAGGAAGATGGTTTTACGGGTGATGCCATCCAGCGCTGAGGTCAGATCCGGAGTGTAGATCACGCCATCGCGCACGATGAAGATGTTTTCGCCCGAACCCTCGGCCACATAACCTTCAGCATCGAGCAACATCGCTTCGTCATACCCGTCCTGCAGCGCTTCACGCAGTGCCAGCATGGAGTTCATGTAGTTGCCATTCGCCTTGGCCTTGCACATGGTGATATTGACGTGGTGGCGGGTGAACGAAGATGTCTTGACACGAATGCCGCGCTCCATGCCTTCCGCACCCAAATAGCTGCCCCAGGTCCAGGCTGCGACAATGCAATGCACTTTCAGATTATCGGCACGCAGCCCCATACCTTCCGCGCCATAGAAGCACATCGGGCGGATGTAAGCGGATTCGAGTTTGTTCTCACGCACCACCGCACGTTGCGCCTCGTTCAGCTCTGTGGCACTCCACGGCACATCCATGCGTAAGATTTTCGCCGAATTGAGCAAACGCTTGGTGTGCTCTTCCAGGCGAAAAATCGCCGTACCCTTGTCGGTTTTGTAGGCACGCACCCCCTCGAACACACCCATGCCATAGTGCAGGGTGTGGGTGAGGACGTGGGTTTTAGCCTCACGCCAGTCGACCATCTGACCGTCATACCAGATCAAACCATCACGGTCGGCCATGGTGGGTAGGGATGCCATCGCTGAAAACTCCTGGGAATGCGTGCTGAATGTTGCCGAATTATGGCATGGAAGACGCAGCGGGCTCCATCCTGCGCTGCCAGATGGCACGCACGAATTGGCGCTCGCTTTGCAGTTCATGATCCTCGATCACCGGCTTACGGTTTTCCAGTGCCAAGCGATGCCCGCGATCGCGCAGGCGACGATAGGCATCCGCCAGACCCTCGCTTTCCTCGTGACTCAGAATCCCTGCGGCCGCCAAGGCTTCGAGCTGACGAATGTTGTCGCTGAACGCCACAATCTGCGGATGCTCGTGGGCAAAAGCCAACAGGTGAAATTGCACGATGAACTCAATATCCGTGAGACCGCCAAAACCTGTTTTGATATGAAACCCGCGCGCATTGCTCTGATCGAGTTCCGCGCGCATTTTGTTACGCATAGCCACTACGTTTTGCCGCAGTGCCTCGATCTCCCTGGGCTGACACAAAACCTTTTGTCTGACTGCCTCAAATGCAGCTTTTATATTGGTTTCGCCTGCCACCCAACGCGCGCGCGTCAATGCCTGATGTTCCCACACCCAAGCATGGTTCAGTTGGTAATCCTCAAATGCACTCAAACTGGAAACGAGCAAACCCGACGCGCCATCCGGACGAAGACGGGTATCAACGTCATACAACACGCCCGAAGACGTTGCAGTGGTCATACGTGAGATCATTTTTTGCGTGACTTTGGCAAAAAACTGCGCATTGTCGATGCTGCGTGCACCATCGGTTTGTTGAATCTCACCCGCAGAATCGTGCAAGAAAACAATATCCAGATCCGAGCTGTAACCTAACTCCAAACCGCCAAGTTTGCCGTAGCCGATGACGGCCAACCCAGGTTTCCACACCTGTCCATCCAGCGTGCAAACAGGCTCGCCATGGCGATGCAGCAAATCCTCATACGACTGGCGATAGGTTTCTTCCAACAGGATTTCAGCCATCCAGGTAAGATGATCGCTGACCTGCATCACAGGCAGAGCTTGCATGATGTCAGCAGAGGCCACCCGTAAGGTGTTGATCTGTTTGAAGCGGCGTAATTCATCCATTTGCCGCTCAATATCATCTTCAGCGACATTCCTCAGAAAATCATTCAACTCACGACGCAAGTCATCAACCCCGGGGGGCGAAAACAAGGTGCGTGGATCAAGTAACTCATCCAGCAGAATGGGATGAAGGGTCAACTGATCGGCAATCCACGGGCTGGCCGCGACGAGACGAATCAATAACTCCAGCGCCTGCGGGTTTTCCAGCAAGAGTGCGAGATACACGCTGCGGCCTGCAATGCGTGCCAAAAGCACAAACATCCGCGCCAAGACATCTTGAATATTCGGTAACAGTGCAACGCCTTGCAGCAGACGAGGTAATAACCGCATGAGGCGCATGCGCGCTGTCTCACTCAGACCACGGATGAAGCGCTCCTGGAGGAAGGATTGCAATTGCGCATGGGTTGCTTCGATGAAATCTTCAGCGATACCCAGCTGACCCAAAACCTTCAGTGCTGCATCGTTGGCAAGGTTTCCGCTGCATAACGCATCCAGGTCATGGTTAGGCGCTTGATCATTTTCCAGAATGCGAAATACACGCCGGAAAACATCATGAACCGCCGCCCGCTGTTGATTAAGCTGCGCGATAAAAACTTCCCAATCCGCAGCGTCCATGCTGAGCGCAAGGCGCTGTTGCTCGCGTGGATCTTCGGGCAGCAACTGGGTTTGCTGGTCATAAGCTGCTTGCAAGCGATTTTCGACACGACGGAGCATGTCATAACCAGCAGACAGGGTTTGAAATTCAGCCTCGTTAAGAACGCCGTCTTCCTGCAAAACGTGCAACACCGGCAGAATGCCGCGCTGCTGCAAAGCCACTTCACGACCGCCACGCAAAAGTTGAAAGACCTGACCGATGAATTCAACTTCGCGAATCCCACCGGGCCCGAGCTTGATGTTGTCGCGCATGCCTTTTTTAGCCATTTCGCGTTCAATCATCTGCTTCATCTCACGCAACTGGGCGAAGGCGCCAAAATCGAGGTAGCGCCGAAAGACAAACGGGCGCAACTGCTGCATCAAGCGTTCACCCGCACGCAAATCTCCCGCCATTGGCCGAGCCTTGATCAAAGCGTAGCGCTCCCACTCACGGCCGTGCAGCGTGTAGTACACCTCCATTTGGTCGAAACTCATGGCCAATGGCCCGTCGTCCCCCCACGGACGCAAGCGCATATCGACACGAAACACAAAGCCATCTTCGGTGCGAGCATCGATCGCTCGAATCAAGCGTTGGCCAAGACGGGAAAAGTATTCGCTGTTAGCCAGTGGTTTAGCGCCGTCTGTTTCCCCTTCTTCATCATAAGCAAAAATCAGATCAATATCGGATGAAAAATTCAGCTCATGACCGCCAAGCTTGCCCATACCAAGGACAACAAGCTCAACTTCATTGCCCAATGCATCGCGGGGTTTACCATGCCGTTTTTGCAAAACAACCGAAAACCAATTCAGCGCCGCATCGACACAAGCGTCTGCCAGCCAGGTCAGTTCCAGTAATGTCTGCTGCGTGGTTGACCAGTTGGCAAGATCACGCCAAGCGATACGTACCATTTCACGTCGTCGAAATCGGCGAAGCGTCTGCAACAAAGAGGATTCATCCTCTACCTCAACCATCCGTTGAGCAAGATTTTGCGCCATGTCCTGCGATGAGTAGTCCCTGAACAAATCTCCCGTTTGAGAAAGCGAGAAAAGCAGTCCCGGTTGCAATTTGATCGACTCTGCAACAAACGGACTGCAAACCAGAACCTTGCTGTGACTGTCGCGTATCATCGATACGTCAGACAAGACCTCACGATCCTGGTCAGAAAAGTCCGCTACCCACTTATCCAGATCGAATTGCAATAAGTGCATGTCTGTAAATGATCAAACGTCGATATTATTGGCAGAGAGCGCATGCCGCTCAATGAAATCACGCCGTGGTTCGACCAAATCACCCATCAACGTTGTAAATACCTCGTCCGCTGCAATCGCATCCTCGATGCGCACTTGTAGTAACCGGCGGGTTTCAGCATTCATGGTTGTTTCCCAAAGTTGTTCAGGATTCATTTCACCCAAGCCTTTGTATCGCTGGATCGTCAAACCCTTACGCGCTTCATCCTGCAACCACTGGATCACTTCATCAAAACGTCTGACCTGTTTAGACTCACTGCCACGACGAATCAAACCGTCCTCTTCAAGTAAGCCACGTACACGGTCAGCATGATCCGCCAGTAAGCGATAATCAGCTGAATTGAAAAAGTCTGCATCAAAATCCCAACTATGGCTCAAGCCATGCTGATCACGTGTGAGACGAATCACCGCTTCACCATCCACAGAAATCAATTCAGCGCGATGGTGTACGCGCTCATCCATGCCAAGATTGAGAAGCTCTGCCCACTGCATCGCCCAAGCAGTCGCCGTTGAAAGTTCGCTCGCTAAAAATCTGGGCAAATCAAGTAAGCGCTGAATCGCAGAGCGATCAAAGCGACGTGACAAACGCTCGATGACGGATTGGGCTACAAGGTGAGCGCGCGCCAATTGCTCGAGTGCTGTCCCACTAATCGCTGGTGCTGATGAAGATACATGCAAAGAGGCATTTTCAATGGCCTGCTGTAACAAATAAGCCTGCATTTCCGCATCATCTTTGACGTATTGTTCTTGCTTGCCCTTTTTGACCTTATAAAGTGGTGGTTGCCCAATATAAATGTGGCCACGCTCAATAAGCTCAGGCATTTGACGATAAAAGAATGTCAGCAAAAGCGTGCGAATATGTGAGCCATCGACATCCGCATCCGTCATGATGATGACGCGGTGATAGCGAAGCTTGTCGGGGTTGTAATCGTCACGACCAATACCCGTGCCGAGTGCTGTAATGAGCGTACCAACCTCGGCGGAACCGAGCATTTTGTCGAAACGTGCTTTTTCGACGTTAAGAATTTTTCCCTTCAACGGCAAAATCGCTTGCGTACGGCGATCTCGACCTTGTTTTGCCGATCCTCCTGCGGAATCACCCTCCACCAGGAAAATTTCCGACTTCGCAGGATCCTTCTCCTGACAGTCGGCAAGCTTGCCTGGTAAGCCCGCAATATCCAGCGCGCCTTTACGGCGGGTTAATTCACGCGCCTTACGTGCTGCATCGCGCGCACGTGCTGCATCGATGATTTTTCCCGTAATTGCAGCCGCCTCACTTGGACGCTCAAGAAGAAAATCATTTAAAACCTCTGCTACCAAGCTTTCAACGGGGGCTTTGACCTCTGAAGACACCAGCTTGTCCTTCGTCTGAGAGGAAAACTTTGGGTCCGGAACCTTAACCGAAAGTACCGCTATCAGCCCTTCGCGCGCATCATCGCCCGAAATATCAACCTTAGCTTTCTTAAATAATCCCTCTTTTTCCATGTACTGATTGAGCGTTCGCGTCAGTGCAGCACGGAAACCGGCAAGATGCGTACCGCCATCACGTTGAGGGATATTGTTTGTGAAACAATAGACACCTTCGTTGTAACTATCATTCCACTGAAGAGCCACTTCAACACCAATACCATCCTTTTCACCTTGCGTGTAAATAACGCCTGGGTGAATAGGTGATTTACCACGATTTAGATGCTCGACGAAGGCACGAATTCCACCTTCATACATGAAAATATCTTCACGGGCGCTACTTTCATCCAATAGATGAATGCGAACCCCAGAATTAAGAAAAGATAACTCACGTAATCGGCGTGCAAGAATATCGTAATGAAAATCAAGTTGACTAAAAATAATTGCGCTTGGCTTAAATCGAACACGCGTACCCGTTTCAGTTGATTCACCTATCTCCTTGAGAGGATAGAGTGGCTCACCAAGATGGTATTCCTGACGGTATTTCTTACCACCACGTCGAATAGTAAGTTCAAGGCTTTCCGAGAGCGCATTAACAACGGAAACACCCACACCATGCAGCCCGCCAGAGACCTTATAAGAATTATCATCAAATTTACCGCCCGCATGGAGCACGGTCATGATGACTTCAGCCGCTGAACGCCCTTCCTCAGGATGGATGTCAACAGGTATCCCCCGACCATCATCGGTGACGCTTACAGAGCCATCCGTATGCATCACGACATCAACGCGAGTACAGAATCCGGCAAGCGCTTCGTCGATCGCGTTATCCACAACCTCAAAAACCATGTGATGCAAGCCGGAACCGTCATCGGTATCACCGATATACATACCTGGTCGCTTACGAACAGCATCAAGACCTTTTAAAACCTTGATCGAGCTGGAGTCATAAGCTTTTTCACTGTTTGATGCTGACATAATAGTTGTCTCTAAAATATAATTTACAATTAAAAATTTCCTGATTATTCAAGAAATATAAAATTTGGGTTAAAGTTTTTATAATCGTTTATGCTTTGGTTAACATCTGTAATAATAACCTGTAAACCAAGATTATTAATTATATCCATAACAATCGACCTAGAGTGATCATCAAGGTCTGATGAGAAATCATCGAATAACATTATCGGATATTCATCAAAATGCTTGTGAAACAAAATACTAAGGTTTAGAAGAAATAGTAACGTAAAAAGCTTTTTCTGACCGCGCGAAAAAATTTCTTTTATACGTGAATTTTTCTTTAGGAAAACAAGATCAGCGCGATGTGGTCCCGCGGTTGTATAGCCAAAACGTAGGTCTTTATCCCTGTTTTTTTCGAGCATTTCAATGAAAGATTGGTTTTCAGACCAACCACAGAAGAAATCAATTGAAAAATACTTAAATAGACCTAATTGATCGAAATTTTCATGGAAAAGATCCCTAATCTGTGTAAAGGACGCAATGCGATGTGCGTTGATCATCTCACCATAATTAGATAACAACTGATCCCAGTGTGTCACAGAAGGACGATCATTTTTCAAGGCAAAATTTCGCTGTTTTAAAGTACGTGAAAATTTTTGCCAAAGAAAAAAATAGCCCGGCTCAGAGTAAAACAACCACCAATCAATCAAGCGACGCCTATTGAACGCATCACCATCGACTATATTTATCGTATTTGAATGATTCGCCAAGCAAGCTACAGTGTTTAAAATATCCGTTGTTCGGATATTTTCATTAAAATTAATCGAAAATTTATTTCTTCTATTTTCATTTCTTAATTTTATATTAAAATAATTACCTCTTGATATCCCTTGGCAAGAGACATTGAAGGAACTAAAACTATCTTTTACTAAACTTTCATTTTGGTTAGTTCTAAAGCTTTTTCCATTTGATATCAAATATACAGCTTCGACTACACTAGTTTTACCAACTCCGTTAGAGCCAAAAATGTAGTTTGTCTTATTTGTGAAGCATAAATCTAGATAATCAAAACATCTGAAATTCTCTAATTTTATTTCATTTATATACATGAATTTCAAAGACGCATAGGCATGACAACATAGGTGCTTTTCGTTTGGTCATCTTCAATATTAACCACCATGCTCGCGTCTGAACTTCCTAGTTCAAGAGCTATTAAATCGGCATCGATAGTATTAATAATATCCAATATATAATTTATATTAAAAGCAATTTCCAATTCATGGCCTTTATATTGGATGTCTATTTGCTCACTAAGCTCTTCTCTTTCTTGGTTTTGCGTTGATATGATAAGGCTATTTATTGCGAACCTAAACTTAGCAGCTTTAAATTTTTCATTGGATATGATCAAAGCTCTGTGGAGCACAGATTTTAAAGTATCTACTCTCACGGTTGCTATGTTTGGGTTACCTTTCGGTATTACTCTGTAATAATCTGGAAATTTTCCATCGATGATTTTTGAAGATAACCTTGTATCTTCATTGCTCATTGAAATATAGTTTTCAAAGATTTCAATTTTTATTTCGTCATTTTGATCTGTCAGAAGTTTATCAATTTCTATTACTGCCTTTCTAGGTATTATTACCTTGCGGCTTAAATTCTTGTTCAGTGAGAATTCACTCAAAGCTAATCTGTGTCCATCTGTTGTCACCGTTCTGAAATTTTCGCCAGACATATCAAACAACATGCCGTTCAAATAATACCGAACATCCTGTTGTGCCATGGAGAATTGTACATTTCTCATGGCCCTTTTTAGGCAAATTGAATCAACAGTCAATTCATCCTGTTTATTGTCTTTATGAATCTCAGGAAATTCTTCTGGGTTTAATGTTGCCAGTGTAAACAATATTTTTTCTGATTTGATAATTACTTTATCAGATTGGATATCAAATCGAATTTCACAGTCTAAGGGAAGATTTTTGCAAATTTCACTAATTTTTCTTCCCGGTAGGGTAAATGATATTTCATTGGTAGAAAATTCGTTTGTGATTTTGTGTTTTATTTCTATTTCTGTATCAGTCGCAGAAATAATCATTTCATTATCTTTGATTGAAAAATGAAATGCATTGAGTATTGGTAGAGTCTGTCTTTTTTCTACTGCTCCAATTACTTTCTGCAAACCTGTTAGAAGTTTTTCTCTCTTTATTGAAAAATACATATTTTTAAGTCTTTAAAAAAATTGTTGTTGTCTAATGAGTGGTTTTTTTCTGTGTAAACATTTTAAAATTGAAATAACTTCAATAAGTTACGTGCGTTTTTTTCGGTATATCTAAGCTGGCGAACATGCGGATAAGTTATTATTGATGTGTGTTAATCTGTGGATAAAAAATTATCTATGCTCTGTACATAAGTTATCAACATAGTTTTGAGCATGCTTGTCAACTGTTCGTAAGTGTACGCAGCAATGTAATGTAGTCTTCATCGATGCGGCTCTCTTCTTCACGTAGTTCTGCAATTTTGCGGCACGCGTGAATGACCGTGGTGTGGTCTCGACCTCCAAATGCTTTGCCAATTTCTGGTAAACTGTGACTGGTGAGTTCCTTGGCAAGGCTCATTGCAATTTGCCTGGGTCTTGCGATTGACCTGCTCCTTCCCGGGGAGTGCAGTTCATCCATCTTGACTTTGTAGTACTGTGCGACAGTTTTCTGTATGTTTTCGATCGTGATCATGCGGTTTTGTAGCGCGATCAAATCCTTCAGAGCTTCTTTTGCGCTTTCAAGGGTGATGGGTGTGCCTGTGAATTGCGTTGTTGCGATGACTCGTCGCAAGGCACCTTCAAGTTCACGTATGTTCGATCGAATTCTTTTACCGATAAAAAAGGCAACTTCATGAGGAAGACTGACGCCCATGGCTTCAGCTTTGCTCTGCAGGATCGCTACACGTGTCTCAAGCTCGGGAGGCTCAATGGATACGGTTAGACCCCACCCAAAACGTGATTTTAGTCGCTCCTCCAGTCCTTCGATTTCTTTGGGATAACGATCACACGACATGACAATTTTCTGTCCACTTTCCATGAGCACATTGAAGGTATGAAAAAACTCTTCTTGAGTACGATCTTTACCGGCAAAAAATTGTATGTCATCAATGAGTAATACATTTAAAGACCGATAGAAATTCTTAAAGTTGTTTACTGTGTTACTTTGAATCGAGCGAACCATGTCTTGCATGTATCGCTCTGAATGAAGATAAAGAACACGTGATTGTGTGTCTTTTTCTAGGATTTTGTTGCCAATCGCATGCATAAGATGCGTTTTTCCAAGGCCAACCCCACCATAGATAAACAAGGGGTTGTATCCTGCATTCGGGTTTTCAGAAAACTGAATCGCCGCAGCACGCGCAAGCTGGTTTGATTTTCCACTTACAAAGGATTCAAAGGTAAAAGAAGCATTAAGGTTGTGTTCTATTTGACTTTGATTTTCAGCCTTCAGTACTTGAGATTTTATTTTTAATTCGTCTTTTTTGTGTGTTGCTGAGGTTGTTCGTGGTTTTGATGTGCTTCCAATTTCGAGCAAGATGACTAAATTTTCGTTTCCCGTGATGGTTTGAGCGAGCGTACTTATCTGTTCGAGGTAATTTTTCTTCACCCAATCTTGTACAAAACGATTAGGCGCAAACAATTTCAGCTGCCCCTTGTCTTCTATGGCTTGCAGTGGCCTAATCCAGCGGTTAAGAAGATGCTCCGGCATGCGTGCAGCAAGTTCGTGTTGACATTGCATCCATAGGTCTGTGGTTGCCAACTTCTGCTTTCCTTTTATGTCTCTCAGATGAGGGTTATGCTACGACTTATGCACAGTTTTATCCAGAGAATAAGCACATCTTTCCGAGCAGGGATCGAGTTTTTTCAGAGTCTTCAAGTTGTCAAGGCTCCATAAAAAACATTAATATTTTCAACTACTAAGTCACTTAAATCTCAATCTTATGATCTCGAACGCACCCATACTCAATGTTGAACAAGCCCACTTCAATATGGTTGAACAACAGGTTCGGCCATGGGATGTGCTCGATCAGCGTGTTCTTGATGCCTTGCGCAAGGTTCCGCGTGATCGTTTCGTACCACCTGCGCTTAAAAGTCAAGCCTTCACCGATGTCATGCTGCCCATCGAGTGTCATCAAGTGATGATGCTCCCTGTCGTAGAAGGACGTATGCTTCAAGCCTTGGCAATTTCTAACGGCGATCGTGTGCTTGAGATTGGTACTGGAACCGGGTTCATTGCAGCATGTCTTGCAACCTTAGGTGCTGCGGTGACTTCCGTGGAGTTATTTAACGATTTATCAACACGAGCAGCCGAGAATTTGAACAACCTAGGCATTGATACCGTTGTGTTCGAAACCGGTGATGCGAGTCAGGGTTGGAATGACCACTATGAATATGATGCCATTGCCATCACGGGTGCTTTGGTATCCATGCC
>CAYOCG010000005.1:0-66878 GCA_964402435.1 uncultured Halothiobacillus sp. | reverse complement strand
CAACCGTCTAGGAAATGACGTCTCTGAGGCAACGCTGGAGGTATTGCATGCCCAGCAGTCTCATGCTGAAACGCTCACAACAGAAGAAAAGCCCTTCACCCTGCAATTGCGCTGTGACGCGCCCATCGAAGCTCAAATGGCAGCGGTGTTGGAGCGCATGCGCATGACGCATCGCTAAAAAGATATGTCACTCCGCATCGCCTGAAACCGTAAAAGAGGCATGCTCCCGATTTTTGTGCTTGCGGGCGGTTCAATCAAAGCGAGATGCTTTGTTCACCTCAGCACTTCAGTATTCAATCTCCGCAAGAAACACCGCTTTGCGTTTCTTGCGGTGCGGCCAGAAGCAGCTTATTCATGCATCCAGCCACAGGGAAACGCTCCCATCCACGGGAATCCATGGATGGATTTTCGAACATTGCTATCAGGAATTGCTTGATGCCTGATCAGGCGTAGCCGTACCAATCTTGTCAATTTCCTGCTTGATACGCAGCTTATCCAACTGCGGAAGTTGCAGGCTCGTGAATAGCTTGATGCGGTTTTCCAACACGCGAAAGGCCTCACGGAAAGCCAGCGATTTGGCAACCTCATCCCCTTCGACGGACACGGGATCAGGAACCCCCCAGTGCGCAGTCATCGGTTGACCCGGCCAGACGGGACAGACTTCGTTTTTTGCTTGGTCGCACACGGTGAAGACAAAATCCATCACCGGTGCACCGGGTTGGGCAAACTCGTCCCAATTTTTGCTGCGCAGATTTTCAGTAGGGAAACCCAGACGTTGCAGAAGCTCAATGGTACGCGGATGGATTTCGCCACGTGGATGGCTGCCCGCACTGTAGGCGTGAAACTTGCCCTGCCCCCAATGATTGAGCAGTGCCTCCGCCAGGATGCTGCGCGCAGAGTTGCCGGTACAGAGAAAAAGCACGTTGTAAGTTGGTTGCTGCATGAGTGAATCCTCAAAAAACGGTTGACATGAAGGTATGGCATCCTCCAAGGCATTCATTTCTTCAACCGCAGCAAGCACATTCAGATCAGCCAGGCCGCGGGCTGTCTGCGCAAAAGCCGGCAATGCCGTATCAAGCACCTGTTGTGCCCAAACTGGAAGATCGGGCGCAATCGCATAGTGCATCCACGTGCCTGACCGTCGCGCCTGCACCAAACCCAGTTCGCGCAACTGCGCCAAATGGCGAGAGATCTTAGGCTGGGATTCGTCCAGTATCCGCGTCAGGTCACACACGCACATTTCACCATGGCGGTGCATCAGCGCAAGGCAACGCAAACGGGTCAGATCGCTGAGGGCATGAAAGAACAAATGGCTGGTGATGTCCATGAGGTCAATATATATGCCATTCCGTATATTTTGATGAATCAGGCATGAAGATTATGTGAAACCCCTGCCTGCTCGCGCAGGAGCGCATGATGTAACGCCAGCCATTGCAACAGAATCATCGGCGCCGCTGAGCACACTCGACCGTCTTCCAACCATTGCAGAGCCTGCTCACGTGACACCACGCTGACGCGAATATCTTCATGCTCATGTTCAAGCCCAAATAAGCCACCGACATCACGGCTATCCACCTGCGCGTAATACAAGTAAAGACTTTCCGTGGTGCCGCCGGGGCTGACCCAACAGCGCGTGATGTAATGCAGGTGCATAGGCTGCAAACCAGCCTCCTCCTGCATCTCGCGTCGTGCGACATCCTCAAGGGACTCACCCGCTTCGATCATGCCGGCGGGAAATTCCAGCATCCATGGTCCGCCCGGGGCATCGGGCGCGCCAGGACGAAATTGCTCCAGCATGACCACGGCATCCGCCTTCGGATCGTAGGGCAAGATGGCAACCGCATGACCGCGCTCAAACATCTCGCGCGTCATCACCTCACTCCAGCCACCAGCAAACAACTCATGCCGTAGGTGATAACGCTCCAGACGGAAAAAACCTTGAAAAACTACCTCGCGCTGTATCAGTTCCCACTGCATACTGCTCATACCTGTTACCAATAAACTTGCTCAGGATGATGCACGAAACCAGCAACGAAGCGCTAGACGTACTGAGTCACCTGATCGGCCGCGAAGCCGTGGTTGAGCAGCGTCATCTGCGGGTGATTGAAGTATTGCGCGATGGGCCGAGCTTGATTCTCAGTCACCTTGAGGATGAAAGCAGTCTGCAAGAAAGCCTGTACGGCGAAGCACGACGGCGCACGGCAAAAACATTTCAAGTGCCCGTACGCAGCGAAGTGGGCGAACGCATGCATCCGGTTGCCCAGGCATTTTTAAGCACTGATGAACAGGCACTTTTGCTGAAAATATTATTCAAGACGCGCTAGTTCGCCGCCAGCGCGTGCCCGCCGCCCCATCCTCCAAGACGATACCCTGCTTGAGCAACTCATCACGGATTGCATCGGAACGAGCAAAGTTTTTGGCAGCACGCGCCGCCAGACGCTCATCGATCAGCGCCTGAATGCTTGCCTCATCCAAACCTCCCACGCCCGGTGCACCACGCAAGTATTCTTCCGCATTCATCTGCAACAGACCCAGCACACCCGCAAGTTTGCGCAGTGTAGCCACAGCCGAAGCACGCACCTCATCCTGATGGCGATGGATTTCACTGGCCAACTCAAACAACACGGCCAAGGCTTCGGGTGTATTGAAGTCATCATCCATCGCCGTGGTAAAGCGCTGCACAAAGGTCTCAAGCAAGGGAGCATCCACTGAGGTTTCCCCTGCATCACGCAACGCAGTGTAAAGACGGGTCAAACCTTGACGCGCCGCATTGAGCTGCACATCGGCGTAATTCAGCGGGCTGCGGTAGTGGCTATTGAGGATGAAAAACCGGATTTCCTCGGCACGATATTCCTTCAGCACCTCGCGCACGGTGAAGAAATTGTTCAATGATTTGGACATCTTTTCTTCATTGATGCGTACAAAGCCGTTGTGCATCCAGTAATTCACGTAGTGGCAGCCCGTCGCCGCCTCGCTTTGCGCAATCTCATTATCGTGGTGCGGAAATTGCAGATCCATACCGCCACCGTGAATATCGAAGGTATGCCCAAGGCAGGTGGTGGACATGGCGGAGCATTCGATATGCCAACCCGGTCGTCCCGCCCCCCAGGGAGCATCCCACGAGGGCTCTCCCGGCTTGGTCGCCTTCCACAGCACAAAATCCAGTGGGTCACGCTTGGCCTCACCGATTTCCACCCGTGCACCGGCGCGCAAATCGTCCAGGTTTTTGCCCGACAAGCGACCATAGCCCGCAAACTGACTCACCGCGTAATACACATCGCCATTATCTGCACGGTAAGCAAAGCCTTTATCGATGAGTGTCTGGATCATGGCCAACATCTCGGGCACAGCTTGCGTGGCGCGCGGTTCATGATCCGGGCGGAGACAGCCCAGCGCATCGGCATCTTCGTGCATTGCGTCAATAAAACGCTGCGTGAGTGCCTGAATGCTCTCGCCGTTTTCCGCTGCGCGCTTGATGATCTTGTCGTCGATGTCGGTGATGTTGCGCACATAGGTCACCGCAAAACCAAGATGTTTGAGGTAGCGATACACCATGTCGAATACCACCATCACCCGCGCATGCCCCAAATGACAATAGTCATACACCGTCATGCCACACACATACATGCGAACCTTGCCCGGCTCGATGGGAGTGAAAAGACGTTTGTCACGTGACTCGGTGGAGTAGATATTCAGCATGATTCCTCAACTCAAAACAAAAAAGCCACACGATCAGGCATGGCTTTTATAAATCCGTCGTCACCGTTTTTGCGGTGACGCAATAGACACAAAAAAAGGTTTTAGAAACGGCGCGGCGGACGCGAGTCGAAACCACCTTCACGGCGCGGCGGGCGCGCTTCGCGCGGCTGGGCTTCGTTCACACGCAGGGTGCGGCCACCCAGATCCTGACCGTCCATGGCCTTGATGGCGGCCATACCTTCTTCGCGGTTGGGCATTTCAACAAAGCCGAAGCCCTTGGAGCGGCCTGTATCACGATCCATCACAACTTTGGCGGACTGAATCTCACCAAAAGCAGAAAACGCCTGACGAAGCTCTTCGTCATCGGTACGGAAGGACAGGTTGCCAACATAGATATTGATCATAAAAAACTCGATCTACCAACATGCGTCATGGAAAAACAACACCAGACACTCACCATGACGCGACATAGCAACTGATGTGACCCGAAAGCCCTTGAACAACGCGCCCACCGCCCAGAAAAACCGCTTAAAAACGCAAACCAGATCAACAAACGCCCGCCTATCCTAAGCTGGAAAGTGAGCGAAGCGAAGCCTTTTTTGCCAAAACTTCAATCTTCAAAACCATGCAATCATTAAGATGTGCTTAGTTACATGAAGATACTTACCTATCTGGTTGATAATACTGATAAAGCGAGCATCAAAAATAACTTGATCCCGCATCGATGATTTTTCGCATGAAAACATTCCGGCTATCATGAACGCGTTTTTCATTCTTCGAGCTTGAACCATGTCCTCCAATCCCTGCATCGTCATCGCCACCCGTTTGGGCAACATCACCGTCGAGTTGGACGCGCAAGCTGCGCCCAAAACCGTGGCCAATATTCTCAACTACGTCGATGAAGGCTTTTACACCGGCACACTGTTTCACCGCGTCATCCCCGGCTTCATGATTCAGGGCGGAGGACTCACCCCGGACATGCGCCAGAAGGCCAACCATGCACCGGTGGAAAATGAAGCCAGCAATGGCTTGAAAAACGACCGCGGCACCATCGCCATGGCGCGCACCTCCATCCCACACTCAGCCACCAGCCAGTTTTTCATCAATCTGAAAAACAACGACTTTCTCAACTACAGCAGTCCCACACCGCAAGGCTGGGGATACTGCGTGTTCGGCAAGGTGATTGAAGGCATGGACGTGGTGGATGCGATTGCCGCGCAACCCACCGGCAACCGTGTGGGGCACGCCGATGTGCCACGTGAAGACATTTTGATCGACAGCGTCACACGTGCCGCCTGATGGGCGAAACGCTTGTCCTCGCTGATCTACATCTGAGCGAGGATGCGCCGGAGATTACCCAGCGCCTGCTGGCACTTGAACCGCGTTTGCGCCAAGCCGACGCGGTTTATTTTTTGGGTGATGTATTCGAAGCCTGGATAGGTGATGACGCGCCCGTGCCACCTACCCTGCAGCCGGTGATGGATATGTTGCAACGCCTGAGCCAAAGCGGGGTCATGCTCCACTTTCAGCCGGGCAACCGTGATTTCCTGTTTGGTGCCCAATGGGGTAAGCGGCTGAACATGCGCATCTTGCCCGATGTTTTTGTGACCACCTTGTACGGCCAGCGTCTTGCCCTGCTGCACGGCGACACCCTGTGTACGGACGATCACGCCTATCAAGCCATGCGGCGCAAGCTACGCAATCCGTTCAGTCTTTTCCTGTTACGCCATTTGCCACTTGGCCTACGCCAGCGTCTTGCCGCCAAACTGCGCGCACGCAGCAAGCAAGAGATACGCGCGAAAAACGCAGCGATCATGGATGTGAACCTTGATGCGGTGACTCAGGTCATGCAATCCACCCAGGTCTCTGTTTTAATTCATGGTCATACCCACCGACCTGCGATTCATCATTTACCCAATGGCGATCTGCGCGTGGTATTAGGCGACTGGGCGCATGGTGCAAGCGTGCTCAGTCTCAGTGCACAGGGATTGCAGCTTGAATATGTGGATGCGCAAAGCCAGAGGGAACTCGAAAGGGTTTGTTGGCCTGTGTGACAGCACGCAACATAACTCGATCGGGTTGTCTGTCTTAAAGGGATGTTGAACAAGGACTTCCCGCTTCTTTTCAACATCCTGATAAATCACAATCCACCCGCACCCTGCGCCAGCTCCTCCAGCAGTTCCGCTTGGTGCGCCTGGGTCAGAGGCTCGATCACCTGCTCCAAGGCGCCCTGCATCAGCTCATCCAGACGGTAAAGGGTGAGATTGATGCGATGATCGGTCATCCGTCCCTGTGGAAAATTGTAGGTGCGGATGCGTTCGGAACGATCGCCCGAACCGACCAGCTTTTTACGCTCAGCGGCCTGTGCGCTTTGTCGGGCGCTGCGTTCAATGTCCACCAGCTTGGCTTTCAACCAGCTCATTGCTCGTGCGCGGTTCTTGTGCTGCGAGCGCTCTTCCTGGCATTCGACCACAATCCCCGTGGGTATATGGGTAATACGGATAGCCGAGTCGGTTTTGTTGACATGCTGCCCGCCGGCGCCGGATGCGCGGAAGGTGTCCACTTTCAAATCCGCCGGGTTGAGATCGATTTCCTCCGCCTCTTCAAGCTCCGGCAAGACAGCAACCGTGGCTGCAGAGGTATGCACCCGCCCCTGCGATTCGGTTTCCGGCACACGCTGCACCCGGTGCGCCCCGGACTCAAATTTCAAGCGCGAATACGCGCCCTGCCCCTGAATGCGGGCAATGACTTCTTTATAACCGCCGTGCTCCCCTGGGCTTTCGCTGAGGATCTCTACCGACCAGCGCTGCCGCTCGGCATAACGCAGGTACATGCGCAGCAAATCGCCGGCAAAAATCGCTGCTTCATCGCCCCCCGTTCCAGCGCGGATTTCCAAAAACACGTTATGGCTATCCATCGGGTCTTTGGGCAGCAGGTGGGTTTGCAACTCTTTTTCATAGTCTTGAAGCTGACCTTGCAGCGTGGCCAACTCATCCTCAGCCAGTGTGCGGAGCTCGACATCGTCACTGACCGCCATATCACGCGCATCGGCCAGTGCCGCCTGAGTGGCTTCATAAGCGCGCAGGCTGGCCATCACCGGGTCGAGTTGAGCGTATTCCTTTGACAACTCACGAAAGCGCGCCTGATCGTTGATGATCTCGGCGCTGCCCAGCAGCGCGCTCATTTCGTCGAAGCGCTCGGCCAAGCGTTGTAGGCGTTGAATGATGAAGTCTTGCATGCAAAATCTGCTGAGGATTGGAGGAAGGTTGCGTCGAGCGTGGGGAGTGATGTGCACTAATCGTGCGGCAAATCAAACAAACGCCGTGCCGCCTGAATAAGCTCCAAGCGCCCATCCTGACTAGCCTCGCGCAGGGCGATGGTTGGCTCGTGCATCAGCTTGTTGGTCAGCATGTGCGCCAGATGACGCAGTGCATCCTCCGCCGAATGTCCATGCGCCACCTCGCGCAGTGCACGCTCCAACACCTCATCGCGCACCTTTTCAGCGTGGCCGCGCAATTCGCGGATCACTGTGACGCCGCCTTGCACACGCCACCAATCCACAAAATGCCCTACTTGGGCATCGATGATTTCCTCCGCCTGCAAGGCCGCCTCTTGGCGTGAGCGCCGCCCCTCGTCGATCACCTGCTCCAGATCATCCACCGTATAAAGGTAGACATCCTCCAGCGTGCCAACCTCGGGCTCAATGTCACGTGGCACGGCAATATCCACCATGAACATCGGCTTGCGTTTGCGTCGTTTGAGCGCGCTTTCCACCGCGCCCTTGCCCAAAATCGGCAAGGTGCTGGCGGTAGCACTCATCACAATATCCGCCTCGTGCAGATGTTCACCCAGTTCGCTCAGGGCAATGGCATAGCCGCCAAGGGGCTCGGCCAGTGCATGGGCGCGCTCGATGGTGCGGTTGGCGATCACCAAACGGCCAATGCCGTGGCTGTGTAAATGTCGCGCCGCAAGCTCGATGGTTTCTCCCGCGCCAATCAACAACGCAGTTTTGCGCCCGAAATCACCAAAAATCTGCTTGGCGAGACTGACGGCAGCAAAGGCCACGGACACCGGGCTGGCGCCAATCGCCGTGTCGGTGCGCACCTGCTTGGCCACGGAAAACGCATGTTGAAACAGGCGATTGAGCAGAGGCCCGACCGAGCGCGCCTCACCCGCTTGCGCATAGGCGGTCTTGATCTGACCGAGGATCTGTGGCTCGCCCAGCACCAGCGAGTCAAGACCTGCGGAAACACGCAGCAAATGGCGTACCGCCTCACGCTCATGGTGCACGTAGAGGTAAGGACGCACATCGTCTTCGCGCAGGCCATGCACCTCGGGAAACCAACGCAGCACGGCGTGATCGCCCTGCTCACCCACCGCTGCATAAACCTCCGTGCGATTGCAGGTGGAGATGATCGCCCCCTCACGCACCTGAGGCAACCGCAGCATTTCGCCGAGCGCATGCTGCACGCGCTCAGTGCTGAACGCCACACGCTCACGCAACGACACTGGTGCGGTACGGTGGTTCAGACCAAGGGCGATGATCGACATGGAAGCAATGACAGCCAACCCGCGCGCAAATGTGCGCATCAAAATAATGGGCGTTGGATTTTCCGGCATTCGCACAACATTGACAAGCAAAGCCCCGCTGCCTGCTAGAATGACAGCACCTTGCGAGGATCCCTCATGTCCATCAGTCCCCACCTGCTTGTGTTGCCGATTGTGCTCTCATTGAGCTTACAAGCCTGCGCCCATTCGACGAGCCAGCCACTCACGAGCCTTGACGATGAAGCGGCACAACCTGTGGTTAGCTACACCCCCCCCTCCAGTGCAGTGATACCACCGAGTCAGCGTGCTGACACAATGTATCTGCTGATGCAGGCTGAGCTCGCCGGGCGCAAGGGGCGGGTCAGCGAGGCTGGGAAGTTGTATTTACAAGCCGCCGAAATGAGCCGTGATCCGCGCCTTGCCGAGCGCGCCTTGAAAATCGCTTTGCTCAGCAAAGACACGACCACCAGCGAGCAGGCGCTGGCATTGTGGTATCAGCTGGAAGCCCAAAATCCAGATCGCTGGCTGTTCGAGGTGCTACTTGCCGAGCGCCAGCGCGATGACGAACGTGCGCTGCGCCTGATCACGCAGAACCTGCCGAGCAACCCGCAGGCACGTAAAGAGACCTACCAACAAATTCTCGGCACCCTGATCCGCGAAGGCACTAGCATTCTGCCCCTGTTACATGCCGTGACCAAAGCCTACCCCGACGATGCCGATGCCTGGTTTACCCTGGCACAGGCTGCGCTGCATTTCCGGGAAAGCGACACCGCCCAAGCCGCGCTGCGCAAAACCATTCACCTCGACCCCAAGCGCAAAGACGCTTACCTGCTGCTTGCGGAAAGTTATTTCAGCCAGAAAAACAGTGATGCAGGCATCGCGATTCTGAGCGACATGCAGCGCCAGTTCCCCAATGATGCACGCCTCAACATGCTCTACGCGCGCGCCCTGCATGAAGCCGGACGCAGCGCCGAGTCACGCGAGTTGCTGGGCAAAATGCTCAAACAATCCCCCAAAGATCAAGACTTGCGCCTTGCTTATGCCCTGATTTCGCTGGAGAGCGGCGACTTCGCCAGCGCAGAACGTGAGTTGAAAACCCTGCAGCGACAGAAAGAACGCAGTGCCGCCGCAGCGTTCTACCTTGGTCGATTGGAAGAGCAGCGCGGTAACAACGCCGCTGCGCTACGCTGGTACGCTCAGGCACAGGGCGGTGAGTTTGCCATTGAAAGCCTGTTGCGTATGGCGCAAATCGACTTCAAGGAAGGTCGCATCACGCCTGCTCGTCAGCGTTTGAACCAAGCGCGTGCGCTCAGCCCAAGCGACGAGGAACGCGTGCGCCTCTTTCTTCTGGAAGCACAACTGCTGCGTCAGAGCGAGCGCACGCAAGAGGCTTACGATTTACTCAACCAGGCGCTGAACGAATACGCAAGCGCAACAGATCTTCTCTACAGCCGCGCACTGCTTGCCGACCAACTCGGACAACACGCCGAAGCCGAAGCCGATCTGCGCGCCATTCTGGCGCAAGACCCGCAAAACCCCGAAGCATTGAACGCGCTCGGTTTCCTGCTGGCAGATCGCAATGTCAAGTTGGACGAAGCCCATGCGCTCATCAGCCAATCGCTCAAACTTGATCCCAAAAACGCCGCCACCATCGACAGCATGGGTTGGGTATTGTTCCGCATGGGCAAACTCAACGAAGCCGAAGAGTATTTGCGCAAGGCTTACGCACAAAACCAAGATGCTGAAATCGCCTATCACCTTGTTGAGGTACTTATCGCCATACAACGCGAGAACGAAGCACGCCAACTGCTTGCCGACGCACTCAAGCGCGACCCGCATGATGCACGCCTGCGCAAGCAGGAGGCTCAGCTGCGCGGGCGCACCACACCGTAAGATCTTTGCATGTCGCTAAATCAAAACCACTCTCTCTTACCCGCTGTAAGTCTGGTTCTTCTGACGCTGAGCGCATGCTCCAGCCTGCCAGAACGTGCCGATTTACAAACCCCAAGCACACAAGGCGCCGTCGATGCCGACAGTGCACGCCTGGAGCGCTGGATCGCGCGCCAATACACCATGCAGCAACTCAAACAGTGGCGCGCCGAGGGGCGTGCGGCGATTCTGGCGCAAAACGGTGGCGGACAGATCAGCTTTGACTGGCGCCACAGCGGACACGATCAAGTGCTGAGCATCAAAACCCCGTTAGGGCAGAATGCCCTGCAACTGACCATCAACCAAGGCGGCGTGACCTTGATCGACCACGAAGGACAAGTCCTGCAAGGCGACGATGCGGAAAGCATGCTGCAACAGACCCTGGGCTGGAGCCTGCCTTTGGCCTCCATGCGCGCCTGGCTACTCGGCCTGCCAGCCAGCGCGGAGGACAGCTACACACTGGATGCGCAAGGCCGCCCACTCACCCTGGAGAGCCGCGGCTGGACGATCGATTACAAACGTTATGGTGAAGTGGGTAGCTATAGCCTGCCCAACAAACTCGAACTCCGCCGCAGCCAACTAACTTTGCGTCTGGTGGTCGATCAGTGGAGCCTGTGAAGCGCGAACATCTCTGGTGGCCGGCACCGGCCAAGCTCAATCTGATGCTGCGCATCACCGGACGGCGTGAGGATGGCCACCATCTGCTGCAAACCGTCTTCCAACTGCTGGATTATGGCGATCGCCTCGCCTTCGACGTGCGCCAGGACGGGCAGATCAACAACCTCAATCTGCCCGCGGGTGTCAGCGCACAACATGATCTCGCCTGTCGCGCAGCAAAACTCCTACAGCAACACAGCCAGACACAGCTGGGCGCCGACATCCACCTCGACAAGCGCATTCCCATGGGCGGCGGCCTCGGCGGCGGCAGCTCCGATGCAGCCACCACCCTGCTTGCGCTCAATCACCTCTGGAACTGCGCGCTGGGGTTCGACCAACTGGCCGCGCTTGGTGCGCAACTTGGCGCCGATGTGCCGGTGTTTGTGCGCGGGCACAGCGCCTGGGCCGAAGGCGTGGGTGACATCCTCACCCCCATCCCATTACCGCCGAGCCGTTACTTGGTTATCTGTCCGCCGGTGCATCTGAGCACGGCCAGCATGTTTGCTCACCCCATGCTGCAACGTGAACAGCCGCACATGACCTTGCAAGATTTTTATCAGGGCGTGCGCGATAACGCCTTCACTCCTGTGGCGCGTGCGCAAAGCGCTGAGATCGACACACTCTTCAACCTGCTGGAACCCCACGCCACGCCACAACTCACCGGTTCCGGCGCAGCAGTATTTTGTGCCTTCGCGCCTGAAGACCCTGCGCTGGAGCACCTAAAAAATCTTATCGGCAACCGTTGGCCGCATTTTGTCGCTCAAGGGCTGGATATATCCCCTACCCACCGCCTGTTGCACACCCTGCACAAAAAGGGCTTGCACAACGTCGCATGATGCATATAATGCGCAACCTCAATTGGGCCGTCGCCAAGCTGGTTAAGGCACCGGATTTTGATTCCGGCATACCTAGGTTCGAATCCTAGCGGCCCAGCCAAATTTTTATCCAAAATCTCCAAAGTGGAACCGCCCCATGCTGATGGTCTTCGCGGGTAACGCCAACCCGGAGCTCGCCCAGCGCGTTGCCGAGAACCTCGATCTCCCGCTGGGACAAGCCACGGTGACCAAGTTCAGCGATGGCGAAACCTACGTCGAAATTTTGGAAAACGTGCGTGGTCGGGATGTGTTCGTCATCCAGCCCACCTGCCAGCCGACCAATGACAACCTGATGGAACTGATGGTGATGGCCGATGCGCTGCGTCGTGCTTCCGCCGGCCGCATCACTGCTGTCGTCCCCTACTACGGTTACTCGCGTCAAGATCGCCGCGTGCGCTCTGCGCGCGTGCCCATCACCGCCAAGGTGGTGGCCAACATGCTGCAAGGTGTTGGCTTTGACCGCGTGCTGACCATCGACCTGCATGCCGAGCAGGTGCAGGGCTTTTTCGATATTCCGGTGGATAACGTCTATGCCTCGCCGATTCAGTTGGGCGATATTTGGCGGCAGAATTACCAGAAACTCACCATTGTCTCGCCGGACGTCGGTGGTGTGGTGCGTGCGCGCGCCATGGCCAAGCGCCTGGATGACGTTGACCTGGCCATCATCGACAAGCGCCGCCCCAAGGCGAATGTCGCCGAAGTCATGCACATCATCGGTGAAGTCAAGGATCGCACCTGTGTGATCATCGACGACATCGTCGACACCGCCGGTACGCTGTGCAAAGCCGCCGAGGCACTGAAAAAACATGGCGCGAGTCGTGTAATTGCTTATGCCACCCACGCCGTGCTCTCCGGCAAGGCAATTGACAACATCAACGGTTCCTCGCTGGATGAGGTGGTAGTCACTGACACCATTCCGCTGACCGCAGCCGCCAAAGCGTGCAGCCGTATCCGTGTGCTCTCGGTGGCAGGGATGTTGGCGGAAACCATCCGCCGCATTCATACCGATGAGTCGGTCAGTTCGCTTTATCAGGACTGATTTGACGCACTGTAGGTGATTTTCGTCGTGCAATGTTGCATGACAAAACCAGCAGATTGGTCGCGATCTGTTGGCTCGTCCCGCCGCAAGGCGGGTTTTTGTTTGTTTGATTTGGAGTTTGAACATGAGCGTATCCTTCACCGTGAAGGCCACCCGCCGTGACGATCTGGGGAAAGGTGCGAGCCGCCGCCTGCGTCACCAAGGCATGGTTCCGGCCGTTGTTTATGGCGGCAATGCCGAGCCTGTTTCCCTGACCATCGTGCACAAAGATTTGTGGCACAGCCTGGAAAACGAAGCGTTTTACTCGCACGTCCTTGATCTGGACATCGACGGCAAGGTCGAGCAGGTCGTATTGCGCGATCTGCAACGTCATCCGTACAAGGCACTGGTACTGCACGCCGATTTCCAGCGCGTATCGGCCAACGAGATGATGCACGCCAAGGTGCCCTTGCACTTCATCAACGAAGCCACCTCCGTAGGCGTGAAGAAAGGCGGTGCGGTCAACCATCTGGCCAACGAAGTGGAAATCACCTGCCTGCCGGGCAACCTGCCAGAGTTCATCGAAGTTGATCTGGCACAGGTGGACGTGGATCAAATCATCCACCTCTCCAACCTCAAAGCGCCCAATGGCGTGAAGTTCCGTGAACTGGATGCGCATGGCAATGACCTCGCCGTGGTCGCTATCCACATGCCTAAAGGCAGCACCGCGGCTGAATAAGTCGCAAAATCGCTACGCATCATGTCCGCTCACGCCACACCGATTGCCGACATTCGCCTGATTGTCGGCTTGGGTAATCCCGGCGCGGAATATGCGGACACCCGCCACAATGCGGGTTTCTGGTTCGTCGACGAAGTCGCCCGCACTGCGGGCAACAGCCTTCGTGCCGAACCACGTTTTCTCGGTCTGGCAGCACGCAGCATGCTCGAAGGGCACGATCGCTGGCTGCTGGAGCCCACCACTTTCATGAATCGCAGCGGCCAATCTGTCGCCGCGCTCGCCCGCTTCTACAAAATCAACCCCGAGCAGATTCTTGTCGTTCACGATGAAATCGACCTGCCCGTGGGTCAGATCAAACTCAAATGGGCCGGCGGGCACGGCGGCCACAATGGCCTGCGTGACATCCACGCCCACTTGGGCACGCCCAATTATTGGCGACTACGCATCGGCGTGGGGCATCCAGGCAATAAGGACCAGGTCGCTGACTATGTGCTGCACGCGCCGTCCAAGGCAGACCGCGCCATCATCCAACACAACATCGATGAAGCGCAGCGCCTGTTGCCTGAACTCTTGCGCGGCCATGCCGCGAATGTCATGAATCACCTAAACAGCTTGAAATGAGGAACCGGTCATGGGATTCAAATGCGGCATCGTCGGCCTGCCCAACGTAGGTAAATCCACTCTGTTCAACGCCCTCACCAAGGCGAACATTCAGGCGGCCAACTACCCCTTCTGCACCATCGAACCGAATGTGGGCGTCGTTCCCATGCCGGACCCACGCCTCGACCAACTGGCCGCCATCGTCAAACCCGAGCGCGTGGTGCCCACCACCATGGAGTTTGTCGATATCGCCGGCCTGGTCAAAGGCGCGTCCACCGGCGAAGGTTTGGGCAACAAATTCCTCGCCAACATCCGCGAAACCGACGCCATCGCGCAAGTGGTGCGCTGCTTTGATAACGACGACGTGATTCATGTGGCCGGCAAAGTCGATCCCTTGGATGACATCGAAGTGATCAACACCGAACTGATTCTGGCCGACATGGACACCGTGGCGCGCAATCTGGAGCGTGCCGCAAAAGCCGCCAAGTCCGGCAACAAAGAAGCTCTGGCGAAAAAAGACGTGCTCGAACGCATGGCCGCGCACCTCGATCAGGTGAAAAGCGCACGCAGCCTTGAGCTGGATGCCGAGGAAAAACTTCTCCTGCGCGACCTGCATCTTTTGACCATCAAGCCGATCATGTACATCGCCAACGTCAATGAAGACGGCTTTGACAACAACCCGCACCTTGACAAAGTACGCACCCATGCCGCCAAAGAAGGCGCCGTGGTGGTGCCGGTCTGCGCCGTCATCGAAGCCGAAATCGCCGAACTGGATGATGCGGACAAAGCCGAGTTTCTTGAAAGCATGGGACTGAGCGAGCCGGGATTGAACCGCGTCATCCGCGCCGGCTACGACCTACTCGGTCTGCAAACCTACTTCACCGCCGGAGTGAAAGAAGTGCGCGCCTGGACGATTCACAAGGGCGACACGGCACCGCAGGCCGCCGGCGTGATTCACACCGATTTTGAGCGCGGGTTCATCCGCGCGCAAACCATTGCCTTTGAAGACTTCATTCAGTATCAAGGCGAACAAGGCGCCAAAGAAGCTGGCAAAATGCGCGCCGAAGGCAAGGACTACATCGTCAAGGACGGCGACGTGATGAATTTCTTGTTCAACGTCTGATTTCTTACAGGCGATCGAGCCAAGCTGCAAAGCCCTCATCAAACCGTCTGATGGCTTGCACTAGCGGGCGCGCGGCGGTGCCGTGTGGCACGAACACATGCGCCGCGTAGGCATGAATGTGGCAAGCGGCGGGTGGACGAATGCCCTGCCGCAGGGTTTCACGCATGCGCGGCAGGAAGATCCACTGCAGCCACATTTCCAACGGCATGGCGTCGCAGGCAAAGGGTGTGGTGCTGGCCAAGGCTTGCGGGCTGGGCGGATGCAGCGACCACAACCCAAGTTGGCGCAGTTCATGTTCTACGCCGTCCAATAAGGAAAGCAAGGCGTTGAGTTCAGTGGAGGCGGACATCGGCATGCCCTCCGTCGTCGATCATGTTCTGTTCACCGCCCCAAAACAGACGGTTCGGCATGAGCTGGCCTCGCCCGAGGCGGTAAGCCGCTTCCAGTGACTGCCAAGTGTAGTCTTGCGCCTGATGGATGGCGGTGAGCGGCTCATTGCCTTGCGCCATGAGCCCGGCGATCGCCGCAGCAAGCGTGCATCCGGAGCCGTGGTAGCTGCCTTCCAGACGCGGCCAGCGGAAGGTTTCCAGCAGACGATGCCCGGCAAAGAGAAGGTTCTCCACATCCTCCGTCGGCTCGTGGGTGCCGGTGATCAGCACATGCTCACAACCTTGCTCCAGCAGAGCAAGGGCACAGGCGGCCAGGTTGTCGGCATGCGGCGCCAGACGGCGCGCTTCCAGACTATTCGGCGTGATCACCGTACTTTGTGGCAAGAGCAGTTCGCGCATGGCTTCGATCAGCGCACCGCTGGCCAACTCGGTGCCACCGCCGGCTTGCAATACCGGGTCGAGAATCACCGGAATCTGCGCCATGTCGCGCAGCAAGGTGTGAATCGCCTCCACCATGCCCGCGCTGCCGAGCATGCCGATTTTCACGGCGGCAATCGGCATGTCTTCAATCAACGCCCGTGCCTGTTCGATGACACAGAGCGGATCAACAGCATGCACATCCAGCACATTGCGCGTGTTTTGCACGGTGAGCGCGGTGGCAATCGGCGCGGCGTGGCAGCCCTGGCTGATGATGGCTTCGATGTCCGCCGAAAGACCGGCGCCGCCGGTCGGATCGAGCCCGGCAAACACCAGCACGACGGGGGGCGGTTGGATGTCCTGCAGCATGGTTGGCCTCCATGAATTGTGCGTGCAGCATAGACACCCCGCGTTTTGGGCGCAATCATGCGCATGGCGCATGGGAGGGGCATATGGCGTGGATTTATCTATTGATTGCCGGTGTGTTTGAAATTGGTTGGCCGATTGGCTACAAGCTGACCAGTATTCCCGGATTGCGCTGGTTCGGCTGGGGGATGGCCGTGGTCGCGATTCTGCTCAGCGCGCTGTTTCTATGGCTGGCGCAGCGCGAGATTCCCATCGGCACGGCGTATGCCATTTGGACCGGCATTGGTGCAGCGGGTACGTTTCTTGTCGGCGTGTGGCTCTTTAATGAGCCGGGCAGCCTGCTGCGTTATCTGGGCGTGGCCATGATCATTGGCGGCGCTATTTTGCTCAAGTTGGGCAGCAGCTAAGTCCATCGATTGATGGCAAACACTAAAAATTCGATCGATTCAGCCGAAAATTCGGCAAAACCAATCGAATTTTTCGATCAATCAACGCCGTCCGAGGTATAGCAGGGCGTCTTCAAGATCGGTTTGCAAGCGAGCGATCAAGCGAAGCCAACGCTGCAATGCGCGCCTGCGCCAGCGCCTGACCAAGTTTTTCTCCACTCAGCCCCTTGTCCAGCAAAGGCTGCACTGCCACTTGCTTCACCGTGCGCTGCGCACGGCGCATGACGTCCGCTTGTGGGTAATCGATATCCTCAAACCCCCAACGCCCGCGCGCATCGGCCATGCACACCGTAAGCAGCGCCTCAAAGCGCTGGGGGCGACGCAGGGCGTCGGTGCCTTCCAGCACACGCAGCACTGTTTTGGGACGCAGCTCAAAGGCACGATGGATATGGCTATGCCAGCGCGCCACCATGACGGACAAATCACGAAACTCCTGCGGGCAGCGCAGCCTTTCGCCCAGTTGCGCGGCAAGCAGCGCGCCGCGCCGCTCATGGCCATAGTGATGCGGCCACAACTCCTGCGGCGTGTTGCCCTTGCCCAGATCGTGTAGCAAGGCGGCCCAGCGCGTGGGCGCATCCGCCTGCAAGCGCACGGACTGTTGCAGCACCAGCAGGGTATGGACGCCGCTGTCCACTTCCGGATGATGTTTTTCCGGTTGCGGTACGCCAAACAGCGCGTCGATCTCCGGCATCAGCCGCTGCAATGCCCCTACCTGACGCAGTGTCTCGAAATACCGCGCCGGGTGCTCGGTCAGCAGAGCCTTGTGTGTTTCTTGCCAGACACGCTCGGCCACCAGCGCGTCCACCTCGCCGTTGTGCACCATCTGGCGCATCAGGTCTAAGGTTTCCTCCGCCACGGTAAAGTTCGCAAATCGCGCGGCAAAGCGCGCCACACGCAAAATACGCACCGGGTCTTCGGCAAATGCCGGAGAGACATGGCGCAGCACACGCGCTTGAAGATCACGCTGCCCACCGAAGGGGTCAATCAGTTGCCCATCGCTGGCTTGCGCCATGGCGTTGATGGTTAGATCACGCCGTGCCAGATCCTCTTCCAACGTAACATTGGGATCGGCATGGATGGTGAAGCCGTAATAGCCTGGCGCCGATTTACGCTCAGTACGCGCCAGAGCATATTCCTCTTGGGTGATGGGGTGCAAAAACACCGGGAAATCCTTGCCCACCTGACGAAAGCCGGCGTCCAGCATCTGCTGCACGCTCGCGCCGACCACCACATAGTCACGCTCATGCACCGGCAATCCCAACAGGGCATCACGCACTGCGCCACCGACTAAAAATGTCTCCATTCAAACATCCCCGATTTTTGTGGCAGAATGCCATAGATACAGTCAATCCGCCGCCGCGGCGGGTGTATGTGAGGACACCAAGCATGCATCATTTTTCCAAACTCATCACTCAATCCCCCTTGCTGGAAACCGTGATTCGCTCAGCGCAGATCGTGGCGCGCACTGACGCCAGCGTGATGCTCACCGGCGAGACCGGTACCGGCAAAGACCTCATGGCGCGCGCCATTCACGATGCCAGCCCGCGTGCGGCCATGCCCTTCATCGCCATCAATTGTGCAGCATTACCCGAGACGCTGGTGGAATCCGAATTGTTTGGCCACAAGCGTGGCGCGTTTACCGGCGCGCAGGAAGATCGCCTCGGTCATATTCGCAGCGCCCAAGGCGGCACGCTGTTCCTCGATGAAATCGGCGAGTTGCCGCTGAGCGTGCAGGCCAAGCTGCTGCGCTTTCTGGAGTCAGGCGACATCATTCCCGTCGGTGAAAGTCAGGCGGTTCAGGTCGATGTACGTGTGATTGTCGCCACACACCTCGACCTTGCCCAACAGGTGCGCGACGGCCGCTTCCGTGAAGATCTGTACTACCGCTTGCAGGTGGTGCCGATGGAAATGCCTAGTTTGCGCGAGCGCAGTGGCGACATCGACATGCTGCTCAACCATTTCCTGCTGCACTTTGCCGGTGAGCACCAACTCCCCCTGCCCCGCCTACAGCAAGAAGTGCGCAGCCTGCTGCGTCGTTATCCATGGCCCGGTAATGTGCGCGAACTGCGTAATCTGTGTGAACGCTTGGTGGTATTTTTTCATGGTCGCGTGGTGGAAACGGGAAATCTGCCGCAGGAATTCAACCGCAACCTGCCTAATGCTGGCGTATTTACGGATCGTGTGCGCGGGTTTTGCTTGCCTGAAGAGGGGATTAACCTTGAGCAACTCGAATCTGACATCATCCGCCAAGCCCTGGAGCGCGCACGAGGCAACAAAAGCCGTGCCGCGCGCCTGCTGGGCATTTCTCGCGATACCCTGCTTTATCGCCTAAAGAAATTCGAGCTGGCATGAGGCACTGTTATTGTGCAAAAAAACAACGACCCCTTAGATTTTCCGCCCTTGAATGCGTATCATCAGGCAGAACAAATCGTGTAAGACCCTCGATTTGCCCCCTTGCAAACACACCTACGAGATAGGAAGAACCACATGAAGAACTTCGCTGCTCTGAGCACCGGCCTGGTGGCCGCTGCGATCATCGCATCCCCCGCTTTCGCCGCTGGTGAAGGCTACCCCGGCTGCCTGAAGTCCGACACCGACAAGTGCACTGCTTACGTCTATGACAGCATGGGCGTGGTTGTGCGTGACGGCATGGGCAAGTGCCTGTTGAACGGCCACATCCCGCTGGAAGCCTCCTCTGCCATCAAAGAGTGCAACCCAGAATTCTTCAAGGATGAAGCCAAGCAAGTTGAAGCACCGGCTGCTCCGGTGGTCACCGCCAAGGCCATTACCCTGAACGCAGATGCCTTCTTCGACTTCGACAAGTATGCACTGCGTAAGGAAGGCAAGGCGTCTCTGGATCAACTGGTCAAGGACATGAAGCTTGATCAAGTTGAGTACATCACCGTGGTAGGTCACACCGACCGTATCGGCAGCAAAGAGTACAACCAGAAGCTGTCTGAGCGTCGTGCTGACACCGTGAAGAACTACCTGATCTCTAAGGGCGTACCGGCTGCCAAGATCAAGGCGAGCGGCGTAGGTCTGACTCAGCCCGTCAAGGAGTGCCCAGGCACCAAGGCGACCCCGGCGCTGATCAAGTGCCTGCAGCCGAACCGTCGCGCTGTGATCACCGTAGGTGTATCTTCCAAGTAAGCCGTAAAACGGTGCCATGCGGCTTGGCCGCGTGGCATGTCGTGACAAGGGCATCGTTTGATGCCCTTTTTTTGTGCGTCATTTTTGCTTTGGTCATACACTCATTCAGTATGAACAAAGCAAAACTGAACTTGTTTGCCTATGCTTGACTCACAAGCAATGTTTGCGGTGCGATTAGTCTGCATCGCACTGCATTTTTTCACCCCCCTCCCCGATCACTTACAGCGCTTGATCCAAAGACCACGCAGTCCAACCCAAAATTGCCTGTTTGCTCCCATCGGGATGCTTCTGCTGTTTGTGCTGCCCGTCATTTGGCTGGTGATGAATTTCAACCGCGAGCAAGAGCCATCCTCGAATGAAGTTCCTCTGGCAGCTCCCGCACTGTTGGAACGCATTCTGGAGCGAAAAACATTACGCGTAGCGACCCGCGAAGGACCGCTTACTTGGTACAAGAACGACACAGGTGATGTCAGCGGCCTGGATGCCGACCTTGTACGCCTGTTTGCTGCCAGCCTTGGCGTTGAAGTTGAGTTCATCGTGGCACCGAGCATACCTGCCGTGCTTGATTTAGTGCGCACTGATCAGGCGGACATGGCTGCTGCAGGACTCATGCGCGATACATCGACACACACCGCTTTTCGTGTCAGTTCCAGCTACTTAAAACTGCGTCAGCAGTTGCTGATGCATGATGATGGTGACAAGCCCAGCAAACTCGGAGACCTGAAAAATGCCTACATCAGCGTGGTGGCTGGCAGCGGACACGGCGATACCGCGCACAAAATCAGTGAAATCAACCCCAGCGTGGTGACACAAACACTTAATGCAGCCTCCAGCATGGATCTGGTCGCCAAGTTAGCGCGCAAGGAGCTCGATTATGTCCTGCTGGATGCTTCCATGGCGCGCATGGCGCAAATGCGTTTTCCTGAAGTGCGCCTGGCACTGGATATCGGGGAACCCAAAGAGTATGCGTGGTTGTTTGCACCTTCTACAGCCATGTGCAACGCGGAGCAACAAATCCACGCTGCGCCATGCAAAGGACAGGACAATGACAGCCTGGTACAGGCCGCCGAGGATTTTTTATTTAACATCAAACAAAGCGGCGAGTTGCAACGCATCATCGACGGCTATTTCGATTATCTCGATACGCTTGACCCAGATGGTTCACGTCAATTCCTGCGCGCCGTACGCTATCAGCTCGATCCGTACCGCCCGCATTTCATGCAGGCAGGGCAGAAACATAAGATCGATTGGCGTCTTTTAGCCGCCACTGGCTACCAAGAATCCAAGTGGGATCCAGGTGCCGTGTCCAATGCCGGTGTGCGCGGCATGATGCAATTCACCCAAGGTACGGCCGAAAAACTCGGCATTGACCCGCACGATCCACGTTCCAGCATCGAAGGCGCGGCGCGTTATCTCAAAATTCTTGATCAGCAACTACCACGCAGCATTCCTGCCAGTGAACGTCCTTGGTTTGCGTTAGCGGCCTACAACATCGGTATCGGCACCGTGCTCCATGCCTTGCGTAGCCACCAACGCAAACACCCCAAGGAAACCATCTACTGGCAGGACTTCAAGGACAGTCTGCTGATGGAAACGCAAGGCAGTAGTTTCAGCCTGCAACGGCGCAAACTCGCCCTGCACTATGTGGATAGCATCCGTGGCTATTACGAACTGCTCGTGTGGCTAACGGAACGTGCACCAAGCCACTCATGACAACGCGGTGAGATATACGTCAAAACGCACCGCCTTGCCCTCATAGTCAAAACTCGGCACGCGCCCTCCCAAATATTCGGCATGCCGTGGACGCTTGACCACCACACGGCGCATGGCACGCTGCAAAGCAAGTTCAAGCAAACTGGCTGCATCATCATCTGCACCGACCAGTTGATGGAACATACGCATGGGTTTTTTCACCAAGGCTGATTTTTTGCGCTCGGGGAACATGGGATCAAGCAAGATCACGTCATAACAATGCGCACTGCTTGCTGAGCACAGGACAGTCGCAGAGTCCTGTGCGTGCAATTGCATGCGGGAGAGCAGCGCCGGGTCAACACGGGCCTCAAGACGCCGCAAACCATCCTCCAGTAGAGCGTGAACCACGGGATGACGCTCGCAAAGGGTCACCTGGCAACCCAGGCTTGCCAAAAGAAATGCATCGCGCCCCAGTCCAGCGGTTGCATCCAGCACGCGCGGCAGGAACTGGCCTTTCACGCCTACCGCGCGCGCCAAAAGCTCATCACGGCGAAAACCAGCACGCTGACGAAAGCCCAACGCGCCGGCAAAAAAATCCACACGCAGTGGCTCATCGTGGGGTGCTGCACAGTCGTGCAACGCAAGGCCAGAATCGTCACAAGCCAAAGCCAGACCTTGCGCGGGCCAGTGGGCAAGTACTTGCGTACCGATTTTCTGCGCAATGCGCAGGGCATTGGCTTGATCTTCAGCGTGCTGCGCAATCACCGGCACGCCAAGGTTGGCTTCATCCGCAGAATCCGCGCCAGAGGTCATGCGTTGGATGCTGAGCGCAGCGGTTTGGTGAATATCTTGGATTGACGCTGCGCGTTATACATACGTTGACGCTCCACAGGTAAGTCCTTGACCTGAGCCGCTTGGAAACCATGCTCGATAAACCAGTGCGCAGTGTGCGTGGTGAGCACGAACAAGGTTTGCATGCCCCGCTGCATGGCTTCTTTTTCCAAGCGCGCCAACAGACGGGAAGCGCGCCCACCACGCCGATAGCGCGCATCCACGGCGAGACAGGCCAATTCGGCAACTCGCACTTCAGTGAAATAATGCAGTGCCGCCGTGGCAATCACCTGACCATCCAGCTCCACCACCCAATAGCGGTCGATCTCCAGTTCGAGTTGCTCGCGCGGACGGCGCACCAAAATGCCTTCTTCTTCCAACGGACGGATAAGTTGCAGGATATCCGGCACGTCATCGATGGTGGCACGACGTACTTTCTCCAGCGTTTCCGCCGTCAGCAGGGTGCCACAGCCAGCACGACTATAGAGCTCCTGAATCAAGGCACCCGGTGTACGTCGATCCACCAGATGCACTCGCTCGACCCCACGGCGCACGGCCTTGATTGCACTCTCCAGATGCAGCGCCATCTCGCGACTCAGTGAGGCATCTTCAAGCAATGGTTGTGCTTCGGTCACCGTCATTTGTGCCGGTAACTCAGCAGAGGACTCGGTGAGGAAAATCAGCTTATCGGCATGTAGGCAGGCGGCGATTTCCAGAGCCACATCCTCGGCGCGCAGGTTGAAAATTTCCCCTGTGGGCGAGGCAGCAAGACAGGATTGCAACACCGTATGCCCGGCCTCAAGCAGGGAGCGTAAACGCCCCTCTTCGACCTTGCGCACCTCGCCCGTCCAGCCAAAATCCACGCCGTCACGCACCCCAAGTGGCCGTGCCACCACAGCATTACTGCTCACAACCGAAAGCCGTGCACCCTCCAGCGGCGTATTGGGTAACCCCATCGACAAGCGCGCGATCAGATCCAGCATTTGCACGGCGACCGCACGCTTGATCGAGGGCATGGCCTGCTCGTGACTGACACGCATGCCAAGGTGCTGACGTGTTTCCACCTTGTCATCCAGCAGCTCAGCCGCGATCTGAGGGCGAGAGCCGGGGACAATGACCAGACGCACATCCAGCGAGGTGAGCAACGCAATGTCCGAGATCAGCGCATCCACGCTGCTGCCATCGGCGTCCACCAGTGCCTCACCGGCAAAAGCCAAGACAAAGATGCGATCTTGGTGCGCATCAATGTACGGTGATGCATCGCGCAACCATTGCGCCATCTGAGAGATTTCAGGAGCGCTCATGGGGCACCTCGGTTAGAACGGAACGTCCAGCAAAAACTCAAGCAGTGCCTTCTGCGTATGCAAGCGATTTTCCGCCTCGCTCCACACTACGCTCCAGCGCCCGTCGATCACTGCCGCCTCGACCTCTTCACCACGATGTGCGGGCAGGCAGTGCATGAACAACGCATCAGCGCGTGCTTGACTCATCAGCTCTTCAGTAATGCCGTAGCCCGCAAAATCACGCAGCCTGCGTTCGTTTTCCTCCTCCTGCCCCATGCTGGTCCACACATCCGTAACTACCAGATCAGCATCCTTGCATGCCAACTTGGGGTCATGTGACAAATTGACCCGCGAACCGGCAGCGTCAAGCATCGCTTGAGCGGGCTCGTAGCCCTTGGGTACAGCGATGTTTAGATGAAAATCAAACACCTGCGCCGCATGGATGAAGGTATTGCACATATTGAAACCATCACCCACCCAGGCCACGGTCTTGCCCTGAATGGAGCCGCGCTGTTCCTCATAAGTCATCACATCGGCCAAAAGCTGACAGGGATGGTATTTTTCCGTCAGTGCATTGATCACCGGTACACGAGAATAACGGGCAAACTCTTCAATATCCGCATGACGGTGCGCACGAATCATGATGATATCCACCATACGCGACAGCACACGTGCGCTATCGGCAATCGGCTCCCCACGCCCAAGCTGGGTATCACGCGGCGAGAGGAAAATGGCATGACCACCCAGTTGCGCCATGCCTGCTTCGAACGACACCCGCGTGCGGGTGGAAGCTTTCTCAAAAATCATGCCCAGCACGCGGTTTTGCAGGGTGAGCACCGCCTCACCCGCAGCACGCGCGGCTTTGAGGTGCCGGGCACGGTGGAGCACGCCACGCAGTTCGTCGTAGCTGAGATCATCCAGCGTCAAGAAATGGCGCGGCATCATGCATGACTCTCCGCAGCGCTTTGTGCAAGAAAGTTTTGCACCAAGCCGGCAAGCACATCGCACAGATGATCTGCCTGCGCGTCACTCATCACCAACGCAGGCAGCAGACGGATCACGCTGTCCGCCGTGACATTGATCAGCATGCCGGCTTGCAGCGCCTGCCCGACCAATGCCGCACATGGACGATCGAGCTGCACGCCGATCATCAAGCCTTTGCCGCGAACCTCCAGCACGCCGTGCACACCGCGCAGACGCGCGGCTAATCCTTCACGAATACGCTCACCCAGCACCGCCGCGCGTTCGACCAAACCATCGCGTTCGATCACCTCAAGCACAGTATGCGCCACACGGCACATCAGTGGATTGCCGCCAAAAGTTGATCCGTGATTGCCTGGGCCGAAAAGTTCAGCCGCAGCACCGGCAGCCAAGCATGCACCGACCGGCACACCGTTGCCCAGTCCTTTGGCCAAACTCATCACATCCGGGCGAATGCCCGCGTGCTGATGTGCAAACCATGCTCCCGTGCGCCCGACGCCCGTCTGTACTTCGTCCACCATCATCAACCAGCCTTGCGCATCGCACAGTGCGCGGATGTCGCGCAGGTAATCCGCGCTGGGGACACGAATGCCCCCCTCCCCTTGCACCGGCTCAACCAGTACAGCAACGATGTTGCGATCCTTGGCCGCCACCTGGCGCAGGGTTTCCATGTCGCCATAGGGCACACGCACAAAACCACTGACCAATGGCTCAAACCCTGCCTGCACCTTACGGTTGCCCGTCGCGCTGAGCGTGGCAAGCGTGCGGCCATGGAAACTCGATTCCATGACCACGATGTGCGGATCGGACAGTCCTTTACGATGGCCATGCAGACGCGCCAGCTTGATCGCCGCCTCATTGGCTTCTGCGCCGGAATTGCAGAAAAACACTTTGTCCATACCGGACAGCGCACTCAGACGATCAGCCAGCTTATCCTGCCAGGCAATGCCATAGATGTTGGAGGTATGAATCAGGGTGCTCGCCTGCTCGCTGAGCGCACGAGCAATGTCCGGCTGTGCATGACCCAGACCACACACCGCTACACCGGTAATGGCATCGAAGTATTGCTTGCCTTCCGTATCCCAGAGGTACACGCCCTCACCGCGCACAAATGTGACAGGTTGGCGGTTATACGTGTTCATCAGATGCAGGCTGCTCATGGCCGGATTCCCCGTGGAAAATGGCGTAAAAATAGGAAAGACCCCATAGGGGGTCTGGTTGGATGAGTTTACCCGCGCCTCCTCTGATTGGGAAGGGCGCGGGACATCGTCAACTCAAGACTTGAGTGCTGCGTAGCGCGCCGCAACCTCGTCCCAGTTGACCACATCCCAGAAGGCGTTGATGTAATCCGGGCGACGGTTCTGGTAACGCAGGTAGTAAGCGTGTTCCCACACGTCCATACCCAGAATCGGTGTGCCCTTGACTTCGGCAATGTCCATCAGTGGGTTGTCCTGATTGGGCGTGGAGCACACTTCGAGATTACCCGCGGCATTGACAATCAACCACGCCCAGCCTGAACCAAAACGGGTGACGCCCGCCGTGGAGAATTTTTCACGGAACTGCGCAAAGCCACCGAATGCGTTCTCGATGTCTGCCAAAAGCTGACCCGCGGGCTGACCACCGCCATTGGGGGAGAGTACCTGCCAGAACAAGCTATGGTTGTAATGCCCACCGCCATTGTTGCGCACCGCCACGGGCAGTTTGGAGATGTTTGCCATCAACTCTTCGACGCTTTTGCCGTCCCACTCGGTGCCGGCAATGGCGTTATTGCAGTTGGTGACATAAGCGCCATGGTGCTTGGTGTGGTGGATTTCCATCGTGCGCGCATCGAAAGATTTTTCCAGCGCATCATAGGCATAGGTCAGATCAGGAAGTACGAAAGCCATGGATTTACCTCATCACAACAGTGGGTCAAACGGATGTGTGCAAGCTTAACACGACCGATTTAAGTTCAAGGCTAAACCCGCAAGATGACAGCTTGACAAAGCATCAGCTTATGCGGGGTTTTCCTCCACCTCGGCCAAGCCCACCAGGGTCTGAAATGCGCTATGACGCAACACTTCGACAAAGCGCTGACGCAGACTCACATCATCACTGCGAAAGGCGGCATACAGACTGCCCCACAAGCCCTGCGCGCCAATCGGCCGCGCCAAAACATAACCGCGTTCGATCTGTGCCTGTGCAGCCCAACGTGGCAGAGCCGCCACACCGCGACGCGAAGCAACCAGTTGCAAGATGGCAATCGTCAACTCCGCCGTGCGCCGTTGCGGGCTGATGCCTGCAGGCTTGAGCACACGCTGCATCACATCCAGCGCCTGATCCGGTACGGGATAGGTGATCAGCGTTTGCGTCGCAAAGTCATTCGCCTCCAGCCAAGGCTTGTCGGCAAGGTCATGCCCCGGTGCAAGCAGGGCAACGATTTCATAGCGAAACAGCGGCAAGAAACTCACGCCGGGCCAATCTCGCCGCTGCGACACCACGGCCAAGTCGGCACGATCATCCAGCAGCAAATCCAGCGGCTCGGGCAAAAATCCACTCACCAGATCCAGCTCAGCCTCAGGGTACTGACCCCGATAGGCATCCATGGCTGGCATCAGCCAGTCGAAACACGAGTGACACTCCACGGCGATGCGCAATTGCTCGGGTGCATGCTGATGCGCCAGGCGCAATACATCCAGCCGCGCGGCCTCCACTTCAGGCAGAACACGCCGTGCGGCCACGAGTAAACGCTCACCGGCCGGAGACAGGCGCAAGGGGCGTCGCGAGCGATCCAGCAACACCACCCCCAAGTAGCGCTCCAATGCGCCAAGCTGGTGGGAGAGTGCCGACTGAGTGAGATGCACACGCTCCGCCGCAGCCGACACCGAACCGGTTTCGGCCAGTGCCTGCACCATGCGCAGGTGACGTAATTCGATCATTAAGACATTGCCTTGACGTGTGAATGCGGCGGAGGTTAACGCAGCACGAACCCCAGCGGTAGGGCAAGAACCAACCCTGCACCCATGAGCTAGATGAAAAGCATAGTCCCCAAGGTGCTACGCGACCTGCGCCGCTTGAATCGCCGTCAAAGCAATGGTGTACACAATGTCTTCCACCAAGGCACCGCGTGATAGGTCGTTGACCGGCTTGCGCAAGCCCTGCAGCATCGGACCGACGCTGACCACATTCGCTGCGCGCTGCACCGCCTTGTAGGTGGTATTGCCGGTATTCAGATCCGGGAACACAAACACGGTCGCCTTTCCTGCCACGGGGCTATGCGGTGCTTTCTGTTTGCCCACGGATTCCACACTCGCCGCGTCGTATTGCATCGGACCATCGATGATGATGTCGGGACGCAACGTACGTACGATCTCGGTGGCAGTGCGCACTTTCACCACATCATCCCCCTGCCCCGATTCGCCAGTGGAGTAGGAAATCATCGCCACACGCGGCGTGATGCCAAACGCCGCAGCCGAATCCGCTGACTGAATGGCAATGTCGGCCAGCTCTTCGGCATTGGGATCGGGATTGACCGCGCAGTCACCATACACCAGCACCTGGTCGGGCATGAGCATGAAAAACACACTGGACACCAACTTGGCACCGGGCGCAGTCTTGATCAGCTGCAAGGCGGGGCGGATGGTATTGGCCGTGGTATGCACCGCGCCGGACACCAGACCATCCACATGCCCCTGATGCAGCATCATGGTGCCAAGCACCACGTTATCCTCCAGCTGCTGCTCGGCCATGGCCGGACTCAAGCCTTTGTGCTTACGCAATTCCACCATGGGCGCGACATAATCGGGACGAATCGCTTGCGGTTCGAGGATGTCCACCTCTTCTGGCAAAACAACGCCGTGCGCCTCCGCCACGTTTAGGATCACATCGCGCTGGCCGAGCAAGACACAGCGGGCGATGCCCTTCTGTGCACAGATGGCGGCAGCCTGAATGGTGCGCGGCTCGTCGCCTTCGGGCAGGACGATGCGTTTTTTCAAGCGGCGAGCTTTTTCCACCAACTGGAAACGAAATGCCGGCGGCGTGAGGCGCACCTGCCGCGGCAGCGTCATGTGTTGCAGCAACGGGCTCAGATCAAGGTGTTCGGCCACCACCTCGATGACCCGACGCATGCGTAACAAATCATCCGCTGGCACATGCGTGCTCATTTGGTTGAGCAGGCTGGCCGATTCGAAGCTGTTGTACTCGGTGATCAATACGGGCAACTCGGCGGAAAATGCTTTTTGGCATAGTGTCTGAATGCTAGGCTCAGGCTCAGCATTCGAGGTAAGCAGCAGGCCGGCCAGAGGAATGCCACTGAGTGTGGCCAGCGCCACCGCCATCATCACATCATCACGATCGCCCGGGCTCATGATCAAGGCGCCTGGCTTGAACAAATGCACGATGTGCGGCACGGAACGCGCGATGATCAGGCGCTGGTCAACACGACGAGTACTCAATTCGCCCGCATTCAGTACCCGCGCCTTGAGCACGGCAACGATATCTTGGGTACGCGGCTGAAGCAGTTCGGCGGTATGCGGAATGCCGCCAAGAAAAGCCATGCGCAGGGCGTGCAATGGCTGGCTGCGTTCCAGCACATCGGCACCCAAACGCATGGCATCCGTTTGCGCAGGAAGGTGGTTGATGATGAACCCCGCCAAATGGATGTGACTGCTATAGTTCGACGCAGTCAGCTCAAACTGCTCGACCAATGCCGCCATGCCCTGCTCGCCTGCCGCGCCCACCAAAATGACCCCAGCCTGCAAATTCAGCGCAATGGTGCGATTGAGCGCCGCGACGAAGGCATGCTGCGGATTGGGCACCATGCCTTCGACCACCATCACATCCACCTTATCGAGCGCCTGTTGATAAAGGCTGACAATCTCCTCCATCAACTGATCTTCCATACCCTGGCTGAGCAAATGCTCCGCACGCTCCATGCTGATCGGATCCGGCGCGGGGCAGTGTTGAATCTGGCGTACGAAATGCGTGCTCAGCTCAACCGTTCCCGCCGGTTCTTGCGCAATCGGTTTGACGAAGCCCACCTTGAGCCCCTTTTGTGACAGCGCATGCACCAAACCCAGCGCCACCGTGGTTAAACCCACGCCATAACCTACCGGAGCAAGAAAAAAGGTGTGCATGGCCTCAATCTCCGCTTGAATCTAGAGCAAACACAAGTTCGGCGGTATCCAGTGCAATCATTTGCTCTTCATTGGTGTGCACCACCAACACAGGCACTGAACCCTCGGCGTGAATCCAGCCACTCCGTCCCGCCGTACAGGCATGATTGCGCTCCGCTTCGAGCATCACACTCAAAGGCTGCAGCCATGCGATGGTGCGAGCGCGCACCCAGGCGGAGTTTTCACCAATGCCGCCGGTGAACACCAGTGCATCGACCTGACCTGCCGCAATCCACTGGCCGGCGATGTGTTTGGCAAGCTGGTAGCAGAACTTTTCAAGCGCGCGGCGCGCCCCTGCATGGCCTTGCACCATGGCCTGCTCCAGCTCACGACAATCGCTGGACAGCGCCGACAAGCCAAGTAAACCGGATTGTTTATTCAACAGCTCAGTGATTTGCGCAACATCCATGTCCCGGCGTTGCGCCAGAAAGTCAAACAGCCCGGGATCGACATCGCCCGAGCGTGTGCCCATCACCAAACCTTCAAGCGGCGTCAGCCCCATGCTGGTGTCCACACTTTGACCGTGGCGAACGGCTGCGACACTGGCACCGTTGCCCAGGTGGGCGCAGACCAGGGAAACATCGGACGGCGCTTTTTGCAGCATGTGCGCTGCCTCACGCACCACAAAGCGGTAGCTGGTGCCATGAAACCCATAGCGCCGCACCCCCTGCGTGGTGTAAAGATCGTAGGGCACCGCGTAAAGGAAAGCATGTTCGGGCATGCTTTGATGGAAGGCTGTATCGAACACCGCCACCTGCGGCACATGCGGAAGCGCCTCCTGCGCATGGCGAATCCCAAGCAGATTGGCCGGATTGTGCAGGGGCGCGAGCGGCACACACTGCTCGATCTGCGCCAACACCGCATCATCGATACGCACCGAGCTTTTGAACACCTCACCCCCGTGCACCACGCGATGCCCAATGGCAGCAATTTTCTCAGCCAGCCCAGTGGCATGCAGTTGCGCCACCACGCTGTGCATCGCAGCGCGATGATCTGCATCGGGTAATGTCACATGGGTCTTAACCCCGGCATAGAACATGTGCAAACTCGCATCGGCATGCCCAAGCTTTTCCGCAAGACCACTCAACACCACCTGCTGCGCGTCCGCATCAAACACGGCGAATTTGAGTGATGAACTACCGCAGTTGATGACGAGAACCAAAGCATCCATAAGAGTTCGTGCAGGTAAGGTTGATTGAGAAGCTAGTCTGACACAGTGACAAGCCTGTGAATGACATTTCTGCACATTAAATGCGGTTGCAAATAATTCTCATTTGTTGCTCAATACGCACGCCATTCAACAACAGCAAGGCTATCCATCCATGAGAAAACTCAGTACCAAACCTCTGCTCACCGCCCTGATGCTCGCAGGACTCACCGTCCCCGCCTGGGCGAGCGAGCTGAATCTTTACACCGCTCGGCATTACAAAACCGATGAGGCGCTGTACAAAGACTTCACCGATGCCACCGGCATCAAGATCAACCGCATCGAAGGTAAAGAAGACGAGCTATTCGAGCGCATCAAGCGCGAAGGCGCGGCAAGCCCCGCCGATGTGTTCCTCACGGTGGACGCAGCGCGTCTGCAAGCTGCCGATGAAGCCGGTTTATTCGCTCCGGTGAAGTCGGACGTTCTGCACCAGCGCATCCCCGCACAGTACCGCTCCACCGACGATCGCTGGTTTGGATTTTCCTACCGCGCGCGGGTGATCGCCTACGACAAGAACAAGGTCAAGCCCGAAAGTGTGACGAGCTATGACGATCTCGCCAAAGCGGAAAACAAAGGTAAGTTGTGCATGCGCAGCGGCAACAATCCCTACAACCTCACACTGGTAGCCTCGATCATCAACCATCAAGGTGAAGTCAAGGCGCAGCAATGGGTGGAAGGCATCGTCGCCAACCTGGCGCGTCCACCCAAGGGCGGGGATACCGATCAGATGAAAGCCATTGCCGCTGGCGAGTGTGAACTGGCACTGACCAACCACTACTACATGGCGCGTTTGATGGCCTCGGACAAACCCGAAGACATCAAGGTGGCAGAAAACGTCGGTCTGATTTTTCCCAACCAGACCAGCACGGGCACACATGTCAACATCTCGGGCGGCGGCATGCTGAAACACGCGCCCCACAAAGAAGCTGCCATCAAGTTTCTGGAATATCTGGCCAGTGACAGCGCGCAAAAATACTTTGCGGACGGCAACAATGAATGGCCGGTGGTCGCGAGCGTGAAAATTGACAACCCGCAGCTGGAAAAAATGGGCACATTCAAGATCGATCCGCTCAATGCCAGCAAACTGGCCAAGGAAATTCCCACAGCGCAACGCCTGATCGACAAGGCTGGCTGGAAGTAATGACCAGACAAGATTAATCGACGACACCCCGCGCACTGCGGGGTTTTTTCTTGTCGCTCATATCAAGCGCCGCATGGCGCGGGTGAGCAAGATCACCGGCAACAACCCCACCAGTACGATCATCAATGACGGCACGGCAGCCTCGGCCAGCCGCTCATCAGCGGCGAGTACGAACACCTGGGTGGCCAGCGTATCCAGATTGAACGGGCGCAGCACGATCGTCGCAGGCAACTCTTTCATCACTTCGACAAACACTAACAGCAGCGCACTGAGCATGCCGCCGCGCAGCAAAGGCAGGTGCACGCGCCACAGCACTTGCCCACGAGAAAGCCCCATGCCACGCGCTGCATCGTCCAGACTGGGGCGAATACGCACAAAACTGCTGTCCACCGCATGGGATGCCACGGTCAAAAAACGCACCAGATAAGCAAATAGCAAGGCGAACACCGTGCCCGTCAGCCAAAGTGTCCATTGCGCACCCCACACCTCGCGCCCCCAAGCAATCAAAGCGTGATCGAAGCTAGTCAGCGGAATCAGCAAGCCCACTGCCAAAACCGTCCCCGGCACGGCATAGCCCATCAGGGCAAAGCGCTTGAGCGCATGCAGCCATGCGCTTTGTCGCATGCGTGTGGCATAACCGAGCGACAGCGCAGCGCCCAAGGCGAGCAACGCCGCACTTGCAGCGAGCCAGACACTATTCCAGGCAAACGCCCAGTAGCGCGCATCCAGCCAAGCTGCTGCATCCGCCAAAGCAAGTCGCACCAGCCAGACGGCGGGCAAAACAAAGCCAGCCAATATAGGTAAAGCGCAGAGCGACATGACCCATACCGCACGCCAGCCACGCAAGGGCTGAGGTGCAACACGACGGGATGACAGCGCGTGATAGCGCGCGCGTCCACGCGCTGATTTTTCCAGCCACATGGTCAGCAGCATCAAGCCCACCAGACCAAGTGCCAGTTGGGCGGCCACCGTGGGGCTGGCAAATGAATACCAAGCTTTGTAAATGCCGGTGGTCAGCGTGTTGACACCGAAGTACGACACCGCGCCAAACTCAGCAAACGCCTCCATCAAGGCCAACGCCAAGCCCGCCACCAGCGCTGGACGCGCCATGGGCAGAATCACGCGCCACCAGGTTTGCACACGACTCAGACCCAGGCTTCGCGCCACTTCCTCGGTACTGGCCGGACGATCAAGAAAGGCATCACGCATCAACACGTAAACATAGGGGTACAACACCAGGCTGAAAATCAGCACCAAACCCGGCAATGAGCGAATCTCAAAAAACCAGTAATCCCCACGCTGCCAGCCAAACAGCTCACGTAAAGTGCTTTGCACGGGACCTGCAAATTGCAGCGCGTCGGTGTACACATACGCAATCACATAGGTCGGCATGGCCAGCGGCAACAGCAAGGCCCATTGCAACGTTTGCTGCCCCACAAAGCGATAGCGCGTGACCAACCACGCACTCCCCGTACCGAGCAGCAATGTACCCACACCCACACCCAAGGCCAGCAGCAGGCTATTGCGCAGGTAGTCCGTCAACACCGTGTCCACCAAGTGCTGCCAGACCCCTTGATCATCGACACGCCAGGCCTGCACCAACAAGCCAAGCAGCGGCAAAGCCACGACGAGCGCCAGTACAACAGTCAGGATGGAAAGCAGATTCAGACGGGGCATGGTGTGGTTGGACGAGGACGATGGATGAGGCGGTGAATGAAAATGCTTCTCAGATTATCATTACCTACCACGAACCCACACCCACCGCGGCATGTCACCTGTCCTTCAGATCGAAAACCTTGCCAGCCGTTACCTGCACGACCATGTGCTCGAAGCGCTGAGTTTCACCCTGCACAACGGCGAAATCGCCTGCCTGCTCGGCCCGTCGGGTTGCGGCAAAACTACGGCGCTGCGCCTGATCGCCGGTTTTGAGGCGCCCTCTGCCGGTAGCATACAAATCAACGGGCAGCTCATGAGCCAACCCGGGGAGGTCATGCCGCCTGAACAGCGTCAGGTCGGCATGGTGTTTCAGGACTATGCCCTGTTTCCTCACCTGAACATTGCCGACAATATCGCCTTCGGGCTGCATCGTCTGGATAAGACCTCACGGCAAAAACGCACCGACGCACTGCTGGACATCATCGGCCTGCGTCAACGCGCCACAGCCTATCCGCATGAACTTTCCGGCGGGCAGCAGCAGCGCGTCGCCCTGGCGCGTGCTCTCGCGCCCAAACCTGCCCTGCTCCTGCTTGATGAGCCCTTTTCCAATCTGGACGTTGAACTGCGCGAAAAACTGGCCGGCGAGGTGCGCGACATCATCAAGCACGAAGGCATCACCGCGCTGATGGTCACCCACGACCAGCACGAAGCCTTCGCCATGGCCGACTGGGTGGGCGTGATGCAGCAGGGGCACATCCAGCAATGGGATACGGCCTACAATGTCTATCACCGCCCGGTGAATCGTTTTGTTGCCGACTTCGTCGGCATGGGTGTGTTCCTGCCCGGCACGGTGCGCAACCGTTGGCAGGTGGACATCGAACTCGGCACCCTGCAAGGCATCATTCCGGCACAATGCGGCGATGAGGCATGCAGTGCCTGCTGGCAGGGATGCAAGGTGGATGTACTGATTCGCCCGGACGATGTGGTGCACGATGACACCAGCCCCATGCAGGCGCGCATCATCAAAAAAGCCTTTCGCGGCGCGGAATTTCTCTACACCCTGCAACTGGCCAGCGGCGCGCAGATTCTTTCGCTCGTGCCCTCGCATCATGACCATGCGCTCGGCGAAATGATCGGCATCCGCCTCGCCATCGATCATGTCGTGGCCTATCCCAAGGATGCTGGCAGCTGAGGCGTTGCAAAAACAATCGATCGAAAAATTCGATCAATCAGAGCAAAAAACGGGGCGAATTGATCTAAAAATTCGATCAATCAAGGGTGCTGAACAACGAGCAGGGCGTCAAAAAAGACCGCATCAGAGGCTTAAAGAAGATCAAACCCCGCCTTCCGCCGCGGTCGTGCGCAACTGCTTGATCAAGCCATCGAGACCCACCTTCTGCACATCCTGCGCGAAGGTGTTGCGGTAGTTGTTCACCAGACTCACTTCATCGATCACCACGTCGATGATTTTCCACACGCCCTGCTCGTTCTTGCGCAAGCGGTAAGCCACCGGAATCGGCATGCCGGACTTGGCCTGAATTTCGGTGCGCACCAGAGCCTCGTTCGGATCAGTCTCCGGACGCATCGGGAAATAGGTCACCTTTTGCCCGTCATATTCACCCAGCGACTTGGAATAGGTGCGCACCAAAAGCTCGCGGAAGGCATCAGTGAATGCCGCCTGTTGTGCCGCCGAGGCACGCCGCCAGTTGACCGCCAGCACCGATTTGCTCATCGCCTGAAAATCAACATGCGGCAACACCATTTTCTCCACCAGCGCGTTGACCACTTTCGGGTCGGTCTTGATCTTCTCGCTGTTGGCTTTGATCGCAGCAAGCACTTCATCCGACGTGGTTTTGATCAGATTCAGCGGTGCCTCATCCACTGCAGCGGCATGCAGACTGGGCACACTGCCCAGCGTCAAGGCGAGCGCGAAGAGAAATTGGCGACGGGTGGTGTGTAGCATGATGACCTTATCCTATTTCCATTCGCCCAGGGCATGACGCAGCTGGGCAACCTGCATGTTGTAATCGTTGATGCCGAGCAAATAATCGGCGTACAGCGTGGTGTAGGTGCGGAAGGCTTCCACCAGCAGCGCCATGTCCACCGCACCGGCCTCAGCATCCATGAACACGGTGGTAAACCAGCGCCGACCAGCGGTGAAGCCCTCTTTGAGCTGCTGCACCGCCTCCTGCCCGCCCTTGGCGCGGTGGTAGGCTTCAGCCACCTGGAAGGGAATACCGATGCGCGCCAGATTGGCTTTCTCCGTGACCTCACGCAGGTCCGCCTCGGCCTGACGGGTTTGCGCATTGACCATGCCAGGGCGGATGTTCCAGCCCAAACCCAGCACGGGCGCGGCATAGGCGTGATTGAAATTGTCGAAGATGTAAGGGTTGTCCAGCGTGTCACGCCCCGGCGCCACCGCTGCACCGCCAACGACGGCGGCGTAAAGGTCGGGATACATTTCCGCGCGGCGCGCTTGCACCAGCGAACGCAAGGCAGCCATGCCGGCTTCCACCTGTGCCATTTCCTCACGTTGCGCCAGCGCGGTTTTCACCATGTCATCCAGTGCGCCCGCAGGCAGTTCGACCGGCTGGATGTGCTCATCAGCCACCTGCAAGGGTGCAGATATGGGTACACCCACCAGGGTTTTCAGCCCATCCAGCGACAGCGCTTCAATCGATTTCGCCTGCGCGAGATATCGCCCGACCGAGCCGCGCACGGCCTGCACTGCGTACAGGTTACCTTCCGATTGTGCCTTGCCACTCGCGCGGCGCTTTTCCATACCGGCGAGCACCGACTCGATCTTGCTGATCAGATCCTGCAAAAACACGCGCGTATCGCGCGCGGCCAAATAGCCGTAATAGGCTTTGCGCACGTCCAGCTGGGTTTGGGCGCGGCTGAGGCGTACATCCCCTTCACGCACCGTGATTTGCCCCTGCGCGGCAGCCGAGTAGTTTTCCACCTTACCAAACGTGATCAGCGGTTGAATCAGGGCAAACTGCAAACCGGCGAGCACGGAAATGCCATCATTGAATTTGCCGGCATCATCACGCAAGGTGCAGGTGGTGCAGGTCGTCGCGCCGTCTTTGAAAAAACCGCCTTTCAGTCCCGGCACGGCAGAGACATAGGCATTGGCATCGATGCGCAAGCCCGCACGGCCATACACCTCGTCCAGCACGGCACGTGCGCGATCCACCACTGCCTCGCGTTCGCGAATGCGCGGGTCTGCCTTCAGTGCCATGTCCACGGCCTGTTCCAGATTCACCGTCTGTGCGCCGACCCCGGGGGCTGCCAAGGCAAGCCCGCTGGCCAACAGCACCGCCAAAGCAGTGTGGCGCATGATCGCACACTTCACAGGACTCATTTCTTCTCCTCCTCGGCGGCTTTCTGAAACAGGAATTGACTGATGAGATTTTCCAGCACGATGGCGGATTGCGTCATGGCAATGCGATCCCCCGGCTTGAGCAGCGCATCTTCCGCGCCAGGCGAGAGACCGATGTACTGCTCCCCCAACAACCCGGAAGTATAGATCGCCGCGGAGGTATCTTTGGGAAAAATGGCGTACTGCGGTTCGATATTCATACTCACCACGGCACGAAAGCTCTGCGGGTCGATGCCAATACGCTCGACCCTGCCCACAACCACGCCGCCGAGCTTGATCGGCGCGCGCACTTTCAGTCCGCCGATGTTGTCGAACTCAGCGGTGAGCACGTAACCCTGCTGCGATGGCAGACTCAAAAGATTGCTGGCGTTTAGAGCCAGCAAGGTGAGCGCGGCCAAGCCCAGCGCAACGAACGCCCCCACCCAGACATCTTTCACGCGACTGCTTTCCATGTTTTCCGGCTCACACTCTCACACGTTGAACATCAAGGCGGTCATGATGAAATCCAAACCCAAGACGGCGAGCGAGGTATTGACCACGGTGCGCGTGGTTGCCCGGCTAACCCCTTCCGCCGTGGGCACACAATCATAGCCCTCGAACAGCGCGATCCATACCGCCACCACACCGAAGACCACGCTTTTGATCACGCCGTTGAGCACATCATCGTAGATATCCACCTGCGACTGAATCTGCGACCAATAGGCGCCCATGTCCACGCCCAACAGCCCCACCCCCACGGCAAAGCCGCCAAGAATCCCCACCCAGGAGAACAGCGCGGCAAGCAGCGGCATGGCGATCACCCCCGCCCAGAAACGTGGCGCCACCACCCGCCGCAAGGGATCGACCGCCATCATCTCCATGCCGGCGAGCTGCTCGGTGGACTTCATCAACCCAAGCTCGGCGGTGAGCGCCGAGCCGGCACGACCGGCGAACAGCAGTGCCGTCAACACAGGCCCCAGTTCGCGCACCAGCGACAAGGCCACCACCACGCCAAGCGATTCCGCCGAGCCATAGGTGGCCAGAATCGAATACCCCTGCAAACCCAGCACCAAACCAACGAAGGCACCGGCGACGAGGATGATTTGCAACGACAGAACGCCCAGTTGGTACAACTGGTCACGCAGCAGCGCCGGGCGAAGCAACGCTGCGGGCAGTGCCGGCAGCAAGATGAGCATAAACAGGAACCAGCGACCCAACCTTGCCAAAGCTTCCTGCACACTGCGCCCAAGTCGCGCGAGAAGGTCAATCATGCCGCCCCCCGCTTCATCGGCAAGGCAAAATCGGTGGCCAGATCCGGTGCAGGATAATGAAACGGCACCGGCCCGTCGGGCAAACCCTGCATGAACTGACGCACCTGAGCGGAATCGTGCTGCGCAATTTCCGCAGGCGTGCCCTCGGCCACCACCTTGCCATCGGCCAGCACATACAGGTAATCGGCAATCGACAGGGTTTCGGCCACATCATGCGACACCAGGATGCTGGTCAAACCCAGGGCATCGTTGAGGCTGCGGATCAAGCGCACCAGCACGCCCAGGGTGATGGGATCTTGCCCGGTGAACGGCTCGTCGTACATCACAAGCTCCGGGTCGAGTGCCAGTGCACGCGCCAAGGCCACACGCCGCGCCATGCCGCCGGAGAGCTGCGCGGTGGCAAGATCACGCGCGCCACGCAAGCCGACGGCGTTGAGCTTCATCAGTACCAGATCGTGAATCATGCTTTCCGGCAAGCGTGTATGCTCGCGCAGCGGAAAGGCGACGTTCTCAAACACCGAAAGATCGGTGAGCAACGCACCGTGCTGAAACAGCATGCCCATGCGCTGGCGCAGCCCAAACAACGCCTTACGTGACAGGGTGTGTACATTCTGCCCATCCACCCAGACCTCACCAGCATCCGGGCGCAACTGGCCGCCGATCAACTTGAGCAAGGTGGTTTTGCCCGTACCACTCGGCCCCATGATGCCGGTGATGCGCCCGCGTGGAATGTACATGCTGATCTGATCGAAAATCAGCCTTGAACCACGACGAAAGCTGAGATTGCGGATTTCAACCAGTGGCGCGGAAGGATGCATGCCCATCAGTGCCATCCAAGCAACGCACGCAGTGAACGCAACTCCTCCAAGCGGGTCAGCATGTTCGGCGCATCATCCTGCACCAGAATGGTTGCCTTGCGGCGCAGCGCCAGCGCATCCATGCCGGCACGCAAGGCACGCTGGCGGCTACGTTGCGCCGCGGGAGTCGGTGCTTCGGGTTCATGACCGAGCATGACCAGGGGCGCGGTGCTCTGATCCATCACGGCATGAAAATCCGGCATCGCCTGCGGCACAAGACGACCTGCGTGTAAACCGTAGGCCGGCACGCCCGCAGGCAGGAGCAGCCCAAGCATGGACATGCAGGCTTCGGTTGCCGTGGGCAGCAATACCGAACCCAAGCGCGGCTGCAACAGGCTCAAGCGCTCGGTAATCTGCGCAAAAATATCCTCCTCACCCTTGAGCACGGCAGAAGGCATGACCAAGTGAAAGCGAAAACCCGCTTGGGTGTTTTCCAGCCAGGATTCGAGCTCTGCCAGTGGAGGGGTCAGCCACGCGGCGGTAGGCAAACCGACCGCATCAAACTCATTGGCATAAAAGGTCAGCTGCCACTCCAGCGGCAAATCCTGCGGATAAAACACGCCTTGCCAAGCCTCATGACGCCAATCCCAGGCGCCCAGCGCGATGGTTGGCGTGCGCACGTGATGAGCTTGAGCCTCCGTCATCAGCGCAAACCACCCAACTCACGCACCAAGCGAAAACTCAGGTTCAAATCGAACTCCACATGCTCGCGATACCAGCGCGCCGCGCTGCGCGCCATGCCGGGAGGATCGAACCACGAGCCGCCGCGCACCACACGCAGTCGACCATCGCCCTCGCACATCGGCTCGTGCGCCGCGCGGGGAATCCCTGCATACCCTTTGCCCGTCCAGTGATCCAGCACCCACTCCTGCATGTTGCCGTGCATTTCATGCAAGCCCCAGTGGTTGGCAGGCAAACTGCCGATCGTTACCGGTCGGCTGATGCCGCAGAAATAAAAACCGCGCGTGCAATGCAGCCCACCTGCACAGTTCACTTCGCTGCGGTGAATCTTGTCACCAAAAGCGAACGCCGTCTCCGTGCCCGCACGCGCTGCGTATTCCCACTCCGCCTCGGTGGGCAGGCGCCAGGTGTGCCCTGTGAGCTCGGACAACCACTGGGCAAATGCCTGCGCATCATGAAAACAGACATTGAACACCGGAAACTCAGGATGTTTCCAACTGTAGGGACGCGGACGGTGGTAACCCGTGGCCTCAATGAAATGCGTGTAGGCCGCGAGAGTGACGTTGTGTCGCATCATGGCAAAGTCACGATGCACCGTCACCTTGTGCTGCGGCCCCTCAAGCTCCTTGCGCGCAAATTCTTTGGGCGGTGAGCCCATGAAAAACGCCCCCTTGGGAATCACCGCCATATCCAGCGCGAATGCCACGTCTTCGAAGGCCACCTGCTCACTGAAGTGCGGTTGCAGGCCGTGGCGTGCTGCGGCGAGCCGCTGATCGCGCACGGCGGCAGGCTCAACCGCCTCAGTGTGTGCCCATTCAGCAGTTTGCATGCTCACGCCGGTGGCCATGACCGATCGACACCTCGTATCAACGCAGTTGGTTGGCCAACTGCTGCCCAACCACGGTGGAGAACTGTGGCAGTTCCTTGTCGCCTTTGATGTCCTGCATGTTCAACTGCGTTTTGGCTGCACTCAAGGGCTTGAAGCTCAGGGTCAAGGTGACAGGTGTGCTGCCGATGGTCGGCTTGAGCTCAACACCGCGCAGCACGATGCCTTGATAGAGGCTACGTGGGTTGGGGTGGCTGAGTTGCAGGCTCTCTCCTGAGCTACTGCCCACGATATCAAAGCCCAGACGCTCAGCCGCAGCGCGCGTGCGATTGAATGCCACCGGCAAGGACTGCTCGAACAGCAAATACTGCTTGCCATCGTCGTTGACAAAGGTCACGCGAGGCTGCAACGAGGCGGCCATTTTGGCCTTGCCAGCTTCTTTGTCGCCACTGAGAAACACCACCAGGCGTTCCATCATTTCTGCATCAAATTCGCGATTTTCTGGTGAAGGTGCCCAGGTAAAGCCTTCATAGTCCTTACCATCGATCGGACGTGTTTTGGCCTCGGTCAACTCCATGCGTTGGCTGGTGAGGAAAACGCGGGTTTGTTGGTCGGTGTCACCCCGCTCGATGCGCAAGCGAATGCGATCCTGGTACTCCGGCTTGAAAAAGAACGTGGTGACATTTTTCAACAGCCCCTGCAACCCGGTCGGCTCGGGCGCATTATCACCCTTGCCCACCCAATCGGACTCCATGACACCCAATTTGGGATCCTGACGCTTGAGCGGATAGCCTTCCATCTGCAAAAAAGTCATCAAGCGCGGCCAGACGCTTTCCGCACTGGCCTGCACATTGAGCCAGCGGGCGTCTGGCGGCCCCTCGACCGTAACATCCGCCGTGCGTGGCAACACGCCGCTCACCCCCGTACGATCACCCTTCCCTGCCTCGCCGCGTGCCGTCGCTGAACGCGGCACGTCGGTATTCAGCGAAGCATCAGGAGCAGTAAATGCCGGCGGCACTTCAAGATTGGGCAAGCTTCCGTAACGTCGAGCTTCTTTGGCGTCATCCTTGCCCAAGCCGGGAATGGATGAACACGCGCTCATGCCCATTGCCACCATGAGCGGAAGCCAAACTTTTACACGCATGGGTGCCTTAAAACGCATTTCTTTCCATCTCCACGAGAGTTAGGGCGAGAATTCGAGTTCAGCCGAGGTCGATGCCGGCTTGGGTCAGCGCATCGAGTACCAGTGGCTGCATGGGTTGCGACAGCCAGGTGAGCGGCAAGCGAATACCGGCCTCAATCATGCCCATCGCATGCAGCGCAAATTTAGCCGGAATCGGGTTGGCTTCAACGAACAGTTTTTCGTGCAGACCCATCAGCGGGATATCAAGTTCCAAAGCACGCGCTGCATCGCCGGCAAGCGCTGCACGGCACATCTCAGCCATCTGCCGCGGCGCGATGTTGGCCGTGACCGAAATCACACCCTTGCCGCCCTGCAAAATCACTTCACGTGCCAGAGCATCGTCGCCCGAATAAACTTCCACCCGATCGCCAAGGCGCTCGATCAACTCTTGCGTGCGCGCAAGTGAACCGGATGCTTCTTTGATGCCGACGATATTGGCAACATCGGCCAAGCGTTCCACTGTGGAAGGCAACATATCACAGGCGGTACGTCCTGGTACGTTGTAGAGCACCAGCGGCGCAGGCACGGCCTCAGCCACCGCCATGTAGTGCCGGTACAAACCTTCCTGAGTGGGTTTGTTGTAATAGGGTGTGACCAGAAGGCAGCCGTTGACACCCAATGCCACAGCCTGCGAAGAAAGTTCAATGGCTTCGCGCGTGCTGTTGGCGCCTGTACCGGCGATGACGGGAATACGCCCGGCGACGTACTCGACGGTGCGCTGTATCGTTTCAAGGTGCTCGCCCACATCCAAGGTTGCCGATTCGCCGGTGGTGCCCACGGCCACGATGGCATCGGTACCCTCACGGATATGCCACTCGATCAAGCGTTGCAGAGCAGCGAAATCCAGGCTGCCGTCCGCACGCATCGGTGTGACCAGTGCCACCATACTCCCATGAAACATGCCATCATCCCCGCACGAAAACCATGACCCAAGCTCGGGTCGTACAATCGGCGCATACTACCCGCCGTTGCACGCATCGCGCAAGAAATCCACCCCGATTTGAATACCAACAGAACACACTCTCGCAAGGGGTGATGTTGCGTGGCTTATGGGGCGTGTACACTCAGAGCACATGCCCAGTTCGCACACCCAAAACTCAACATGCAAACCTTTCTCGCCGTTACGCTTCTTGCTCAAGACAACTCAGGGTTGATCGAACGCTTCACTCGGCCGATCGCCTTGCACAAATGCAGCATGCTTGATTCGCGCATCGTCAGCCTGGGCAAGCACTGCGCTGCATCTATGCTCATCGAGGGCAGCTGGGATCGGCTCAGTCGACTGGAGATTTCTCTACGTCAAATGGCGGAGCAAAGCGATATGCAGCTGCAGATGTTGCGCACTGAGGCCAACACACCGCGCGAAGGCAGCATGAGTTATGCTGTGGACGCAGTGGGTCTGAACACGCCGGAGATGGCTCATCAACTGGCACAATTTTTTACCGCGCAGGGCGCGCACATCCGTGAACTGGCCACGTTACCGTACTCATCGGCCAACAACCCCACGCCGATGCTGACGCTACGCATGCAAGTGGACATTCCACTCAGCCTGCGCCTTGGCCTGCTCAAGGAAGCCTTTTTCGAGCTGTGTGATGAATTGAACCTCGACGCCACACTGGATCCCGTGCGATGAATCTGCCGACACTCACCGACCTTGCTCCATGCACCCTCGCCAGCACCGCCGGCAACCTCGACCTGCCGCACGCCTTGCTCGGTCAGCCACTGGTGCTGTTTTTCTACCCCAAGGACAACACGCCCGGCTGCACGCAGGAGGCGCAAGAATTCGCCGCGTTGCATGCGGATTTCGCTCAGCGCGGTGCGAAAATTGTTGGCGTTTCTCGTGACAGCCTGAAAAGCCACGACAACGCGAAAAAGCGCCTTGGCCTGCCGTTTGATCTCATCAGCGACAGTGATGAAATCCTCTGTCGCCACTTCGATGTCATTAAACTGAAAAAACTCTATGGCAAGGAGTACTTGGGCATTGATCGCAGCACGTTTCTGTTCGATGCCCAAGGCCATTGCGTGCAAGCCTGGCGTGCCGTCAAAGTCCCCGGGCATGCACAGGCGGTACTCATGGCGCTTACAGGATGTTGAAAAAGGACTTGATGTCCTTTTTCAACGTGTCTTTTCGCGGCACATGTCCGCGAACGCCACCGAACATCAAACACTTACAGTATTTGATGTTCGTGCAAGCCATCCCTGGCTTGCTTCAACAGGCCGTCGAAAGACCTTTTCAACGGCCTGCTAAATGATTTACCCACCCGCACCAACGAGCCATCTGCATGATCCATCACGAGCGCACCCGTCCCTGTCTGTTCGTTCTCGATACCAACGTTCTGATCCACGACCCAAGCGCGCTCTTTCGCTTCCATGAACACGACATTTTCCTGCCGATCGTCGTACTGGAAGAACTGGACAACCTGAAAAAGGGCACCTCGGAAATTGCACGTAACGTGCGTCAGGCCAGTCGCTTCCTCGATGACCTGGTGATCGATGCCGATGGCGATGCCATTCAGAATGGCGTGCCGATCAATCACCCCTTCCGCGATGGCCGTCTGCAAAAAAGCTCTGGCCGCCTGTTCGTGCAGACCAAGGTGCTGACCAGCGAGTTACCGCAGCTACTGGCACGTGGCAAGGCCGACAATGACATCCTCAGCGTCACCCTGGCGCTGATGCGTGAAATCACTGACCGACAGGTGGTGTTGGTGTCCAAGGACATCAACCTGCGCATCAAGGCCACCGTGCTGGGTGTGATGGCGGAAGATTATGAAAACGACCAGGTGCTGGATGATGTCGATCTGCTCTACACCGGCATCAGCGCCCTACCGGTCGATTTCTGGAGCACACACAGCAAGGATCTGCACGCCTGGCAGGAAGAAGGACGCAGCTTTTACCGCATCCACGGCCCGCTGACCGATGAATGGAATGCCAACCAGTTCATCTACCTTGAAGGCGATACGCCGTTTGAGGGCGTGGTGCGTGCGCATGATGAAAATGGCGCAGCGATTGTCGAGTTTTGCACCAATTACACCCTGCCAAAAAACACCGTGTGGGGCATCAATGCGCGCAACCGCGAGCAGAGCTTCGCGCTCAACCTGTTGATGGATCCGCAGATCGATTTCGTCTCCCTCCTCGGCCAGGCCGGCACAGGCAAAACCCTGCTCACGCTGGCGGCCGCATTGACGCAGACGCTGGAGAAGAACCTCTATTCCGAGATCATCATGACGCGCGTCACCGTGCCAGTGGGCGAGGACATTGGCTTCTTGCCCGGCACGGAGGAAGAAAAAATGACCCCATGGATGGGCGCGTTGATGGACAACCTCGAAGTGCTCACTCGCGTCGAGGGCGGCGGCTCATGGGAGCGTCAGGCCACGCAGGATCTGGTGCGCGCACGCATCAAGATTCGTTCGCTCAACTTCATGCGCGGCCGCACATTCCAAAACAAATTCCTCATCATCGACGAGGCACAAAACCTCACCTCCAAGCAGATGAAGACGCTGATTACCCGCGCAGGCCCCGGCACCAAGGTGATTTGTCTCGGTAACATCTCGCAGATCGATACGCCTTATCTGACCGAAACCACCTCGGGTTTGACGTATGTGGTCGATCGCTTCAAGGGCTGGCCGCATGGTGGGCATATCACGCTGTTGCGCGGTGAGCGTTCACGTCTGGCGGAATTTGCTTCTGAGGCGCTTTAAGGGCACTCCTATAAATTCAATCAAGCCGATGATGGCAAGGCAAAATGCAGCGAAAAAGCGCAGCATAGACGCACTATGTGAGCATTTTGAGCTGCATTTTGACGCCGCAAGATTCGAACGCCTCTCCTGCGCAGCAGGCATTGGGCATGGATGCCCAATGGGTGTGAGAACAGGACGCGCGGGTTCTGTGAACTTATGGGGGTGCCCTTAAGTTTCAGGTGGCGCGCAAAGCACACCACACCTCCACCCGCCGCACACCATGCTGATGCAGCAGCCGTGTGAGCTCGCCCACGGTCGCCCCACTGGTCAGCACATCATCGACGATGGCGATATGTGCGGGTAACTCCATCCCTGTGCGCACGGCGAATGCGCCGCGCAGATTGGCAGCACGCGCCTCGGCTTTGAGACCCACCTGCGGCTGCGTAGCGCGCTGGCGTACCACCGCGTGCAAGATCAGTGGAATGTGCAGTGCACGCGCCAAGGGGCGGGCGAGCTCGACTGCTTGATTGAAACCACGCTCGGCCAGGCGCTGCGGGTGGATGGGCACCGGCAGAATGGCCTGCGGCTTGGGCACATCGCTTGCTTCCACTGCGGCACGCAGCGCCGAGTGCAGCGGTGTGGCATGATTCAAGCGACCATGAAACTTGAACTGGGTGAGCAGATATTGCGCGCTACCGGTATAGGCCAAGGGCGCCAGCGTGCGTTCATAGGGCGGCGGATGTTGTAAGCACGTCGCACAGCATCCGGGTGTCATCACCGGCTGAGCGCAACGCGGGCAGGCGAGCGTGATGCGCGGCAAGTCCTGCCAACAGGCGGTGCAAAGATGGGTATGGTCTGCCGGCGCGCCGCATAGCAAGCAGCGACGCGGCAAAAGCCAATTGGTTATACTTGCCCACCCGCGGCCGACGCCCGCCCCAAATTTTTCCGCTTGTAGTGCCATGACATCATCCCCCAGCCAAACACCCAGTGAAATCCTCACCGCCGCCAGTCAGCGCCGTGCTGCCGCCTTGTTCAACATTATCAACATCGTGGTATTGGTGCTTGCCGGCATTCCGCTGATGATGGCCGGCTCGACCTCGGGCAAGGGGATGATTCTGGCCACGGCGGCAGCCATCATCCCCATCGTGCTCTGGTTTGGCGGCTCGATGTTGCTCTACGCGCTCAACAAACACCACCCCAACCCCAAGGTGGGGCATTACACCCAGTGGGCAGCGTACCGCTACTATGCCGTCACCGGTTCGCTGATCGTCATTGGTACCTTTTTCCCCGCCAACATCGCCTACTATCAGGTGTTTTGGGCGTTTGCCGCCAGCATTCTGATTCCCTGGTCGCTGTGGGAACTGCGCCGCATTTATCGCGATGACTGGCAGGACATGCCGGTTCCTCCGTCCTCACATCACCATCACTGAAAGCGCCCTCATGAGCACAGAACTCCGCCACGACTGGTCGCGCGAGGAGATCCTCGACCTGTTCGCCCTGCCCTTCAACGATCTGCTCGACCGCGCGCATCAAGTGCATCGTGCGCATTTCGACCCCAACGCAGTGCAGGTGTCCACCCTGCTATCCATCAAAACCGGCGCCTGCCCGGAGGACTGTGCCTACTGCCCGCAAAGCGCCAAGTACGACACCGGGCTGGAAAAAGAACGTCTGCTCGCTTTGCAGGAGGTGCTGGACGCGGCGCAAGCGGCCAAAGCCAAAGGCGCCACCCGCTTCTGCATGGGCGCGGCCTGGCGCAACCCCACCGACAAAAACCTGGCGTTTGTCGAAACCATGGTGCGTGAAGTCAAGGCCATGGGGCTGGAGACCTGTGTCACCCTCGGCATGCTGCGTGCCGAGCAGGCGCAGCGTTTGAAAGATGCTGGACTGGATTACTACAACCATAACCTCGACACCTCGCCCGAGTTTTACGGCAGCATCATCACCACGCGCACGTATCAGGAGCGTCTGGATACCTTGCAGCATGTGCGCGAGGCGGGGCTGAGCGTGTGCGCCGGCGGCATCGTCGGCATGGGCGAGTCGCGCCGTGATCGTGCCGGCCTGCTGCAACAACTGGCCAATATGCCCAAACACCCGGAGTCGGTACCGATCAACAATCTGGTGCAGGTGGAAGGCACGCCGCTGCATGGTGCAGCCAGGCTCGACCCGCTGGAGTTCGTGCGCACCGTGGCCGCGGCACGCATCCTCATGCCCACGTCCTTCGTGCGTCTTTCTGCTGGGCGCACGGAGATGAGCGATGAAATGCAGGCGCTGTGTTTCTTTGCCGGTGCCAACTCGGTGTTTTACGGCGGCAAACTGCTCACCACCGACAACCCGGACGAAGATCAGGATCAGCAGCTTTTCCATCGCCTGGGCATTCACACCCTTGGTGCGCACGATGCAGGTGGCTCCTGCGCAAGCTGTGGCTGTGTCTGACATGCTGCGCCGTCTCTTGCCGCTGGCATGGCTTTTGTGCGCCAGCACGCTTCATGCTGGCGCGCAGGACTACAAGTTACTCCATGCCGCCAAGGCGGGCGATGTGGCGCAAATCAAGGCCGTACTCGATGCCGGGCAGGCAGATATCAACGCCTACGATTCTTTCATGAACACCCCGCTGCTCATGGCGGTGGACAGCGGCAAACTGGCCGCCGTCGAGCTGTTGCTACAACAGGGCGCCGATGTGCAGCGCGACAACAAATACGGCTACACCCCGCTGATGCAGGCGGTGATGCTCGGCCACATGCCCATGGTGCATCTTTTCCTGCAGCGCGGTGCCCACATCGACCAGACCAACCCCTACACCGGCCTGACTCCGTTGATGATGGCGGTGGACAACGGTGCGCTGGAGATGGTCAACCTGCTTTTACAGCACGGCGCCAACCTCAATCTGCAAGACAGCCGTGGGCGCACAGCGCTGATGCACGCCGCCGAGGCAGGTCATATGGCCATCCTGCAACGTCTCAAACAGGCCGGCGCGGATGAACGCCTGAAAGATCGTGATGGGCGCACGGCCAACGATCTGCTCAAGCGATGAAAAACGAGCGTCTCCGGCAACGCTTGCAACAACGCCACCTCAGCGACCTCTACCGCCAACGCCGCATCGCCGAAGGTGCAGCAACCCCTTGGCGCATGATCGATGGCAAGAAGATCCTCGGCTTTTGCAGCAATGATTACCTTGGGCTGGCCAACCATCCGGCCATCAAGCAGGCCATGCAGCGCGCCATCGACACCTATGGTGTGGGCAGCGGCGCGGCGCATCTGATCAATGGCCATACCCGAGCCCACCATGCACTGGAGGAGGAGCTCGCCGCGTTCTGCCAACAGCCACGCGCCTTGTTTTTTTCCACCGGCTACATGGCCAATCTCGGCACCATCGCCGCCCTGCTCGGCACGGGTGACGCCGTGTTTGAAGACCGCCTCAACCATGCTTCCTTACTCGATGCCGGACTTGCCTGCGGGGCGCGTTTTCAACGCTATGCGCACACTGATGCAGCACACTTGCGTGCGCAGCTTGCCAAGAGCAGTGCTATAGAAAAGTTGATCGTCACCGACGGCGTATTCAGCATGGACGGTGATATCGCTTCCCTGCCCGCGCTGGTAACGCTGGCGCATGAACACGATGCCTGGCTGATGCTCGACGATGCGCATGGCCTGGGCGTGCTCGGTGCCCACGGGCGCGGCACCGCCGAACACTACAACCTGCCCGCCAAGGCAATCTCCATTCACATGGCGACCTTGGGCAAGGCTCTGGGTACGGCGGGGGCGTTTGTCGCCGGATCCGAGGATCTGATCGAATGGCTGATTCAGGCGGCGCGCCCCTACATCTACACCACCGCCATGCCCGCCGCCTTGGCCGAAGCCACACGTGCAAGCCTCAAGCTGGTGCAAAGCGAAGGCTGGCGGCGCGAGCACCTGCATGCGCTCATCCACCAGTTCCGCCAGGGTGCTGCCCAGTTGGGTTTACCGCTCATGCCCTCCATCACCCCCATCCAGCCGCTGATGGTCGGCGATGCGGCAGAAGCGCTGCGCTTAAGTGATGCGTTATGGAACGCCGGTATCCATGTCAGCGCCATCCGCCCGCCCACCGTACCCAAGGGCAGCGCCCGCCTGCGCATCACCCTGAGCGCGGCGCACACGTCCGAAGATGTCGAACGCCTGCTTGGCGCGCTGGAGCAGAATCTATCGAAAAATTCGATCAATTAAGGGCAAAAAACCGCTCAATCTATCGAATGGACGAGGTCTAAATTGTCTTTTGCAGCACACCATGCCAGAGCAGGGCGCTTGAAACGTACTGCCAAGTGGCAAGCCACATGCTGTTAGAATTCCTAACCCATCCGACGAACGAATCCACACCCTGCATGAGCATCATCCTCAAAACGCCGGACGACATTGCCAAAATGCGCATCGCCGGACGCCTGGCCGCCGAAGTCCTCGACTACCTCACCCCGCATGTACAGCCGGGCATCACCACCGGCGAGCTGGATCGGCTGGCGCATGACTACATGATCAATGTGCAGGGCACGACGCCGGCCACCTTGGGCTACCACGGCTTTCCCAAATCGATCTGCACTTCGGTCAATCACCAGATCTGCCACGGCATACCCGGCGACAAGGCACTCAAACGCGGTGACATCATCAACATCGACGTCACCGTGATCAAAGACGGCTATTTTGGCGACACCAGCCGCATGTTCGAAGTCGGCGAAGTCTCCATTCTCGCCCGCCGCCTGGTGCGCGTGACCCGCGAATGCATGGACATGGCCATCGAAGGTATTCGCCCCGGGATGCACCTCGGCATGATCGGCCACATCATCCAAAGCCATGCGGAGAAAAACGGTTTTTCCGTGGTGCGCGAATACTGTGGCCACGGCATCGGTCAATCCTTCCACGAAGACCCGCAAGTGCTGCATTACGGCAAACCGGACGAAGGGCCGCTGCTCGAAGCGGGCATGACCTTCACCATCGAGCCGATGATCAATGCCGGCAAGCGCCATAGCAAGGTGCTCAACGACGGCTGGACCGTGGTGACCAAAGATCACTCGCTGTCCGCGCAGTGGGAGCACACCGTGCTGCTCACCGAGCAAGGCTGCGAGATTCTTACCCTTTCTGCACCCGAACAGGCATGACATCCATGGCGGATGATGCGTCGCTCAAGGCGCAGTTGAACGCGCTTGCCGCAAGCGAGCTGGAGCTACTCGCCTCAGGTGTGCCAGTGCATAGCCTGTTTGCGCAACGCAGCGCGTTGATCGACGCTGTGCTGCGTCAGACCTGGCACAGTCTCGGATTGGACGATGCCCAAGCCTGTCTTGTCGCCGTCGGCGGTTATGGGCGCGGTGAGTTGTTCCCCTACTCCGACATCGACGTGCTCATCCTCCTGCCGGATGAGGCGCACGCCCAAGCTGGCATGGAAAGCTTCATAGCCCGCCTGTGGGATCTGGGGCTGCACCTTGGTCATGCCACGCGCAGCATCGCGGCCTGTGTGACCCTCGCCGCCGAGGATCTCAACACCCTCACCAGCCTGCTGGAGGCGCGTGTGCTCTGTGGTGATGCAACGCTCTGGCACGATCTGCATGCGCGGCTTTTCGCCGATGACAGCACGATCTGGCCTGCACCCGCCTTTTTTCGCGGCAAGCAGGCCGAGCAGGACGCACGCCACCGGCGTTATGACGAGTCGGCCTACAAAATCGAACCCAATATCAAGGAAAGTCCGGGCGGACTGCGCGATTGGCACACCTTGCGCTGGTTGCTGGCGCGGCTGTTTCCACACACCCCGTTCGACCCCACGGCACAGGTACTGGTGAGCGAGGGCTTGCTCACCGAGCGGGAGCATCAAGACCTACTGCAACACATCGAATTTCTCTCCCGCCTGCGTTACACCCTGCATTTGCTCACTGAACGGCACGAAGATCGCCTGCTCTTGCCGCACCAGAAAGCCCTGGCCGCGCGTTGTGAACGACACACCCCACTGCACGAAAACGACAGCAGCAATGCGCAAGTGGAAGCCTTCATGCGTCGCTATTTTCGCGCCGTGCTCACCCTCTCGCGCATCAATGCGCTGGTCATGCAGCAGATCGAAGAGCGACTGTTCCCGCCGCAGGGTGAGGTCATCGCCATCAATCCGCGCTTCAACCGTCGCGGGCACCTGATCGAAAGCGCCGATGCGCAGCTCTTTTTACGCACTCCGTCGGCCATGCTGGAGCTGTTTTTGCTGGTGCAACAAAGCGAAGAACCGCTCACCATCCGCGCCAGCACCCTGCGCCAACTGCAAAGCCATGTGCATCTATTACGCAGTGAGATGCGCGACAAACCGGCCACGCGCGCGTTGTTTCTAAGCATTCTGCGTCAGCCGCGCGGGGTGTTCGACGCGCTCAAGCACATGAACGCCCTCGGCGTGCTCGCCGCCTGCGTGCCGGATTTCGACCACATCGTCGGCCGCATGCAGTTTGACCTGTTCCACCTCTACACCGTGGATGCGCACACCTTGCTGGTCATCCGCAACCAGCGCCGCTTTTCCACGCCGCAGGGTCAAAAGGAAAACCCGCTGGCGCATGCGATTTTTGCCCGCTTCGACAAGCCCGAGCTGCTTTATCTTGCCGCGCTGTTTCATGACATCGCCAAAGGCATGGGCGGGGAGCATGAAATTCTTGGCGCAGAAAAAGCGCACGCCTTCTGCACCCAGCTCGCCCTGCCCGCCGCCGACGTTGCCCTGGTCACCTGGCTGGTGCGCGAGCACCTGCATCTCTCCTTCGTTGCCCAGCGTCGTGATCTGGACGACCCGAGCGTGATTGAGGAGTTTGCGCGCTGGATCGGCACGGCCTACAAACTCGACGCGCTCTACCTGCTCACCGTGGCCGACATCCACGCCACCAACCCCAATCTATGGACCGACTGGCGCGCCGCGCTGCTGCGCGAGCTCTACCAGAAAACCCGTCACACGCTGGAGCATGGCCAGCAACGCATCGACACACAAACGCAGCGCACACGGGTGCTGGAGCAACTGGCGCATGCCTGCCCGCCGCAGGACGGCGCCGCATGGCAAACGGCGCATGGTCTGCTCGACACCCTGCCCGCGCGCTACCTGCTACGTCACACACCCAAAGCGCTTGCCTGGCGGCTCTGTGGCATGCTGCATACGCAAAACAACCTCTGGCTGGGGCTGCACATCGACGAAGAGTGGCGCATTTCCGAACTGTTTGTGTACTGCCAAGATCAGCCCAACCTGTTTGCCCATCTTGCTGCCACGCTGGATCGCCTCGGGCTCAACATCCAGTCCGCCTATCTGACCAGCACCTGCGATGGTAAGGTGGTGGACGACATTTATTTTCTTGACGCGCAAGGCGAACCCCTGCGCGATCCCTGGCTGCAGGACGACCTGCTGCACCAACTTGCACGTGCCCTGCAACACCCCACGACCACCCAGCACAGCCAGCGCCGCGCCTCACCGCTGCTGCGTCATTTTGCCTGCCCCACCGAAATCGACATGCAGACCTCGGCACGGGGCGAAACCACCGAAGTCAGCCTGCAAACCCGTGACCGCCCGGGGCTGCTCGCCCTCATCGGCAGCGTGCTGGCCGAGCTTCACTTCGACCTGCGCGGCGCTACCATCAACACCTTGGGCGAAAAGGCGCAGGACACGCTGTATGTCACCGTCAACGACGCACAGGGCCAGGCACAACCGCTCAGCGCAAAACAGCGAGCCTTGCTGGAGCAGCACCTACGCCAGGCGCTGACCCACGAATGATGCAAGACATCAGCATTCTCCATGCCGACGAGGCGCTGTTGGTAGTGGATAAGCCCACGCGCATGCTCAGCCAGCCCGGGGTGGGCGCGGACAAAAAGGACAGCCTGATCACGCGCCTGCAACAGCACTACCCCAGCGCGCGCATCGTCCACCGTCTCGACTGGGAAACCTCGGGTCTGATGGTGATTGCGCTGGATGCCGCCAGCCACCGCGCCTTGTCGATTCAGTTTCAGGAGCGGCAAACATGCAAAACGTATATCGCCGTGGTGCAGGGGCATATGCAAGACGCATCCGGCAGCGTGGATGTACCGCTGATGGCGAATTGGTATGACAAACCACGGCAGATGGTCAGCGCCGAGGGTCGCCCCTCGCTCACGCACTGGCGCCGCCTGGCTTTTGAAGGCGACACCACCCGCGTGGAGCTCAAACCGGTGACCGGGCGTTCGCACCAACTGCGCGTGCACATGCTGCACCTCGGCCACCCCATGCTCGGCGACGGCCTGTATGCCCCGCCTGAGGTACGCGCTGCTGCCCCACGCCTGCTGCTGCACGCCTGTGAACTCGGCTTCACCCACCCGGTCAGTGGTGAGCGTATGCTTATGCACAGTCCCGTACCGTTTTGAGCGCAGATCATGTCCCTCACCGCCCTGCTCTTGCTCCTCACCTCGCCCGTGCATGCCGATGCGATTGAGCTGATCACCTTGCACAATCGCATGGCTGACGATGTCATCCCCCTGATTCAGCCCATGCTGCAACCGGGGGAAGTGGTCAGCGGCAATGGTGCGCAGCTTATTCTGCGCGCCTCGCCGGCCAGCATGCGGCAGATCAAGCAGGTGATCGATGGCCTGGACAGCCCGGCACGCAATCTGACCATTCAAGTGCGCAGCGACGATGAGATGCGTGCCGCGCAGCAAGGCATCGAGGGGCAAGTGATCGTGGGCAACCAAGGAGTCAGCGGTGGACTACGCGGCCATGCGCGGCAGGTGCAAAGTACGGACAACGCGACGCAAACCATCCGCGTGCTGGAAGGCAGCCCGGCGCGCCTGCGCGTGGGGCGCGAGACCCCTTACCCGCAAACCGTGTGGGTACAAACCCCGTACGGCATGCAAGCCGTGCCGGCCACCGGGGTGGCGGAAAGCGGTCGTTGGCTGACCGTCTATCCGCGCGTGCAGGGCAATCAGGTGCTGCTCGACATCCAGCCGGACAACGCCCGCCCGGATCCGCGTCACCCTGGCGCTTTGGATGTGCAAAGCCTCTCCACCCGTGTGCAGGTGCCGCTGGGTGAGTGGGTACCGCTCGGCGGCGTGGACAGCCAAAGCCAGCAACGCGAAAACGCCAATAGCGCGACGCAAAACCAGTCCAACCGCGTCTGGGTCAAGATTGACCCGGCGCCATAGCCGGTTTGCCAGCGTAGATCACCTGCACCCGCTCAACCACGGCAAGATGACGCAGCGCCAGCAACAGTTCGCTGCATACACGCAATGACCAAGCATCCATGACCACCTGCCCACGCGCGTGCTGATTGCATAGATGCAAGCTCAATGTCGCGCTGCCACCGCTATACACTTGCAACTGGCGCATCAAGCCATCCAGCGCCTCGGGCGAGGGCGACGCGGCAAGGCTGAGGCGCAATTCGCGCACACGCTCGGCACGCACCTCGTCCAGGGTACGCAAGTTGCGCACGCGCAAACGCACGCCGTTGGAAAAGGCATCGAAACTCGCCCCGCCGTCCACAATCCACGCCTGATCTTGCGGCAGATTGCCACGCAAGCGTTGGTAATCCTCAGGATAAAGCCGCGCTTCCACACGCCCGGAACCATCATCCAAGGTGAGAAACGCCTCTTTCTCACCCTGTTTGGTGATGCGCTCACGCACCTCGACCAACATACCCGCCAGAGTCACCGCCCGCTCCTGCGCACGGCGATAGCCGGCTTTATCCTCACCCGCTGCGCTACTCACGGCGCCTTGCTTGGGCTGAAGCTGTGCGCATAAATCCCCAAGACAAAGATCACACAGCTGGTTCAACTCATCGCGCACACCATCCAAGGGGTGTCCGGTGAGGTAAAAACCGAGCACCTCTTTTTCTTCCGCCAAACGCGCGAAATCATCCCACGCGGGCACATCGACCCACGCCACGACCGGATCGCTGGCGTGGGTTTCATCGACAAACAGACCAAACAAATCCCCCTGCCCCGAGGCTTGTTGCTCGGCAGCGTGCTCCGCCATGCGCAGCGCGTCGGGCAAGGTGGCCATCATACTGGCGCGATGAGGCCCCAAACCATCCAGCGCGCCGGCACGAATCATCGCCTCCAGCGCACGACGATTCAGCCGCCCACGATCCACACGCCGCACCAGATCGAACAGATCTTTGAATGCGCCGTCCTGCTGCCGCGCTTCGATCAGCGCCTCGATCGCCCCCTCGCCCACGCCCTTGATCGCCCCCAGACCGTACACCACCGTGGCATCGTCACGCACGGTGAAACGATACTCGGAGGCATTCACCTGCGGCGGCGCGATATTCAACTTGAGCGCGCGACACTCCTCGATCAGCACCACCACCTTGTCGGTGTTGTCCATGTCCGCTGACAGTACCGCGGCCATGAACGCCGCAGGATAATGCGCCTTGAGCCAGGCAGTTTGAATGGAGACCAGCGCATAGGCGGCGGAGTGCGACTTGTTGAAGCCGTATCCGGCAAATTTCTCCATCAAATCAAAGATGTAGCCCGCCACACCCGCATCCACGCCGCGCCCGGTGGCACCGGCAAGGAAAATCTCACGCTGCTTGGCCATTTCCTCGGGCTTTTTCTTGCCCATGGCACGACGCAAGAGATCGGCACCGCCCAGCGTGTACTGCGCCAACACCTGGGCGATCTGCATCACCTGTTCCTGATAGACAATCACGCCATAGGTGGGCTTGAGGATGGACTCCAGATCAGGATGCGGGTACTCGATGGCCGCGCGACCGTGCTTACGCGCAATGAAGTCATCCACCATCCCCGACTCCAGCGGCCCCGGACGGAACAGCGCCACCAGCGCGATCACATCCTCGAAGCAATCCGGCTGCAAACGGCGGATCAAATCCTTCATGCCGCGCGATTCAAGCTGGAACACCGCCGTGGTGGCGCAGTTTTTCAACAGCTCAAACGCCTTGCGATCCTGCAAATCGATGTTTTCGATGGCCATCGGTGGCTCGCCCGTCGCAGTGCGGCGCGCATTGATGGTTTTCACCGCCCAGTCGATGATGGTCAGCGTGCGCAACCCGAGAAAGTCGAACTTGACCAGGCCGATGGCCTCCACATCGTCCTTGTCGAGCTGGGTGACGATGCCCTCCTCCCCCTCGGCGCGATACAGCGGCGTGAAGTCGGTCAAAGGCCCGGGTGCAATCACCACACCACCGGCATGCTTGCCCGCATTGCGCGCTAGACCTTCCAGTTGCAGCCCCATATCGAGGATGGCGCGCACCTCCTCATCCGCCGCATAACGCGCCTTGAGATCCTCGGCTTTTTCCAGCGCATCTTTGAGTTCGATTCCCAACTCGTTGGGAATCAGCTTGGCAATGCCATCGACAAAGCCATAACCGTTGCCCAACACGCGCCCCACATCACGCACCACCGCCTTGGCCGCCATGCTGCCGTAGGTGATGATCTGCGACACGCTCTCCCGCCCGTAGGTGCGCGCCACGTAATCGATCACCTCGTCGCGCCGCTCCATGCAGAAATCCACGTCGAAGTCCGGCATGGACACACGCTCGGGGTTGAGAAAGCGCTCGAACAGCAGGTCGTAGGGAATCGGGTCAAGATCCGTGATCTTCAGCGCATACGCCACCAGCGAGCCGGCACCGGAGCCCCGCCCAGGGCCGACCGGAATGCCGTTGCGTTTGGCCCACTGAATGAAGTCAGCCACGATCAAGAAGTAGCCGGGAAAACCCATGTGCAGAATAGTGCCCAGCTCAAAACGCAGGCGCTCGAAATAGCGCGCACGAATGCTTGCCGCCTCGGGGTTGTTTTCAGGCGCAATGTGCGCCAGACGCTCCTCCAGCCCCTGCTCTGCCTCGCGAGTAAAGAACTCACCCTCGCTCATGCCCGCGGGGATGGGGAATTTAGGCAACACCGGTTTGCCTAGGTGCAAGGTCACCGAACAGCGCTTGGCGATTTCCAGCGCGTTGTCGATCGCTTCCGGAAGATCGCTGAACAGCACACGCATTTCTTCGTCGGAGCGCAGATACTGCTGCTCGCTGTAGAGCCGTGGGCGCTTCGGGTCATCCAGCGTATGGCCGCCGTGGATGCACACCCGCACCTCGTGCGCTTCAAAATCTTCCTCCTGGAGAAAACGCACATCGTTGGTCGCCACCAGCGGCACGGAACATTCGGCCGCAAGCTGCACACTGCGATGCAGCACATCCTCCTCACCCGGACGACCGGTGCGGCTGATTTGCAGATAAAAGCGCTGTGGAAAAACCTGCATCCAGTGGGCGAGCTGCTCACCTGCCTTGTCCATGCGCCCGGTGAGCAGTGTCTGGCCGATCTCGCCATGCAGGCCGCCGGAAAGCGCGATCAAACCCTCACAGGCCTGGGGGGTCAGCCACTCACGCGCCACCCGCGCCTCTCCCGCCTGCAAACCTTCAAGATAGGCACGCGACACCAGGCGGGTGAGATGACGAAAGCCGGTTTCATTCTGTGCCAGCAGCACCATACGGCTCGTCGCACCATCGGCGGATACCACCACCAGCTCGACACCAAGAATCGGCTTGATGCCCGCCTCCTGACAGGCTTTGTAAAACTTGACGAAAGCAAACAGATTGCACTGATCGGTCAGCGCCAAAGCCACAATGCCGCGCGCGGCAGCCGCCTTGACCAAGGGCTTGATGCGCAGCAAGCCATCCACCAGCGAGTATTCGGTGTGCAGGTGAAGGTGGGCAAAACTCATGCCAACAGCCCCAAGGTTTCCTGCTCCATGGCACGCAAATCAGCCATTTCTTCCGCGGTGAAACCTGCATGCATGCGGCCAAGCTCGTCATAAGGCCCGCGAATGCGCCCGCTCATGTACTGCTGCAAGAGATCGCGGAAGGTCCGGCGCGCTTCCAATCCACGCTGAGCGCACAAATGACGGAACCAGTGCGTACCGATGCGCACATGTCCCATCTCCTCACGGTAAATCACATCCAGAATCGCCACCAGATCCTGCTCACCCACGGCGCGCAAGCGTTGCTGCAAACCCGGCGTCACATCCAATCCGCGCGCCTCCAAGACACGCGGCACCAGCGCCATACGAATGAGTGGGTCATCATCGGTACGGCGCACCATCTCCCACAAATCATCGTGCGCCGGATAGTCGCCATAACGCTTGCCATGACGCTGCAGCCAATCATTGAGCAAGGCAAAGTGAGCCGCTTCCTCAACGGCCACCTGCAACCAATCAAGATAAAACTGACGTGGCATGCCACGAAAACGGTACACCGCATCCAGCCCGATGTTGATGGCATTGAACTCGATGTGTGCCAAGGCATGTGCCAACGCCGCACGCCCTTCGGCGCTCCCCAGGCCGCGCGGTTTAAGCCGCTCGCGCGGCACGAGCTCTGGCTGCGTTGGCCGGCCGGGATCGGGCACTGGCAACGCGGGCTCGGACGTGATCTCACACGGCAACCCCGCCTGCACGGCGGCGTGTAACGTCCGCACCATCAGCGACTTTTCGGCAGGGTCCGCACACATCAAGCAGGCGTAAGCACCAGCATGTACAAAATCAAACAACGTTTAAATCTCAATGGATTGCGATTTATTTTTAACAAAATCGCTGAAGTCTTGCTCAAGCTGGCGGTAGGTCTTGATCGCCTGCATACCACGCTCAGTGAGGCGCGTGCCACCACCGTGCGATCCCCCCGTTTCGCTGGTCACCAAGGGTTGATCGCCAAGCGCGTTCATTTCTTCCACCAACTGCCAAGCGCGCTTGTACGACATGCCAATGCTTTTGGCCGCCTGACTGATCGAGCCTTTGTCCGCAATCGCCTCCAGTAGAACGACCTTGCCCACACCGAGGTATCCGCCGCGTGAGCCTTCGATCCACAGGCGGGCGCGAATCGACCCACCATACAGCGTGCCGGGAAGCTTTTTCTGCGTCATAGCTTGATCCATCGTTTGCGCAATGCGTAGGGCAGTATAACATCCACACGATATGTGCCATTTCACGGAGGGCGACGGGCATGTGGAGCAGCGAGCAAATCCTCGGCGGGATGCCGGTCGACGTTTTTCTGCGCGATTACTGGCAGAAAAAACCTCTACTCATTCGCCAAGCTTTTCCTGATTTTCAAGCGCCCGTCACTCCGGAAGAGCTCGCGGGACTCGCCTGCGAGGAAGGCATCCACAGCCGCATGGTGCTGGAAAGTGCGGGCAGCAAGCCTTGGGAACTGCGCTACGGGTCGTTTGCTGAGGAAGATTTTGCCAAACTGCCTGCGCAAGGCTGGTCGCTTCTTGTCTCGGATGTGGAAAAAGCGCTGCCTGAGGTCATGGCCATCGTTGAGCCGTTTCGCTTCATCCCTGATTGGCGCATCGATGATCTGATGATGAGCTTTGCACCCACCGGCGGCTCGGTCGGCGCACATGTCGATCAGTACGATGTATTTTTGCTCCAAGCCTGGGGGCGACGGCGTTGGATGATCGAATCCACACCGCGGGACGATGAAAATGCCTACATCGACGGCCTTGATCTGCGCATTTTGCGCGACTTCAACCCCGACCAAAGCTGGGAGTTGGAGCCTGGCGACATGCTCTATCTACCGCCGGGCATTCCGCATCATGGCGTGGCACTGAGCGACTGCATGACTTGGTCGATCGGTTTTCGCGCCCCCCTACAACGTGACATGCTCAGCGCAGTGAGCGATGCGCTGATCGAGCGCATCCCCGCTACACTGCGCTACAGCGACCCCGAGCTGGGCGCACAAGCCAACCCGGGCGAGATCAGCGCACAAGCACTGCACACCATGACGCAACAGATCCGCCAAGCCATGAGCGTGGACGATATGTCACTGCACCGCATCCTTGGTCAATGGCTGACCGAGCGCAACCTCAATCTTGCCGCGATGTTTGCCGACAACCCGGCACTTGATGTCGCTGCGCTTCGCGACATGCTCATCCAGGGCGCGGTACTGCAACGCGTACCCGCCGTGCGCATCGCCTTCATCCAAGAGCCGCACGAGGTACTGTTTTTCATCGATGGGGAGTGCATCCAGGTGGACAACATGGATCGTCCGTGGGTCGAACTGCTGTGCCGTGAGCAGCATCTTCACCACACCAGCTTGTCATCTGCACCCGAGCGGGTGTGGCAATTGATCGAACGCATGTATCAACGTGGCGCACTGATGTTCCATGAGGATGAAGCATGAACGACCCCATCATCATCATCGGCATGGGTGAAATTGGCGGCGTGCTCGCGCGTGGCTTTCTGCGTGCGGGGCATCCGGTGTACCCCGTCACGCGCAAAGATGTCCTGCGCGAAGCCCATCGACACAATCCCGAGCCCATGGCCGTGGTGCTCGCCGTGGGTGAGGCTCAGCTGCATCCCTGCCTGCATGACATGCCTGACCCGTGGCGAGACAAGCTCATCCTGTTGCAAAACGAGCTTCTGCCGCGCGACTGGCAGGCGCATGCCATCTCTGACCCCACCGTCATATCCATCTGGTTCGAAAAAAAGAAAGGCATGGACAGCAAAGCACTGCTGCCCTCCCCCGTGTATGGTCACCATGCTGGCTTGCTGCTCACCGCACTGCACGAAGTCAATCTGCCTGCACGCGAGGTGCATGACATGGACAGCATAACCTGGGAGCTGGTGCGCAAGAACGTGTACATCCTCACCACCAACATCGCTGGCCTCGCGGTAGGCGGCACGGTGGAAACACTGTGGCAAAACCACGCAAGCCTGGCGCGCGACGTGGCATATGAGGTCATTCAACTTCAGGAAGCGTTGTGTGCGCAGCATTTCGACCATGAAAAACTCATTCAGGGCATGCTCGAAGGCTTTGCCGGCGACCCGCAACACCAGTGCATGGGACGAAGCGCCCCCGCACGACTGCAGCGCGCATTGAGCATGATGCAAAGCTTCGGCATCGACGCACCCACGTTGCAAAACATCGCTCAGAGCGTGTCTAGTTAGGTTGCGCCATGCATTTTTCACACATATGCACTAACCTCAGCGTCAAATAACCATCCGTCTGCGAGACCTTCATCCATGAAAACCATTCTGGTCGTTGATGATTCCAAAACCGCCCGCCTGACCCTGAAAAGAAAACTCGATGTACTGGATTACCAGGTCGAAATGGCGGATTCCGGCGAGGCCGCCATCGAACTGCTCAAGCAAGGCACGCTGGTACCGGATCTGATTTTCATGGACGTATTGATGGGCAATATGACCGGCTATGAGGCCGCAAAGACCATCCTCGACATGCCCGCGATGAAGGATGTGCCCATTGTCATGTGCACCTCGAAGGACAGCCAGGAAGACCGTGATGAAGCAGCGCGGCATGGCGCCAAGGGGTTCATCATCAAGCCAATCACCGACGAAGCCTTGGCCGAAACATTGCAAAATCTGGTGGTGCAGCGTGCGCCAAGTTCAACGCCCAGTGCAGTGCCTGCGCCCACACCGGCCGCCCTGCAGCCCGTCGTTGCCCCACAACCCGCCGCCGCACCATCCATTGTCATTGGCGACGAACTGGAGGCGCTGGTGCGCGAAATGGTGGAGAACGCCAATTTGCAACGCGCCGAAGAAGCGGCCAGCCAAACCGTGCATGCCTTGTTCAGCCAGCAGCAGGCGCAGATCGAAGACATGCTGGAGGGCAAGATCAGCATTCTCAGCTCCAGCCTCGGTGCGCTGCACAGCGCGCACGACCAGATCCAGGCAGAACTAGCTGCGCTGCGCCAAACCATGCACGACCAGCCTGCTGCCACGCCTGCGACCGACGTGAGCGAGCAGATGCGCGAACACATTCAGGCGCAGGTCTTGCAGCAGTTGCGTGACTTTGAAGCGCAGGAACACTCCAAGCGTGCAATGCATGAACTTGATCTGCAAACCCGCCTGGAAAACAACCTGCAGGACATCGCCGCACAGGCTGCACAGCGTGCCGCCGAGAATCTTCTCAACCAAATGATGGGTTCGCACTTCGCCATGATGGATGAGCGTGTGCAGGCGCTCGGTCGGGAGGTGGAAACGCTCAAGTCAACGCCTCAGGCAAGTGTGAGCTCGCCGTCTACTGTGGATGAAGCCGCCTTGATGCAGCGCATGGACGCCCTCGTCGAGCAGCGCCTGCACGACCTGCTGCCGCGCATGCTGGAAACACATACCAATCAACAGCTCGCCGCACACATCACAGCAAGTGATGACAAATTCCAGAGCATCAAACAGGAGCTCAGCGCGGGCATCCAAGCCGTCGCCGATGCACTTGCCACCCAGCAGCAATCCTCAACCCAGCAAGCAGCACTGCCGCAAGCCATTCCCCAAGACTGGCTGGATCAACTCATGGACAAGCAGGATGCGATGCTGCGTCAACGTTTCAATGATTGGAGCGCGCAAATGGATGAGCACCTGGCGCAGAGCGAGCGCGCCATGCTGCAGCGCGTGGATGAGAAAATTGACGAAGTAGCTCTGCTCAGCGCTTCAGCGCAGATGTCACGCCCCAGCACTAGCACGGATCAGCCAAACGCTGCAAGCAGCAATAAGCTGGCGCTGGGCATGGCCGTACTTGGTGTGGTCTTGGCAGTGATTGCCCTGGTTTTCTAAGCGACTTTTGAAGAAGGGGCGTCGTGCCCTTCTTTAGTAGCCTGCGATCAAGCCTTTTTCAAAGATTGCACGCCTGATGTGTCACGCGCTGTTCCAGCACGCACTGGATCAGTTCGCGCACTTTGCGCATGCCTTCCTTCAGGGTGGCATCGATCTCTTGCATGGTGATGATCTGGCCGTCATTCTTGCCCGCAGCCCAGTTGGCAACCACACACAGATGCGCATAGTCCATCTCCAGCTCACGCGCCAAGCTGGCCTCGGGCATGCCGGTCATGCCCACCACATCACAGCCATCTCTTTCCAGTCGCCGCACCTCGGCGGCCGACTCAAGTCGTGGGCCTTGCGTACAGGCATAAACGCCCGAAGTTTCCACCGCCAGATTCAAATGGTTGGCGGCATCCAACAAGGCTTGACGCAAGGTTTCCGCATAGGGATAGGTGAAATCGATGTGCGTCACATTCTGTAACGCCCCCTCGAAAAAGGTTTGCTCGCGGCCATAGGTGTAATCGATGATCTGATCCGGCACCGAAAGCACCGCGGGCGCCATACGCGACGAGATGCCGCCCACCGCTGCAACCGAGATGATTTGACGCACGCCAGCTTCTTTTAACGCCCACACATTGGCGCGATAGTTGATCTGATGCGGCGGAATGCGGTGCGCGTGACCGTGTCTCGCAAGAAACACCACTTCACATCCACCCATGCGCCCGAAGGTCAGCGGCGCGGAAGGCTCACCATACGGCGTATTGACCACGAGATGGCGGGTGATTTCCAGATTCTTCAAGCTGCCCAGCCCCGTACCACCAATGATGGCCAGGCGTTGTTCTTGTGCGTTCATCCTTGTTCCTTCAATCTAAAGTTTGCGTTAAGGCGTAGATGCCATTGAGCTGACGAAAGTAGCCGCGATAGTCCATGCCCTCGCCGACCAGAAAACGATCCTCAACCGAGACCCCGATAAAGTCCGGCTGATAATCTGCCACCTTGCGCGCATGGATTTTGTTCACGGCAACCAGGCTGCGTACCGAGGCAGCACCCTCGCGCATGCAGGCAGCAACGATTTGTCTGAGCGTCACACCCTCGTCGAAAATATCATCCACGATCAACACATGGCGCTGCGCCAGGGAATGGCGGGGGCGCGCCAACCAGCGCAGTTCCCCCCCGGTGGTGGATTCGCCGTAACGACTGGCTTGCAGGTAATCCAACTCAAAGGGATAGCGCAAACCGCGCATCAATTTGCCAGCGGCAATCATCCCGCCGCTCATCACCACCAACAGCAAGGGAATCTGATCCTGCAAGCGGTTTTGCCAGTCGTGCTCCACCTGCTCGGCCAGCCGCATGTACGCCGCGTCCATGTCTGCGGCGCTGACCAAACAGTCCGCGCTTTGCAGCAAAGCCAACACTTTCGAAGCCTGCATAACATGCTCCATGACGATGATGTGATGGTCAGGTTACACGAGCGCCTGCATCTGCTCCAGCGTCGCAAGAAAGCGATCACTGCCGCGCAGCGCTTGCAAACTTTGCGGATGGGGCGAGCCGCGCATGGCCAACAGGCGATTCTGGCTGGATGGCTCAGGCGACCACTCCAGCGCGGCGAGCACTTCAGCCACATCGTCAGGTTGGTTGCACAGCAGCACCATGTCGCACCCCGCCTGCAGCGCGCCCCGTACCCGATCCACTGGGCGTGCAATGCGCGTGGCAGCGAGCATGCTCAAATCATCGGTAAACACCGCGCCGCTGAAACCATATTTCTCACGCAGCAAGTGTTGCACCCACCGCGCAGAAAACCCCGCAGGCAACGCATCGACTGCAGGGTAAATCACATGCGCCAGCATCATGCCGGGCAAGCCCGCCTCGATCAGACGAAGGAAAGGGCGCAAATCCTCAGCCTCGATCATGGCAAGGCTGCGTGCGTCCACCGGAAACTCGACATGCGAATCCTCCGCCACCGAGCCGTGCCCCGGAAAATGCTTGCCCACTGCCGCCATGCCGGCATCACGCATCCCCTGCATCCATGCCACACCCAGCGCAGCAATGACCTCGGGCTGAGTGTGCAAGGCACGATCTCCTATCACCCGGCTCAGCGCCCCCCCCAGATCAAGCACCGGCGCGAAACTGACATCAATATCAAACGCACGCAATTCCGCGGCCAACAGCCAAGCCCAATCACGCGCCAGCGCGAGTGCAGCGTCAGGATAGCGTTCGTAAAGTTCGCCCAAACGTGCCGCAGGTGGAATGGCAGTGAACCCCGGGCGAAAACGCTGCACCCGCCCGCCCTCGTGGTCAACAGCGATCAATATCTCCGGTCGCAGCGCGCGCACTGCAGCAATCAGATCGCGCAGTTGCTCAGCATCACGATAATTGCGCGTGAACAATATCAAGCCACCCACCAATGGATGTCGTAGGCGATCCATTTCTTCGGGTGACAGTGCATGCCCTTGCACGTCGATCATCAAACATCCCATCATCAGACCGTATCTCCTGAAACGAATCGCTCCGCCTGCGCCTGTTTGCGTGCTGCGGAGAGATTGGCCTCGGCACGCGCACCGAGAAACACATACACCCCAAGCGCGATGGTCAACAGTGCGGCGGAAAACATGACAAAGGCCGCCTCGAACAGATGATCCGTTGCCCCCATGGCGGACTTGAACATCAGCAGGAGACCCTCAATCGATACAGCGATAATGATCGACGCCAGGAAGCGCGTGGTCGTGCGGCGAGTTGCGCTGTGGCGGAAAACGTCCTTGTGCATCAATACCTCCTCTTCCAGCGTGGTTTTCGCCAGATCGAAAATCGCCATGGCCAAGGTGATGACAATGATGATGCTAAAGGGGCGCAGCTTGTCCACTTCGGTTTCGATCGGGTGAATCAACGCATGCGCAAGGTCGGTCAGCGCATTGAACATCAACAGCCCCACCACCCCGAGCAGGCTCAGGCCGAGCAGGGCATAAAGCAGCTTGAACACCGGCTCAAAACGACGCCGTTGCGTGTCGCCCATCAAAAAACTGACCAGTTCTTCAAGTTGCGCATCGGCCACAAGATAAAAGACGTTACCGGCCGCATCTTCCAGCGGCATGGCCGTGCTCAGACAAAGGCTGCTATCCGCGCTGGAAAGATAAGGCTCAGTGACGATGGCTGTGCGCCGATCATGCACTTGCTGAAAATACGGACGATGACGCCGATCGCGTCCAAGCCCCACATCATGCGCTGTACTGACCTGCCCACCGGCATCGGTTGAAAATTCACTGATCTGCTTGCCTTGCGCATCCAACAGATAAAGCAGACGGATAAACGGGTAACGCGCACAGACGGAAAGCATGGCCTGACGCAAGCCCTCTTGACTGGCAATCACGCGATCATCCGCCACACCGGTGATGATCGATTTCAGCAGCTCACGAATGGGGCCTCGATATTCGTGATAACGCTCGATCACCGAGAGGTAACTCATTTCCGTCATACAGATGTTCTCCACAAAATGAAAAAAGGCGCGCCGAAGCGGGCGCGCCAAACAGGAGGAGTCAACGGCACCCACCAAGGCATGGCGCTTTGTGGGTAATCTTTACCAAGCACATAAGATGCCAAGAAAATAAAACCAGTCAAATCAATTTAATACAAAATATAAAACTGG
>CAYOCG010000004.1:0-79730 GCA_964402435.1 uncultured Halothiobacillus sp. | reverse complement strand
CATCCACACCTTCATCGCCACCAGCCCCATCCACATGGAAAAGAAGCTGCGCATGTCGCCGGATCAGGTGGTCGAAGCGGCGGTGCGCGCGGTGAAGCTGGCGCGCGAATACACCGACGATGTGGAATTCTCCGCCGAAGATGCCGTGCGTTCCGAGATGGATTTTCTGGTGCGCATTTTCGATGCCGTGATCCAGGCCGGCGCCAAAACCATCAACGTGCCCGACACCGTGGGCTATGCCGTGCCCGATCAATGGGCGGCACGTTTCCGCGAACTGATCGAGCGCGTGCCCAACAGCGACAAGGTGATCTGGTCCACCCACTGTCACAACGACCTCGGGCTGGCGGTGGCCAACTCGCTGGCGGCGGTCATGGCCGGCGCGCGGCAGGTGGAATGCACCATCAACGGCCTGGGCGAGCGCGCGGGCAATGCCGCGCTGGAAGAAGTGGTGATGGCGGTGCGCACTCGCCGCGACGCCTTCCCGGTGGAAACGGTCATCGACACCACCCAGCTCGTACCCACCTCCAAGCTGGTATCCAGCATCACTGGCTACCCGGTGCAACCCAATAAAGCGATCGTCGGCGCCAACGCCTTTGCGCACGAATCCGGCATTCACCAAGACGGCGTGCTCAAACACCGCGAAACCTACGAAATCATGCGCGCCGAGGACGTGGGCTGGAGCACCAACAAACTCACCCTCGGCAAGCTCTCCGGGCGCAACGCCTTCCGCACCCGCTTGCAGGAGCTGGGCATTCAGCTGGAAAGCGAAGAAGCGCTGAATGCCGCGTTTTTGCGCTTCAAAGAGCTGGCCGACAAAAAGCGCGAAATCTTCGACGAAGACCTGCAAGCGCTGGTCTCGGGCGTGAGCGAAGAAGCGGTGGAAACGCTGCGCCTGGTGTCGCACAAAGTCTGCTCCGAAACCGGCGAAACTCCACACGCGCAACTGGTGCTCAATGTCGATGGCGTCGAGCACAGCGTGCATGCCAGCGGCGGCGGGCCGGTAGATGCCGTGTTCAAAGGCATCGAGGCGATTGTGCAGAGTGGCAGCACGCTCACCCTCTACTCGGTGAACAACATCACCGGCGGCACCGATGCGCAGGGCGAAGTCACTGTGCGCATCGAAAAAGACGGGCGCATCATCAACGGCCAAGGCGCAGACACCGACATCGTCATCGCCTCGGCCAAAGCCTACCTCAACGCGCTCAACCGCCTGCGCCAGCCGGAACAGCGCCAGCACCCGCAGCTTGGGGAAAACATCTGAGCGCGATGATACCCGTAGAGCCGGCTCGCCAGCGCGCGCTGCTGCATGCACTCGGCATGACCGTCTGGCGGTTGCGCACCGCGCCCTCGGTCGCGGCTGAAGCGACTGTGGAGCTGAACGAGCATGAAACGGTGCAGCCGAGGTACGACCTCTGCCTGTACGCCGACTGCCACAGCGCCGAGGAAAGCGAGCTGGTGCAACGCATCGCGCAGGCCATTCACGGCCTGCGCGCCGAGTTAAGCCTGAGCATTCTGCCGCTGGAGACTGCCGCACCTCATGCGCAAGTGCATCTGCGCCTGGACGATGGTGAATACCCAAGCCCACGCAGCATGCTGCGTGACCCCAGCCGCAAGGCACCGCTGTGGCAGGCCATCAAGCAGGCGGTTGAACGCTTGCCGTAAGCCGTTGCCATGAGCCGCCTGTTTGATCGCCTCACCGTCCGCCCGTGGCGCGCGCAAGACATCGTCGAGATGAGCGCGATTGAACAACGCGCCTACCCCTACCCGTGGAGCGAAGGCATCCTGCGTGACTGCCTGCACGCCGGACACCTCGGCTGGGTGGCGAGCAGCCGTGGCGAAATCATCAGCTACGCCATCGTGCAAAGCGTGCTCGACGAAGCGCATCTGCTCAACCTGTGCACTGCCCCCGAGTGGCAGGGTCAAGGCATCGGCCGCGGCATGCTGCACTACATCATGCAGCACTGCGCTGCGGGCGACATGACGCGCATGCTGCTGGAAGTGCGCACCTCCAACACCCCCGCCATCGCCCTGTATGTGAGCAGCGGGTTTAGCCAAGACGGTGTGCGCAAAGGCTACTACCCGGCCAGCGGCGGACGCGAAGACGCCCTGCTCATGAGTTGCAAACTCCACTCAGGGAATTAGACCTCGTCTGTTCGATAGATTCAGCCCGTTTTTGGCAAAAATCTATCGAAAAATTCGATCAATCGAGCACCCTCACGGCAAAGCAGGGCGTGTTCAATCACGCCTCAGGCTGCGCTTTCACCCGCCGAGCACGAAAAAACGCGCGCAACAGCGCCGCGGACTCCTCGGCCAACAGCCCGCCTTCGACACACAAACGGTGGTTATGACTGGCGTGTCCCGGCAAATCCAAGGCACTGCCGCACGCCCCGGTTTTCGGATCGTGCGCGGCAAACACCACACGCTGCACCCGCGCATGAATCATCGCTCCCACGCACATCGGACACGGCTCCAGCGTGACATACATCACCGCCCCCGGCAGACGGTAGTTGCCCACCCGCTTGGCCGCATCGCGCAAGGCCAGCATCTCCGCGTGCGCGCTCGGATCGTGCGTGCCAATCGGCCGGTTCCACCCCTCACCGATCAACACCCCCTCACGCACCAACACCGCCCCCACCGGCACCTCATCCTCCGCCTCGGCACGCGCCGCAAGCTGCAAAGCATGACGCATCCAATCGGCATCGGTCACAGACAGGCTCATTACCTTCTACCCTGAGGGAAATAGAATTGGTCATAGCGTGAGGTTCACGACGCAGCGCGAACCCCAAAGAAAAAGGGGCTAGACCCATTGATCTAACCCCTTGTTCGTATTGGTGCGCCCGGAGCGATTCGAACGCCCGACCACCTGGTTCGTAGCCAGGTACTCTATCCAACTGAGCTACGGGCGCGTAACTCGATACAGATGGCTCCCGAAGCTGGATTCGAACCAGCGACCAACGGATTAACAGTCCGCTGCGCTACCGCTGCGCCATTCGGGAGTAACTGTGGGGGCGCATTATAGGGGCTTCTGGCTGGGTGTCAACGCTTTTGCCAAAATTCCTTCACACACACTCACACCAGCACTTGGGCAAAGCGGCGCATGGCTTCTTCAAGTTGTGCCATGGAGGTGGCGTAGGAAAGGCGCACATGCCCTGGGGCACCAAAAGCGGAGCCCGGCACGACGGCAAGACCCGCATCAAACAGCAGCTTGTTGGCAAAGTCTACGTCGTCTTTCAGACCGAGGGTCTGAATGGCACTGCGCACGTCGGGAAAGCCGTAAAACGCGCCCTGACTGGGCAGGCAGGCGACCCCCGGCAGCGCGTTGAGCGCGCCGACCACGAAGTCATGGCGTTGTTTGAAGGCGCTGATCATGGGTTGGATACAGTCATCTCCGCCGTTGAGTGCCGCTTCCGCCGCCACCTGAGAGATGGAGGTGGGGTTGGAGGTGCTCTGCGATTGCACATTGGCCATGGCGTTGATCAGCTTCACCGGCCCTGCGGCGTAGCCGATGCGCCAGCCGGTCATGGCGTAGGCTTTGGATACGCCGTTGAGCACGATGGTACGCTCATAAAGATCCGGGCAGGCCATGACGATGTTGCAGAACGGTTCGTCGGCCCAGAGGATTTTTTCGTACATGTCGTCGGTGGCGATCAACACCTGCGGATGACGACGCAGCACCTCGCCCAGCGCCTCCAACTCCTTGCGGGTGTAGGCCACGCCGGTGGGGTTGGAGGGGCTGTTGATGACGAACAACTTGGTGCGTGGGGTGATGGCCGCTTCAAGCTGCTCGGGACGCAATTTGAACCCCTGCGCCTGATCGGCCTCGACGATCACCGGCGTGCCGTCGGCAAGCAAGACCATGTCGGGGTAAGACACCCAATACGGCGCGGGGATGATGACTTCATCACCTTCGTTGAGCAGCGCCATGGCCAGGTTGTAAAAGCTCTGCTTGCCGCCCACCGAGACAAGGATTTGGTTGGGCGCGTAATGCAGATCGCTATCGCGGGCGAATTTGTCGATGACGGCCTTTTTCAGCGAGGGAATGCCATCCACCTGGGTGTAACGGGTAAAGCCGCGGTGAATGGCGTCAATGGCTGCTTCGCGGATGTGCTGCGGGGTATCGAAATCCGGCTCGCCGGTGCCCAGGCTGACGATGTCGCGCCCCTCGGCCTTGAGTTTGGCCGCCAGCGCGGAAACCGCCAGGGTAGGCGATGGCTTGATACGTTGAACCCGGTGCGACAGATGGATGTCCAAAACAAAACCTCGAAACATGATAAAACGCGACTTTCGCCATTTTAACGCAAGCCAACCCGCATGTCTGACACTCTCTCTTCCACCCCGTTCAAGCTGGTGGCCGACTATGCGCCCGCCGGCGATCAGCCCACGGCGATTGCCCAGCTCACCGAAGGGTTGCGCGCCGGCCTGGCCGGGCAAACGCTGCTGGGGGTCACCGGCTCCGGCAAGACATTCACCATTGCCAATGTGATTGCCAACGTGCAGCGCCCGACCTTGGTGCTGGTGCATAACAAGACATTGGCAGCGCAGTTGTATGGCGAGATGAAGGGCTTTTTTCCGCACAACGCGGTGGAGTATTTCGTTTCTTACTTCGACTATTACCAGCCAGAAGCCTATGTCGCCGCCTCCGACACGTTCATCGAGAAAGATTCGTCGGTGAATGAGCACATCGAGCAGATGCGCCTGTCTGCCACCAAGGCGCTGTTCGAACGCAAGGATGTGATCATCGTCGCCACCGTGTCGTCGATTTACGGTCTGGGCGACCCGGAAGCGTATTTGAAGATGATTCTGCATTTGTCCAAAGGCGAACGCATTGACCAGCGCGCGATTTTGCGCCGCCTTTCCGACATGCAGTACACGCGCAACGATCTGGATTTTCGCCGTGGCACCTTCCGCGTGCGCGGCGATGTGATCGACATTCACCCGGCGGAAAGCGATCACGAAGGCGTGCGCGTGGAGCTGTTCGATGACGAAATCGAGCAAATCACCCTGTTCGACCCGCTCACCGGCGAGGTGCTGCGTCGCGTGCCGCGTTATACCGTGTTCCCTTCCACGCACTTCGTCACCCCCAAGGATCGCCTGTTTCGCGCCATGGAGCAGATCAAGGAGGAGATGAAAGAACGTGTCGCCGAGCTGCGCGCCGCCGACCGCCTGCTGGAAGCACAGCGGCTGGAACAGCGCACGCAGTTTGATTTGGAGATGATGGCTGAGCTGGGCTATTGCAGCGGCATCGAGAACTACTCGCGTTATCTGTCCGGTCGCGCGCCGGGCGAACCGCCGCCCTGCTTGTACGATTACATCCCACGCGATGCGCTGCTGGTGATCGACGAGTCGCACGTCACCGTGCCGCAGGTGGGCGCGATGTACAAGGGCGATCGTTCACGCAAAGAAAACCTGGTGTATTACGGCTTTCGCCTGCCTTCGGCCTTGGACAATCGCCCGCTGCGCTTTGATGAATTTGAACGCATCATGCCGCAGACGATCTTTGTCACCGCCACGCCGGCGGATTATGAGCTGGCGCACAGCGGGCAGATCGTCGAGCAGGTGGTACGCCCCACCGGGCTGGTTGATCCCGTGCTGGAGGTGCGTCCGGTGGCCACGCAGGTGGACGATGTGCTCTCTGAAATTCATCTGCGTGCGCAAAAAAACGAGCGCGTGCTGATCACCACGCTGACCAAACGCATGGCCGAGGACCTTACCGAGTACCTGCACGAACATGGTGTCAAGGTGCGCTATCTGCACGCCGACATCGACACCGTGGAACGGGTGGAGATCATCCGTGACCTGCGCCTGGGCGTGTTCGATGTGGTGGTCGGTATCAATCTTTTGCGCGAAGGCTTGGACATTCCCGAAGTGTCGCTGGTGGCGATCCTCGATGCTGACAAGGAAGGATTCTTGCGCTCGGAGCGCTCACTGATTCAGACCATCGGCCGCGCGGCGCGCAATGTCAACGGCAAGGCGATTCTCTACGCCGATCGCATCACCGGCTCAATGCAAAAGGCGATGCAGGAAACCGAACGCCGCCGCGCCAAGCAAATCGCCTTCAATCAGGCGCATGGCATCACGCCGCAAGGCATACGCAAAAATATCGCCGACATTCTCGACACCGGCGAGGCACGTATTCCCGGTGGGCGCCCGGGTTCACGCAATACGCGGGTACAAGACACCGCGGCGGAGTACCTCAGCCCCGACATGGCCGCGAAAAAAATCAAGAAGCTGGAGCAGGAGATGTATGCCAAGGCGCGCAATCTGGAGTTTGAAGAGGCTGCACGCCTACGTGATGAGCTCACGCGCCTGCGTGAGCAGGCGTTCGGTGTGTTGGAAACTGCCGCACCGTGATTGAGCACCTCGATTGCAGCTTTCATCTTGCCCGCGTATAAACGCGCGATTGAATGAGCACACCACGTCATGCCAAAAAAACTCTTCCGCCGCATTGCACCGCATCCCGACACGCTGCGCGACAATCCCATTTTCCAGCGCTTTGCCCACATTTTGCACGAGCCAAATTTATGGCATTTCAACCGCCATTCGGTGGCGCGTGGTTTTAGCGCCGGTCTATTCGCTGCCTTCTTGCCCATACCCTTTCAAAGCCCGATTGCCGCGTTTCTCGCCATCTGGTTGCGCGCCAACCTGCCGATTTCTGTGCTGATGGTCTTTCTCACCAATCCCTTGACCATGGTGCCCATCGAGCTGGCCGCCTACGGCTTGGGCAGTCTGGTGGTGCCCGGCGAGTTCAAACCCTTGCCAGAGAACTTCGAATGGCAATGGATCTGGGACAACCTCTCTTCCATCGGCTTGCCACTGATCGTCGGCCATTTCATGCTTTCCATCATCGGCGCCGTGGCGGGCTATTGGGGCATTCAGTTTTTCTGGCGCATCTACGTCAGCCTCTACCTCCACCGACGGAGCAAACGCGACAACGCATCGACCGACGCATGATGGTTTGCGCATCCGCCTCGCTGCCAATTCCTGCTAATCTTGCCGCCGCTTACATCGGATGACTATGGAACCTGGCGGCATGAAGCACTTCACTTTCTCTCTTATTTTCACCGTGATCGCGCTGGGCGTGGCCGCCTGGTGGGGCTACAGCAGCGGCGGGCTGGCCGGCGCCTTCGGTGCGTTGATGATCGCCACCATCCTTGGCGTGATGGAGGTTTCCCTGTCGTTTGACAATGCGGTGGTCAACGCCTCGGTACTGAAAACCTGGGATCGTTTCTGGCAGACCATGTTCCTCACCGTGGGCATTTTCATTGCCGTGTTTGGCATGCGCCTGCTGTTCCCACTGCTCATCGTCTCCGTCACCGCCGATGTCGGGCTGCTGGAGGTATGGAACATGGCCATTCACCGCCCGGATGAATACTCCACTCGACTGATGGAGCATCATGGCGAAATCTCCGCTTTTGGCGGCATGTTCCTCTTGCTGGTGTTTCTCAATTACTTCCTGGACGCCGACAAAGACATCCACTGGATTCAGGCGATTGAAGAAAAAGTGGGCGCGCTGGGACGGATCGACGCGGTCTCCGTGATGATCGCTCTACTCATCCTGGTCGGCGCGATGAGCATGGTGGAAGAAAAAGGCCGCTTTGCCGTGCTGATCGCCGGCGTGTGGGGCATTCTCACCTACCTTTTGGTCAGCTTCCTCTCCGCGTTTCTGGAAAAAGAGGAATCCGACCCCGCAGTGGGCAAAATGGTCAAACGCGGCAGCATCGGTGCGTTTCTTTATCTCGAGGTGCTCGACGCCTCGTTCTCGTTTGATGGCGTGATCGGTGCGTTTGCCATCACCAAGGACATCGTCATCATCATGCTTGGCCTCGGCATCGGTGCCATGTTTGTGCGTTCGATGACAATTTATCTGGTCGAGCACGACACCCTGAGTCACTTCATCTTCCTCGAACACGGTGCGCATTACGCCATCGGCGTGTTGGCACTGATCATGATTGCCTCGATCAAGATCCATGTGCCCGAGGTGCTGACCGGATTACTCGGCGTGGCCTTTATTGCCGCGGCGATTATTGCCTCAATTCGTCATCGTCGCCTGGACTCGGCAAAATAGTCTGGCAAAGCGGGGGCAAATGGCTATAGTCCATCTCAAGCAGGGTTGATTCCTTGCAATATGTCTCACGCCAAGAATACACACAACGCCACCCGCAAGGAGCTTATCTCATGCACAAACGCCGCTTCCTGATGCTGTCCGCCTCACTTGTTTTCAGCGCACTTCTATCCTCACCGGGCATGGCGGAGGAAGAGAAATTCCCGCTGCGTAAGACGTTTCCGGAAATCAAGGTGATAGAAACGACGGATCTGGCCAACAAGATGGACAGCTATGTCATCGTCGATGTGCGCTCACCGTTTGAATATTCCATCATGCACATTCAGGATGCGATCAACCTGCCGATTGCCAACAAAGACTTTGTCGCGCAGGCCAAAAAGGCGATGAATGAAACGCAAAAGCCACTGGTGTTCTACTGCAATGGACACCGTTGCGCCAAGTCTTACGAGGCGGCTGCCCAACTGATCAAGGCCAGCTCAAGCAATGTGCTTGCTTACGACGGCGGCATCAATGATTGGGCAAAAGCCAATCCGCAGAAAACCCTGCTGCTCGACAAACCACTCGACCCGGCAAAACTGATCAACGATGCCCAATTCAAGGCCCATGCCCTGCCTCCTGCAGAGTTTATCGCCAAGGCCAAGGCGCAACCCGGCGCCTACATCGTCGATGTGCGTGATGCGTTCCAGGTGGATGGTGTGACGCTCTTCCCGGGGCGTGAAACCCGCACCGGGCTCGACATCAATAAGCTGAAAAAGCAGATCGCTGACGCCAAGGCGGCCAACCAAACCATTTACTTCTACGACGCCACAGGATTACAGGTCAAACCTCTGCAGTATTTGCTGGAGGATGTCGGCGCCAAGGATTACTACTTCCTGCAAGGCGGTGTTGCTGCCTACTTTGACATGCTGCAAGGCAAGTAAGCGTTCCTTCGCATTCGTGGATCACACCCGGCTCGACCGGGTGTTTTTTTGCCCTGCTCAGTGCGCATCACACCTGATTGATCGAAAAATTCGATAGATCAAGCCCAAAAATGGGCGGAATCTATCGAACAGACGAGGTCAAATGGCCATTTCTGACATAAAAAAGGCAAAGCAGGAAGGCACCCTGCTTTGCCTGATCGGCCGAGTACGGCTTGGTTTGACAAACTGCGCCGTACCGATCGCGTGTTAAACCTGTTCGATGGCAAGCCCCAGACGTTCAACCTCCTCGCGCGCACCGGCATGGGTGACCACGCCAATGCTCGCCTGCTCAGGCGTGAGGTAACGCGTTGCCACTCGGCGCAAGTCGTCCAGCGTGACATCCAGCAGGCGTGCGCGGTAAGCCATACGGCGCTCTGGGGTGACACCATGCAGACCACTGTAGAAAGCTTTTTTCGCTTCACCCGCCGGTGAGCCGGGTTTGTCGATGCTGGAGATCACTGAAAGCAGCGCCTCTTCCAATGCCTGCGCACTGTGTCCATCGCCATGCAGCCAGTCCACGGCGCGGTCGAAGTCGAGCAAGGTTTCGCTCAAGCGCGGGTCACGGTAGGAGTAGAAGCGGAAGCTAGCGGATTCCGCATCGTAGCTTGCCCCGCCGCCATACGCCCCGCCCTGCTCGCGGATGGCGCGGTGCAGATACCCATTGCGCAAATACGCGCCCAGCAGTGCCAGTGCGCCGGCGTCCGCATGATCCAGTGGCACGGTCGGGTAGGCTTTGGCACAGAAATGCACCTGGGTGTTGGTCAACCATGCCTCGCGTGTGCGCTCGCGTGTCCCCGGCAGCGGCAGTGACCACGAACTGGCACCCGCCGATTCGCCCCATACCGACGCCTGCGCTTCGACCAGCGTGGAGAAATTGCGCGCCTCGGCGATGAACAGCCATTCACGCGCTGAGCGCACGAGCTTTTCGTGCAACTGGGTCAGGCAGGCGGCAAAGCCGGCCAGTTCGACCTCATCATCGAGTGCGTCATCCAGTTTTTTCAGCCGCTGCAAACCGAGCAGACCACTCCAGCCATGCGCCAGTGCTGCTGCGGGCGACAGGCGTGAGGCGGCAATGTTCATGGCATGGGCATGACCGTTTGAGGTCACACTTTGCTCGCGTGCAGCGCGGCTTTGTGCGATCAACTCACGCAGGCGCGGCAGCTCATCAAAGCGCACACCTTCAAGCATGTCGCGCATCAGTTGCTGCATCGCGGCGGCATTGCGCGCCAGCGCCTTGGCGGAAAGTACCCAGTGCGCGCGGCTGGCCTGTTCGTTTTCGACTTCGGCACGCACCGCAGCATAAGCGCTGACCCCACCGGTCACCGCGGCCTGGCGCTGTTGCATGGCAAGGTAATCCTGCTCGCCAGCGCCCAACTCGCTGATAAAACCGTTCACGTACGGCAGCCACTCCAGTTCCTCGGCACTGAGTTCAGGCAAAGGCATGACCACCTGAGCATACACCAGGCCATTGGTGCTGGCATCAAACCAGGTGGTGCGGCGTGGCGCGGCATCGACGTGGTGCGCGGCAGGCATGTGCAAGGTGGCCGGAATATCGCTGCGCGTCACTTTGGGCAGCAGCTCGGCATCATCCACCTGCGCCTGGCGCTGCAACAGTGCCGCAGCTTGCGTGATTACCGCCTGTTTGTCCTCGTCACTCATCGCCGCTTTCATCGCCACAAGCCGCTGCTTTTCAGCCTCGACACGCTTGGCAGCCAGTTCGGCATCCGGCACCAGCGCCAAACGCACACGGTGCGGGTTATCGAGCAACAAACGTTTGACCAGCGACGGGATGTAAGCCGCGTCCTGAATTTTGCTGCGCAAATCAGCCAGCACCGGCTCCAGATCGAGCAAAGCCACCGGATCACCGTCATGAATCGCCGCAGGCAAGGCATGCAAGATCAATTGCAGACCATAAGGATAGGAATCACCGCTGATCTCGCGCTGCGACAGTTCAAGCTGATGCAGCACGGCTTCGACCATGGCCAACGGCACGCCCTCCTCGGCCACGCGCTGCAGGACATCCAGAATCAACTGCTCCACCGCTGCGGCATGCTCGGGATTGGAACCTTCAATGCCCGCGGCAAACAGCATTTCTTTCTGCGAATCTTCTAGACCACACAACGGCGAGGGCGCGGTGCCGAGTTCCGTGGTTTCCAATGCCTGCATCAAGGGTGAAGCCGAGTTGGAGAGCAGCACACCGGAGAGCAGTTGCGCTTCCAGCAGGCCATGCAGATCGGTGTTTTCACCCAAAAGCCAACCGACGACGATATGCGTTTTGTCCCCGGTTTCGCCTTCAACCGCATAGGTCTCGCTCACTGCAATCGGTTGTTGCAGACGGGTTTCAGCAGGCACCGCAGTATGCGGGTCGATGCGACCAAACCGCTTGAGCACCTTATCCTCAAACGCCATCTGCAATTCGTGCGCCGGGATATTGCCATAGGTCATGAACACCGCATTCGAGGGGTGATAATGACGCTTATAAAATGCCTGCAACTGGGCGTAGGTCAAATCGGGAATATGCTCAGGATCGCCGCCGCTGTTGTGGTGATAGGTGGTGTGCGGGTAAACATGCTTGGTCAATGCCTGCCATAATGTGCTGACCGGATTGCTCATCGCACCTTTCATTTCATTGAACACCACGCCCTTGAATACCAGATCGGCCGAGGCATCGTCCGCCTTTGCAAATTCCACCCGATGCCCTTCCTGGGCAAAATCCAGCGGGTCAAGGCGCGAGAAGAACACCGCATCTAGATAAACATCCAGCAGATTGTCAAAATCCTTGCGGTTTTGACTGGCAAACGGGTAAGCCGTCCAGTCGCTGGAGGTAAACGCATTCATAAAGGTGTTGAGTGAGCGGCGCGTCATCATGAAAAACGGATCGCGCACCGGAAAACGTTCGCTACCACACAACACCGTATGTTCGAGAATATGTGCGACGCCGGTCGAATCCTGCGGCACCGTGCGCAAACCCACCAAGAAAACATTGTTATCGTCATCAGCCGCCAAATGAAAATGACGCGCCCCCGTGACAGGATGCTCATATTCATCAATATGCAGTTGCAGTGCTTCAATCCACTGGCGGCGTTTGAAAACAAAAGAGGCGTGATGCTCAGGAAGGGCGTGCATGAATGAAACTCGTCAACAGGCAAAGGAAAAAGATGCATGATGCTACCATGCGCCCGCCATTGCATTCCAAGCTGCTGAAATACTGATTTCAGCAGCTTGAAATGGCGGGATATGGATGTCCCGCTCGCACATCAATCACGCAAGTGATTGATGTGTGGCTATCGAGTCCGGGCATGTACCGGACTCGATGGGGCTGAAAAACTCATGGACTGAGTTCTTCAGCATCCTGATAGGCGCATTCCTCCGCAGAAAAACCGCATGAACATCACCGATTCCGAACTTCACGCCCTACGACAAGGGCTGCTTGACGAGGCCGCTCAGCATGCACTGCTCGAACGCGCACTCGCTCAGCACCGTACAGAGGCAAGCGCCGCGCATGCGGATCACGTGTTTGAAATCGCCGATCAACTCGCCTACGCACAGATGCAAGCCGGCCGATTCGAGGAGGCGATCGACACAGCGAACACTGCGCTTGCCTGTGGCCAGGATGCCGCGCTGCTGCACACCCTGGCGCTTTGCGAACACGCGCGCGGCGAGCATGCCGCCGCCAAAACGCATCTCGAACAGGCGTTGACACAACTCGGCGAGACCTTGGATGACGAGCGTGCCACGCTCAGAGCCGACATGTTGCAAAGTCTGGCGCACATCCAACAGCGCCTGGGGCAAAATCTGCGTGCACTGAGCACACTTGAGCAGGCCGCAACTCTTTTTGCACAACACAACGATGTTGCCAACTACGTGCAGGCCAAACGACAACTCGCCGCATGGGTACAGGGCATGGGTGACGCTGTACAAGCCGCCGATCACTGGATGGATGTGCTCAGCCACGTGCGTCAACTTGGCCTGCACGCGCAGAGCGCACAGGCATTGCTGCAACTCGCCGAACTCGCCCAGCAAAGCAACAATCCCTCCATGGAATTTTCCCTACGCCGTGAAGCCATCGAACCCCTGGCACGTGCCGGCATGACGCATGAACTCACACGCACCCTGTTTCAAATCGCACGCGGCGAAAATCAGCGCGATCTAATGTGGCAGGCCGTGTGGCTCATGCTGACTCACACGCGACACGTCGAGGGGCTGATCAACGCGCATGCTTGGCTCTACATGCGCGAAGAGCAAAAAACCGAGCGCGATGCCGCACTGCTTGCCGCCGCCACCTGGGCAACCATCGAAAGCCTGCCCGATGAACAGATTGCCGCCGACGCCGCACTGCAGGCGCGCAGTAAGCGACTCGCCCTTACGCAGCTTTTCACCTGCGCCCGCTTGCAAGGGGTGCATGAAACTGAAATCAAACGCTGGATGGAAGAAGAAAAACTACGCCTTGAGGATCAAGTGATTCAGCGCACCATCCACCACATTGAATCCATGCCGCTTACCTCCGGCTGGTTATTTGATCGCAACCTGCTGACGAAAAATTGAGATAAGCCTCGCGCCTGTCTAAGCGATAAATGTTTTTCAACGACCGGTTAATCCGATAACGTAAAAAATATTTGCTAAATTGCCAAGGTGATTTATATTCGTTCAGGCTAAGCAATGAGGAGAATGATTTATGACCATTGAAACCATCGATCTGCATCAATACTCGATCGAACAACTCACCGGCTTGATTTCCCGAGCCGAAGCCACCATCCGCCAAAAAAAGGTCGAAACTGCCGATAATCTGCGCAAACAAGTGGAACAAACCGCTGCGGCATTAGGCGTGAGCGTCAACGAATTACTTGGCCTCGACAAATCAAGCAAGCGCGCTGCTGCAAGCGCCTCCAAGCCCGCGGCAAAAATCGCCCCTAAATATCGCGACGCACACGGCAACACGTGGACCGGTCGCGGGCAAAAACCGGTATGGTTGCGCGAGGCCATCGAAAAAGGCGCCAAGTTGGAAGATTTTCTGATCGGTTAAATCAGCCGTTGAGCTGAGTAACTTTAGTAAACCCGCCGCTGGCGGGTTTATTTATTCGGGCGATGCATCAAAAGCTCTTGCGGCAATATCATCTGAGGCTTCAGCGCCAGACTGAATCTGTAATGCGCACTGATAATGCGCCTTCTTTTTGCCACCGCAGACCTCTTCCGTGATCGCTGCCGCTGTTTTCACAGACACGCCGTGTTTGAGCAGGCTTTTGATCAAATCCCTCGCTTGCACCCGACTCGCATCGGGCAACGTCTCATCCGCGGCACCGCGCACCAGCACCACGCTTTCACCGCGCTGCTGATTTTTATCCTCCGCCACCCAGTTCATGAGGCTGTCCAGCGGTGCCATACGCACGGTCTCAAAGGCTTTGGTCAGCTCACGCGCTAAAGCGGCCTCACGCGCGCCACCCATGACTGCGGCCATGTCGCGTAGGCACTCCAACAAGCGGTGCGGCGCTTCGAAAAAAATCAAGGTGCGTGTTTCGTGCTTGAGCTCTTCCAGCCGTGCGCGTCGTGCCGAGACGCGTGCCGGCAAAAAACCCTCGAACGCAAAACGATCACTCGGCAAACCACAGACGGAAAGCGCCGCCATCGCCGCACTTGGTCCGGGGATGGGCACCACCTGCACACCGGCTTGCAAGGCAGCACGCACCAGGGGAAACCCCGGATCACTGACTAGCGGCGTACCCGCATCTGAAATCAACGCCATACGCTGTCCGTCGCACAAGCGTGCAACCAAATCGGCCACACGTTCGTGCTCGTTGTGCGCGTGCAGCGCAAGCATCGGCGTGTCGATACCGAAGTGCTGCAGGAGCGGCCGACTGTGCCGCGTATCTTCCGCAGCAATCACATCCACTGTTGCGAGGACGTCCCGAGCACGCGGACTCCAGTCACCCAAGTTGCCAATCGGCGTTGCCACCACATAAAGAACGCCCTGGGGGGAAGATCCCTCGTGGGATTGTGCTGGTAAGGAGGTTTTCATCAGGGAGATTTTCAATCGGTGCGGCACTCGTGGCTATACTCTAGCAAGTTTTCCAATAGCCCATAGGCTCAGCACATGGTCTTCAAGCCCGCCCGCACCTCCTCGCTTCTAATGCTCACCTTGCTTGGATTGAGCCTGCTGATCGCCGCCTGTGCCCCAACGCCACCGCGCAGCGACCCCCAGCTCGATCAAGCCATTCGCCAAGCAGAAGCATCCAAGGATGCCCAGCGCCTGGCCAATGCCTTGTGGGCCAAGGCGGCGGTCAGCGAAGACGCGGAAGCATTGGATCTGCAATTACGCGCCATCGAGGTCTTGATTGACAGCGGCAAACCCGAAGACGCGCGTGCTGCGCTGAATCTCCTGCGTGATCCACGCGCCCGGGTCATGCAGTGGGGCACGCTCTACCCGCGCCGTGCCATGCTGGTGCAAGCCTTCGACCTGATTCAGCGCCAGCAGCTGGATGAAGCGATCCAAAAGCTCAATAACATCCCCGCCCCTTTGCAACCTCAGGAGGCAGTGCGTCGTCTTGACCTGCTGGCGCAAGCTCATGCGCAGAGCAAGCAGCCTGTGCTGGCCATACAGCAGCGCATCGCACTGGATGGCATGCTGCACGATGATCGTCGCATGCTGAACCAGGAAGCGCTGCTGCAGCTGCTGCGCGGCATGGATACCCCTGCACTGGAAAAAGCACGTCAAGCATCCAGCGACGCCACCCTCGGTGCATGGCTGGATCTGGGGCTGGCCGAGCGCAAAAACATCAAGGCACTTGAGCAATGGCGCATGGCGCACCCCAGCTTGCCACTGTTGCCAGCTCTGTTTGATAACATCAAACGTGAAATGGCGGCACGCAGACCAGTCAACACGGCGCACATCGCCCTACTGCTGCCCAACGATGCGAGTTTCGAGGCCGCTGCGCGCGCCGTACTGGCCGGGGCGCAGCACGCGCAAACCGAAGCCGGTGAAACTGCCCCAGAGGTGCGTGAATACACCTACAGCAGTCAACTCAAAGACATGCGCAGCGCCTTGGACAGCGCCCTGCAGGCGGGCGCGATTGCCGTAATCGGCCCACTGGATCGCCCCAGCCTGCAAGCATTGGTTGAAAACAAGCCCGCTCTACCGCGCAACGTGCCACTGATTGCCCTCAACACCCTTGAGGGTTCAACTGCTATTGCGGGCGTGCTGCAATTTGGCCTGCCGCCCGAGGACGAAGCCGCCGCGATTGCCTCGCGCATGGCCAGTCAAGGCCAGAAGCGCGTACTGATCCTCGCACCGGGTGATGCTTTGGGCGAGCGCATGAGTAAAGCCTTCCGCGAGCGCATGCAAGCTGAAGGCGGCAGCATCGTGGCCAGCGAAATTTACGCACCCAGTGGCGGACGCGCCAACGACTGGAACATCCGCATTCAGCAACTGCTGCGCCCGCAACCCAACCCGATGACGGGCAAACCGAACATGCGTGAGGATGCTGACGCGCTGTTCTTCGTTGCGCGCGCCGCCGATGGCCGTCAAGCCGTACCTTACATCCGTGCGCAGGGCGGTGGTGATCTGGCGATTGTTGCCAGCTCGCACATTTACGAGGGGGCGCCCCGCCCAGAACAGGATCGTGCACTGGATGGCGTCGTGTTCAGCGATATGCCGCTGATTCTGGCCTACGTTCGCCGCCCGGGGCAGAGTGAAAATCGCTTCGAGCTCGCGGTGCGCAGCGGCCAGCCGCGTCTGTTTGCTTTGGGCTTTGATGCCTATGGACTGGCAAGGCAACTCGCCGCAGGCAAGAAAATCAGCGAGATACCCGGGCAAACCGGCCTGCTCAAGCTGGGCGAGGACGGCCGTGTGCAGCGTACGCCAAGCTTTGGCGTTTTCCGCGGGGGTCTAGCCAACCCACTCGGCACCCCGGCCGACGCACCTCAACCCTGATGCCAGACGTTGCAAACGCACGGCACATCGCCGGCAGGCATGCCGAAGACATTGCTCTGCAGCACTTGCTCAAGCAAAAACTCGCCCTGCTGGCGCGTAACGTCAGCGTCCGCGGCGGCGAGCTTGATCTGGTCATGCTCGAAGGTGAAACGCTGGTTTTTGTCGAAGTACGTCTGCGTCGTCGCTCAAGCATGGTCAGCGCAGCGGAAAGTGTGGATCAGGTGAAACAGCGGCGCCTCATTCATGCCGCTCAATGCTATCTTGCGCAAAACCCGGGGCACGCGCACCGTCCTTGCCGTTTCGACGTGGTCGCCGTCACCCAGCATGCCAACGAACGGCATTTAGCGTGGTACAAAAACGCCTTTGAATCCTTTGCTTATTGATTGCCCTCCATGCTCACCCATCAAGCCCTCGCTAGCCACATTGAAGACGCCACCGACGCCCGCTTGGATCAGGTACGCCGTAGCCTGCACAGCAGCTCGGCCATGCTGGCGCAAGCCACCGATCAATTGCTTGACTGCATTTTGCAAGGGCATCGTATTCTGCTTTTTCCACGACATGACACGCAATTTCTCGCCCAAATCGCGTGTGCGCTGCTGCACCGTGGCATGCTGGAGGAGCGCCCACCCCTGCCGGCGCTGCTCATCGCACCTCTACCGGATGATAGCGATCTTTATTCTGCGCAACTCTCCAGCCTCGCCCAGCCTGGCGACGTGGTTTGGGTTTTTGCCCTGCACGACGCCGAACAGCTCAGCCATCTGATTGACCAAGCGCACGAGCACAGCACCAAACTCATCCTCCTCGCATCGCCCTTGCCGCCCCACCTCAAAAACCAGCTTGGCGAAGATGACATCGTCATCCAGCTTGCTGCCAGTGATCCCGCAAGCTTGGTTGAGAGCGGCTTGGGTGCGGTGCATGCGGTGTGTGATGCGCTGGATCAGCGTCTGCTCGGTCTCATTTAATGCTTACACAAGCTCAGCTCGACGCCCTGCGCCTTGCCGCTGGCGAGTCACACTTCAGCGCTGAACACGCCACGCGCTGGAGTTATGGCATGGACAACAGCCGACGACATGCCCTGCCGGATGCCGTCCTCTTCGCGCACTCGCATGAGCAGGTCAAAGCGATCGTTGAGACCTGCTACCGGCTGCGCATTCCGTTGATCGCGCGTGGGCGTGGCACTGGCACGACCGGCGCCACCGTGCCGATTCATGGTGGCGTAGTGCTGAGTTTCGAGCGTATGCGGCGCATTCTGGAGATCAACGCGGATGACCGCCTGATGGTGGTCGAGCCCGGCGTGACCAATGGCGAGGTGCAGCAAGCCGCAGGCGAACATGGCTTTTTCTGGCCCCCGGATCCCACCAGCTCGGCGTTTTGCACGGTCGGCGGCAATCTTGCCTACAACTCGGCAGGGCCGCGCGCGGTGAAATATGGCACCGTGCGCGAAAACGTGCTCGCACTGCGTGCGATCAGTGGCACGGGCGCCGAACTGCGCTGCGGCACACGCACCACCAAGGGCGTGGTCGGTTACGACCTAACCCGTTTACTGATCGGTTCTGAGGGCACCCTCGCGGTGATCACCGAGGCCACGCTCAAACTCACCCCGCTACCGGAAACCATTCGTAGCGCTCGCGCGCTGTACCGCGATATGCAAAGTGCCGCCCACGCCGTCGCGCGTCTCATGGCGCAGCCCGTCACCCCCTGCGCGCTGGAGTTCATCGACGGCGCGGCCATGGACATGATCCGCGGCCACACTTCAGCCGACTTGCCGCCTCAGGCTCGCGCCATGCTGATGATCGAGGTGGACGGATCCAGCGACTGCCTGCCTGCCGCGCTGCAATCCATACAGACGGCGGCAACGGTGGATGGATTGCTTGAATGGCGCATCGCCACCACACAGGCCGAAGTGGATGAGCTCTGGGCGACACGCAAGGCGCTCTCCCCTGCACTGCGTAAAGTCGCGCCGAAAAAAATCAACGAAGACGTGGTGGTACCCGTTTCACGCATTCCTGAACTGATCGCCGGTTTGCAGCGCTTGTCTGCCGAGCATCACATCCCGATCATCAATTTCGGCCATGCTGGCAACGGCAATATCCATGTCAATCTGCTGCTCGATCCAGATGCCCCGGGTGCTTGGCAGCGGGCACATGCCGCTTTGGATGAAGTCTTCACCTTGGTGCTCGCCCTGGGCGGCACGCTTTCCGGCGAGCATGGCGTGGGGCTGGAAAAGCGCGACTTCATCGACCGTGAGCTCGATGCCACCGCCATCGCACTGATGCGCGGTATCAAACAGGTATTCGACCCCGCCAACATTCTCAATGCCGACAAGGCGCTGCCTTTGATCTGAGGCCCATCGCAGCATAAACTGAGCACCTTACTCAAGGACTCACGCATGCCCCTCGCCCTCGGCCTTGCCGCGCTTTCCACCTATGCACTGACGCTGTTTCTGCTCTGGCAGCGCCTACCTGCCCTGCGCGCGGGGGAGACGCCGGCCAAGGGCATGGCACTTGGCTTTGGTCTGCTGGCCATACTTTTACATGCTGGCACCGTCGGCCTGTGCGCATGCGGTGTTGCGGGCATGGATATGGGCGTACTCAAGGCGCTTTCCATGTCAGGCGCGCTGACCGCGCTGATCGTCTTGCTCTCCAGCCTGCGCCTGCCCTTGGAAAATCTATTGCTGGCGGTGATCCCCCTGGCCATGCTCAGTCTGCTGGCGCAACTTGCCTGGCCTGACGCGCCACAGATCATCGTCAACCACTCGCCAGCGCTGGATATTCACATCCTGCTATCGATTCTGGCCTATAGCCTGTTCACCCTCGCTGCCCTGCAAGCCTTGCTGCTCGCGCATCAGCACCGAGCGTTGCACATGCGCCGCCCCAGTGGTTTTGCGCACATTCTGCCGCCATTGGAGGACATGGAAACCCTGCTGTTTCGCATGATCGGCGCTGGATTCGTCCTGCTCACCTTCGCGCTGATCACTGGCTTCATGTTCCTCGACAATATTTTTGCTCAGCACTTGGTGCACAAAACCGTGCTCAGTCTGGTGTCATGGGCCGTGTTTGCCGTGCTATTGCTCGGTCGCTACTCGGTCGGCTGGCGCGGGCAGACCGCCGTGCGCTGGACGCTCAGCGGCTATGTTGTGCTCCTCTTGGCGTTTGTCGGCACCAAAATCGTGCTCGAATGGATTTTGGGTATTCAGCGCTAATCGCCTATCATCCTCCCATCGCAATCACTTCGTACATCGTTTGGACGAGATACCCCTGAGTGTGCTGTTTGGCACACTGATTTTTCTGATTCTGCTCTCAGCCTTTTTTTCCGGCTCGGAAACCGGGCTGATGACACTCAACCGCTACCGTCTGCGGCATCTGGTTTCTCAAGGGCATCGCGCCGCCCGGCTTGCGCAAAAACTGCTCGAACGCCCAGATCGCTTGATCGGCCTCATCCTGCTTGGCAACAACTTTGTCAACGTCATGGCCTCCACCCTGGCCACGGTGATTTTTCTGCGTTTGTTTGGCGAAGCAGGCATTGCCATTGCAGCGGGCGTATTGACCTTCGTATTGCTGATTTTTGGTGAAGTTGCGCCCAAAACATTGGCTGCGCTGCATCCTGAACGCTTTGCCTGGCCTGCGGCCTACATCTATACCGCGCTGCAAAAAGTTTTTGGCCCCTTGGTATGGACTGTCGGACTTTTGGCCAACGGCCTGTTGCGCCTGTTTGGCGTGAAGGTGACCGCCAGTAACGGACATGACCTCTCCCGTGAGGAGCTGCGCACCCTGCTGGGTGAAACCGGTGGTCTGGTGTCGGAACGCTATCGCGCCATGCTCACAGGCATTCTGGAACTGGAAGAAGCCATGGTGGAAGACATCATGGTGCCGCGCCAGGAAATGCAAGGCATTGATCTTGAGGCCGATTGGGATGAAATCCTGCACGCCATCAGCGCATCAACCTATGCCCGCCTGCCGGTGTACCGCGGCAGCCCGGACAGCATCGTCGGCACCATCAACCTGCGCCACCTGCTGCCGATTGCGCAGCGTGGCGAACTGAATCTGAAAACCTTCGTGCGCTCGATTCAGGAGCCTTACTACGTACCGGAAGGCACCTCGTTACACACCCAGCTCCTCAACTTCCAGCGCGAAAAGAAAAACATGGGGCTGGTGGTGGATGAGTACGGCGACATCCTCGGTCTGGTCACGTTGGAAGACATCCTTGAAGAAATCGTTGGCGAATTCACCTCGCAACCGGATGATGACTGCGTAGAAATCCAGCCGCAGGCCGACGGCAGCTTCCTCATCGACGGCCAGACACCGCTGCGTGAAATCAACAAACGCCTCGGCACCAGCCTGCCCACCGACACTGCCAATACGCTCAGCGGCCTGATTCTTGAGCACCTGCAAACCCTGCCGGAAACCGGCATGCGCCTTGAAATGGCCGGCTGCACCGTCGAAGTCACGCGCATTGCGCGCAAGGTGGTTGAGCAAGCTCGCCTCTGGCCGACGCTGGAAAATATCAACGAGCTTGAGCCTTAAATGGGCACCTCGAAAAACCGTCACGAGCGGGCGGAGAGCAAGGAGCCCCGCAGCGAATCCCCGAGACATATCAAGTCGATAGGCGAGGGGTGAGTGAGGAAGCGACGCAGCAATTCGCTCGCGCAGTAGTTTTTTCGAGGTACCCAAATGGCCGTCAAAGCCAAAACACACTACGTGTGCGCCGAATGCGGTGCCCAATTTGCCAAATGGGCGGGACAATGCAGCGAGTGCGGCGCGTGGAACAGCCTGAGCGAACAGCTTGCCCCCAGCGCCCTTGATGGCGGTAAACGCGCCATCATGCACTACGCCGGTGCGCAAGAAGCACGCCGCCTGGGCGATGTGCAACTTGCCGACACCCCGCGTCTGCCCAGCGGCATGGACGAACTGGATCGCGTTCTTGGCGGCGGGCTGGTACCCGGCTCCGTCATCCTGCTCGGCGGCGACCCTGGTATCGGCAAATCCACCCTGCTGTTGCAAACCCTAGTGGCACTGCATCCCAGCCTGCCCGGCCTGTACGTCACCGGCGAAGAGTCGCTCTCGCAAATCGCCCTGCGTGCGCAACGCCTCGGCTTGAAGGCCGACGACCTTCAGCTCTTGGCCGAAACCTCGGTCGAGCGCATCGTGCAGCAGGCCGAGCGCATGCAACCCGGGGTGATGGTGGTCGATTCGGTGCAAACCCTGTTCTCCGAACAACTCACCGCCGCGCCGGGCTCGGTATCGCAGGTGCGTGAGGCAGCCGCCCTCCTCACCCGCATGGCCAAACAGCGCGGCATCTGTGTCTTTATCATCGGCCATGTCACCAAAGAGGGCGCGATCGCCGGCCCGCGCCTTCTGGAACACATCGTCGATACCGTGCTGTATTTCGAGGGCGAGCCCGGCAGCCGTTACCGCGTGATCCGCGCAGTGAAAAACCGCTTTGGCGCCGCCAATGAGCTGGGCGTGTTTGCCATGACCGAACACGGCCTCAAGCCGGTGAGCAACCCCTCGGCGATCTTTCTCTCGCGGCATGAAGAACCGGTGCCCGGCAGCGTGATCATGGTCACACGTGAAGGATCGCGCCCGCTGCTGGTTGAAGTACAAGCACTGGTATCCGAAAGTCCGTTCGGTCAACCGCGCCGCGTCACCCTTGGGCTGGAACAAAACCGCCTGGCCATGCTGCTGGCCGTGATGCACCGCCATGGTGGCATCGCCATGTTTGATCAGGATGTCTTCATCAACGTCGTCGGTGGGGTAAAAATCTCTGAAACTGCCGCCGACCTGCCGCTACTCTGCGCCGCGCTCTCCAGCCTGCGCAACCGCCCGCTCCCCAGCGACACCATCATCTTCGGTGAAGTGGGTCTAGCCGGTGAGCTGCGCCCGGTGCCACACGGGCTGGAACGCTTGCGCGAGGCGCACAAGCATGGATTCAAACGTGCCATCGTGCCCAAGGCCAATCTGCAGGGCACGCTCCCCAAAGGCATGGATCTGCATGGCGTCACGCGCCTGACAGAAGCGTTGGGGCTGCTTTGAAAGCATGCCGATGTCACGATCTTGACATGCTAGAATCGAGCACCCCGACATCAACCAAGCCATGACCATGCCGCGCGCGCGCAAACCCGCCGAAGACACGCCCGACCTCGCCCAGTTTGAAACCATGCTCAAGGAGCTGGACACGCTGGTGGCACGCATGGAACAAGGCGAGCAATCACTGGAAGCCTCACTGCACGACTTTGAGCGCGGCGTTTACCTCACCCGCACCTGCCAAGCTTTGCTCACTCAGGCACAACAGCGCGTGGACATCCTCACCCAGGACGGGCGCCTTGAGCCTTTCGAGGGGATGGATGACGCAGACTGAGCTGGGCGCTGCTCTACAACATCACGCACGGCGGGTGGAGCAGGCGTTGGATAAGCTGCTGCCTGCGCAAGACGCGTCGCCTGCGCGTTTGCACGCCGCCATGCGTTACGCCAGCCTTGGCCCTGGCAAGCGTGTGCGTCCGTTTCTGGTGTATGCCACCGGTCACATGCTGGGCGCGTCCTTGGATGTGCTGAATGCGCCCGCCTGCGCCGTTGAACTGATTCATGCCTACTCACTGGTGCATGATGATCTTCCTGCCATGGATGACGACGACCTGCGGCGCGGTCGTCCCACCTGCCACCGTGCCTATGACGAGGCCACGGCCATCCTCGCCGGTGATGCACTGCAAACCCTGGCATTCGCTGCACTTGCCCGCGCACCGATGCTGGATGCCGAGCAACGGCTGCGCATGATCGATACCCTTAGTGCCGCCAGTGGCACCCAAGGCATGGCAGGCGGCCAGGCCATCGATCTCGCCGCGGTGGGGCACACACTCGCCATCGAAGAGCTCGAAACCATGCACCGCATGAAAACCGGCGCACTGATCACCGCCAGCGTGCAACTCGGTGCGCTGGCCGCGTATGCCGATGAAGATACACAACATCGCCTGCAGCAGTATGCACAAGCCATTGGCCTGGCCTTTCAAGTGCAGGATGACATCCTTGATGTCACCGCCAGCACGCAAACCTTGGGTAAATCGCAGGGCAAGGATGCGGCCAACGCCAAACCGACCTACGTCAGCCTGCTCGGGCTTGATGGCGCGCGCGAGCACGCTAGGCAACTTTGCGCCGAAGCCCATGCAGCGCTGGATGGCATGTGCAACACCGCGCTGCATCGGGCGCTGGCGCGCTTCATCATTGAGCGTAACGCCTGATGCTATTGCACGACATCCACACGCCTGATGATCTCAAACGGCTGAGCATGCCCGAGCTGACTCTTTTGGCCGAGGAGTTGCGCCGTTTCATTATCGACAGCGTTGCCCAAACCGGCGGCCATCTTGCTGCCAATCTCGGTACCGTCGAGCTGACCTTGGCGCTGCATCGTGCCCTGGATCTGCCGCGCGACATTCTCATCTGGGATGTAGGGCATCAGGCTTATGCACACAAAATCCTCACCGGTCGCCGCGAAGCCATGCGTACGCTGCGCCGTTTCAACGGCCTCTCCGGTTTCACCAAACGCAGCGAAAGCCCGTTTGATCCTTTCGGAGCAGGTCACTCCAGCACCTCGATCAGCGCAGCCCTTGGCTTTGCCAAGGCATTCAAGCTGCAAGGACTGCATCACCAGGCCGTGGCAGTGATCGGCGACGGTGCTTTGACCGCCGGCCAAGCCTTCGAAGCACTGAACCATGCCGGTGCAAGCAAAAGCAACCTGCTGGTGGTACTGAATGACAATGCCATGTCGATTTCGCCCAACGTCGGCGCGTTGAACAAACACCTCGCCCGCTTGATCGCCAGCCGCAGCTACCAGCGCGCGCGCGAAGACGGCAAACAGGTGTTCGACCTGTTGGGCATGGCGCATCTTGCCCGCCGCGCCAAAACCCAGGTCAAGGACATGCTCGTGCCGCCGGATGCACCGCGCGCGTTGTTTGAAGAACTCGGTTTTCGCTACCTCGGCCCGGTGGATGGCCATGACCTGCCGACCCTGTGCGACATTCTCGCCAGTCTCAGCCAGCAAACCGGCCCGCGTCTGTTGCATGTGCTGACGCAAAAAGGACGCGGCTATGCGCCGGCAGAAAGCGATCCGGTGCGCTACCACGGCGTGAGCAGTTTCAAGCCTTACAAAGTTGAAACCCCACCGGCCAGCCAGAAAAACTTCACCCAAACCTTCAGTGATTGGCTCTGCCGCACTGCAGAGCGCGAACCGAGATTGGTGGGCATCACTCCTGCTATGTGTGAGGGTTCGGGATTGGTGGACTTCTCGTTACGTTTTGCCGAGCGCTATTTTGATGTCGGCATCGCCGAGCAACACGCCGTCACCTTTGCCGGCGGATTGGCGGCGGCCGGCATGAAGCCCGTGCTGGCCATCTATTCCACCTTCTTACAGCGCGGCTACGACCAGGTGGTGCATGACATCGCGTTGCAAAACCTGCCGGTCATCTTTGCCATCGATCGTGCGGGACTGGTCGGTGCCGACGGCGCAACCCATGCCGGGCTGTACGATCTCGCTTTTTTACGCTGCGTGCCGAATCTTTGCATTCTCACCCCCTCGGATGAGGGCGAACTCGAAACCATGCTTGATGCTGCCCTGCATATGCAACAGCCCGTTGCCGTGCGCTACCCGCGTGGCGCAAGCGGTGCGGATAAGTGTGCTACAGAGAGGCCATCGAATCCTTTTGCTGCGTACTGGCGCCGTCGCGGACAGCGTTGCGCCCTGCTCTGCTTCGGCCCATTGCTGCATGAAGCGCTCAAAGTAGCTGACGACCTGGACATCAGCGTCATCGACATGCGCAGCGTCAAACCCTTGGATCGCACCACCCTACGTGAAGCGGCATTGAGCCATGAGCATCTCATCACCTTGGAGGATCACGCCTGTATGGGTGGCGCGGGCAGCGCGGTGCTTGAGGCGCTGCAAGACATGGGTTTACGCATTGCCCTCACGCGCATGGGGCTGCCCGACGAGGTGACTGTGCAAGGCAGCCAGGCCGAACTGTATGCGTATTACGGGCTGGATGCGCATGGCATCGAACGCACTGTGCTCACCCTGCTTGCCTGATCTTATCCCGCGTGCAGCACCCACATATGTGCACAAAGCAGGCAACAACCCTCCGCCTTGCATGGAATGTTCTTGTTTAACCCCTGATGCGCCCTTAACATTCCAAGCCATTTGCCATCTTCATTTGCCATGTCATCCACCTACATTCTCAAGGTACACACCGAATTTGCTGCTGCGCACCAATTGCGCGATTACCCCGGAAACTGCGCGCGCATGCACGGCCACAACTGGAAAGTCGAGGTCGAAGTCACCGGCAACAAACTCGATAACGTCGGCATGGTCACCGACTTCAAAACCATGAAGCGCGCCGCGCGTGAAGTGGCCGAGCGGCTGGATCATTTTTATCTCAACGACATTCCGCCGTTCGATCGCATCAACCCGACCGCGGAAAACATCGCCGCGTGGTTTTACCGCGAAGTTGGCCTGCTGTTGAATAACGAATACGCGCGTGTTTCTGCCGTGACCCTGTGGGAAACGGATCGTGCCTGCGTCACTTACCAGGAGACCCCTACCCCATGAGTCACGCCATTCCCGACGTACAAAGTCAACTGGATACACGGCGCATTGCCATCGACGCCGTAGGCATCAAGGGGCTGCGCCATCCCGTGGTGATTCACGATCATGCGCAAGCCGCGCAGCACAGCGTGGCCCATTTCAGTTTCACCGTCAATTTGCCGCACGACCGCAAGGGCACGCACATGTCGCGCTTCATCGCTCTGTTGGGTGACGCGCCGCGCGATATTTCCGCAGGACGCCTGATCGACCTGCACCGCGAAATGCTCGCCCTGCTGGAGGCCGAGTCGGGGCAAATCAGCTTGAGCTTCCCGTTTTTTGTACGCAAAACCGCGCCTGCGTCCGGCGTTTCCAGCCTGATGGATTACATGGCGCATTTTTCGGTGCAGGGCGAGCATGATGAGCAAGATGTGGTGATGGGCGTGGAAGTACCGGTGACCAGCCTGTGCCCCTGCTCCAAGGAAATATCCCAGTACGGCGCGCACAATCAGCGCTCACACATCCGTGTTGAGGTGCAGGCCGAGGCCAGTCTTTCGCTCACCGAGCTGATCCGCATGCTCGAAGCACAAGCCTCCTGTGAGCTTTACGGCTTGCTCAAGCGCGCCGATGAAAAGCACATCACGGAAAAGGCTTACGAAAATCCCAAATTCGTCGAAGACATCATTCGCGATGTGGCACATACCCTGGGCGACGATGAACGTATCCACGGCTTCTCGATCGAAGTGGAAAACTTCGAGTCGATCCACAATCACTCTGCCTATGCCCGCCTCTCACGCTGAATTCGCTTGGCTGGATGCGGCACGCCAAGTGCTCAGCATCGAATCCACCGCCATACAACGCCTGAGCGAACGGCTTGATCAACACTTCGTGCAGGCATGCACGCTCATGCTAGCCTGCTCGGGACGCGTGATTGTCAGCGGCATGGGCAAATCCGGGCATATCGGCGGCAAAATCGCCGCCACCCTGGCCAGCACCGGTACGCCGGCGTTTTTTCTCCACCCGGGCGAAGCCAGTCACGGCGATTTGGGCATGGTTACCCCGCACGATGTGCTGCTCATGCTCTCCAACTCCGGAGAAACGCCTGAGCTACTCGCCATTTTGCCCCTCATCAAGCGCATGGGTGTGCCGCTGATCGCCATGACCGGCCGCCCACATTCCACCCTGGCACGTGAAGCCAATGTGCATCTGGATGCCGGCGTGACTCAGGAAGCCTGCCCGCTTGGGCTGGCCCCCACCGCCAGCACCACGGCCGCGCTGGCCTTGGGCGATGCGCTGGCGGTGAGCCTGCTGCAAGCGCGCGGTTTTACTGCCGAGGACTTCGCCCTCTCCCACCCGGGCGGTGCGCTGGGGCGACGTTTGCTGGTCAAGGTCAGCGACATCATGCACCAAGGCGACGCCCTGCCCAAGGTTGCATTAGGTGCCGCGCTGCGCGACGCGCTACTGGAAATCACCCACAAGGGTTTGGGGCTGACCTGCGTGGTGGATGCCGAGGGCAAACTTGCCGGCGTATTCACCGACGGCGATTTGCGCCGTGCACTGGATCATGCCAACGTCGATCTACGCACTGCCCGGGTGGACGATGTGTACACCCCGGGTGGCAAAACCTGCCCGCCACAGATGCTCGCCGCCGAGGCGCTGCGCCACATGGAACAAAGCCGGGTGAATGCCATGATCGTGGTGGATGACACGCATCGTCCCATCGGTGCGTTCAACATGCACGATTTGATGCGTGCGGGAGTCATTTGATGGACTTGATGCAACGCGCTGCCGCCGTTCGTCTGCTGCTGTTTGATGTGGACGGTGTGCTCACCGACGGACGCCTGCCCTACTCATCGTTTGACGACGCGCCGGACATCGAGGAGAGCAAGAGCTTTCATGTGCGTGATGGCTTGGGCATGAAGCTCGCCATGGATGCAGGTCTGGCCGTGGGCATCATCACCGCACGCAGTTCCCCGGCCGTGGCGCGGCGCATGGCCAATCTTGGTGTACAGCATGTGTATCAGGGGCAGCATGACAAGCTCGCTGCCCTGGAGGATGTGGTGGCACAAACCGGCCTGCTGGTCAGCGAAATCGCCTACATGGGCGATGATTTGATCGATTTGCCTGTACTGCGCCGCGTAGGCTTGGCCGCCACGGTGCACGATGCGGATGCGCTGATCAAACAGCATTGTCATTTTGTTGCGCACAAACAGGGCGGCATGGGCGCGGCGCGAGAACTGTGCGAGCTGGTGCTCAAGGCGCAAGGCAAGTGGGATGCCATTCTTGCGCATTATCTGCGATGAAACGTAGCGTCTGGACTGGAGGACTGATCGCATTGGCACTGCTCAGCACTTGGGCAAGCATGTCGCTCTTCCAGCCACTGCCGCTAAACGCAGCGCGCACACAGGGCGTGGATCATGCTTTTGAGCAGCCCAAAGCACGACTCTTCGATGCACAGGGACGGCTGGCGTACACGCTAGGCGGCACGCGCATGGAGCATCATGCGGGCAGTGATGAGCTGCTGCTGAATCAAGCCGATGTACATTTCTATCCACAAAACGGCGAACCCGGGGAGCACTGGCGCATTCAGGCGCTGCGTGCGCGTGTGTTAGCGGATCGTGAACACATCCAACTTGAAGACAAGGTGCTGGCGGAACGTCTGGGGGTTGGTGCAGAAAAGCGCATCAACCTGCAAGCGCAGGATGTTAATCTCAAGCGCTCAGCGCAAACGGCGCAAAGCGCCCAGCCCATGCTGGCGCAAGGCATGCATTGGCAGAGCCGCGCTGAGGCATTTCACGCCGATTTTGCCCGTGAACAACTCGAACAGACAGGCCGCGTGTATGACACCTATCAACCGCAACTTTAAGTTTCTGATATTTCTGCTGGCATGCACCCTCCCCCTAGGGGCGCATGCGGCATCCGCCGATCGCAAGCTGCCTTTGGAAGTCGAGGCCGACCAAAAGCACAGTGACTATCAAAGCGGACAGGCGGTGTATCAGGGCAATGTCATCGTGCGCCAAGGACGCATGCTCACCCGCGCCGACAAAGCAACCATCACGCTGAAAAACGGCCAACTGGAGCGCATCCAGCTCGAAGGCAAACCCGTGACCTACCAAGACGTCGATGAGCAGGGTCTGCCCCTTGCCGGTGAGGCATTACACGTTGATTACCAGGTCAACCCAAAAACCGGCGATGTACTCATACTCACTGGTAAGGCCAAAATCGACCGCAACAGGGATGTGCTGGAAAGCGAGCGCATTACCTACAACCTGAAAACCGAAGTGATGGACGCTGGCGGCGGCAAGGGCGAGCGCGTGCGCATGATTCTGCAACCACGCGAAAGCACGGACGGCAAAACCAAGCCATGAGCAGGCGCCACACGCTGCGTGCCGAGCACCTGAGCAAGCGTTACGGCGCACGTCACGTCGTGCGCGACATGAATCTAGCCTTGCAAAGCGGCGAGATCGTCGGCTTGCTCGGTCCCAATGGCGCAGGCAAAACCACCAGCTTCTACATGATCACCGGCTTGGTGCAGGCCGATGGCGGGCGCATCACCCTGGATGATCAGGACATTTCCCGCCTGCCCATTCACGCACGCGCCCGCCTGGGGCTGGGCTATCTACCGCAGGAACCTTCGGTATTCCGCAAACTGAGCGTCGCGGACAATCTGCTTGCGGCTTTGGAGTTGCGCGACGACCTGACCGAACGTGCGGAGCGCATAAACGTGTGCGCTGCGCTGCTGGAAGAATTGCACATCACCCATGTGCGCCACAGCCTTGGGCAAAGTCTCTCCGGCGGCGAGCGGCGACGGGTGGAAATCGCCCGCGCATTGGCCGCCGAGCCACGTTTTCTGCTGCTGGATGAACCCTTTGCGGGCGTTGACCCGATCAGTGTCATCGATATCCAGCGTCTCATCCAACACCTGGCCGAGCGCGGCATCGGCATTTTGATTACCGACCACAACGTGCGCGAAACCCTGCGCATCTGCAAGCACGCCACCATCATGCATGACGGCCAGGTCCTGGCCGAAGGCACGCCGGAGGTGATTCTCGCCAACGAGCATGTGCGCCGGGTGTATCTGGGAGAAAACTTCAGCCTTTAACGCACGGGCGCATTTAGGGGTTAAAATTGCCCCATGCAAAATCTATTCCCGACTCTAAGTGCATGAAACTTGGTTTTGAACTGCGTCAAGGTCAAAGCCTGGCCATGACACCGCAGTTGCAGCAGTCCATTCGACTGCTGCAACTCTCCACACTGGAATTACAGGCTGAAATCCAGGCGGCAGTGGAAAGTAACCCCATGCTCGATTTGGCCGACCCCGACAACAGCGACGACTTTGCTGATGCGGGCGAGGATGACCTCAGCGAGTTCAAGCCTCATGATCTCCTGAGCCAAGCGTTTGCCGAGCCCGGAGAAGCGATCACAGAAACGCGTCATGACACTTCCTCGCATGACAACCCCAACGAACATCAACTCGATCTGGAGGCGCCCAGCCAATCGCTGCCTGACGATCTGCCGCTGGATAGTCGCTGGGACGACATTTATGACGCTGACGGCAGTACCAGCCTGAGCCGTGCGGACGCCGAAAACGAAGACTACGACTTCATTGGTAGTCGCAGCAGCGGTGGCGACAACCTGCTCGACCATTTGCTGTCGCAATTGTTGCTATTTCCGCTTTCGACGCGCGATCAGCTCATCGCCACCGCGATCATCGAATCGATCAACGAAGATGGCTTACTTGATGACAGCCTTGAAGCAATCACCCAAGGATTGCGCCAGCAGGACTTGCCGGATCTGGAGGATGACGAAGCTCTTGCCATGCTGCATTTGGTGCAGACCTTCGACCCGCCGGGTGTAGGCGCGCGCAACCTGCATGAGTGCTTGAGCATCCAGCTGAGCCAGCGTGAATTTGATGAAAGTCAACTTCCAACATTGGAGAATGCCCGACGCCTGCTCGACCATCTCGACCTGCTGGCAAGCCACGATTACAGTCGTCTGCGCCGTCTGCTTCATCTCGACGAATCAGCACTCAAAGATGCCGTGCTGCTGGTGCAAAGCCTCACCCCCCATCCCGGCGAAGCGCTGCGCAAGGATGATGTGGATTACGTCGTGCCCGATGTCTTCGTGCGCCGCCAAGGGTCGGTCTGGCGTGCGGAAATGAATCGCGCGATTCTGCCCAAGCTGCGCATCAATCAGACCTATGCCGGCTACATTCAACGCGGCCAGCGTTCGGAGGAAATGAGCTATCTGCGCCATGCACTGAATGATGCACGCTGGTTCATCAAGTGCGTGCACAGTCGGCATGACACCTTGTTTGCCGTGGCCGAAGCCATCGTGCGCCGTCAACAAGCGTTTTTCGACCACGGCGAAACCGCCATGCGTCCGCTGGTGTTGCGTGAAATTGCTGAGGAGCTCGACCTGCACGAATCGACCATCTCGCGCATCACCAGCAACAAATACATGCACACCCCCAAAGGCGTGGTTGAATTTCGCTACTTTTTTTCCAGCGGATTGGCCACCAATGACGGCCATGACACCTCATCCACCGCGATTCGTGCCATGCTCAAGCGCCTGATCGCCGAAGAAGACCCCAAAAAACCGTTGAGCGACAGTAAAATTGCCGACATGCTCGCCAAGGAGGGCATTCAAGTGGCACGGCGCACGCTGGCTAAATACCGCGAAGCACTGGGCATCGCGCCCTCCAACGAACGTAAACGCACCCTCTAGCCTGTGCAGGACCGCCCAATGAAATCCTTCGCCATTGCCGACATCCTCACCCTGGATCGCGTCAAACTGCGCGTGGAGTGCAGCAGCAAAAAGTGCGTGCTGGAAGTGGCCAGTCAACTGCTTGCCAGTGCGCAGGAAGGTCTGGAAGCCTGGTCGATCTTCGATCTGCTGCTGGCGCGCGAGCGCCTCGGCAGCACCGCGGTGGGACGCGGCATCGCCATCCCCCATGCCAAGCTCGAAGCATTGCGCGCGCCCGTCGGCTGTTTTTTGCGCATGGATCAGGGCGTGGACTTCAGTAGCCCAGATGACAAGCCGGTCAACTTGGTGTTTGCCATCCTCGTGCCAGAGGGCGACGAGAACACACATCTATCCATCCTCAGCCAGCTGGCGCAACGCTTTAACGATCCAGAATTTTGTCAAGTCATACGCTCCACAGAAAGCAGTGATGTGGTCTTCAGTCTGTTGACGCGCAAAATCAATCTTGACCCTACTGAAGACTCAGCCGACACCACACCGCCGGATGTAACGCCTTTGGCAGGTCGTTGAAATGCATTCGACGACCTGCTTGATGGTAACCAAGAAGAGCCAAGCCGGGTGAATGTTCCAATATCCCAACCCCAGTCCATCTGCTTGCACGGTGTTTGTCTTGCCGTACAACCACGCGGCTGCGCTCGATCTTACGGCGTGCTGATCCGCGGCGAAGCGGGCATGGGCAAGAGTCATACCGCACTTGCCCTGCTTGATCGTGGACACAGCCTCGTGGCCGATGATGCGGTGAAGCTCGAACATCAGGGCGGTGCTGACATCGTGGCAAGCTGCCCGCCAGCACTGCAGGATCTCATGGAAATTCGCGGTCTGGGTCTTATCAACCTGCGTACCACTTTGGGTGATGCGGCGATTTTCCCCCAGCACCCTCTGCACTTCATAACTAACCTTGAGGCAATCGCCCCATCAACTTTCAAACTCGATGACGCCAGTGAGCAGCGACTGCGAGGTTGCTGGCGCGTTGAGACGTTGCTTGAACGCCCAATCGCCACGCTGACCTTGCGCGCACATTCTCCCACCATGCTTGCCCTGCTGATTGAAATGGCCGTGCGGCATTTTGATGCACGTCACGGCAACGTATAATTCCGCCAATACACATTTCTTATCTCACGGCGTGAAACTTCTCATCGTCAGCGGCCTTTCCGGCTCCGGCAAAACCATCGCTCTGCATACGCTGGAAGACGCGGGTTACGTCTGTGTTGATAATCTGCCTTTAACCTTGCTCACCCCGTTTGTTGAAACGCGACTGCAAGGCGCTGAACGCAGCGTGGAGCATGCTGCCATTGGCATCGACATTCGCAGCGGCGTCGATGAGGTGGGTGAGCTGCATCGGCAGATCGAACAATTACGACGGCATAAACCTGATTTACAGATTCATGTGCTGTTTCTTTTCGCCGAGCCTGCCGTGCTGCTGCGTCGCTTCAGCGAGACGCGCCGCCCGCACCCCCTGACCCGACTCGGTCTGCCATTGGATGAAGCCTTGGCGCTGGAAGCGCGTTTGCTCAGTCCGTTGCGTGAGCAGGCCGATCTGGTGATCGACACCTCACACAGCAACCTGCATCAACTGCGTGCTTTGCTGCGCAGCCGCCTGGTGGATCAGAGCAGCCATCGTCTGCACATTCTGTTGCAATCCTTCGGCTACAAATATGGCGCACCGAGCGACAGCGATTTCATTTTTGACATGCGCTGCCTGCCTAACCCGCACTGGTATGCACATTTACGTCCGCTCAATGGGCTTGACGCTCAGGTTGCCGAGTTTTTGCGCAACCAACCTGAAAGCGAGACCATGCTCAATCAATTGAGTCAATTGCTGCTCACTTGGTTGCCCCTGTTTGAACGTGAACAGCGCCAATTTCTTAGTGTTTCGCTCGGCTGCACCGGGGGACAACATCGCTCGGTTTACATGGTGGAGCGTCTGGCCGAACGCCTGCGCCCCCACCTACCTTCACTTGCCCTACGTCATCGAGAATTGCCTTGAACAACAAACGCGTTGGAATCCTCATCATTGCCCACAACGACATTGGGCACCAACTCATGGAAACTGCCACCGACATGCTTGATCGCACCTGCCCGCAGTTGCGCAGCCTGGACGTTCGTCAGGATGACGACCCGGTCAAGCTACTGACCCGTGCGCGGCGCATGCTTGCTGACATTGAACAGGGATGCGGCGTGCTCGTTCTCACGGATATGTATGGCTCCACGCCGAGTAATATTGCGCACCGACTCAGTCATACCGCGAGCAGCGATGCCAACGAAGACGCCTCATCCACCAACAGCGACAGCACTGGGAATGTACGCGTCATTAGCGGCATCAATCTGCCCATGCTGGTGCGCGCATTGAATTACGCACATCTGCCCCTCGAAGAACTGGCGCAGAAAGCCCTAAGCGGTGGTCATGAAGGCATCCTCGACGCCCGCGAACTGGAGCAACGCGCATGAGCAGCACGATGCTTTCACTGCAGGTGCGCATCGTCAACAAGCGTGGTCTGCATGCGCGCGCCGCAGCACGCTTCGCCACGCTCTCGGCGCAATTCAAAAGCAGCATTGCGGTACAACACAACCAGCTCAACGCCAACGGCAAAAGCATCATGAGTTTGATGATGCTCGCCGCACCGCTGGGCAGCACCTTGCTCATCCAAGCCCATGGCGAAGATGCCCAAGCAGCCCTGGATGCGCTACAAAACCTGGTCGAACGACGTTTCGATGAGGCCGAATGATACCTCTACAGACAGTCCGACCTGCACTTAGCATGCGAATTGTCATATCATTCCGCACTTAAAACCATCTGCAATGATGGCGCATGCTGCTCCTGGTGGCGGAAACATCTGGCGAGAACCCATGAAAAAATCGAGCTTTACTTTTGAAGAACTGATCCAGTGCGGTCGCGGCGAAATGTTTGGCCCTGGCAATGCGCAACTGCCCTTGCCACCCATGCTGATGTTCGACCGCATCGAGCACATCAGCGAAAGCGGTGGGCAGTTTGGTAAGGGCGAGATCATCGCCGAAATGGATATTCGCCCGGATCTGTGGTTCTTCCAGTGCCATTTCGAGGGTGACCCGGTCATGCCCGGCTGCCTCGGTCTGGACGCTATGTGGCAGCTGGTCGGCTTTTATCTTGGTTGGGTTGGCGGCTTGGGCCACGGCCGCGCGTTGGGTGTCGGCGATGTCAAATTCTCCGGCCAGGTACTGCCCAACGCGAAAAAAATCACTTACCACGTGCACATGAAGCGCACGATCAACCGCAAATTGGTGATGGGCATTGCCGACGCCGTCATGCTGATCGACGGACGTGAGATTTACCACGCTGTGGATCTGCGTGTTGGCCTGTTCACCTCCACCAGTGGATTTTGAGGAATAAAACACATGCGCCGCGTCGTCGTTACCGGAATGGGGATCGTCTCCAGCCTTGGCAATAACCAGAGCGAAGTGCTGCAAAGCCTGCTTGAAGGGCGTTCAGGCATCGAATTTATCCCCGAAATGGCCGAACTGGGCTTTCGCTCACAGGTTGCCGGCACACTCAAGCTCAACCCCGAAGAACTGATTGACCGCAAGCTCTACCGCTTCATGGGCGATGCCGCTGCCTACACCTACCTTGCCATGCGCGAGGCCGTAGCCGACGCAGGATTAACCCCGGAGCAAGTGTCCAATCCGCGTGCCGGACTGATCGTCGGCTCCGGAGGCTCATCCACCGCAAACATCGTCGATACTGCCGAGATCGCACGCAGCAAAGGCATCAAGCGCGTCGGCCCCTACATGGTCACGCGCACCATGAGCTCCACCGTGTCCGCGTGCCTTGCCACCCCATTTGGCATCAAGGGCGTGAACTACACCATCAGCTCAGCCTGCGCCACATCTGCGCACTGCATCGGCAATGCCATGGAACTCATCCAGCTCGGCAAGCAGGATGTCATGTTCGCCGGCGGCGGTGAGGAGTTGCACTGGACGCAGTCCGCCATGTTTGATGCCATGGGCGCGCTTTCCTCCAAATACAACGACACCCCGACGACGGCGTCGCGTCCTTATGACGAATTCCGCGATGGCTTCGTCATTTCCGGCGGCGGCGGGATTTTGGTGCTGGAAGCCCTTGAACACGCCCAGGCGCGGGGCGCGCGTATTCTCGGCGAGCTGATTGGCTATGGTGCAACCTCCGATGGTTATGACATGGTGCAACCTTCTGGCGAAGGCGCCGTGCGCTGCATGCAAATGGCGCTGCAACATGTGGATACACCGATCGACTACATCAACACCCACGGCACCAGCACACCGGTCGGTGACATGCGCGAACTCGAGGCGATGTCCAAGGTGTTTGGCGCATCCATGCCCGTCGTTACATCCACCAAGTCACTCAGCGGTCACGCGCTCGGCGCGGCGGGTGTGCATGAAGCGATTTACTCGCTGTTGATGATGCAACACCATTTCATTGCTGCCTCGGCGAATATCGAAACCCTTGACCCGGCTGCCAAGGGGGTGAACATCGCCCAGGAACGTGTGGATAACGCCAAAATCGATACGCTGCTCTCCAACAGCTTCGGTTTTGGCGGCACCAATGCCAGCCTGGTGTTCCGTCGTTTCACAAGCTGATAACACCTCACGCCACGGCTCACAATGAGGGTATAGCCACATGACCACACGCATGAGTCTGCAGGAATTCGTCAATTTTGTACGATCCAGACCGCTGGCTGATGTGGCTGCCCTCAACGGTGAACAGCTCCCAGACAACCTGCCTGCCGAGATGGTGCGCAACGCGCCCATGCCCTTGCGTGGTGTGTTGGAGAAGATGGCTTTCGACATTGGCGTGCGCGAGCTGCGCGAACAACAAATCTTTGAACAGACTTTTGGTGTGGCAGCATCACGCGCCATCGACCTTGCGCAAGATAACGAAACGTCGATCGCCCTAGCGCAGCTGCAGCAAAAAATTCAAGATCTCGCGCCTGCATTGAGCAACTGGCGGCAAAAAAAGATGACCCATTACGCCATGGGTCAAGCCATGACACCTCTGCGCGAAGCAGTCATTGAAATTCAAAGCCTACGCGCACGCATAGCACGTGCCAGCTTGTTGCTGTCAGATTGCGAAAAACTTCCCGACGCAACCAGCCGCCCCGAACTCAGTACAAAAATTCAGAAAAACATCGCACTGCTCAACGATAAGGCGCGCAAGATCGATCAAGCCTTAGGAGCTTTCCATAGCCTGCATCTTGAGATCATTGCCGAAGAAATGGCGGAGAAACATCGCCAAATCAACACCTCGGATTTGAATAAAAAAGAGCTGTTCATGCAGATTGAGGCGCTTGAAGAGGTCATACGTCGCCCGCCAAGCCTTTCGGAAAAACTCATGCCCTGGGCGCGCAGCAAGCAGATCGAGGACAACAAGCAACGGCTGAGTGATCTGCACCAGCGCATCCTCAGTGAAGACTGGGTGATGGGTGAAAATCAGCTGATGCGTTGGCTGGATGTGCTAGTGGACGCCAGCCTTTATGCGCCGGAAAAGGCACCATTACTCGAAGCCGCTCGCAACGACTTGAACCAGCTCCTACAGGCTTTTTGCGAGCAACAGGAAGCCGCGGCGCGCAATGTCGCACGCAATCCTTTCGTCCAGGCCAACCCTGAACAAGCCATCCAGTTCATGCTGATGTCGGAGCGCATGATCCTTGATTACTTTGCGCGCAAGCGCGCCGAGCTTGCTGAGTGGTTGGGCAACGCGGCGAATGATCGTTTGAGCGCATTGAACTCTTTGGAAAAACAATTGATCAGTGAAATGAAGCGCAACCTCAAACTTGAGGAACGTTGATCGCGCCAACCCGTTACGAGGATCACGCATGCGTCTGCTGCTTTTGCTTCTGCTCACCTTGAGCCAACTCACCTGGCTCGTACCCTCTCAAGCCAATCCCCTTACCAGCATGGTGCAGAGCGATGAGCCTTTGGAGCCCGAGCAGGCGTTTCAATTTAGCAGTCGCATCGATGGCAACACGGTGTTTTTGAGCTGGGTGATTGCACCGCACCATTACCTGTACCGCGACAAGGTCAGCGTACAAGTCATCGAACCGGCTGGTAGCCAGGCCACATTTTCCTTGGCAGAAGGCGAGGAGAAAAATGATGCCTTCCTAGGCAAGGTTCGCATCTTTCATCAAGTACTCGACGTTGCCGTGCAACTGAGCGAGCTCAAGCCCGGCCAACCTGTCAAGCTGAAGGTCGGCTTCCAGGGTTGTGCCGAGGCGGGGATCTGCTACCCGCCCATGGAAGAAATCGTCGAATTCACAGCAGGCTCGACGAGCGCTCGTCCATCATCCAGCGCAAGCCCTGTCACCCAATCTGCGCCCCCACCTTCGACAGCGCCGCCACTCAATGAACAAGATGCCATCGCCGCCAAACTGGCCAGCGGTAACACATGGCTGGCGATCGGCCTCTTCTTCCTTGCGGGACTTGGACTTGCACTCACCCCGTGCATTTTCCCGATGATTCCCATTCTCTCCGGCATCATCGCCGGGCAAGGCGCTGGGCTTTCCACCCGGCGCGCCTTTATGCTCTCGCTGGTCTACGTGCTCGCCATGTCGCTGACCTACACCTTTGCGGGTGTACTCGCCGGCTTGTTTGGCAGCAATCTTCAGGCGGCATTTCAAAACCCATGGATTCTGGGCAGTTTCGCGCTCGTATTTGTTGCGCTGGCCTTGTCCATGTTTGGCTTTTACGAATTGCAAGTCCCCAACAGTCTGCAAAGCAAAATCGCCGATATTTCTGGCAAACAGAAGAGTGGCAGCTACATCGGGGTCGTCATCATGGGACTGTTGTCGGCCTTGATCGTCGGCCCTTGCGTGGCCCCGCCCTTAGCCGGCGCACTGATCTACATCGGGCAGACGGGCGATGCTTTCCTCGGCGGCGCGGCGTTGTTTGCCCTGTCGATGGGCATGGGATTGCCTTTGATTCTGGTCGGCACGCTGGGCGGTAAAGTGCTGCCGCGGGCAGGCGCGTGGATGGACACCGTCAAGGCAGTGTTCGGTGTGCTCATGCTTGGCGTGGCGATCTGGCTGGTGTCGCGCATCCTGCCAGAAAGTGTGACTCTGGCGTTGTGGGGCATGCTGCTCATTACCTCGGGCATTTACCTCGGCGCCTTGGACAATCCCGCGCCTGCGGCCTATAAGACCTATCACGCCACACGCGAGTTAACCGGCCACATGGAGCCTGTCGGTCAGGAAAAAAACGGCTGGAAGCGGCTGTGGAAATCGATGGGTCTGATTCTGATGTTCTGGGGCGCATTGCTGCTGATCGGCGCGGCCACAGGTCAGGGCACGCCCTTGCAACCGCTCAAAGGCTTGACGATCGCAGGCGGCAACGTGCAAGCAGGCACCACGGGACTGGTATTCCAGCGTGTCCACACCCTAGATGCGCTTGATCAGGCGCTCAAGGATGCCAAGGCTGCGGGCAAGCCGGTGATGCTCGATTTTTATGCCGACTGGTGCGTGAGCTGCAAAGAAATGGAGCACAACACCTTCACCGACCCGCGCGTCAAACAAGCGCTGGGCGATGCATTACTGCTGCAGGTCGATGTCACACGCAACAGCATCGAGGACAAAGCCTTGCTCAAGCGTTTTGGTTTGATCGGACCTCCCGCCATTCTTTTCTTCACTGCGGATGGACAGGAAAACAAGGCCAGCCGCGTTGTCGGCTACAAGGAGCCGCAAGCCTTTAGCACCATCGTTAGACAGGCTTTGAGGTCGTCATAATCACAACCATTCGCCGCCGTTTTGTGCATTTATGGACATTTTGTTCATCACCAAGCACAATGTACCCACATTGACCCGGTGGATGACGGATGGCAAAACTCTTATTGCTCAACGGCCCCAACCTCAACCTGCTTGGCGTGCGTGAACCCGACAAGTATGGCGCGCACACGCTGCACGACATCGTGAGCTCACTGCAAGCCAAGGCACAGCGCGCCGGGCATGCGCTCGACCATCTGCAAAGCAATGCCGAGCACGTGTTGGTCGAGCGCATCCACGCAGCGCGTTCCGATGGCACGGCCTTCATCCTCATCAACCCTGCTGCCTTTACGCACACCAGTGTCGCGCTGCGTGATGCCCTGCTCGCTGTCCATCTGCCCTTCATCGAGGTGCACCTCTCCAATGTGCATGCCCGCGAAGCCTTCCGCCAGCACTCGTATTTTTCCGACATCGCCGTTGGGGTGATCGCAGGTCTTGGCGCACAGGGCTACGAGCTGGCACTGGATGCCGCGCTCGCGCGCCTCACCTGACTCATCGCCCCCGCTCACACAGGAACCCACTCATGGATATTCGTACCATCAAGAAACTGATCGAACTGCTTGAAGGCTCTGGCGTCGCTGAGATTGAAGTCAAGGAAGGTGACACGGCGGTGCGCATCAGCCGCATGACCAGCACGATTTCCGCTCCGCAGCAGGTGATGACACCTCAGCCGGTGGTGATTAACACGCCTGCCCCAGCAAGTGCACCAACCACCCCGTCAGCCGAATCAGTCGTACAAGGCCATACGGTGACCTCACCCATGGTAGGCACGTTTTACCGCTCCGCGTCACCCGAAGCCAAACCCTTCGTGGAGGTGGGGCAAAGCGTGAAGCAAGGCGACACGCTGTGCATCATTGAGGCGATGAAAATGTTTAACCAGATCGAAGCCGACAAAGCCGGCGTGATTAAGGCCATTTTGTGTGAAAACGGCCAACCGGTCGAATTCGATCAACCGCTTTTCATCATCGAATAAGGCACGGGCATGCTGAACAAAGTACTGATCGCCAACCGTGGCGAGATCGCCTTGCGCATTCTGCGTGCCTGTCGTGAATTGGGCATCAAAACCGTCGCCGCGCACTCCACCGCCGACCGCGACCTCAAGCATGTGCGTCTGGCCGATGAGTCGGTGTGTATTGGCCCCGCCCGCTCCAGCGAAAGCTATTTGAACGTCCCCGCGTTAATTGCCGCCGCCGAAGTCACGGATGCCGACGCCATCCACCCGGGTTACGGCTTTCTCTCGGAAAACGCCGATTTTGCCGAGCGGGTCGAACAAACCGGTTTCATCTTCATCGGCCCACGCCCGGAAAACATCCGCATGATGGGCGATAAAGTCGCTGCCAAAGATGCGATGAAAAAAGCCGGCGTGCCCTGTGTGCCCGGCTCCGAGGGTGCGCTGAGTGACGACGACCATGCAAACCTGCGTCTCGCGCGTGACATTGGCTATCCGGTGATCATCAAGGCCGCCGGTGGCGGCGGTGGGCGCGGCACGCGCGTGGTGCATACCGAATCCAATCTGCTGCAAGCCATCGCCATGACCAAGGCCGAGGCGGGCGCAGCCTTCGGCAACCCGCAGGTGTACATGGAAAAATTCCTGCAACACCCGCGCCACATCGAAATTCAAGTGCTTGCCGATACGCATGGCCACGCCATCCACCTCGGCGAGCGCGATTGCTCCATGCAACGCCGTCATCAGAAGGTATTGGAAGAAGCTCCAGCGCCTGGCCTGACCGAGGCGGAGCGCAATATGATTGGTGCACGCTGCGTCAAAGCGTGCATCGACATCGGCTATCGCGGCGCGGGCACCTTCGAGTTTCTTTACGAAAACGGCGAGTTCTATTTCATTGAAATGAACACCCGTGTCCAGGTCGAGCATCCGGTGACCGAGATGGTCACCGGCGTGGACATCGTCAAAGAACAGCTCCGCATTGCTGCGGGATTGCCGCTGAGCTTGCGTCAGGAGGACGTGGTGTTACGCGGTCACGCCATCGAGTGCCGCATCAATGCTGAAGACCCAGCCACCTTCGTGCCCAGCCCCGGCAAAATCAATACATTTCACATTCCCGGTGGACTTGGCGTGCGTTGGGATTCGCACATCTATGCTGGGTATAGTGTACCGCCTTACTACGACTCGATGATTGGCAAGCTGATCTGTCATGGCGAAGATCGCCCATCCGCCATTGCGCGCATGCGCGGCGCACTTTCTGAACTGGTGATTGAGGGCATCAAGACCAATACCGAACTGCACCGCCAAATGATGCAGGATGCTGCTTTCCAGCAAGGCGGCACCGATATCCATTACCTGCAAAACAAGCTCGGGCTGTAAGCATGCCCTGGCAGCAAACCACGCTGATCTGCCGACGCGAACAGGCGGAAGCTTTGGAGGACACGTTGCTCGAATTGGGCGCGGTGTCCGTCACCCTGCAAGATGCGGCCGATGTACCTGTGCTGGAACCCTTACCGGGGGAGACCCCGCTCTGGCCGGACATCAACGTCGTGGGACTGTTTGAGCACGACGTCGACACCGGCGAGATCGATGCCGAGCTTTTATGCCAAGGCATCATTCCCGGTCTGTGGCAGTCTGTGGCGGATCAGGATTGGGAGCGTGCATGGATGGATCAATTCCAACCCTTGCAGTTCGGCTCGCGCCTGTGGATTGTGCCAAGCTGGCTTCCCGCGCCGGATGCACAGGCGGTGAATATTCTGCTTGATCCCGGGCTGGCCTTTGGCACCGGCACGCACCCCACCACCGCGCTGTGCATGCAGTGGCTGGATGGTGCAGATCTTGGCGGCAAAAGCGTGTTGGATTACGGCTGCGGCTCGGGCATTCTCGCCATTGCCGCATTGAAACTGGGCGCAAGCTCTGCGTGGGGCATCGACATCGACCCGCAAGCCCTCACCGCCACCCGCGACAATGCGGCACGCAACGGTATTGAGGCGGCGCGCCTGCACACCGGCCTGCCGGGTGCGTTACCCGCCGAAGCACGTTTTGATGTCGTGCTGGCCAATATCCTCATGGGACCGTTGATCGAACTCGCTCCCATCCTCACCGCCCACACCCAACCCGGCGGCCAGCTGGTGCTCTCCGGCATTCTGGCCGAACAGACTGAGGGCGTGATCGCCGCGTATGCTGCTCATTTCGACTTCGCCCCGGTGGTGACGCAGGACGGCTGGGCGCGTTTGAGCGCGCGCCGCAGAATTACTTAGCCTCTGTTGCGATCTCAAAAGCGTCCGGTTTGTGCCACCCTTGGCACATCCCCCGCCCGCCCCGTCGCACGGCGAGTCAGCATCCGCCGCAGCGGCGGCACGTTTTGCGCCGCATGCAGTAACAGGTTGCGCAACAGCGGCATCGCGCCATGCTTGGGTTTGAACGCATGGTGCAATACATCCATGCCGGTTTGCATGACAAGATTCTCCCCACGACGCATGCGCGCATAACGCTGCAACACAGGCAAGCTGCCAATATCTTCGCCACGCGCACGGGCTTCGATCAGCACCTCCGCCAGCGCAGCCGCACCCATGAAACCGAGGTTCACCCCCTGCCCGGCCAGCGGGTGGATGGTGTGCGCGGCATCACCCGCCAAGACCAGCCGTGGTTTGACATAGCTTTGCGCATGACGGCGCGTGAGTTTGAAACGCCCACGTGCCTGAATCTTCTCGATCTCACCCAGCTCCCACGGAAAAGCGCGCTGCAATTCACGCAGAAACTCATCCTCATCCAGCGCCAGCAGGCGCGTGACCTCATCCGCCGTGTGATACCACACCAGCGAGGCATGCTGCCCGGGCAACGGCAGTAAAGCCTGTGGCCCGCTGGAGGTAAAGCGCTGCCAGGTGATGTCTTGCTGCGGCGCATGGGTGCGCACCGTGACCACCAATGCATCCACATCGTAATCCCATTGCGTCACGCCGATATTGGCCAGCGAACGCACGCGCGAATGAGCGCCATCTGCGCCCACCAAAAGCCGCGCGCACAGCGCACTGCCATCGGCAAGCTGCACCTTCACACCCTGCGCGCCGATCTCGAATGACTTCCATTCGGCCGGACAGATGAGGCGCACCCCGTCCAACCCCTCCGCCGCCTGCCACAGCGCCAACTGGATGATGCGGTTTTCCACAATGTGTCCAAGAAACGGCTCACCAATCTCGCGACTATCAAAGCGCGTATCGCCACGGCCATCCCGATCCCACACGCGCATGCGGCGAAACGGCACGGCGCGCATGGCCAACACGTTTTCCCATGCACCAGCAGCCTGCAACAGTGTTTCAGAGGCAAGACTCAAAGCCGATACACGCAAATCCAAAGGCTGCTCTGCATGAAAAGACTGCGGTGCCTGCTCCTCCAGCACCGCGACCTCAAAGCCCTGTTTGGCCAGCACGCAGGCCAGCGCCATGCCCACCATACCGCCGCCAATGATTAAAACATCTGTCTGCTGCGTTGTGCTGCTCATCCATTCAGCCCCATCATCTGGCGCGCAAAACGCCGGCGCAGCGGCGGGCAGGCATCCAGTGCCGACAACGCCAGCCCTTTGAGCGTGCGCGGCAGGGGCACATCGTCGGTAAAGCCCCGCGCCAGCACGTCCATCAGCGGATAGCTTTTGGCATAGTCAGATGCACGCGCCTTGGCATAAGCCTGCAACACCGCGTCACTGCCCAAATCCCGCCCCTCCTGCCAGGCTTGCGCCAATTCACCGAGCAGGGCGCGAATGTCGCGCAGACACAGATTCAAGCCCTGCCCCGCCACCGGGTGCAGCGCATGGGCGGCATTGCCCAGAATCACCATACGTGGCGCGGTGATCTGGCTTGCCGTGGTCGCACGCAGCGGGTAGGCGCTGCGCGCCCCCAGCCAGGTGAACCTGCCCAGACGCTGGCCAAAACGCTGCCCCAACTGTTGCAAAAACTCCACGTCATCCAGCGCCATACGCCCATCCACATCGCGTTGGCGTGTCACCCAGACCAGCGAATACCGCGTTCCGCCCATCGGTAGCAGAGCGATCGGCCCCTCGTCGGTAAAACGCTCAAACGCGGTGCGCGGCATGGGGTTCTCTACCTCGACGCGCGCCAGGATCGCCACCTGGTCGTAATCCTGCCCTGCAAGTTCGCCAAACAGCGCCGTGCGCACCGCAGAACCCGCACCATCGGCCGCGACCAAGAGACGTGCGCTCAACTCCTCTTCGCCCTCCGTCGTGGCGTAGCGCACACGCACCCCATCGGTGCTCACCTCATGCGCCACATACCAAGCCGGCGCGCGCCAATCGACGCCACGCTTTTGCGCTGCACTCAGCAAGATGGGCGCCATGGACGCCGAATCCAGCACTTGCCCCAGTGCTGCCACACCTTCTTCCGCCGCGCTCAGCCGGGTGGTGCCAAACGCACCACGCAGATTGACGTGAATGTGTTCAATCGGCTCAGCACGTGGTGCCAATTCTGCCCACAACCCCCAGCCATCAAGCAGACGCCGCCCACCTTCCGCCAGGGCAATCGCCCGCCCATCGAAACCGGATACCCCCTCCTTGGCCTGAGTCGGCGGGGTTTCACGCTCCAGCACCACCACGCGCAAGCCTTCATCCGCCAGCACGGCAGCGAGGATGGCACCGACCGGACCACCCCCGACGATGGCGACATCCAGGTGCTCGTCACTTGCCGCCATGCGCGCGCACCTCCTCCAATTCAGCGATGGTTTTTGGCGCATCGGCGGTGAGCACCTCGTGCCCATCACGGGTGACCAGCACATCGTCCTCAATACGGATACCCGTGTGGCGCAGCGCTTTGGGCACATCACGCCCACCGTCGATGTACAGCCCAGGCTCCACGGTCAGCACCATACCCGGCTCCAGCGTGCGCCACTGGCCATCGACCTTGTAGCTGCCGACATCGTGCGTATCCATGCCCAGCCAATGCCCGGTGCGGTGCATGTAAAAACGCTTGTAGGCTTCTTTTTCCAGAAGCTTATCGACCTTGCCCTTGAGCAGCTTCAGCTCGACCAAGCCTTGGGTAAGCACACGCAAGGCTGCCTCATGCGGCTGGTTGAAATTCGCCCCGGGCTGCACAGCGGCAATGGCCGCCTCCTGCGCCGCCAACACCACGCTGTACAGGTCACGTTGCGCCGAAGTAAATCGCCCGTTCACCGGGAAGGTGCGGCTGATATCGCCACAGTAGCCGCCCCACTCGCAGCCGGCATCGACCAGCACCAAATCGCCATCGCGCAGGCGGTCGCGGTTTTCGGTGTAATGCAGAATGCAGGCATTCGCCCCGCCGGCAACGATCGACGGAAACGCCGGCTCGCCGCCGTGCTGACGGAAGCGGTGCAACAATTCGGCTTCCAAGGCAGACTCCGCCTGCTCCGGACGACATGCCTGCATGGCCGCACGATGCCCCAAAGCACTGATGCGACAGGCCTCGCGCAGCACCTGCAATTCGTCCGCATCTTTGAACAGACGCATTTCATGCAGCAGCACGGCACTGTCCAGCCACGCGCTGGGGGCTTTCACGCCACTACGTTGCAGGCCACGCACCGCTGCCATCCAGGCAAACAGACGCTGGGCAAAGCCCAGATCTTCGCCCAGCGGGGCATAGACCTGCTCACGCCCAGCCAAGAGCTTGGGCAGGATGTCATCCACCTGATCCAGTGTGTACGCCTGATCCACCGCAAAATGCTTCAGCGCACCTTCCACACCAAAACGCCGTCCCTCCCACTGCTCGCGCGCAGCATCACGCGGACGGACGAACAAAATGCTCGAACCCAGCGTGTGTTTGGGTGCCAGCACCAGCAAGGCATCCGGCTCGTCAAAGCCGGTCAGATAACGAAAATCACTGCTCTGGCGAAAGGGATAGTGCGTATCGCGATTGCGCACGCGCTCTGTCGCCGCAGGGATGATGGCGACCGATGACTCACCGAGCAGGGCGAGCAGGCGTTTGCGCCGGCGTGAAAAGTGCTTTTTGTTCAACACAGGATGGATGTCCATGCGCCTTCATCTCAATGCAAGGTTGACGATCGGGCTTGTGCGATTTGCGCCCACAGGTCATCAATGTCCAGTGGCTCATCCGGGTCGATCGCTTCACTGGGGCGTACTTGCGCACGCGGATAGCGTGTTTCATAAAGCAGCATCACCCCCACGCGCACATACTCCACCAGCTCGCTGTACGCCAGCTCATCGTCCTCGGCGTTCTCGCCCAGATCAAAGCTGGCCTGGGCAAACTGCGCCACATCACGCAGCAACTCGGCGCTCTCCTCGGGAAGCTTGGCAGGGTCTTCGCCACCGGCCACACCATAGCCATACATGAAGCCATAACACCAGGCGTGCAGTGCATCCGCACGCTGCGCCAGTTCCGCTTCATCGTCAGGCAACATCAGATCAAATGTGCCATCTGCCTCGCCAAGGCTCGCCACGGTTTCGACGAACATTGACGCCACCGGCTCAGGCACATGATCAGGGTTTTGATCAGCGTTTTCGTGAACCCGCGACCACCACAGCTCTTGCGTGAGCTCACCCCGCGCACAGAGCATGCCAAGCAACATCCCCTGCGCCTCTGCCGCCTGCATATCCGCACCGACGAGTGCCGCATCCACCTGATCGAAGTCCTGCATCGCTTTACCTCGTGAGCCTAAACCGCTACACCTTTCACCTTACCAGGATCAATCGTAGCACGTGCGGCAGTGACGCGGCGGTGGACATAACGCACGAAGTTTTGCGTATTAGGCTATGATTCAACAACCCTTTCCGCGACACCACGTTCGAATGCAACGCATCCTCAGTGAAGAAACCTGGCAGCTACTGCTTGCCGACATCGAGCGCCTGATCGAACTCAACCAGCAGCTCAAGCACGACAACCAGTTTCTGCGTGAGGAAAACGCCCAGATGCTTGCCCTGCTCAACAGCACGGAACAACGCCTCACCCCCATTCTGCAACAACTCCTCAGCCAACAGGATGACAGCGCATGAGCCTCGAAACCACCGCTCCCGTCAGTGTGACCGTTCTGGACAAAGAGTTTCGCATCGCCTGCCCACCGCAGGAAAAAGATGCCCTGATTCGCGCCGCACGTCACCTCGATGGCAAGATGCGCGAGATCCGTCACACCGGCAAAGTGATTGGCAATGACCGTGTGGCAGTGATGGCCGCCATCAACCTCACCCACGAGCTGTTGCAACTGCGCGATGAATATGACCGTCTGCTGGCGCAAACCCGCATGCAACCCGTCGTGGTGCACAACCCCACTGGACACGATGTCAGCGTGACCGCGCACTCGGTGCAACAGGATGCCGAAGCCTTGCGTGAACGCATTCATGGTCTTTTCGAGCGCAATGCGCACGAGTGAATACATTCATCGGATTGCAATATTGCAATCATGGGCAAAGGGATTAAACTGCCTCCAAGTCTTCTGGTGCGAGCGCGATCTGGTTCAATCCCCTTGAGCCTTAATGCACCTCCCAGGGGCTGGTGCATGTTCTGGCCGTGTGCATGTCCGCCTTGATGCGGAAAGCCTGACGCCAGCGTCCACCTTCCCCGACTTGAACCGCTCGGTTCAAGGTACGTAGCCAGTAACGCCGCGACTGGAAGACGCCTCATAGCACGAAGGCCGGTGTTAGCACCGGCCTTTTCATTGTCCGAGCTTATGCACTCAAGCCTCTCGCGCAGCGAATTACGCCGCCAGCTCCGCGCCGCCCGTCGTGCCCTGCCCCCCGCCGAGCGCACTACCAAGGAAGCGCGCATCCTGCACGCACTCCTCACTCACCCCGCCGTGCGCCGCGCAAGACAGATCGCGCTCTACTGGCCGGCGGACGGTGAGGTGGATCTGCGTGCTTTGCACAGGCGAATCCAACCCAAACAAACGCTTTATTTACCCGTACTGGCGCAAGGCTCGCGCTTACGCTTCGCACCCTGGCTAAAACAGGGCGCGATGCGCCGCAATCGCTTCGGCATCCCTGAACCACGCCACCGCCTATACCTGCTGCGCCGCCCGGTGCAGATGGATGTGGTGCTCATGCCGCTGGTGGGGTTTGACCAGCATGGCAACCGTCTTGGGATGGGCGGCGGGTTTTATGACCGCAGCTTGGCCTTCCGCCATGCGCGCAAACGCTGGCGCAAACCGCTGCTGATCGGTGTGGCGTTTGAACTGCAACGCTGCCCTACGCTGCGCAGTGAACCCTGGGACGTACCGCTGGATGGTATTGTCACCGAGCTGGGGTTACGCTTGCGCGACCGTACCCCTGTGCTTTGAGGAATTGGACATGGCCTATTGGCTGATGAAATCCGAGCCGGACGTTTTCGGCATCGACCACCTGGCGGCGCGCCCACAGCAACGCGAGGGCTGGGATGGCGTGCGCAACTATCAGGCGCGTAATTTCATGCGGCAGATGCGCGTGGGTGATCAAATCTTTTTCTACCACTCCAACACCGCCCTCCCGGGCATCGTCGGCATCTGTGACATTGTGCGCGAAGCCTACCCCGATCACACGGCATGGAACCCGCAGAGCAAGTATTTTGACCCGGCCAGCACGCCGGACAAGTCGCGCTGGGATATGGTGGACGTGCATTACCTGCGCCACACGCGCCGCGTGATTCCCTTAAGCGAGCTCAAGGCCATGCCCGAGCTTGCCGACATGCCGCTGGTGCGCAAAGGCAACCGACTTTCCGTCATGCCGGTGACTGAAGCCGAGTGGCAGGCGATTCTGGCGATTGAATAAGACCATGTCGCTCACCCACGCTTACCTCGAACGCATCCTCAACGCCCGCGTGTACGACGTGGCGATTGAAAGCCCGCTGGATGCCTTGCCGCTACTCAGCAGCCGCCTGGGTGCCAAGGTGCTACTCAAACGCGAAGACTTGCAACCCGTGTTTTCCTTCAAGCTGCGTGGCGCGTACAACAAAATGGCGCAACTGCGCGCGCAAGGCCAACTGGCTCAAGGCGTGATTGCCGCTAGCGCCGGCAACCATGCGCAAGGCGTGGCACTGGCTGCACAGCGCATGGGCGTGCGCGCGGTCATCGTCATGCCCACCACCACCCCCGGCATCAAGGTCAATGCCGTGCGCCGGCGCGGCGGCGAGGTGGTGCTGCATGGTGATGCCTATGACGAAGCCTATGCCCACGCACGACGGCTTGCCGAGCAGCAGGGACTCATGTTCATCCACCCGTTCGATGACCCGGACATCATCGCTGGCCAAGGCACGATTGGCATGGAAATCCTGCGTCAGCACCCCGATGCCATTGACGCGGTGTTCGTACCCGTAGGCGGCGGCGGGCTGATTGCTGGTATCGCCGCCTACATCAAGCATCTGCGCCCCGCCACGCGCATCATTGGCGTGGAACCGGAAGATGCCGCCTGCTTGCACGCCGCACTCGCCGCAGACGCGCGCGTGGTGTTGTCACAAGTGGGGCTATTTGCCGACGGCGTGGCGGTGAAGCAGGTGGGAGAAGAAACCTTCCGTGTGGCACGCGATTGCGTGGATGAAGTGATTCTGGTCAGTACCGACGAAATTAGCGCCGCAATCAAAGACATCTTCGACGACACGCGGGCGATTGCCGAACCGGCCGGTGCATTGGCGATTGCCGGGCTCAAACGCTATGCCGCACGCGCAACGCTCGACGCATCCACCACCCTGGTGGCGATCAACTCCGGCGCCAACATGAACTTCGACCGCTTGCGCCACATCGCCGAACGCGCCGAGCTGGGCGAGCAGCGCGAAGCCCTGTTTGCCGTGACCATTCCCGAACACCCGGGCAGCTTCCGCGCCTTCTGTGAAACACTGGGACGACGTTCCATCACCGAATTCAACTACCGCTACAACGATGCACGCGATGCGCATATCTTCGTCGGCGTGCAGCTCAATGGGGGCACGGCGGAAAAAAATGCCTTGATGCAGGAGCTCAGCAGCAAGGGCTATCCCGTGCTGGACATGAGCGGCAATGAAATGGCCAAGCTACACATGCGCCACCTCGTCGGCGGCCATTGTCAGGTGGCGCATGAGATTCTCTACCGCTTTGAATTTCCCGAACGCCCCGGCGCGCTGCTGCAATTTCTCACCCGCATGGGCGCAACGTGGAACATCAGCCTGTTTCATTACCGCAATCATGGTGCGGACTACGGGCGCGTGCTGGTCGGCATTCAGGTGCCCGAAGCTGAGCGGCAAAACTTTGAAGCTTTTTTGCGTGAACTCGGCTTTCCCTACTGGGATGAGAGCCAAAACCCGGCCTATCGCCTGTTTTTGGCGTAAAGCGCTTGGATTGACCGCGCAACTGAGTGAGAATCGGGCGGTTAGCACGAACAGAAGAGAAAAAGATCATGAGCATGAGCCAAGACGAACTGAAGCGCCAAGCTGCCCTCGCCGCGCTGGAATACATCAAACCCGGCATGATCGTCGGCGTCGGCACCGGCTCCACGGTGAATCACTTCATTGACGGGTTGGCCGGCATCAAGCATCAGATCGAAGGCGCAGTATCCAGCTCGAATGCTTCTACCGAGCGTCTGCGCAAATACGGCATCCCCGTGTTCAGCCTGAATGAAGTCAGCGAACTGCCGGTGTATGTGGATGGTGCCGACGAATCCAACCAGTATCTGCAACTGATCAAAGGCGGTGGCGGCGCGCTCACCCGCGAAAAAATCATCGCGCACATGGCAAAAACCTTCGTCTGCATTGCCGATGAGAGCAAGCTGGTGCCCGTACTCGGCAAATTCCCCTTGCCGATTGAAGTCATCCCCATGGCACGCAGCATGATCGCGCGAGAACTGGTCAAGCGCGGCGGCAATCCGGTGTACCGTGAAGACTTCGTCACCGACAATGGCAACCAAATCCTCGATGTGCACAACCTCAACATCATGGAACCCGCCAAGCTCGAAGCCGAGTTGAACAATCTGCCCGGCGTGGTCACCGTAGGTATTTTCGCCCTGCGCCCGGCAGACGTGCTGCTGCTTGCCTCCCCCAATGGTGTGCGCAAAATCGGCGGCTGAATTTTTACATTCGCACAAAGATCAAGCCCACCTTAAGGTGGGCTTTTTGCTGCCCAGCGTTTGCCAGCTGAGCGGTCAAATCTGGCGATTGATCGAAAAATTCGATCAATTAAGGCAAAAAATGCACTGAATCTATCGAACGAACGAGGTCTAGTACCGCATTTTTGCCCAAAAACCCAAAAGCAGGGTTGAGTCTCTTATGGCATCACATCCGCTTCATGCGCACCAATCACCAGCACGCCATCCGCCTCGACACGTGCCGCGCGTGGCAGGCTCGCCACGCCCACCGCGGCGCGCGCTGGATAGGGCTGCTGAAAATACTCCGCCATGATGCTGTTCACGGTGGCGAAGTTGCCCAAGTCGGTGAGATAGATATTGAGCTTGACCATATCCTTGAGCGAGCCACCGGCCGCCTCCGCCACAGCGCGCAGGTTTTTGAATACCTGGTGAATTTCGGCCTCCATGCTCTCCTGCATCATCTGCATGCTGCCCGGGTCAAGCGCGATTTGCCCGGAGAGGTAAACCGTATTGCCCACACGCACCGCCTGCGAATAGGTGCCAATCGCTTGCGGCGCGTGTTCGGTATGTATGGTGCTGCGGGTCATGTCGATCGTCTCCTTGGTGGGTTTGGGGTATTGGCAACTCAGGGCGGCCAGGTTGAGCACTCACGTCTTGGCTCAAGAAATCGGTCGCCATACTTTGATCACCCCCTGCTCAAGCTTCAAGCGGCGCATGATCTGCGCGAGATGTTTACGGTTTTGCACGCGCAGGAGGAAGGTGATGACGGTGACATTCTGGTCGCGATCATCAAAGCTGACGTTATCGATATCGGCGCCCGTGGCGGCAATGCTGCCGGCCATGCGCGCCAGTCCACCGCGCAGGTTTTTCGCGCTCAGCGTGATCTCGGCCTGATAGTCACCCACAACATCGTCCGCCCACTCCACCGGCATGATGTTTTCCGGACGTGAGGCCAGCTCCATGGCATTACCGCACTGGCGGCGGTGCACCACCACGCCACGGCCGGTACTGACGAAGCCGAGGATGCTATCGCCGGGAATCGGGTGACAGCACTTGGCAAAGCTCACCACCAAGCCCTCCGAACCGCGCAGCACCAGCGGCGCAACCGCGCCGGGCGCGCGCTCGGCATCCTGCGCTGCACCCGTTGCGCCCGCATTGACCAGACACAGTGCAACCAGCGAGGCCATGCGATTGCCCATGCCGATCTCGCGCAGCAATTCATTCAACGAGGGCTGATGGTGCTCGTGCACACACTGCGCCAACCGTTCGCTGTCAATGTCGGCCAGGCTCAAATGGTGCGCCTCCAGCGCTTTGTCGAGCAGACGCTCGCCCAGCTCGACCGCTTCATCGGCATGCAAGCCCTTGAGATAGGCGCGGATATGGGTGCGCGCCTTGGCGGTCACGGCAAAATTCAGCCAGTTCGGATTGGGTTGCGCGCCGGGCGCGGTGATGATTTCAATCGTCTGACCGTTGCGCAGTAGCGTGGACAGCGGCGCGAATTGGCGGTCGATTTTGCAGGCGACGCAGCGATCGCCGACGCCGGTGTGCACTGCGTAAGCAAAATCCACCGGTGTGGAACGTCGTGGCAGCTCCATGATCTCGCCCATCGGCGTGAACACATATACCTCGTCTGGAAACAAATCCCCTTTGACACTTTCCAGAAATTCCTGCGGATTACCTGCCTGCCGTTGAATGTCGAGCAACTCACGCAACCACTCACGCGCACGCGCCTGAGTGGTGCTGGTGGCGTCGCCGCGCGCTTTATACAGCCAGTGCGCGGCGATGCCGCTCTCGGCAAACTGGTGCATTTCGCGCGTGCGAATCTGCACCTCCAGTGGGATACCGTGCGGCCCGAACAGCACGGTATGCAGCGACTGATAGCCATTGGCCTTGGGGATGGCAATGTAATCCTTGAAACGCCCCGGCAAGGGTTTGTACAGGTTGTGCGCCAAGCCGAGCAGGCGATAGACGTTGTCCACCGTGTCGGTGACGATGCGTACGGCAAACACATCGAACACCTCTTCAAAGGAGAGGTGCTTTTGCTGCATCTTGCGGTAAATGCTGTACAAACGCTTTTCCCGCGCCTGCACCTCGGCCACCATGCCTTCCTCGGCAATACGTGCGTTGAAGGCATCTTCGATGGTGCGCATCACCTCGCGCCGATTGCCGCGCGCCTTGCGCAGGGCGTGCTCGAGCACGCGGTAGCGCATGGGGTACATGGCCTGAAAACCCAGCGCCTCCAGCTCATGACGCAGATTGTTCAGCCCCAGGCGGTTGGCAATCGGCGTGTAGATTTCCAGTGTCTCGCGTGCAATGCGCCGCCGCTTGTCCGGACGCATCACGCCCAGCGTACGCATGTTATGCAGACGATCGGCCAATTTGATGAGGATGACGCGCACATCCTCCACCATGGCCATCATCATCTTGCGAAAATTGGCCGCCTGCTGCTCCGCTTTGGACTTGAAACGGATCTGGTCGAGCTTGCTCACTCCCTCGACCAGGTGCGCCACCTCGCTACCATAGTGCTCGAGGATGTACTCGTGTCCGGTGGGCGTGTCTTCGATCACATCATGCAGCAGTGCTGCAATGATGGTTTTCTCATCCATGCGCAGCTCGGCGAGCACTGCCGCCACCGCCACGGGATGCGTGATGTAGGGCTCGCCCGAGACGCGCGTCTGCCCCTCATGCGCTTGCGCAGCAAAAGCATACGCTTGAGCAATGTGCTCAAGCGATGATGCATCCAGATATTGAGCAAGAATCTGCGCCAGCGGGGCGAAGATTGGATCGGGCGGGGCTGAAGCGTCCACCTCGGGCGTCATGATTCAGGACTGCGTGTGGCGAATGGCCAGCTTAAACGTCGTCGCTGCTCGCCACACGGCGCGGCGCGGGAAGGTCGTCGTCATCGCCACGGAATTCGTTGAGCTCGTCACGGATTTCATGTTCCGCAATGCGCGTGCGCACGGGTTGATGCACATGCACCTCATCCAGCACCGCCTGAGTGACCTTGCCCGCAGCAATTTCGCGCAAGGCAATCACCGTAGGCTTATCATCATCCGCATCCACCAGCGGCTGAGCGCCCGCCTCGATCTGACGCGCACGTTTGGCGGCCATGACGACCAGCTGGAAACGGTTATCGACGTCTTTGAGACAATCTTCAATAGTTACGCGTGCCATACATCTCTCCCGTCGTCGCATCAACTCAGAACTGCGTATTCTAACCGCTTAGCAGACGAGTTGGCCAGATATTACGCCAACATCTCACTTGGCCAGCAAGTCCTCGATCAATCGCGCATGGCGTACCGATGCACGCGCAAAGCGCAGGCGCTGCGCGCGGAAAATACAGGCCAACTCACGCAAGGCGTCTTCGAAAACGTCATTGATGACCAGAAAATCAAACTCGGCATAGTGCTCCATTTCGGTCACTGCATCGCGCATGCGCCGCGCGATGATGGTTTCGTCATCCTGACCCCGTCCACGTAAACGGGTTTCCAGCACTTCACGCGCCGGCGGTAGAATGAAAACGCCCAAAGCATCTGGAAACACACGGCGCACCTGCTGCGCGCCTTGCCAATCGATTTCCAGAATCACATCCCTGCCGGCAGCAAGCTCGGTTTCCACCGAGCTCTGTGCCGTACCGTAAAGATTGTCAAAGACCCGCGCGTGCTCAAGAAACTCGCCCGACTCGATCATGCGCTCAAAATCAGCATGGGACACAAAGTGATAGTGCACACCATCGGTCTCACCAGGACGTCGGGCACGCGTGGTATGCGACACCGAAACGGCGATGCCAGGCAAATGTTCATGCAAGGCTTTCACCAAGCTGGTTTTGCCCGCGCCAGAGGGCGCTGAAATCACATAAAGCTGTCCACGCATCGTGTTCGTTCCTGTTTCAATAAGTTGCGCGCAAAGCACCGTCATAACCGCGCATGACGCGCACACGATCCCCCGGGCGAAAGGCCACATCCGCCGATTGCACCAGCCGGACACTCTCGCCCTGATCCATGCGCACCACCAATTCCAGGCCGACCGGCTTGGGAGCCAACATACCCTGCATGGTCTGCCCGAGACCCGCTGCGGCAAGACGCGCCGAGTTGGATGCTTTTTGCTCGTTCAACACCACCTCGCGCACGGATTCCACCCGACCATAACCCACACTCACCGCAGCAGGTTCCTTCACCCCTGCACCCTCTTGCGTGCGTGCCATACGTGCAGGAGCGTCGGCTGCACAACCCGCAAGCAGCACAAGCACGACCGCCACGGCCAGCATACGTAGTTTGTAGTTCATTGCCCCTGCCTCATACCTGCCCGATGTGATGCACCCGACTTGCAAATACGCCTGTTCGATTATAACCAATCCGACTTCATCACGGACCGATCTTGCGGCGCAACAAGATTGTATTTGAGCACTGTTTTAGCGCAGAATGCGCTGAATTGTTGAGACTGGATGACCATGGCGGCGCTTAACGTCTTCGAACACCCGCTGAATGAGCGAATGCGCGCCTTTTTTCGCGTCAGCGAACTGTTCCGCCGTGCCCAGCATTTTCTTGCTGCGGCCAGCGAATACGACGCCGAGGCGGCCATCCTGACGCTGCTTGAGTTAAGTGAAGTCACGGGACGTTTCGACCTCAAACGCGAGCTGATGAAAGAATTGGAGCGGCAACATGCCAACCTCAGCGCGCTGCAACAAACCCCTGGCGTGGATGCCGACAAACTCGACGCGGTGCTTGATCAGCAGAAAACACTGATTCAACGTTTACACGCGCACAATGGCCCGATTGGCGCCATCATCAAAAATCACGAATTCCTTGCCGCCGTACATCAACGCAGCAAAATCTCCGGCGGGCTATGTGAATTTGATCTGCCCATGCTGCATTACTGGCTACGTCTGCCGCTGGATGAGCGCCGCGACATGCTGATTGCCTGGCTCAGCCCGTTTGCATTGGTCAACGAAGGCATCGAGCTGATTCTGGACTTGGTGCGCGAGAGCGCCCTGCCCGTTGCGCACCGTGCAGAAGGCGGTTTTTTCCAACAAGCGCTTGCCCCCGGCCTGCCCACGCAGATGTTGCGCGTTTTTCTGCCTGAAGATGTCACCTACTTCCCCGAAGTGAGCGCTGGAAAGCAGCGTTTTTCCATTCGCTTTCTTGAGCTTGAGCTCGACTCCGACGAGGGACGCACCCGTCAGAGCACAGGAAATATCGACTTCCAACTCGCCTGCTGCGCCCTATGAATGCCACAGCCCTGACCGAAGACACGCCCCCGACCTCCGCCAGCGCCCCTCTCTTTCAACTCAAACGCCGCAGTCAAGCCTTGATGGTGTTTGAATTGCATGATCCCCGCGTGGTGCAACTTGCTCTGCGCCTTGCCGAACACATGGCACAAGCACCCGGCATGTTCAAAAACACCCCCACCGTGCTCGATCTCAGCCCGCTGGAGGATGGCTTCAAACTCGTCGATTTCCCGGCGCTCATCAGCCTACTGGATAACCACGGTCTCAGCGTGGTGGGCGTCAGCGGCGGCAATGAAACGCAACGCAGCGCCGCAGCGCGTGCACGTCTTGCCTTGTTCAGTGCCCTACCCACTTCGCCGCAGGATGCTCTGGTCGATGGTGCTGCTGCAACCCCGCCCTCCGCGGAAGAAGCCAGCCCGCAGACAAAACCCTCTGACAGCTGTGATGGCAGCAACCTGGTTTTGCGCCAACCGGTGCGCGCAGGGCAGCAAGCCTATGCGCGCGGCGGCGATTTGGTGGTCGAAGCCGCCGTGAATGAAGGCGCGGAAGTGATTGCCGATGGCGACATCCACATTTACGGCGCACTGCGTGGCCGTGCGCTGGCGGGTGCGCGGGGTCGCAAGGATGCGCGTATCTGGTGCCAGCAACTGGATGCCGAGTTGGTGTCGATCAACGGCGTTTACCGCACGCGCGACAGCATGGATCCTGCGCTGATCGGCAAACCGGCGGTCGTGGAAATCCAGCAGGACAAGCTCATCATTCGTTCCTTCGGCTAAAGACCTTACTTACACGTTCATCAAGAGGAATCCAACGTGTCAAAAATCATCGTCACAACATCGGGCAAGGGCGGCGTCGGCAAGACTACGACCAGTGCATCCATCGCCACTGGATTGGCGCAGCGTGGCTACAAAGTCGCCGTCATCGACTTTGACGTCGGCCTGCGCAACCTCGATTTGATCATGGGTGTGGAGCGCCGCGTGGTGTACGACTTTGTCAACGTGGTGCAAGGCGAAGCCAACCTCACCCAGGCACTGATCAAGGACAAACGCTTCGAAACCCTTTATGTGCTGGCCGCTTCACAGACCAAAGACAAGGACGCGTTGACCGAAGAAGGCGTGAAAAAGGTCTTTGACGGCCTCAAGGCGGATGGCTTCGACTACATCATCTGCGATTCCCCGGCCGGCATTGAGAAGGGCGCACAACTGGCGATGTATTTTGCCGATGAGGCCATCGTAGTCTCCAACCCCGAAGTATCTTCTGTGCGTGACGCCGACCGCATGCTCGGTCTTTTGGCGAGCAAGTCGTGGCGCGCGGTCAACAACCAGCCGCCGATCAAGCAGCATCTGCTGATCACCCGTTATTCGCCAGCACGCGCAGAAAATGGCGAGATGATGAGCATCGACGACATGCTGGAAATCCTCGCCGTGCCGCTGTTGGGCGTCATCCCCGAATCGCCTGCGGTACTCAATGCCTCCAACGCTGGCCAGCCGGTGATTCTCGACACCGAGTCCGACGCAGGACAAGCTTATAGCGACGCCATCGACCGCCTGCTTGGTCAGGACAAGCCATTGCGCTTCCTCACGGTGGAAAAGAAAGGCTTCTTCAGCCGTCTGTTTGGAGGCTAAGGCCATGGGCTTGCTCAATTTCTTTCGCGGCAAAAAGGAAAATACCGCCAAACTGGCCAAGGAGCGCCTGCAAATCATCATCGCCCACGAGCGTGCGCAAAATCAGCCCAGCCATGAGTTTTTGCCCAAGCTGGAAAAAGAGCTACTGGAAGTGATTCGCCGCTACGTCCCGATCAGTGACGACGCCGTCAAAGTCAAACTGGACCGTGACGGCGATGTGGATGTGTTGGAACTCAACATCGTGCTGCCGGAGCAAGTTGCCAGCAAGGAATAAGCAGCACGCACGGCCATCCCTGGCTTGATGCTTGCACTCTGCAACCGGCAGTCAAGCCAGTGCGCGCCCGAGCACACCTTCCTGCGCTTTGACAAAGCCGAGGTAAAGCGTGCTGAAATTATCCACAACGGATGCCGCCGCTTCGGGTGCCGCCAGCAGTTGATTGCGATAGTGTGCAACCTTTGGCAAGGCCTGGCAGGGCAAGGCCGCAACACCGGCCTGCTCCAGCAGATGCAGGCGCATGAACACCGGCAGCATGGCGCAATCGACCATGTTCAAACGCTGGCCGCCGGCCAATGCGGCATCCTCAGCCAAGGCTGCGTCCAGCACCTGTAGCGACTGACACAGATTGGCGCGTGCCTGCTCGGCGGCGGCATCGTCTTTGGCCGTGACCCAGTTCCACATCTGCCCCAGAAGCCCATCTGCCAACGCGACAAACCCGCGTTGACGTGCACGCGCCAGGGGCGTGTCGGGCATCAGCGCAGGCGCAAAGCTCTCATCGAGAAACTCATTGATCACCTGCGACTCGAAGACCACGCCCACAGCCTCGCCCGCGTCATCAAACAAACGTAGCAAAGGCACCTTGCCCAAAGGTGATACCTCCGCAAGCCAAGCCGGAGGTTCCTTGGGATTGAGCCACGTCACACGATGCTCGATATTCTTGCGCAACAGCAACAGACTGACTCGTTGCACAAACGGACAAATTTTGAATCCCACCAACTCCAGCTTCATACATCCTTCCTCATGTCATCATGATCGAAAAAGTAGCCCACACCCCATCACACGACACTTCTTGGCAGCGCCTGGACACCTGGCTATGGGCGGCGCGTTTCTTCAAAACACGCAGTCTGGCCAAAGAAGCCATTGAGGGCGGCAAAATCAAGCTCAACGGCCATGCAGCCAAAGCGGCTTCACGCGTCAAGGTGCAGGATGAGCTGCACATCAACCGTCAGGCTGAACTGTGGCATGTGCACGTGCAGGCGCTGAATGAGCAACGCCGCCCGGCGCAGGAGGCCGAACAACTCTATGCAGAAGACCCTGAAAGTCAGCGTCGTCGGCTGCATGAACGCGAACTCCGCAAGCTGCAGGCAAACGAGCGGCAAGCTGGTCGTCCGGACAGTCATGCGCGCGATTTACTGCGCCGCCTGCGCGGTAAATTTTGAGCGTGACGCCATCAGGCTCAAATTGCCCGATTGCGTAGGTTACGTTTCATCTCCACGATCAGATTGCTTTCCAGCCCTTCCAAACTTTTCAAGCGCGTATCCGCAGCATTGCCCAACCACTCGATGACCTCGGCGCGCTTTTTGGCAAAGTAGTCGAGGATGAAGCGCTCGGAAATCAACATGTATTCAATCGCCTGCTTGGGATCAGCCTGGACAAAGGGGTTGCGTGCAATCTTCTTCGCTGCCGCCTCCTGCTGCTCACAGAACGCATTGAGCAAGAAGAATAGGTTGAGGCGAGCGGAGCGCAAATGGTTCTGCCCTTCATCCGAGTTGCCGTACAAACTGGCATCGACAATCACATCCAACCAGCGGGTGAGTTGCGACTCGGCCATCACCCACTCCTCGTTCATGGCACGCTGATATAAGTCACTGATCTGCTGACGCAGGAATTCTTCCTTCTTCTTCGAGCCGAAGGAGAACAGCTTACTGACAAACGAGCCGCCGTTCTTGACATGCTTCTCCAGCTCAGCGATCTCTTCAAACAAGGCACCGCGCACCTTGTCGGACTCGCTGATCTGGGTGCGCTTTTCCGCCATATCCGCCGAGGAAACCTCAAGCTGCAACAACAGATAATCACCCAAGGTACGGTCAACCCTGTTGGACACCTCGCGCACCCCATCCAAGGCTTTGCGCAAACGATCAGCAAAAGCCCCCGGATTGCCCAATGCTTGAATCAACACCACCTCGGCACGCGCCTGACGCGCGCGCTCGGCTTGCAGCTCGCGCACCTCATCGCGCAGGGTGAGCATGGATTGCGCCATGGAATGGTGCGAAATTTTGCCATTGCGCCACTTGTCCAGCGTGGGCTTGAGATCCTCCATGCGATGATTCAAGCGAGAGATGGCGATGTCGGCCTCATAACCGCGCGCCTTGTCCATCGCTTGCAACACCGTTGCACCCAGTTGCTGATCCATACGTTGCGCCACGCGCAGTTCAGCCTGACTGGCGGCAAAGGCCATCTTCTCCAGCACCGCGCGGGTGGGCGCAGGCGCATTACGAATCAACTGGGTGGGAATGGTTTCCGGCAGAATATCCAGCGGCAGCTTGGCCAACTCGGCTGCGGAAAGCTCGCGCACCATGGTGGTGAATTCTTCAAGGGTCAGGCGTTGGCTCATGGGGGCAGTTCTCGCTCAAGTCGGCAGAAGTTTAGTCAAGTTTTGACAATTGAACAGGTGCCGAGTGCAAATCTGTTGCAAGGCGCCAACCTTGGCGGATGGTGTCCGACACGGCCACCCCTTCGCGCCAGTTGGCGCGCGTGAAAAGCTCTGGCAGTTTTTGCAGCGCCTCGTCCAACGCCTGCACCCGTTGCACATGCCCCAACTCGTATTGCGGAATGGCGCGCGGCCAGCGCTGCACATGGCTCATCACAGGCGGTGCACGCAAACCAAGAATGGGAGAAAGATCGCGCAACACCTGCGCGATCAGGCGCTCATCGCACCACGCCCCCACCTCTTCATGCCGCCGTCCACCGATGAAGACGGTAAGCAAGACGTGCTCTTGCGGTGCGCGGTTGGGGAACAGCGTGCTGGAAAACAAGGCGCCCAAGGTGGTCAGACGCTCTTTGCTTGGAATGAGCACACCAAAGCCATCCAGCGGGTGCGCCACATCCTCACGCCGAAAGCCGAGCGCAATCGACATCACCGGTGGATAGGGAATATCACGCAAGGCATGCACCCGTACCCCAAGAAAGGGTTCGAGCAGATCGGCCGACACATCCGCCGGCACGGCCAACACCACGCGACGGGCGAGAAACTCCCCTTGAGAAGATGACACACTCCATCCCTCGGCAACATGGCGCAAGCTCTGCACCGCAGCCTGCACAACGAGCCGCTCGCCCAACGAGGACACCAGCGCGTCCACCAACTGTTGCAAGCCATCATCAAAGGAGAACATGCGACCGACGGGCGTGGTCTGCACCTCGGCTTTGCGCGCTTTGACAGCTTTTTTCAGCGCACCGCGCAGCAAGGAGCCATGTTCGCGTTCGAGGGCATACACCTTGGCCGTCGCCGCCTGCACGGACAGCCTGGCCGGATCGCCGGCGTACACACCGGACACGAAGGGATCGATCGCCCAATCGAGAAACTCCTGCCCCAAACGGCGCTGGACAAATTGCGCCACCGTCTCTTCCTCGCTGGCGCGCCCAATGAATGGCTCAGCAAGCAAACGCAGCTTACCCTGCACGGAAAAAAGCGGCGTGCGCAAAAAATCCAGCGGCGATGTTGGCAACGCGACGGCGCGTCTATCACGCACCACGTAGCGCTTGCGCGCGGCAGGATTGGCTTCACGTGCTGCGGCGCGCAAACCCAGGCCGTCAATCAGCCGGCCGATCGCCGGATCGTTGTCCATCAGCGTGTTCGGCCCAGCTTCAAGCATGAACCCGGCATGCTGCAGGGTGTGCACATTGCCCCCGGCACGCTTTGATGCCTCCAGCACAAGCACATCCTCGCCCTGCTGTTTGAGGAAAAACGCCGTGCTCAGCCCCGACATGCCCGCGCCGATGACCAGCGTATTCACCGTTCTCATGTTCGCGCCTCCCCTAATTGGATGTTGAAAAAGGCTTCCTGCCCTTTTTCAACTCGCCTCGTCGCGGCGCATGTCCGCGACGAGCTCCGAAGATGAATCACTTAGCGCGATGAATCTTCGCGCAAGCCCTCCTTGGCTTGCCTTAACAGGTCGTTGAAAGATTTTCTCAACGATCTGCTAAGGGTACCTCGAAAGTCCTACTGCGCGGACGTATTGCTGCGTCGCTTCCTCGCTCCCCCCTCGCCTATCTGTTTGATATGTCTCGGGGATTCGCTACGGGGCTCCTTGCACTCCGCCCGCTCGTGACGGTTTTTCGAGATACCCTTAAATCGCTGCGCCCACCAACCGCCCCATTGTGCCCACGCAAGCCCTGCCAGCACCAGCACCGTACCGAACAGCGCAAGCGACGACAAGACTTCACCCTCCACCCACCAGCCCAACCACAGGGCAAGCACCGGCGCGAGCAAGGTGATCAACCCCATCAGCGACGCAGAAAGATGGCGCAAGGCAAAGAAAAACAGCATAAAGCCAAACACCGAGCCAAACAGCGCAAGGTAGACAATCGCCCCCCAGGTTTGCGTATCGATCGACTGCGGCCAGAGCTCGCCTTGAGGCGCAAACAGCACCCAGGTCGCAAGGTACAACAGCGCCGCCACCCACAACGCGCCGACACTGGTCACACTGCCGGACACCGGTGCATTGATTTTTTTGACCAACACCGTGCTCAAGGCGTGGATGAACGCGCTCCACAACATCACCCACACGGCCCAGCCGGCCACACCCTGCAAGCTCAGTTGCTCATGAAAAATCAGCAGCAATCCCATGAAGGCGAGCACAAGACCCACCAACCAATGCAGCGTGAGGCTGCGCTCGCCGAGGATTTTGGCCGCCAAAAGACTGGTAAACAGCGGTGCAGTGCCAAACAGCACTGACACCATACCGCTGGCGAGATACTGCGCCGCCCAATAGGTGCTGAGCATGCCGCCATAAATCGCCAGACTCCCCGCCGCATAAGCCAGCAGCGCCCGCGGCGCGAAGGACACACGTTGCCCCATCAACGCCAGCACCGGCAACGCGATCAGCGCGCCCAGCACCATGCGTGCGGTCACCCCAAACAGAAATCCCGCCCCCTCAGCACTCCATTGAATGCCCAGCGGCGTGGTTGCCCAGATGACCACCACCGCGACATACGCCAGCCCAAGCTGAGCTGAGGCGGGTGCGCTCACGCCTGCCAAAGGGTTTTCACGCGGGTAAAGGCGCGCAGGCCATGCATACCGAGCTCCCGCCCCACGCCCGAAACCTTGCAGCCGCCAAACGGCAGGCGCGGATCACTTTTCACCATGCCGTTGACGTAGGCTGCGCCGCACTCCAGGCCACGCGCCACGCGCTCGCCCAAGGCCGCATCCTGCGTCCACACGCTGCCCCCCAGACCAAAGCGGCTGGCATTGGCCAGATGCAAGGCATGCACCTCATCCACCGCCGCAATCACCGCCGCCACCGGACCGAATATCTCTTCATCAAACGCGGCCATGCCCGGGCGTACCTCGCCAAGCACGCAAGGCGTCATGCCGGCAAAGCTTGATGACAGAACCTCGCCGCCATAAACCCGCCGCGCACCCGCCGCTTCGCTGGCGTGCACCTGCGCACGCACTTGATCACGAAGGTCCGGACGCGCCAACGGGCCAATGTCGGTGGCGTCATCGCACGGATCGCCACACACCAGCGCCTGCACCCGCGCCACCAGGCCATCGACAAACTCCTTGATGCGCGACTGATGCACAATGAAACGCTTGGCGGCAATGCAGCTCTGCCCCGCATTCTGAAAACGCGAGCGCACGGCGTTGTGCAATGTCAGATCCATGTCCGCATCGTGCAGTACGATGAACGCATCCGATCCGCCGAGCTCCATCACCACCGGCTTGATCGCCGCCCCAGCCAGCGCGGCAACTTTGCGCCCGGCGGTTTCGCTGCCGGTCAGTGTCACCCCCTGCACGCGCACATCATCGATCAACCCCGGCACGCTGTTGCTGGCCACCAGCAGGGTCGAAAACACACCCGCGGGGAAGCCCGCCTCATGAAATAACGACTCCAAGGCCAAAGCACACTGCGGCACGTTCGACGCGTGCTTGAGCAGAAAAGGATTGCCGGCGAGCACGATCGGCACGGCGGCGCGAATCACCTGCCAGAAGGGGAAATTCCACGGCATGACGCCGAGTACGCAGCCTAATGGCTCATACACCACACGGCTATCGCGCGCGTCCGAGGCTACCACCTCATCCGCCAACCATGCCGCGCCATGTTCAGCATAAAACTCGCAGGTCATGGCGCACTTAAGCATCTCCGCCCGCCCTTCGCGTACCGGTTTACCCATCTCGCGCGCCATGAGCAGGGCATACTCCGTGGCCTGTTGCCGCAGCCTGCTTGCTAAGGCCAGCACATACTGAGCACGTTCGTGCACGCTGCGCTCACGCCATGCGGGAAACACCCCTGCCGCCTGCGCCAGCATATGCTCCACCTGCTGGGGCGTATGCGCGGGCAGCTCGGCCATGACTTCACCGGTGTAGGCGTTGATGGATACGAATGCCATGGTCGATGACCTCCTCAAGGTGATGCGCCAAGCATACACCGGTCGGTAAGCGTGCCACGCCTACGTCACCCTGCTCTGCGGCTTGGGAGCGTTTAGACCTCGTCCATTCGATCGATTCAGGCGTTTTTAGGGCTTAATTGATCGAATTTTTCGATAGATTGCGATCATCCCCGACAGAGCAGGGCGTCAAAAAACATGACGTGGAGCCCACTCAGCTTAGGAACATGACCCTCAGGAAAAATTGAGCTGCACCTCAGCCCCGGCAGCAAACGCCAGCCAAGTCGCCATACCCGCCACCTCCGCCTCAGCGATGAGCACACTCGCCGCATCGCCGCGCATGGCCAGCGATGCCGAGCAGGCATACAGACGCACGCCCTGCTCAAGGCACATGTGCCGCAGGCTCTGTGCGTCGGGCAGGGTTGAGGGTGCATCGGCAGCAAGTTGTGGTGAAGCACGCAACAGCTCAAGCCCCTCAAAGGCATAGAAAATCGCGCAATCAAACTCCATTGCTGCGCCGGTGGCGGCCATCATCCACGGCGCATACGCGGCCTGAATAGAATTGCCCGTAACCAGCAAGGCCATGCGCTTTTTCATGCCACATCCTCACGCTTTTTCAGCCACAAAAACCACACGCCATCCTGCTGCGTGCTGTGCAACAAATGATGTCCCGTCGCTTGGGCGTAGGCAGCGAAATCACGCGGCGCCGCAGGATCAGTCGCTGCCACACGCAGCACCGCGCCGGCGGCAAGTCCGGCCAGTGCCTGCTTGGTTTTCAAAAGCGGCAGCGGGCAGGGCAGGTTGCGCGCGTCCAGATCAAGATCAAACGCCCAATCCATGCGCCAAAATCACAGATTGTTGCTCTCATCTGGGCGCACCATGGGCAAACGCTCCGCTGCCCAGGCCATGATGCCGTTGCTCAAATTCACCGCGCCTTCGATGCCATTGCGCGCCAAGAACATGCAGGCCTGCGCCGAGCGCGCACCGCTCTGGCAGTAGATCACCATCTTGTCATGCCCCTTGAGTTGATCGAGTTGCAAGGGCAGCAGGTGCAGCGGCAGAAGCTTGGCGCCCGGAATGATGCCGTAGGCCGTTTCCCCCGGCGTGCGCACATCCAACAACAGGAATTTTTCCTTCTCCAGCCAGTCGGAAAGCTCACGCGCCTCCACATGCTTTAATGCAAACATCGGTCTACCATCTCCAAATCACAAAAAATGATGCACACCGTATCCATTCACGCCGCTGACGGCGAACGAAAAATTTTTATGCCGCAACGCAAAAAGCTGAAACTGATTCTCGCCCTACTGCCCGTGTTGCTCATCAGCCCGCTGCACGCCGACCCGTATGCCAAATTACCGGACATGGGCGAGTCGATTGACCGCGACATCAGCACCCAGGAGGAGCTGGTTATGGGGCAGGGTTTTTACAAAGCGCTGCGCCAGCAGGCGGTGATGATCGAAAACCCCATGGTCAATCACTACCTGCAATCACTCGGCCAGCGGCTGGTCAGCGCCAGCGGCTGGCAAGCCTACCCGTTTCACTTCAGCCTGATCAAGGACGATCAGATCAACGCCTTTGCCGCACCCGGCGGTTACATCAGTGTGTTCTCTGGCCTGATGCTGCGCACCGAAAACGAAAATGAACTGGCTGGGGTCATGGCGCATGAAATCGCTCATGTGACGCAGCGCCACATCGCACGCATGATTTTAGGACGCACGCAGATCGACCTGACCACCCTCGCTGCCGTGGCCGCCGCCATGGTGATTGGCGCGGCCAGCGGCTCCGGAGATGCCGCCATCGCTGCCGCGCACCTAGGCATGGCCGGTGCCATTCAGCAACAAATCAACTTCACCCGTGAAAACGAGTACGAGGCCGACCGCATTGGCATTCAGATCCTGGCAGATGCCGGCTTCGATCCGAGCGGCATGGTCAGCTTCTTTGACAAACTCGGCAAGCAAGAGGGGGATAACTTCTACGCCAAAAACGAAATGCTACGCACCCACCCGGTCACCACCAACCGCATCGCCGAAGCCTATAACCGTGCCGACCTGCTGCGCCCCAAGCGCGTGATCAACAGCCCGGATTACGCTTTTGCCAAGGCCACCCTCGCCGCCGAACTGGCGCCCCCCTTGGCCAGCGCCGCCGTCATCAAAAAGCAGAGCGAACCCGAAACTCGCCCGCAGGGCATCGTCACGCGCTACTACAATGCGCTGCTGCTGGCACGCAGTGGACATGAACCCCAGGCGCTCGCCATTCTCACGGAGCTGTTTGGCAAACAAAGCGACAACCTGTGGATTGGCATCGCCCTCGCCGACGTTCAGCGCAGCATGAAAAAAGACGATGCTGCCCTGCAAACGCTGCAAAAACTGCTGGCGTATTACCCACAGCATCCGGTGCTCACGCTCAAACAAGCACAACTGTGGATGAGCAGCGACGCCGAACGCGCCTACCAAGCGCTGCGTGTCAGCCTGCGCAACAATCCGCAAAACACCGCCTTGCTCGGCGCCTTGGCTGAAGCTGCCGCCCTCACCCAACGCCCGGTGGAAAACCACGAAGCGCTTGGGCAATTTTTCCTCGCTCAGCAACAACTGCACGAAGCGCTGTCCGAATTCGAAACGGCGCGTGCGCTCGCCGCAAGCAGCGCGCCAGGCGGTGGCGACCCGATTGCGCGTCAACGCCTCGACGCGCAGATCAAAAACGTCGAGGCACAAATCCTCGCTGCACGCGAACGGCGCAAAGAGCAACGCCGCTGAGAGGGCTTCATTAGCTGCAACTAATAAAAACCCGAGCGATAACCAAATAAAAAAAACTGCCTTGCCTGAATGATTGCAGCGTTTATTCTCGCAGGTGGAGCAAAACAAGCGCTTACAACGATAAACCGCGCAATGCACTCATCAACCCCGAGGATAGAACATGCACAACGTCGCATCCCGCCCGCTCGCCATGGCTCTGCTTGCTGCCGCGCTCATCGCCAGTGGTCAGGCCATGGCCAACGAAGAAAAGAAACCCGCCAAGGAAGTCACCGGTAAGGAATTGGCGTTTGACGCTTCCAAAGGCAACTGCTTGGCCTGTCATATGATCGCCGGTGGTGATCAGCCCGGCACCATGGGGCCGCCCCTGATTGCGATGAAAGCACGCTACCCCGATCGTGCCGCACTGGTTGAGGTGATTTGGGATCCGCGTAAGAAATTCGGCAACCACACCGTCATGCCGCCGATTGGCGCCTACGGCATCCTCAGCAAGGATGAACTGGAAAAAGTCGTGGATTTCGTTTGGGGTCTGTAAACCCTCACGCATCGCCAATACTCAGTACCCATCAGGATAACCATCATGAAAAAACTGCTTATCGCTTCCACCCTGGTCTTCGGCATGGGCTTGGGCACCCAGGCAGCTCTGGCGAACAGCCCCGAATCCCAAGCACAAGCTGTGTCCAAAGAATTTCACGAGTTCTACTACAAGCGCTTCCCAGACATCAAACCGGCGGATTACATCTACGGCGTGTATGCCCTCAATGAGGATGCTCGTCAGCAGTTCCTCGGCATGAACGAATTTCCACCTTACGACGGTGCGATCGCAGAAGGTAAGGCACTGTGGACCAAACCCCTGGCCAATGGCAAGAGCCTGCAAGATTGCCTGGGCAAGGCTCAGGGCTTGCGTGCCATGTACCCCTTCTACGACACCAAGCTCGACAAGGTGCGCGTGCTTGAAGCCGACGTGATCCAGTGCGCCAAAGCCTATGGCGACGACAAGATCAAGCCGAGCAGCAAAGAACTCAAGGCGATTTCTGCCTATCTTTCCAGCGAATCGCGTGGCTACAAGGTCAATGTCAGCGTTCCGAATGACAAAGCACTGGCTGCATTCAAAGATGGTGAAACCCGCTGGTACCAGAAAACCGGTCAGCTCAACCTGAGCTGCGCGGACTGCCACCAGTACCACTCCGGTCAACGTGCGCGCTCGGAAACCCTGAGTCCCGGCATCGGCAAAACCGCACACTTCCCTTCCTGGCGTTTGAAGGACGATGGCCTTGTGCCGCTGCATGACCGCTTCTTCGGTTGCGTGCGCGATACCCGTGCCAAGCCTTATGAGCGTTATGGCACCGAGTTCAGCAACTTGGAATACTTCCTTGCCTTCATCGACAACGGCTTGGAAATCACCGGCCCTGCCGTGCGCAAGTAAAGTGATCTGACACTGCTCCTGATCAAACCGGCTGCGTGCCGGTTTTTTCTTTTGTGCAGACTGTCATTATCCAGTCTTATCCGTAAGGATAATTTTTTAGAGGCGCAAGCCAGGCGGCTTGTATATCATGCCTGGCTAATGTCAAACCGGAGCGCGTTTTGGCATGACACGACAGATTTCCAACGTCACAGGTCAATCCACGGAGTAATCAACGATGAGTCTTTCACGTCGCGAATTCATGCAAATGCTGGCTGTGGCCAGTGCCAGCGGCATCAGCCTGGGCACCGCGCAAGCCGAAACCGGCACCCAAAAGGTCGCCGCGAGCGTCAAGCCCAACATGGCTTCCAGCGACATGTATGAAGTGCCCAAGTTCGGCAACGTGCACATCCTGCACATGACCGACTGCCACGCGCAGCTTCGTCCTGTCTACTTCCGCGAGCCCTCCGTCAACCTCGGCGTCGCTGGCATGAAAGGCCAGGTGCCTCACCTTGTCGGTGAAAAATTCCTCAAGCACTTCGGCGTCAAGCCGAATACTCCCGAAGCGCATGCCTTCACCTACCTCAATTTCTCTGAAGCCGCAGAAAAATACGGCAAGGTTGGTGGTTTTGCCCACCTCTCCACCTTGGTGAAAAAACTGAAGGCTTCACGCCCCGGCGCATTGCTGCTCGACGGTGGTGACACCTGGCAGGGCACCGGCCTTGCGCTGTGGAGCAACGCGCAGGTCATGATCGACGCATCGAAGAAACTCGGCGTCGATGTCATGACCGCTCACTGGGAGTGCACCTATGGCGCCGAGCGCATGGTGCAAGGCATCAAGGAACTGGAAGCCAGCGGCATGGACTTCGTTGCCAACAACATCTACGACAAAGAGATGGATGAGCGCGTGTTCAAGCCCTACACCATGCGCGAGATGAACGGTGTCAAGGTTGCCATCATCGGCCAGGCGTTCCCCTACTCGCCGATCGCCAACCCGGCATGGATGATCCCCAACTGGTCGTACGGTATCCGCACCGAAGAAATGCAGGCCACGGTCAACGAAGCCCGTCAGAAGGGTGCGCAGGCAGTCATCGTCCTGTCGCACAACGGCATGGACGTAGATCTGAAAATGGCCAGCCTGGTCAGCGGCATCGACGCCATCATGGGCGGCCATACCCACGACGCGGTGCCCTACCCCACCACCGTGAAGAACGCCGGCGGCCAGACTCTGGTGTGCAACGCAGGCTCCAACAGCAAGTTCCTCGGCGTGCTCGACCTGGATGTGAAGAACGGCAAAGTCGCCGGCTTCCAGTACAAGCTTCTACCCGTGTTCTCCAACTTCCTCGAAGCTGACAAGGACATGCAGGCCTTCATCGACAAGGCGCACAACCAGACCATCAAGTTCCAAGGCAAGGAATTCAACGCCAACGAGCGCCTGAACAAAGTACTGGCCAAGAACGACACCCTGCTGTTCCGCCGTGGCAACTTCACCGGCACCTGGGATCAGCTGATCTGTGACGGATTGATCGAAGTCATGGGCTGCGACATGTCCTTCTCCCCCGGCGTACGTTGGGGTACCTCGCTGGTGCCGGGTGCGGACATCACCTATGAAGACATGATGACCGAGTGCGCCCTGACCTACCCGAACGTCACCGTCAACGAATTCACCGGTGAGCGGATCAAGGAAATCCTTGAGGACGTGTGCGACAACATCTTCAACCCCGACCCCTACTACCAGCAGGGCGGCGACATGGTGCGCGTAGGCGGCCTGCAATACGCCATTGCGCCGAACGGCCAGTCCGGCAAGCGTATCAGCCAGATGACCTTCAAAGGCAAGCCGGTTGATCCGAAGAAAAACTACAAGGTTGCAGGTTGGGCATCGGTGGCCAAGCCGGGCGAAATCCCGGGCGATACCGGCAAGATGATCTGGGACGTGCTGGAAGAGTACCTGACCAACAAGAAGCACATCACCAAGGTTGAGCTCAATTCACCCAAGCTGATCGGCATGGAAGGCAACCCGGGCATTTCGCCCAACTACCCAAAGTGGTAATCGCTAGGGTTCATTGAACCCACCAGACCCCGCCCTTGAGCGGGGTTTTTTATTGCCTCATCTCAGTTCACCGAGCCGCCAACCATTGAGTGACCTAGAACAAGAGAACCACAGTGGCTAATGCAAAGGCCTTAAAAAAACCATTTTCAATGACCTGTCAAACAAATCTCACATGGCCAAAGCGAGAACGATCTTCTATCTTCAGCTCGCATTTGCCTGATCGACCTGCGTTGGAGTCCGCATGTTTTCATTTGCCCGATTTTTATCTTATCTTGGCCTCGGCGTGCTTTATGTCAGCTTACTGAGCGCCTGCGGCAAAGAAGCACCCGCGCCGGCGCAACGCCCGGCTCCGGTCGTTGAAGTGCAAACCATCGTGCCGCAAACGCTACCGGCCGATATTCGTTTTGTGGCACAAACCGAAAGCTCGCAGCGGGTGGAGATCATGGCGCGCGTGTCCGGCTTTCTGGATAGCATCAATTACAAGGAAGGCGGCAAGGTGCAAGAAGGCGAGCTGATGTTCCAGCTCGACCCCAAGCCGTTTGTGGCACAGCTTGAAGCGGCACAGGGACAACTCAGGATGCAGCAAGCGCGCCTGCGCACCGCCGAGGCGACCTATGCGCGCATCAAGCCACTGGCCAAGCTCAATGCCGTCTCGCAAAGCGACCTGGATCGCGCCACCGGCGACCGTGACTCGGCCAGTGCAGCCGTGTATGCCGCTCAAGCCGATGTCAAACAGGCCGAACTCAATCTGAGCTACACCAAGATCAACGCACCACTCACCGGCATTGCCAGCCAGTCCATGCAGCGTCAGGGCGCGTACATCAACGCCATGTCCACCGACTCCAAACTCACCTACGTCGCAGCGCTCGACCCGATCTGGGTCAATTTCAGCGTGTCGCAGAACATGGATACCCGCCTGAGCGATCTGGTCGAGCAGGGCATCATCACCCTGCAGGAAGGCAAAAAACTGCGAGTGGAGTTGTTGCTGTCCGACAATAAAACCTATGCGCACGAGGGCATTATCGACTTTTCCGACCCATCCTACAGCCAGACCACCGGAACCGCCCTGGTGCGCGCGGTGGTGCCCAATCCCGACCATACTCTGCGCCCGGGCATGTTCGTCACCGCCAAGGTCAAGGGTGCGCTGCGTCCGAACGCGATTGTGATTCCCCAGCTGGCGGTCATGCAGGGTGAAAAAGGTCATTTCGTGTTCGTGATCAAAGATGACCACACCGCCGAAGTGCGTCCGGTGGTGGTGGGCGATTACTACGGCGACGCAGGCATCCTGATTCTGAAGGGTCTGAACGCCAATGACCGCGTGGTGGTGAACGGCATGTTGAAAGTCCAGCCCGGCAAGCCGGTCAGCGTGAGCGAGCCCAAGACCGCCGCAGCCCAAACTCCTTCCATCCACTAATCGGCAGCGCAGGCATGTTTACTCACTATTTCATTGCGCGCCCGATTCTCTCGGCGGTCATTTCGCTGCTGATCCTGCTGGCGGGTGCTTTGGCCATGCTGGTCACGCCGATTGAGCAGTACCCGGACATGGCTCCACCGCAGGTCAGCATCAGCGCCAGCTACCCCGGCGCGACCGCCGATGTGATTGCCAAAACCGTGGCCGCGCCGATTGAGGCGCAAATCAACGGCATCGACAACCTGCTGTACTTTTATTCCACCAGCGCCTCCAGCGGCAACGTCAGCATCAATGTGCTGTTCACGCCGGGCAGTAACCCGGACATCAACCAGGTGAATGTGCAGAACCGCGTCAGCCAGGCCATGTCGCAATTGCCGCAAACCGTGGTGCAGCAGGGCGTGACCGTGCAGACCCAGTCCAGCGCCTTCATGATGGTGGTGTCGGTGTTCTCGCCGGACGGGCGTTTTGATTCGACCTACATCGACAATTACAGCAATCTGTATGTGCTCGACGAGCTCAAGCGCATTCCCGGTGCCAATCGCGCCTCGGTGCTTGGTCTGCCAGACATTGCCATGCGCGTGTGGCTGCGCCCCGACCGGCTGGCGCAACTCGGCGTCACCACCCAAGAAGTCGCGAATGCCATTCAAAGCCAGAACCAAGCGTTTGGCATCGGTCAGTTGGGTAGCTCGCCTGCCCTGCCCTCGGTGCAGCAAAGCTTTGTTGTCACGGCGCAGGGGATGCTGAGCACGCCGGAGGAATTTGAAGACATCATCATCCGCACCGACCAGAGCGGCGCAGCCACCCTGCGTTTGCGCGATGTCGGCCGGGTCGAACTGGCCAAACTGGATTATTCCGTGGGCAGCCGCATGAACGGCAAAACCGCCACCACGATTGCCATCTACCAACAGCCCGGAGCCAACGCGATTGAAACCTCGCGCTTGGTACGCGAACGTCTGAGCGAGCTCAAGCAACAGTTCCCCGCCGGTCTGGATTACAAAATCGTCATCGACACCAGCGATTTCACCAAAGAATCCATCAACAAGGTCGAGCACACCTTTTTCGAAGCGGTGGTGCTGGTGGTGTTGGTGGTGTTCGTGTTCCTGCAATCCCTGCGCGCCACCATCATCCCGATTCTGGCGGTGCCGATCTCGATTATCGGTACGTTTATCGGCATGCACCTGTTGGGTTACAGCATCAATATGCTCACCCTGTTCGGCATGATCCTGGCCATTGGTCTGGTGGTGGACGACGCCATCGTGGTGGTGGAAGCGGTGGAAGAAAACATGAGCGCGCACAGCCTCTCGCCCTTTGAAGCAGCCAAGCGCGCCATGAGCGAGATTGCCGGCGCGCTGATTTCCATCGTCATGGTGCTGCTGGCGGTGTTCATCCCGACCATGTTCCTAGGCGGGGTCACCGGCACGCTGTACCAGCAGTTCGCGGTCACGGTGGCGCTGTCGATTGTGATTTCAGGCATCGTGGCGCTCACGCTTTCGCCCGCGCTGGCCGCCCTGGTGCTGAAAAACAAGCATCAGGAGAAAAAAGGCTTTTTCCTCTGGTTTGAGCGAGGTTTTGAACGGGTGAGACTGGGCTATCTGCATGGCGTGCGCTGGATGCTGCACCACCGCGCCATCGGCTTCACCCTGTTTGTCGGCTTGCTGGCTGGCATCGTGTGGATGTTCAGTGTGGTGCCGTCCAGCTTCGTGCCCGATGAAGACCAGGGCTATTTCTTTGTGATCATGGAAGCCCCCGACACCGCCAGCGCCAAGGTCATCGGCCAGCTTTCCAGCGAGGTGGAAAGCATCTTGCGCAACCATCCCGCCATTGCCGACATCGGCACGGTCAACGGCTACAGCCTGCTGGATGGGCAAGTCAAAAATAACGCGGCGCTCATCTTCGTGCTGCTCAAACCGTTTGCCGAACGCAGCGACCCGTCCATGTCGGTGTTCAACGTGCTACCACAACTCAACCGCCAGTTTGCAGCACTCAAGGAAGGTCAGGTGTTTGCCATCAATCCGCCCTCGATTCCCGGTCTGGGCACCACCGGCGGCTTTGAGTTTTATTTACAAAACCGGGGCACAGGCGACACCCAGACCACCCAGCAGGTACTCAACGAGTTCCTGCAAAAGGCGCGCCAGCGCCCCGAGCTGCAAGGCGTGAACAGCACGTTCAAGGCGTACACCCAGCAGCTTTTTGTTGACCTCGACCGCAGCAAGGCCGAGATTCTGGACGTACCCGTGGCAGATGTATTCCAGGCCATGCAGGCACTGTTCGGTTCGCAGATCGTCGGCCAATTCAGCCAGTTCAGCCGCATCTGGTGGGTGGTGATGCAGGCGGATGCCGAATACCGCGCCGAGCCGGATGATTTCAAAGACGTGTACATCAAATCACGGCAAGGCACGATGGTTCCGCTGTCCGCACTCATCACCACGCGTTACATCGCCGCGCCGAAAATCCTCACCCGCTTTAACGGCTTCCCCAGCGTCAAGGTCACTGGCAATGCGGCGGACGGCTTCAGCTCGGGTCAGGCGCTCAACGCCATGGAAGAGGTGGCGCGTGAAGTCCTGCCCAGCGACTTTGCCTATGCCTGGGCGGGGCAAGCCTTGCAGGAGAAAAGCTCGGGCAGCACCTCGTCAGCCGCCTTTGTGTTTGGCCTGATCGTGGTGTTTCTGCTCTTGGCAGCCATGTTTGAAAAATGGACGCTGCCGCTGGCAGTGGTGCTATCCGTGCCCTTCGCCATTTTGGGCGCGCTATTGCTCACCAAAGCCTTGGATTTGCAGAACGATGTGTATTTTCAGGTCGGACTGGTGGTGCTGGTCGGACTGGCGGCGAAAAATGCCATCCTGATCGTCGAATTCGCCATCGAGCGCGTGCGCCATGGCATGAACGTTTATGATGCCGCCGTCGAAGCTGCCGGCCTGCGCCTGCGCGCCATTGTCATGACCTCGTTCGCCTTTATCCTCGGCACCATTCCGCTGGCGATTGCCACCGGCCCCGGAGCCAACAGCCTGCACGCCATCGGCACCGGAGTGATTGGCGGCATGTTGGCCTCAACCCTGGTCGCCACTTTTTTTGTACCGCTGTTTTTTGTCACCCTCGAAGAGCTGACGGCCAAGCCCGCCCAGCCCAAGGAGGCCACTGATGCGTAATTCAGAACGGATGGATTTAGCCCCCTCCCCCTCGACGGGGGAGGGTTGGGGAGAGGGTGGTGCCATTGGCACATATCGTGGGGTTAAAAACCAGACCACCCGCGTCCTCACTGTTGTTTTTCTAAGCCTCATAGCGCTCAATGCCTGCACCGTCGGCCCGGATTACGTGCGCCCCACACCCGAGATGCCCCAGCAGTGGCGTACGCCCAGCGAAGCCACGCTGGGCAGCACCGACATCCTGTGGTGGCAGGGCTTTAATGACCCGGTACTCGACCAGCTCATCCGCGATGCCCTGCGTGAAAACCGCGACATTCAGCTGGCCGCCGCGCGGGTCGATCAATACCTCGGTGCATTGCAAACCACCCGCTCGGCCTATTTCCCGCAACTGGGTGCCGCCGCCGATGCCAGCCGCACGCGCAGCACCGAGGCCGGAGCCGCACCCTTTCCCGCCGGAGTCGCCAATCCGTCCAGCCTCTACGCGGCTCAATTCAACCTTGCTTGGGAAATCGACCTGTTTGGCCGCACCAAGCGCGCCAGCGAAGCTGCCCAAGCGCAAGTGCTTGCCAGCGAAGAAGACCGCCGCGCCGTGCTGTTGAGCGTGGTGGCCGGCGTAGCCTCCAGCTACATCACTCTGCGCGCCAACGACCGCAAATTGGAGATTGCCCAAGCGACACTGAAAAATTACGCCGAAACTCTGCGCATTTTTGAATTACGCTTTGCCGGCGGGGTGATTTCACAACTCGAATTGGCACAGGTGCAATCACAGTACCAGCTCGCCCTCGCCACCATTCCGAGCATCGAGCAACAGATTGCCTTGCAGGAAAACCTGCTCTCCATCCTGCTGGGGCGCAACCCGGGAGCCATCCCACGCGGCAAACCGCTTGCGCAGCTCGGTTTCCCGCCCATTCCTGAAGGTCTGCCCTCCTCCCTGCTAGAGCGCCGACCGGACATTCTGCGCGCCGAAGCCGACCTGATGGCCGCCAATGCCCAAGTCGGTGTGGCGCGCTCGCTGTATTTCCCCACCCTCTCGCTCACGGGTGCCTTCGGCTCCGCCAGCACCTCGCTGTCCAGCCTGTTTAACGGCCCGGCATCCGCATGGACACTGGGCGCCAATCTGGCCATGCCAGTGGCAACCTTTGGCAATATCGAGGGGCAAATCAAATCCGCCGAAGCGGTCTATCAGCAACAAAGCATCCGCTACCAGCAAAGCGCACAGACCGCACTGCGCGAGGTCAACGACGCACTCAGCGGGATTCAGAAAAGCCGCGCTGCGCTTGCCGCCCAGAACAAGCGCGTTGCAGCACTCAAGGAAACCGCCTACTTTGCCCGCCTGCGCTTTGACAACGGCCTGACCAGTTATCTTGAGGTTCTAAGCTCCGAAGACGACCTGTTCAACGCCCAGCTCAGCAACGTCGATGCGCAAAGCGCGAGTTATGGTCAGGTGATTAACGCCTACAAGGCCATGGGCGGCGGTTGGGTGGATATAGCTTCACGAGCTCCTTAAACCCTGTGGCGGTTAACTACACACTGGGAGTTGTTAGGCGACCATGTGTTTCCCGGTGCCACGTTATGAGCATGAGTTCAAAGCGAGCAAAGCTTACTTAACCAATGAAACAGTTCGCATGACTCGCCATGACGAATTCAAGGATGCTGTCCTGTTGTCAGGGGGTCATCACTGCGTGCAGTAAATTTTGACCACGCGATCCGATCGCGCCTCAAAGGCGTTGACGGAAGTCGCGCATCTCAAAGCCAAGAAGATCAAATTCCACCCCACGCCCAAGCGCGATCACTTTGAAGCGCTCCCCCATCTCGCCGGGCATCATCAGGGTCTTGAACCCCTGCGCCAGCTGCAAGCGATCCACCTCGCGTGCGGCACTTGCAAAACTTTGTTCGAAAATCTCAGCCAATCCGCAGCCCAAGAGAAAATGCGCCTGCGTGGTGTAGCCCAACACATCCAACCCTTGACGCGCAGCTTCGTGCGCAACCCGACTGAAATCCACCCATGCCGTGATGTCCTGCACACCCACCAACACCAGTGGGTCATCGTGCGCATGGTGGCGCACATGGCAACGCATGGTACCCATCCAGCGCTCCGTGGCGTACAACTCCTGCGCCGTTGCCCCATAGTCCAGGAGAAAAACCACCCCCCGTTGTAACGCATGCGACAAACCCGCCATCCATGCAGGTAGATCAGGATGAAACTCGACCCGATAACCCGTTGGAAAGGGCGCACCGCGCTGACGCTCTAGCGATGCCAGATGATTCAAATCCTCCGCCGTCGCGTCCTGACGGGCCCAATCAAAGCCATCACTCACCGACTTGACAGCAAGTCGACTCACTCCAGTGTCATCCACCTTGAGAACACGCAAGGGCATGGCATCCAACACTTCATTGCCCAACATCACGCCGACAAAATGCTCCGGCCAGGTATCCAGCCATGCCACCCGCGCCAGAAGATGCGGTGCATCCCGCAGCAAGCGCTCATGCTGCATAGCGCGCAAACTTGCGGATACTTCCAGAATCACATAACGGCTCGGCAGTGCCCCCAAGCGTTCCAGTGTAAGCAACAACTCGACGGCCAACACACCTGAACCCGCCCCAAACTCCAACACTTCGGCAACCGCCCCCATCGGCTGCAGGCATTGCGCAACCTGGCGCGCCAAAGCGCGTGCAAACAAGGGCGAAACCTCGGGGGCAGTGACAAAATCCCCCTCGCCGCCAAATTTGGCCATGCCGGCAGCGTAGTAGCCCAATCCTGGCGCGTACAACGCCAAACGCATGAATTCTGCAAAGTCCAACACACCGCCGGCGGCAGCCATCTGCTCACGCACAAACGCCGTGACGTGCGCCCCATGAGCCAAAACCTCCGGCGCAAGCTCTGGCAGGGAAACACTTGAGTGTCTGCGTGGCGGCACGCCGTTCATGAACGCACACCCCGCTCGATCAACACGCCAACGCCATCCGCCCCCTCAATCGCCGTCGGCTTGGTCACCTGCACACGCACCCACGGCGTATTGAATTCTTGCAGCAACAACGCCGCCACCTCCTCAGCCAGCCGCTCAACCAGCAAAAAACTTTGCTCGCAAACAAACTGCCTCACCCGCTTCGATACCGCTTCGTAATCCAGTGCAAGACCAATGTCATCTACCAAAGCCGAAGGACGGTTATCCCACGCCATGTCCAAATCAATCACTACCGGCTGACGCATCGTCTTCTCCCAGTCGTAGATACCGATGACGGTTTCCATGCGTAACGCTTTGATAAACACCACATCCATCGTTGATCCTCATGAAGCAGCAAAATCCTTGACACCCTAGCATAACTCTATAGAATACTGCGGCACTGAATGCCTAGGTGGCGGAATTGGTAGACGCACTAGTTTCAGGTACTAGCGAGTAACATCGTGGAGGTTCGAGTCCTCTCCTAGGCACCAAGATACCCCCTCAAGACGTTTTACAACGTCTCACAAACAAAGCTCAAACCCGCACCAGATCAAGGCTTGCGGGTTTTTTTATGTCCGTAG
>CAYOCG010000003.1:36090-79911 GCA_964402435.1 uncultured Halothiobacillus sp. | reverse complement strand
AGCCCGTGGGAGCGGCGCACAGTGTCCATCAGAAAACACTAATATGGCAATCGAATTTTATATTGCGCGGATAAAAGGCAAGCTCAACGTATAGATACCGAGCCCGATGACCAGAGTGCCCGCCAGGGCACGCACCCATGCTTGGCGTAGAAAACGAGCAAGTTGAGCGGCAAACACCCCCATCAACATCAGGTTGGGCAAGGTGCCCAACCCAAAGCCGAGCAACAGCAAGGCACCCTGCGTGGGGCTGCCGGATGCCAATGCCCAGATCAACACGCTGTACACCAAACCACAGGGCAGCCAACCCCAGACGAAACCGAGCATCACTGCGTGACGCGGTGACTTGACCGGCAGCAAGGTGCGCGCAAAAGGCTCAATCTTGCGCCACAGCACACCACCCGCCCGTTCGACACGCGCGAGCCCTGCCCACCAACCGGCAAGGTAAAGACCAAGCAGCACCATGAACCCACCGGCGATCACCTGCAACACGAGCTGCGCCGCATGCATCGCCACAAGCCCTGCGGCCAGCCAACCGAGCCCGCCCATCAGTGCGCCGGCCAAAACATAGGCGGTGATGCGCGCCATGTTATAGGCAACGAGATAGGGGAACACGCGCACGGGCGACTGACGCACCTCGGCAGGCAGACCAAACGTCAGCGCACCGACGATGCCACCACACATGCCAACACAATGCACCCCGCCTAACAAACCCACCAGCAGGGCAGCGATGAATGAGGCTTCAGCCAGCACGTTGCACTCCGTTCAATTCAAAACAATGCGTCAATATACCCCCGCACGCATAGCAGCGTCACATTCAATCCCATAGAATGCGCTCTATGACTCTGACGCTCCCTCTGCGAAAAATCCACTTGCGCGCCAACAACGCCAAATTGCTTGCGATCCTGCGCGTGAGCGCAAGCATCGTGCTGCTGGCGCTGGTGATGTTTGCCCTGGCGCGCTGGGTCTGGCTTTTATTGTCCGCACCGACGCCCACACCGCTCGCCACGGCACACATTTCGGCACCCAGCGCACCGATGACGCCACCCCAAGCGCCCAACAGTGCGCGCCTCTGGGGAGACGCGCCACCTGCGGTAGTCGCACCCCAAGCTGTGCAAGACACTCGCCTGCCCCTCACGCTGCGCGGCACCCTCAGCGGCGAGCATTTGGCCATGATCGAAGCCAGTGGCAGCGGCACCAAGGTTTACCACACTGGCGATACACTTCCCGGTGGCGCAAAGCTGGTTGCCGTGTTTGCCGATCACGTGTTGCTCGAGCGCGCAGGCGTAACCGAGCGTCTCAGCTTGCCGCAAAATGCCCTGCGCCTGGCAAACAGCGCGCCCCAAGACGGATTGAACACGTCCGCCTCGTCCGTGGACAAGGCCAGTCTGGGCAGACTGCTACAACAATCCCCCGCGGAGCTGGGTAAAGAATTCCGTCTGACGCCGGTCGTGCAAGATGGCAAACTGCGCGGCTACCGTCTGCGCGCCCTGCGCAACCCTGAATTATTCAAAGCCGCGGGACTGGATGCTGAGGATGTGCTGCTGAGCGTCAATGGCATCCAGCTCACCCAGGCCAACGACCTGCCCAAATTCATCAAGGATCTGCGCAGCGCCACCGTGATTGATGCGGTGGTGTTACGTAACGGCGTTGAACTACCGCTACGCCTTGATCTCAACGCTCCATAGACCCTGTTTTGGATCATTTCATGCGACGTTCCACAAGCCCTTTGACCTATGCCCTGCTCCTGCCGCTGGCATGGAGCACACCCAATCTGATCGGCGCGGCCGCGGTCAATGAGACCAGTGCGCAGCCGCAGATCCAAGACGGCAAGATCACCCTCAACCTGCGTGATGCCGATCTGGACGCACTGATTGCCGCCGTGTCCGAGGCCACGGGCAAGAACTTCATCGTTGACCCGCGCGTCAAGGCCAAGGTCACACTGATCTCAGCCAAACCGATGTCAGCCAGCGAGCTGTACAACGTCTTTCTCTCCACCCTGCAGGTGCATGGCTTTGCTGCGGTGGACAAGGGCAACATCACCAAGATCGTGCCGGACATCAATGCCAAGCAAGACGGTGCAGAAGTGGTCAACTCCGGGATGAGTGCCAACAAGGGCGCGGATGAAATCGTCACCGAAGTGCTCAAGCTGCGCCATGTGCAGGCCGCGCCCCTGCTCACCGCATTGCGCCAGTTGATGCCGCAACAGGCCGCACTGTCCGTCCACCCCGAATCCAACAGCCTGATTCTTACCGACCGCGCCGGCAACGTGGCGCGCATGAAAGACATTCTCGACCGTGTGGATGTGCCGGGCACGGGCGATGTGGAAATCATCCGTCTCAAACATTCCTCCGCCGCGGATATCGTCAAAACCCTGACGCAACTGCGCAGCGGTGCCAACCGCGGGATGCAGCAGGCCGCCCCCGGCACTGAGGGTGGCAACCTCACCAGCTTTGCCGCCGACGAGCGCAGCAACAGCGTGCTGATATCCGGCGACAAAGCCGAGCGCAGCAAGCTGCGCGCGGTGGTGGTCTACCTCGATACGCCGCTGGCGCGCGCCGGCAACACGCAGGTGTTTTACCTCAAATACGCCCGCGCCAAGGATCTGGTACCCATCCTGCAAGGCAGCAACCGCCCGGTTGCCCGCGAGGGCTCAACCAGCGGTTTGTCCTCATCCGGCACATCGAGCAGCAGTTTTGGCAACACGGGGGCGAGCAGTTTCGGTAGCAGCACGTCCAGCAGCCTAGGCAGCAGTCTGAGCAGCAGCCAGGTGAATGCCGGCACGGTCGGCATTGGCGGGCGGCAGGATGCCGTGGTGCTCGCCGACGACGCGACCAATGCTTTGATCATCACGGCACCGCCCACGGTCATGCGCGAACTGGAATCCATCATCGGCCAGCTCGACATACGGCGCGCGCAGGTCTTGGTTGAGGCGGTGATTGCCGAAGTGTCCGAAGATTTCGCCAAAAAGCTTGGCGTGCAAATGGCCTTTGCCCCCGCCAGCGGCACCGGTGCCATCGGTTTGTCCACCTTTGGCGGCCTGCTGTCCAACATCGTTGCCGCCACCAGCGGCGGCACCAACCCGGCCGGCGCGGTGGGTGTGTTGGGCGATGGCTTCAATATCGGCGTGGGCAATTTCGATGGGCGCGGCACGGACTTTGCCGTACTGGTGTCTGCCTTGGCGGGGGATGCCAATAACAACATCCTCTCCACGCCCAGTCTTTTGACCATGGACAACCAGGAGGCCAGCATCATCGTCGGGCAAAACGTGCCCATCGTCACCGGCTCGTTCACCAACACCGGTGCTGCCACCTCCAATGTCTCGCCGTTTCAGACGGTGAATCGTGAAGATGTCGGCGTCAAACTGCGCGTCAAGCCCTCGATCAGCCCGGACGGTGCGGTGCGCCTTGAGTTGGATCAGGAGGTTTCCAGCATCGACCAACGGGCGAGTAAAGACAGCAACTCAGGACTGGTGACCAGCAAGCGCAACGTAAAAACCTCGGTGCTGGCGCAGGATGGCGATGTGGTCGTGCTTGGCGGCCTGATGGATGAAGCCGTGCAGGACAGCGTGTCGAAAGTCCCTCTGCTGGGCGATATCCCGGTGGTCGGCACGCTGTTCTCCTTCAAGGAAACCACACGCACCAAGCGCAACCTGATGGTGTTCATCCGCCCGCTGATCATGCGCGACAAAAATGACGCTTCGCGCTACACCGCCGGCAAATACAACGCATTCCGCGATCAGCAGATGCGTTTTTCGCAGAACCCGCTTGGATTTGCCGTGCCAGGTGATTACCCCATGCTGCCAGAGAACCTGGGCTACAACCTCAATCTGCCGGGGGCCGCAAAAACGCCGCCCGCCCCGCCGCCCAGCGCCCCCGTTGAACCGAACGCAGCCCCATGACCGCCCTGCCCTACAGCTTTGCCAAGCGCTATGGCCTGATTGCGCAAACGGACGAACACGGCGCCCTGCAACTTATGCATCGCGCCGACGTCAAGCCTGCGGCACTTGCCGAAGCACGGCGCGTGCTCGGTTCATCTTTGGCACTCAAGCCTTTGAGCGACGACGCCTTCGAGCAACTCTTGGCGCGCGCCTACCAGCGCGGTGCCTCCGAAGCGATGGACACGCTCGGCGATCTGGGCGAGGTCGATCTGGCGCGTGCCGCCAGCAGCCTAGGCGAGCCCGCTGATTTGCTCGAAGCGCAGGACGATGCGCCGATCGTGCGCCTGATCAATGCCCTGCTCAGCGAGGCCATCCGCGAGGAAGCCTCCGATATCCACATCGAAACCTTTGAAAACCGGCTGGTGGTGCGTTTTCGTGTCGATGGTGAGTTGCGCGAAGTGTTGGAGCCGCCGCGCGCCGTGGCCAATCTGATCACCTCGCGTATCAAGGTCATGGCGCAGCTCGACATCGCGGAAAAGCGCCTGCCGCAGGATGGGCGCATTGCCCTGCGCCTGGCCGGACGGCCGGTGGATGTGCGCGTCTCCACTTTGCCCTCGGTTCATGGCGAACGCGTGGTATTGCGTCTACTCGATAAACAGACCGGACGCCTGAATCTCGCCAAATTAGGCATGGCGCCGCAAACCCGCGAGCGACTGGAAAGCCTGATTCAACGACCGCATGGCATTCTGCTGGTCACCGGCCCCACTGGTTCGGGCAAGACCACCACCCTTTACGCCGCACTCGCCCACATCAATGCCCGCGAGCGCAATATCCTCACCGTGGAAGACCCGATCGAATACGATCTGGACGGCATCGGCCAGACTCAGGTCAATCCCAAGGTGGACATGAGCTTTGCTCGCGGCCTGCGCGCCATCTTGCGCCAAGACCCGGATGTGGTGATGGTGGGCGAGATCCGCGATCTGGAAACGGCGGAAATCGCGGTGCAAGCCTCGCTCACCGGCCACCTGGTGCTCTCCACCCTGCACACCAACTCGGCGATTGGCGCCATCACTCGCCTGCGCGACATGGGGGTGGAGCCGTTTTTGCTCTCCTCCAGTCTGATCGGTGTCGTCTCCCAGCGCTTGGTGCGCCGCCTGTTACCTGCCTGCCGCCAAGCCTATGCGCCCACAGCCAAGGAGTGCGCCCAACTCGGCTTGCCCGCCGATGCGCCTCCGACGCTGTATCGTGCCAGCGACAGCGGTGACTGCGCCGCACGAGCATACAGCGGGCGCATGGGCATTCACGAGCTGGTGACCATTGACGCCTCGCTGGCACGCATGATCCACGACGGCGCCAGCGAGGCGGAGATGGAAGCCTACGCGCGTCAGTTCAGCCCCAGTTTACGTGAAGACGGTTTACACAAGGTGATGCAGGGCGAGACTAGCCTGGACGAAGTGTTACGCGTCACCGTGGATGCTTGAGGGATAGCATGAAGATCACACTCAACGGCGAAGCGTACGAATTGCCCGAGCATTGCACGATTCAAGAGCTTACACAGCAACTTGGGCTGCACGGTCAGCGCTTTGCCCTGGAGCTCAACGGCGACATCGCACCGCGCAGCGAGCATGCGAGCCGCGTGCTGCATGAAGGCGATCGCGTGGAAATCGTGCGCGCCATCGGTGGCGGCTGACGCTTCATTCAATCGACGTAAGGCCCGCGCATGAGGATCGGTTCACCATGCGGCTGACCGAGGGCAATCAAGCATTGCGCACCATCGCGCGTGCTGAGCGCCTCGCCCGCTTCCAGCGCCAAGCCCTCACCGCCCACGGCGTTAGCACCGTCTTGGGTGAATAGATCACCACGCAGCAGGTAGGCAAAACCACGCCATGTCGCCGGCACCTCCGCCATGAACTGCTCACCCGCTGCCAGATCCAGCCAAGCAATCCAGCAGGGCGTGTGCAAGCGAATCGGCGCATCCTCACCACCGACGATCAGCTGCATTTCATATCCCGCACCCATCACGCGGCGCGGCTGAACCGGCGGCTGGTAAGCTGCGGGCATGGACTTGTCCGCTTTGGCCAGATTGACCCAAAGCTGCAAGCCCTCCACCGCCCGTGCGGCACCGGCCAGCTCCGAATGCACGATCCCCGAGCCGGCGGTGAATGCCTGCACCTCACCGGCATGCAGCACCGCCTCGTGACCCAGGTTATCGGCATGGCGCAGTTCACCTGCCAGCAAGAAGGTGATGGCCTCAAATCCACGGTGAGGATGATCCGGAAATCCCGCCCCCGCCGCCGCGTAAAAATGGTCGAAAAACACAAACGGGTCGATCGGCGCCTGGGTGGCAGTTGGCAGCAGGCGGCGCACCTTGGCGCTTGCGCCTTCATCAAGTACGGTGGGAACCAGCGTTTTGCTCATCATTCAACCTCCGGACGGTTTCGTCGAGGGCGCAGGCTGTGCCAGCAGTTGTTCAATACGTTGCACGAACTTTTCGTCCTCCGGTGAGGTGATGCTACCCCAGCTTTCGATCAGTTGCCCCTGGCGATCCAGCAGGAATTTGTAAAAATTCCACTTCGGTGCTGCGCCCTGAGGATGTGCTGCCAAGGCCTTGAACAGCGGATGCACCTGCGCGCCACGCACATGCACCTTTTCAAACATCGGAAACTCGACACTGTAGGTGTTGCGGCAAAACGCCTGGATTTCTTTTTCCGTACCAGGATCCTGATTGGCAAAGTCATTCGATGGAAAGCCGAGCACAACAAAGCCGCGGTCTTTGTACTTGCGATACAAAGCCTCCAAGCCCTCAAATTGCCCGGTAAAGCCACACTTGCTGGCGGTATTGACCATCAACACCACTTTGCCGCCATACGCCTGACGCAAGTCGATCACCTCCTCCCCCGCAAGTGTGCGCAGCTTGAAGCCAAGCAAATCGACCTCCGCTGCGAGCGTCGCAGACATGGACAGCAAGCCCAGTAATGCCAAACCACGCAGGATATTCATTGCACACCCCCATCACAGACGGGCACTTCGAAAAACCTTCACGAGCACAGACTACATTGTGCGCTCTCAGCGTAAGCGCAAAGCCATTAGGTTTCTGGGGCTATACCTTCTTGCGCGGTCGCTGCCAGCCCTTGCGTTGCACCTGTGGCGCACGCGACAGTGCCAGCACGTCCGCCTCCACGTCCTTGGTGATGGTGCTGCCCGCACCGATGGTCGCGCCCGAGCCGACCCGCACCGGCGCCACCAATTGTGTGGCCGAACCAACGAACACATCGTCACCAATGAGCGTGCGATGCTTGTTGGCGCCGTCATAGTTGCAAGTGATGGTGCCGGCACCAAGGTTACACGCGCGACCGATCTCGCTATCACCCACGTAGCTGAGATGATTGACCTTACTACCCGCCCCCACCTGACTGGCCTTGATCTCGACAAAGTTGCCGATATGCACACCTTGCGCAAGCTCACTGCCTGGGCGGATGCGCGCAAAGGGGCCGATGATGCCATCGGCCGCAATCTTTGCCCCTTCCAGCACGCTGTACGGGCGAATCTCGACGTTTTCACCAAGCTGCACATCCTTGAGCACACAACCGGCACCGATGCGCACGCCGGGTGAGAGATGCACCTCGCCTTCCAGCACGACATTGACGTCGATGAACACATCGCGCGCGGCATGCACCCGTCCGCGCACATCCAACCGTGCTGGATCGGCAAGGCTGACGCCCTCATCCATCAGCACTCGTGCCTGATGCGCCTGATAAACGCGTTCCAGCGCAGCAAGCTGAGCGCGGGAATTGACACCGCTGACCTCATGCACATCCGCCACGCGCTGCGCCACCACCTCTCCCTCCTGCGCCGCCATGCCGACCACATCAGTAAGATAGTACTCGCCTTGCGCATTGTTGGCGGAAAGCGCCCCCAGCCACTGGCGCAGGGGTATCGCTTTGGCAGCCATGAGCCCGGTATTGCCTTCGTGAATTCGCCGTTCTTCGGGTGTGCAGTCCTTGTCTTCACGAATGCCCAGCACGCGCCCGCTGGCATCGCGCAAAATCCGGCCATAACCTTTGGGATCCGGCAAATCGACCGACAGCAGCGCAAGGTCGGTTTGCTGCAAGGCATCAAGAAGATGCTGGCACGTGCTGGCGCGAATCAGTGGCACATCACCGTAGAGCACGAGCACCTGAGCATCGTCCGATACATGCGGCATGGCCTGCAACACGGCGTGCCCCGTACCGAGCTGTTGCGCCTGCATCACCCAGTGAATGGCGTGTTCTGCGAACATCTCGCGCACACGCTCCGCACCATGACCAATCACCACGTGAATTGCCTCGGGTGCCAATGCCTTTGCCACATTGAGCACATGCGCCAGCATGGGGCGCCCGGCCAAGGGGTGCAGTACCTTAGGCAAGCTGGAACGCATGCGCGTGCCTTGCCCAGCAGCGAGAATGATGACGTGCAAGCGCATAATCTCAATCCGCCAGCGGCACGTGGACGGCACGCCACAGGCGATAGTACGCCTGCGCCACATCGGAGCGTGGCTGCGCATAGGTCACCGGCACGCGACTGACCGTTTGCCGTTCGATTTCACTGCTCGCTGGAATCCACTCCGGCAGCAATTCAGGCAACTCGGCGCCATGCTCCTCGACGAATTGACGATGCAAGCTGCGGCGACGATCCACCATGCTGAGGAAGGCGCTCATGCTCGGAGCTTTGTCTCGCGCCGCCAGCGCGTCACGTACTTGCAAGGCAGCACGCAGAGAAAGCGGCGCGGGAATGAGGGGCACGAGCACATCGTGCGCCGCTTCGAAAATGTTATCCGCTACCAACCCAAGCCCCGGCGGGCAATCCAGCACCACCTCATCAAACTGCCCTTCCAGCCGCTCCAGCAGGCGCGCCAGACGCTCGGTGGCGTGTTTCATATCTGCGAGTTCGAGGGAAAGATCCGCGTGCTCCGGGCCGTTGGGCCACAGGGTGAGGTGCTTGTAGCGCGTGGGCAACAGACGCGCATCCGCGTCCTTGCCCTTGAGCATGCGACGCATGTCGCTCTTATCCGCTGCTGGCAAACCGCCGTCCAGCATCCAGGTGGCTGCACCCTGCGGATCAAGATCAAACAAAAGCGTGCGCCGACCTTGCAGGCTGGATAGCATGGCAAGATTGAGCGCGGTGCTGGTTTTGCCAACACCGCCCTTGACGCTATACACCGCCAGCACATGCATGGCGATCTTTTGACGGTTCATCTTCATAAGCACATGGTAGCAAAAAGCGTTGCAATGCGTCGTGCCATACTCCGGGTCAGGACATGCACGCGCTCTTACCCGGGTGCCCTGTTGCTATTGGGACTCTGGGTGGCTTTACAAGCCCTCGGCGGACCGAGTGTATGGGACTATGCCCCCACCAAGATCGCCAACGGCGAGCTATGGCGCGCACTCAGCGCACATTTTGTTCACCTCAATCCAGCACACCTTGCGCTGAACGTGCTGGGACTGCTCGCCGTCGTCAGTGTTTGGCATGAAGCCCTGCGCGGCATGCGATCACTGTGGTTAGCTGTGCTGATGGGTCTTGGCATTTCACTGGGACTGAGCCTGAGCGAGCCGCACTTGATGCGCTACGCCGGCGCTTCAGGTGTATTGCACGGCCTGTTCGCCGCGGGCGCTGTTTTGAGCAGTAACATCGCCATGTATTGGCGCGGGCTGGCGCTGCTTGGCCTGGTGGGCAAACTCTTGCTGGAAACGCAGTTTCCCACGGGTAGTAGCGCATTGATTGGCGCGCCGGTGATCCATGCCGCACATCAATGGGGTGCACTGTCGGGTTTTGTGCTGGCCATTGTCTGGCGCAGTCTGCGCCGCTGAAGCGCCGCACCCAACGCCAGCAAACCGCCCAAGGCCAGCCAGTCCATGCTTCCGCCTCCGGAGCTAGGCGGCGGGGGCGTAGGACTGGGTTCTGGAGCAGGAGGTGGGGTGGGCACGGGTTCTGGTGCAGGCGGCGGAACGGGGGCAGGTGCGCCGCTGAGTTTGCTCAGCGCAGCTTGCGCATTGGCAATACCCGCGCCGCAGATCACAGTGGTGCAATTGAAGGCCAGGTTGACGCTGTATTTAGGGAAAGGCGTGGCGGTTTGACGCATGACATCCAGAGCCTCGATGGAAGTCAGCGAGGGCTTGACGGCAAGCATCAGTGCAAGCAAACCACTGACATGCGGCGTGGCCATGCTGGTGCCGTCATAGTTCTGGTACTGCAGCAACGCGCTGGAATAGGTGCTGTCCAGCTTGGCCTGACGAATCCCTGAGTCGGCCGTGGACAAAATGCCCGTATCAATCGGCTGCTCACCGCCCGGTGCGGTGAGATCCACCCGCGCGCCATAGTTGCTGTAGGACGCGATTTGTCCTTGTTGATCGCTGGCCGCAACGGTGATCACCCCACGACACACCGCGGGCGTTTCCGGATACTTGGCAAGATCGTTAGCACTATTGCCGGCGGCCACCACCAACATGGCACCCTTGGCGAGCACATCATCGATCGCTGCCTGCTCCGCAGCCCCGCATTTGCCCACACCAGTGAAGCTCATGTTCAACACCTTGGCAGGGTGAGGGTTATCTGGCACGCCAGGGACGGGCATGCCTGCAGACCAGCGCATGGCATCGATGATGTCGGAAAACTGGCCACCACACACACCCAGCACACGCACAGGCAAGATGCGCCCCGACCAGGTGATGCCGCTGACACCCAAGGCATTGTTGGTCGCCGCACCAATGGTTCCGGCGACATGCGTACCATGCCATGAACTGGGGTAAAACACCCCATCGCCACACATGGCATTGTCCTTTTCCACCCAGTCGCCGGGGTCAGTTGGATTGTTGTCACGCCCGTCACCATCGTTGGCAATCGCCGGGTCAGAAATGAAATCATAGCCAGGCACGACGCGCCCCACGCCATCGAGGATATTGCTGTCGATGTCCTTGTGCGGCAGCAGTCCAGTGTCGAGAACAGCCACCACCACCGCATCGCTCCCCGTGCTGATGTCCCAAGCCGCCGGCAGATTCAGGCCATAGTTGTTATTGCCGTAGGTCTTTCCGGTAATCAAGGACTGGTAATGCCACTGATCGATGTAGCGCGGGTCATTGGGCACCATGCGCACCTGAACCCAGCGATCCGGCTCGGCCGACACCGCCAAACCACTGGCCACCAGGCGCGCGGCCACCGCCTCGGCCTGCTCCAGCGTCAACGCTTTGGGCAGGCGCATCACCTGAGCGCGCCCCGACATGGCACGCACATGCGCAAGTTGCATCTGCGCCATCTGACTGAAACGAGCCACCTCGCCCGGATTCATGCTGGGCGCATGCGCCAGGTTGAATTCGGCGGGTTGCACGATCAATTGCGTCACACGCGCTTCATTCGCTTGCGCGGCGAAACTCATACCCAGCAGTGAGCCGGCGATCATGGAAATGACTTCAAACTTGATGGCGAACTTCATCTCAGGGCGCCTCCGTCGGCTTGGCCAGATGATCTTGCTGGACATACACCACGCCCGGCTGAGCGCGCAGGCAAGCGATGGCGTTTTCCGCAGCGTCGGTGTGCATACGCAGCACATGCGCGCCCCCTGACATGGGACGAACATAACTCAGGCGCAGATTACAGGCTCGCTCAAGCTGCGGGATCTGCAAGCGCATGGCAGCTTCATCCTCAGCACCTTGTGATTTGACGATCAATGGCACAGAAACAGGCTCAGGTAAAGCCGCGCAAGCGGTCAAAGCGCATCCCAACAAAAACCATAGCCCGACATGGACAAGGCGCATGCTCTCTCACCCCCGAGCGAACGGACGATTTGACGCACGCTAACCGAGCCCAGTGACAAGATCAAGACAAGCACTCACGCATCATCCATGCCCAGCTCTTTCATCTTGCGCGTCAGCGTATTGCGCCCCCAGCCCAGCACCATGGCGGCGTCCTGCTTCAGTCCGTGGGTATGTGCCAGCGCAGCCTCGATCATCACCCGCTCGAACATGGGCACCGCGTCGTCCAACAAGGGACGCGCCGCATTGTGCAGATGCTCGTCTGCCCAGCGTCGCAATACATGCGTCCAATCCACACTGCTGTGCATAGCGACGCCGCCATCCACATCAACACTAGACGCATCCATCGTGCGTGCCAAGGTCTGCATCTCGCGCGGCGAAGCGCGCATTACCTCAGCAGGGAGGTCGCTTGGCACAATCTCGCGCCCACTGGCCATAACCGTAAGCCAACGGCACACATTCTCCAGTTGACGCACATTCCCGGGCCAATCGTAGCTCTGCAACACCGCTAACGCCTGCTCGCTCAATACCTTGGGCAGGCTATCCAGTTCGCGCGCCGCACGCTTGAGGAAAGCGTCCAGCAGCAGCGGAATGTCTTCGCGCCGCTCGCGCAGAGGTGGCAATTCAAGCCGAATCACGTTCAGACGATGCATCAGGTCTTCGCGAAAAAGCCCGTCGCGCACACGCTGCGCCAGATCCTGATGCGTCGCGGCGATGATGCGCACATCCACTTTGACCGGGGTATGTCCACCCACGCGATAAAACTCACCTTCCTGCAATACGCGCAATAGGCGGGTTTGCAGCTCGAAAGGCATGTCGCCGATTTCGTCGAGAAACAGCGTGCCTCCATCCGCCTGTTCGAAGCGCCCACGCCGCTGCGCCTGCGCGCCGGTGAATGCACCGCGTTCATGCCCAAATAATTCGGATTCAAGCAAGTCCTTAGGGATCGCCGCCGTGTTCAGCGCGATGAACGCGCCGCGTGCTCGCGGGCTGTGTTGGTGCAAGGCTTGGGCAACGCGCTCCTTGCCGGTACCGGATTCACCGGTAATCAACACCGTAATGCTGGAGCGCGACAGGCGACCGATGGCACGGAATACCTCCTGCATGGCCGGCGACTGGCCAATGATCCCGGGCACACTCTCGTCACTGCTCGCAGCAACTGCGGACTCGGCTTGTACACTCTCCATAGCACGCCGCGCGAGATTGACTGCCTCGTCGGTATCAAACGGTTTGGCCAGATAGTCAAACGCCCCACCTTCAAAGGCACTCACCGCGCTATCCAGATCGGAGTGCGCCGTCATGATCACCACGGGCAGACGTGGATAGCGCTGCTGCACCTCTCGCAATAAATCCAGACCATCCAGACCGGGCATGCGTATATCACTGAGCAATGCTGCCGGTTGCTGTCTGCGCAGACTTGTGAGCACCTCGTCGCCTGAGTCAAACACACGCGCCTTCAGCCCCGCTTTATGCAACGCCTTGTCGAGTACCCAACGAATCGACGGGTCGTCATCCACAACCCAGATTTCCTGCGTCTTGTTCATGCCTCACGCTCCATGACTTGATTCGACAACGGTAACAGCAGGGTAAACACCGTCTTGCCCGGCTGGCTGGTGAATTCGATCAAACCGCCATGCTGAGCAATCAACGATTGACTGATCGACAAGCCCAGCCCAATCCCGCCCTTGCGTCCGCTGACCATGGGCAGAAACAGCGTGTCTTGCAAATGCGGCGGAATGCCGGGGCCGTTGTCTTCAATGTCCACGCGCACCACCAAGCGGTGGCGCACCGTGCCGATGGTGAATTGGCGCACCACGCGCGTACGCAGCTCGATCCGAGCATCCGCTTGCCCGTCCATCACCTGCACCGCGTTGCGCACGATGTTCAGCACTGCTTGAATCAACAGATCTGGCGCAGCATGCAGATCGGGAATGCTTGGATCGTAGCGCGTCATCAATTCGACTTTGCGCCCACGCGCATCCATCAACACTAGGCGGCGCACGTGCTCCAGCACCTCATGGATATTCACCGTGGTCATGCGCGCACGGCTATGGGTTCCGATCATGCGATCCACCAGACTGCGCAAACGATCGGCCTCACGCAAAATGACCTCGGTATATTCGCGCTGCTCATCACTCACCAGCTCGGCGTGTAACAGCTGCGCCGCACCGCGCAAGCCGCCCAAGGGATTTTTCACTTCATGCGCCAAATTGCGCAACAAGCTGCGCGTGGCCTGCTGTTGCGCCAACAAATGCTCCTCGCGCGCAATGCGCAGATGACGGTCGATGTCCATGAACTCCACCATCACCCCCTGACCAAGCGCGGGGTCGGCGGGCGGGCTGATCACACAATCCACCACCACATCGCGCCCAGCGGCATGCAGCGCAACCTCACGCAGGGTGCAGGGGTGGCCGCATTGCAGGGAATGCTGCATCTGCGCCAGCAGCTCGCTCTCACCCGGCAACAAGCTGCCGAGCCCAACACCGCGCGCCTGCCGTAAACTGATACCCAGCAAATTCTCGGCAGATGGGTTGAGGTAGAGCACACTCAATGCCTCATTCAGCCAGAGCACGGCTACACTCAGGTGCTCAAGCAGCGCGAGCGACGGCAATTCGGGCGTGGGTGGGATGTGCGTCTTCATGCCTCGAGCCAAAGCAACCTTCAGGCCAAACGCACAGGCAGGAGAAGTGTTGCGTGCTTCAAGAACCCGCGCGTGGCGCAGGTAAGGGTACCGGTCGCGGCGGCGCGACGCCCGGTGGTACAGCCTGATTGGCACGCCCGGGCAGGAAGATACTGGTGCGCACCATACTGAAACGCGACGGTGCCGACATGAAGAGCACCTGCCCATTGGCGTCCTGCACGAACGCCTGCAACTCATGCTCGCCGCGATCGACATTGTTCAGTGCCACATTCAAGCGCGCACTGTTTTGCAACACCGGCTTGCCATCCATCGTAATCGTCAGCCCATGCCCCAAATCAGTGCGCAGTGCCGGCACGATACTGACACTGACATCCACATCCCCCGCGCCATTATTGAACGCTGCGCCGTTTTCCGGCTGGGTGATGACGAGCGCCTGATAGCCCATGAAGGCGTCTTTGCCTTCAGCTTTGGGTGCCGCCGGCGCAGAGATGGGTGCGCTCACAGGCGGCGCACTCACCGTGGAGGGTTGTTGCACCTCCACCGGCTTGGCGCCCTCGCGTGGTACATCACTGAACACCACATTCCCTTGCGCATCCACCGAACGAAAGATTTGCGGCGAGTCCGCCATCAGCGACGTCGCGCTGAACACCATCAGCAAGCCAACGCTCGCTGCAAACGTCGTCAGTTTTTCGAGCAGGCGCATTTCATGAACCTCAAATACGTTTTGCACCAGTGTAGACCTGCCTTGCGCAAAATAAAAAGCCCCGCGCGTGGCGGGGCGAAAAGCTCATCAATGACCCAGCAGGTCTTGGTGATTACAGGCTGTAGTAGAGATCAAACTCGACCGGGTGCGGCACCATGCGCACGCGCTGCACTTCGCCGCGCTTGAGCTCCAGATAGCCGTCGATCAGATCGTCAGTGAATACGCCACCCTGCTTGAGGAACTCGCGATCTTTGTCCAACGCTTCCAGCGCCTGCTCCAGGGAGAAGGCCACTTCAGGGATGGCGGCCTCTTCTTCCGGCGGCAGATCGTAGAGGTTCTTGCTTGCCGCTTCGCCCGGATGGATCTTGTTCTTGATGCCATCGAGACCCGCCATCAACAGCGCGGCGAAGGCCAGATAAGGGTTGGCGGTGGAGTCCGGATAACGCACTTCGATACGACGCGCCTTGGGGCTGGAGACGAACGGAATGCGGATCGACGCAGAGCGGTTACGCGCAGAGTAAGCCAACTTCACCGGCGCCTCGAAGTGCGGCACCAGACGCTTGTAGCTGTTGGTGGACGGATTGCAGAAGGCGTTCAGCGCGTGGGTGTGCTTGATGATGCCGCCGATGTAGTACAACGCCATTTCAGACAGGCCGGCGTATTGGTCGCCGTTGAAAGCGTTTTTGCCATCCTTGGACAGCGACATGTGCACGTGCATACCGGAACCGTTATCGCCCATCATCGGCTTGGGCATGAAGGTCACAGTCTTGCCGTAGGTGTGCGCCACGTTCTGCAGCACATACTTCAGCGTCTGCACCTCGTCGGCCTTCTTCACCAGGGTGTTGAAGCCCACGCCGATCTCACACTGACCAGCGGTCGCCACTTCATGGTGATGCACTTCAACTTTCAGACCCATGTCTTCCAGCACCAGGCACATGGCCTGACGGATGTCATGCAGTTGATCGACCGGCGGCACGGGGAAATAACCCCCCTTCACACCAGGACGATGCCCCATGTTGCCATCGGCGTATTCTTTGCCGGTGTTCCACGCGGCTTCCGCAGAGTCGATTTTGACGAAGCAGCCGGACATGTCTTGCGCCCAGCGGATATCATCGAAAATGAAAAATTCGTTTTCCGGACCGAAGAAAGCCGTGTCGGCAAGACCGGTGCTCTTCAAATACGCTTCAGCGCGCTTGGCGATGGAACGCGGGTCACGTGAATACCCCTGCATGGTGTCCGGCTCGATCACATCACACACCACGATCAGGGTTGGCTCTTCAGAGAACGGATCCATCAGCGCCGTGGTGGCGTCCGGCATGAGGATCATGTCGGAGGCGTTGATGCCCTTCCAGCCGGCAATCGAAGAACCATCGAACATGATGCCGTTTTCGAAGGCTTCCTCGTCCACGCGGTGCGCGGGATAGGTCACATGCTGCTGCTTGCCGCGGGTATCGGTGAAACGGAAGTCAACAAACTTGACACCGTTTTCTTTGATCATTTTTTCGACATCACTGGGGGTCATCATCCAATCTCCAATAAAAGGCATCACGCCAGAAAAACTCAAACAAGTTTAACCGCGACACGCGCAGTTGTAACCAGCAAATCGACCTTAAGCACAAAGCGTGCCGAACTCAATACGCGCACCACAGCCCTCGGATGAAGACAATCTTGCTGATATGAGCGGCGAAAACAGTAAGCACCAAAAGAATTGCACCATTTTGGTGCTCATTTTTGGTGCAACCCATAAAAATCGCGCGCTGCGTTATATTCTGTAGAATATCGCGCATGAGCATTCCGTCCACACATCGACTTACTGCACCCCTGCATTGGTGGGCCAGCGAATCGATTGACCCGCACCTGCGCAAACTGACTGAGCAAACGCTCACATTCGCGCATGCCACACATGATCCACGACGAGCAGATCTAGTGCTCATCGAGCATGCGCCCATGCCGCGAATGACGACCCTCAACGACGGCTTGCCGCTGATGAGCAACCCATTCGGCCTGCCCCTATGCTTGGCCGTGCTCCCTGCCGCGGATGGCGTGCGGGTCGCGGAAGCCTTTCAACAAGGCTGTTATGACGTTCTGCTCACGCCACTCGATGATGAGGATGCCATCCGTCGCCTCGCTCGCGCCGCTGCGCAAGCCGAGCACATCCGTTGCTCACAGATCCCTCCCTCACCGAACAACGCACAACCCGTAGGCTACAGCCCGCGCATGCAAGAGACGTTGGCCATGATTCATCGCGTGGCAAACACGCCATTGCCTGTGTTACTGCAGGGTGAAACCGGCACGGGCAAGGGCGTTTTGGCGCGCTACCTGCACAGCATCAGCCTACGCACCGAAGCGCCTTTCATGGCCATCAACTGTGCCGCGCTTGCCCCAACACTGATCGAAAGCGAGCTTTTCGGTCATGAAAAAGGCGCGTTTACCGGCGCGCAAGGGCGTCGCATCGGGCTTTTGGAGGCCGCGCACGGCGGCACGCTGTTTTTGGACGAGATCAATAGCGCACCCGCCGAGGTGCAAGTCCGCTTGTTGCACTTCATTCAGGAAAAGCGCTTCATGCGTGTTGGCGGAGTGCGCGACATCGAAGTGGACGTGCGCCTGATCGCCGCCAGCAATCAATCCCTGCACACCCAGGTCGAACGCGGGCTGTTTCGCCAGGACTTGCTCTATCGGCTGAATGTCTTTCCCATCGACGTGCCACCGCTGCGCGAGCGCATAGAAGACATTCCGCATCTTGGACTGCGCATCTTGCAGAAACTGGCGCCGGTGATTGGCAAAACCGTGCATGCCTGTGGCCCCGGAGTGCTTGAAGCGTTGCAGCGTTACCCATGGCCCGGCAATGTGCGCGAGTTGGAAAACGTGCTGCAGCGCACCTTGGTCTTGGCACAAGGTCTGCGCATCGAACTGCGCGATCTTCCGGCAGAAATCCGCCGACCGCAGTCAGCGGCGATACCAAACCATGAACATGCTCACATGTCTTTGCATATCGCCCCCGGTACACCGCTATGCGAAGTCGAGCGCAGGTGGATCGAGCATACCCTGCATGCATGCGGAGGCAACCGCACCCTGGCCGCCGAACGACTCGGCATCGACCCTTCGACGCTGTGGCGCAAACTACGCCAACAGCGCAGCGTATTGGGCAAAGACTGAAGGTCTTTTCTTGCACATTGCAATACCTCTTGCAATTTGCAATGCACGAAGACGACACCGCGCACATGCCCGCCAGGCGGCCAACCCAAAGAAAAGTTTTTAGTATCAGCAAATTAACCACAAACAACCACCGATATTTCCTGCAAAACATATCGGGCACGGTCATTGCTATGTCATATGCACGCAGGCGTGTCACCACACCTGCCGGTCTTTCGTCGCCGCGGTGCTGCTGACGTGGTTGCAGCTTCCACGGCAGGGCGGCTGGATGCGCTCCATTTTGTCCAGCCGCCTTGGGTGCCACGTACCCGCGAAAGCACATGCTCGCACCTGTGTCGAGCATGTGACTCCTCACCCCCTGGGTACCGCCAGGGATTTTGGGGCGATGGTTCCCACCATCGCCTCCTTTTTATTCCCCACGCGCCGCACCAAGCGACGCATGAAACATTCACGGAGAGAGACGGATGTCCCATAGCCCAACCCACCCCGAATTGATCGATGCGGTGCGCCGCGATCTGTTGCGCCGCGTCTTTGGCATCAGCGCTGCAAGCATCGTGATGCCGGGTCTCATGAGCGGACTGCTCCCCAACCTTGCACACGCCGCCGCCGTCGGCCCGGCCGTGCCCGACCAGAAACCGGTCAAGGTTAGTGAGCACTTGTACGTGCTTTATGCGCGTGGCCCGTTCCCCAACAAGGACAACCAGGGCTTTTTTGCCAATGTAAGCTTTGTGAACACGAACAAAGGGGTGGTCGTGATTGATTCCGGCACGTCGCTGCAAATTGGCGAAATGGCATTGCGCATGATCAAGACCATCACCGATAAACCCGTGGTCGCGGTGTTCAACACGCATTTCCACGGCGATCACTGGCTGGGCAATAGCGCGTTCAAAAAGCACTTCCCAGATGCACCGATTTACGCCCATCCCGACTGCATCAAATCCATCAAACTGGTCACCGGCCAGGAGTGGTTCGCGCAGATGATGAAAGCCACGGACGGCATGATTGAAGGGACAAGCATCGTGCCGCCGGATACCGCCGTGCAAAACGGCCAGGAGTTCCATTTTGGCGATGTCACGCTGCGCGTGCATCACTTTGGTCAAGCACATACCAAGGTGGACATCATGCTGGAAATCGTGCAGGACAAGGCGGTACACGTGGGCGATGTGGCCATGGACAAACGCATTGCCAACATGGAGGACGGCTCGTTCACCGGCACGCTCAAAGTGTATGACGCACTGGAAAAAGCCGCGCCCAATAGCCTGTGGGTTCCGGGTCACGGTCAACCAGATCGCAAGCTGCTGGTCAAAAACCGCGAGCTGCTTGGCGGCATCTACGAATCCGCCATGCAGGCGGTGAAAAGCGGCAAAACCATTGATGAGGCCAAGGCCATGGTGCTCGCCAACCCGCGGGTGAAAAAGTACGCCAAAGACACCCAAGGCTTTGACGAGAGCATCGGCAAGTTCGCCAACATCGCCTTCGTCGAAGCCGAGCAAAACGCCTTCTAACGGACACCCAAGCATGAAAAAAGCACTCTCAAGCGCGCTGCTTGCCGGCGCGCTCAGTCTGGCTGCGTCGTCATTATCTGCAGCAGACAAGGCCAAGGCGGTGTATCACGTCGATTATGGCGACCCGCAACGCTATTCGCTCACCCTCACCTCGGTGAACAACATGCTCAACGCTTACGAGCAGGAGCTACGCGAGTATGACGTGCACATTGTCTTCGTCGGCCACGGCGCACGCTTTGTCACCGACGACAAAAAAGCCGGCAGCGATGCCCAGCTGGAAAAAAAGCGCGCCGAATTGAAGGGGCGTTTGCAATCGCTGCACGCGGTGCGCGGCGTGAAGCTCGCGGTGTGCAACAACACCCTCAACGACTTCGCCATCGATCGCCAGGCGCTCTACCCCGGCGTGCAGGTCGTGCCCTCGGGCGTGGCCTACATTGCCGACCAACAGGCCCAAGGCGCGGCCTACCTGAAAATTCAATAAGCCTCACCCCACTGAGGAGGAGTACGTATGCAAACCTTGATCAAACGCATGGCGCTCGCCGTGCCACTGAGCCTGTTCACGCTCGGCAGCCTGCCCGTGCAAGCCAATGACGACAAATTCGCCGCCTACCGCGAAGCGCTGGCCGGTGACAACCCGGGTGAATTCTGGATCGACGACGGCAAAAAGCTCTTTATGGAAAAACGCGGACCGAAAAAAGCCAGCCTGGAGCAATGCGATTTTGGCCTCGGCCCGGGCGTCCTCAAAGGCGCGTATGCCCAACTGCCGCGCTATTTCAAGGACACCCACAAGGTCGAAACCCTCGAAGGGCGCATCCTCACCTGCATGGAACAATTGCAGGGCTTCAAGCCGGAGGAGGTGGTGAAAATGACCTACCTCAATGCCGCCGAAGAGGACAGCCGACCCGATGAGCTGACCAAAATCGCCACCTACGTCGCGGCGCAATCCAACGGCATGAAGTTTGACGTCAAGCCACGCAATGCGCAGGAACAATACGCGCTGGAACTGGGCAAGAAAATGTTCTGGCGGCGTCAGGGGGCGATGGATCTGTCCTGCGCCGACTGCCACGCCAACACCAAGGGCAAGCTACTGCGTGGCGTCGATCTGCCAGACATGACCGACCCCAAGACTGCCGGCAAGGTGGAAACCGCCTTCCCCGCCTATGTACTCAAAGATTCCAATGTACGCGGCCAATGGTGGCGCAACGAACGCTGCGTCCTGGCCATGCGCCTGCCTTGGCTGAAAACCGGCTCGGAGATCGACACCGCGCTGACCTATTACCTGCTCAATATCGCCAGTCAGAGCGACGAAAAGATCAATGTTCCCGGCATCAAGCCGCGCGCCTGATGATTTGACCGGATGAGGAAGAACACCATGAAAACAACGACATGCTTACTCACCAGCCTGCTGCTTGGCATGGCCAGCTTTGCCCACGCCGAGCCCGCCGCCGACTGGGGCGATAAAATCAGCGAAAAGGAGTTTCTCGAAGCTGTCAAACGCAGTTTCTACGTCAACCACCCCGACGAGCTCAAGCGCTTTGAAGACGCCACACTGGAGGTATGTAACGCCACCAAGAACCGGCCAAGCAGCGAGCAGGCACAAGCCATCATCAAGCGCGAAACCGCCGAGATCGTTTACCCCAAAGACGGCAAGCTCTACGGCGACTGGAAAAAAGGACAGAAGGTGGTGGAAGACGCGCATGGCGGACGTATCGGCTACCCGGGCTTTGCCGATGCGGATGACCCCAAGCATGCCAACGGCGCCAACTGCTACGCATGCCATGCCATCGACCCCAACTTCCCGCAGGCGGGCAACATGGGGCCGCCCTTGACCAACTACGGCAAGTTCCGCCCCAAAAATGAGGCGATGATCAAATACACCTACGACAAGGTGTACAACAGCAAGGCCAGCAACCCCTGCTCCTTGATGCCGCGTTATGGCGGCGCCAAGCATCTGATCACCCCCGAGCAGACCGCCGATATCGTCGCCTTCTTGCTTGACCCGGAATCCCCCGTCAACAAGCCCCCCGTGGCCGCAAAGAAATAACGTCAACACACAGGCCGTTGAAAGCCCCTTTCAACGGCTCACTGCGGCAGTAGGGACGATTCATCGAAAAATTCGATCAATTCATGCGCAAAACGGGCTTGATTGATCGAATTTTTCGATCAATCAAGCCCGTTTTGCGCCTATGAGGCCAAAGCAGGGCGTTGCGCATCAAGCTTGAAATGCTCCGCTCAAAGCGCATGCATGCTGGCGCGAATGTCGGCAGGCGGCGCGTGGTAGGGATGACTGGTGACCAGAAGATCGACACCGCAGGCGGCATGCTCAGCGGCATTGCTTAATGTGATACCGCCGGTGGCGCTGACGATCAGTGAGGGAAACGTCTCTTTGAGCGCGGTGACCGCCTGCTTGAGCGCATCAAGCGGCATTTTTTCCAGTTGCAGCACATCGGCGCCAGCGCGGGCAAACTCAAGCGCCTGAGGCAGGCTCTCCGCTTCGGCCATGATCTTCTTCTCCGGGCTGAGCGTTTTCAGGCGGGCAAAAATCTGCGGCAAGCTCTCTGCGCCGAGAAACACGCGATGCTGCTCAAAGACCAACAGGGTTTCGGAAAGTCCCGCGCGATGAATCACCCCACCGCCGGCGAGTACCGCGTGAAACATCAGCTTGCGCAGTCCCGGCGGCGCCTTGCGCGTGGTAGCCACCTGCACACGCGGGTTGGCCGCCCGCGCCGCATCCACCATACCGCGTGTGCGCGTCGCCACGCCGCATGCGGTTTCCAGCAAGGTCACACCCACTTTCCACAGCCGATGCAACGCGCCGGCCGCACCGCGTAAACGCAGAAAACTCTCCCCCGGCGCGACCCATGCACCACTTGCTTGCATGGCCTCGACCTGCACACCCAATCCGTGCGCCATGCGTGCGACCAACTCGCTGCCGCAGAGCACAAAGCCGTCCTTCTTCGCCGCAAAGATCAACTCACCGGGCTGCTGTTCGATGCCGAGCACATGGCTGGTTTCATCGTGATATGGCACATCCTCACTCAAAAAATAATCCAGTTCGGCTTGGGTGAAATACATCATGGCGGGGATCTCATGGTGCAAAACAAGAAGACTTGGATTCGGCCAACCAGAGTGCACGCTCGGCCTCGCTCAAACCATACAGCTCAGCCAGGCGCTCACGGCTGAGCACCTCACGCGGCACACCTTCGGTCAGGATGCGCCCGTCTTTCATCAGCACCGCACGAGTGGCCACCTGCAACGCATGTTCGGGATGGTGCGTGGTCAAGAGCACGGCACGCTCGGCGTGCGCCAGATTTTGAATCTGGCGCAACAACCGCCACTGATTGCCATAGTCCAGGTTGTTGGTTGGCTCATCAAGCAGCAGGATCGGCGCATCTTGACACAGCGCACGGGCGATCAGCACCAGTTGCCGCTGCCCGCCGGAAAGCTGGGTGTAGGGCCGATCACCCTGCGCCTGCATGCCCACCTGCGCCAGGGCGTGCTCCGCACGCTGGCGATCCGCCGCGCCGGCGCGCGCCAGCATGCCACGCCCAGCCAGCCGCCCCATGAGCACGATGTCCAGCACGCGGTAGCCGAACGCGACCCGATGGTACTGCGGCACATAGGCCATGCGCCGCGCGCGCTCAGCCGCCGGAAGATGGTGCAGGGGCGTCTCGCCCAAGCAAATTTCACCCGCGCGCAGCGGATGCAGTCCGAGCAGGCTGCGCAGCAAAGTGGTCTTGCCACAGCCATTGGCACCGAGCAGGGCGACGATTTCCCCAGCGTACAGGGTGAAATCCAGCGCGTCGAACACCGTGCGTGTGCCATGCGCCGCAGAAATCGCACGCGCCTGCAACAGGCTCATCCGCCCCACCCTTGCTGCACGCGGCGCAGCACCCAGGCAAACACCGGCAGACCGATCAGCGCAGTGAGAATACCGAGCGGGATCTCTACACTCAGCGCCAGCCGCGCCACCGCATCCACCAGCAGAAGATAGATCGCGCCGATGAGTGCCGAAGCCGGCAGCAGCAAGCGGTTATCCGCGCCAAACAGCAGACGGGCGATGTGCGGGATCACTAAGCCAACCCAAGCGATCATGCCGCCGAGCACCACGGTGAGCGCGGAAAGAAAGGTGGCCAAACCAATCACCAGCAAACGGGTACGCTGCACCGGCATGCCCAGTGCATGCGCCTCGTCATCGCCCAGACTCAACACATTCAGCGCATGCCCAAACAGGGAGAGCAGAAAGATACCTGCGACCATGAGTGGTGCCGACCAGCTCAGGGTTTGCGCATCGACCAATGCCAGCGTGCCCATCAGCCAGTACACAATCGCCGGCAGGGTGTTGTACGGGTCAGCCACGTATTTGACGATGGAAAGGAACGCCGAAAACAGCGCGCCTGAAATCATGCCGCCGAGCACCAAAAGCGTGAGCGAACTGACACCGCCCTGCCGCGACAGCCACAGCGCCAAGCCCACGGCCGCCGCGCCGAACACGAAGGCGGAAAGCTGGGTGAGCGCCCAGTGCTCGAAGGCCAGCATGCCCAGTGCGGCACCAAACGCCGCACCGGAAAGCACGCCCAGCACCCCGGGCGAGACCAAGGGATTCATGAACAATGCTTGAAACGCCGCGCCGGAAATCGCCAACGCCGCGCCGATCAGCACCGCGGCCAACACACGCGGCAGGCGCACCTCGCCGATCAGGGTCAACAAGGTGGAGTCCACCCCCTCACGCGGCAACACCCCCAACCACGCGCCGAGCGCCTGCACCCCCTGCATGGGCGCAAGGTCATAACGCCCCCACAGCAGCGCCAGCAGCATGCTTAACAGCAGCGCCGCAGTCAGCACACTCAGAATGAAAAAAAACCGCGTCATGCCTGCCACTCACCGTTCAACGCGGGTGGAGTATGCGCTGCACCTCGTCCTCATCCAACTGGCGTTGAAAATACAGGGCAAGAAAATCGCGCGTGGCCTTGTTCACATCCAGCACATACGGTTTGGGCTGAATGTTGTCGGCCAGCCAGTGCATGGCCAGTAGGCGCATGAATGAGGGCGGGCGATCCAGCCAGCGAAACGGCACTTGGGGCGCGAGCAGCACGCGCCCTTCGCGCACTGCGCGCAGGTTTTGCCAACGCGGTTCGCTGGCGATGCGCTGCACAAAGGCAGCCTCTTGCGTCACGATCCAGTCCGGTTCGTAACGCAGCAGTTGTTCAAAGTCGATGCGCACCTTGCCAAAACGATCAGCCAGCGCATTCTTTGGGCATACATGCACGTTCTCGCCACCGGCAAGCTCCAGCACTTCGGCATGTACCGAGCCGGCGCATTCGGTGGCCAGTCCATCCGGGTCTTGCGCGTAGTACAGACGCGGCTTGGGCGAGACAAAGCGCGCCTTGGCCTGCTGATGCGCCGCGAGCAGTCCATCCGCCATGCGCGCCAGTTGCTCGCCTCGCTCGCTCACGCCCAAGGCTTGCCCGCCACGGCGGAAGGCCGCCGGGTAGTCCTGCACCGTATCCAGGGTGAGGTTGCAGGTCGCAAGCCCCAGTTTTTGCAACATCGGCAGGCTGCGATCCAGACTGACCGTCACCGCCGAGGTGAGGCTGATCTGCGGCTTGAGCGCCACCAGCATTTCGATGTTGGGGGTTTTGCCCTGTCCAAACCAGCCGCCGACCACCGGGCGCTTGAACACGTCTTCGCTGACAAAGCCGCGCAACGGCGCAGGCGGCTCAAAGTTCCAGCCGATCAGCGCCTCCGGCTTGAGCACGGCGATCATGTAGGCGGTGACCGGCGTGGCACCGTAGGCACGCTCGATCGGCTGCGCTGCGACGCACGACTCTTCAGCGTGCAGCGCGGGCAGGCTCAGCGACAGAGCACACAGGACAGCGAGCCAAGGGTTGAGGCGTGGCTTAGAACGCATAGTTGGCACTCAGGCGGAAGGTGCGTCCCGGCATTGGATCACCTTCGGTGATTTCGTAGTTTTTGTCGGCCAGATTGAACACGCCGGCGCGCAGGGTCAGGTGTTTGTCCCACACATAGCTGGCACGCAGATTCATCAAGGTGTAGCCATCCACCGGGCGCAGACCGTCGGTCGAGCTTTGCCGCGAGGAGGCGTATTCGACATCAAAGTCCAGCTCTGCCTGGGTCAGCGGCAACCAGGCCAGGGTGGCAATCAGCTGGTTGTTGGGCGTATTGGTCGGCACGAGCAGCGGGTTACCCAGCTTGCGATCCAGGTAGGTGTAGTTGGCGCTGAGCAGCCACTCCTTGGCCAGCGTCAAATCCACACTGAGTTCGATGCCCTGATTGGTGGCATCCCCCACGTTTTGCAACTGGGTCAGGCTGGGGGTGATGGACACAGTTTCGATGGCATCTTTCAGCTTGGCGTGAAACAGCGATGCCTTGTAGCCAAACATGCCGTAACGTCCTTGTGCGCCCAGTTCGAAATGTGCCACTTGCTCGGCTTGCAAGTCTGGATTCGGGATGGCGCGCCCCAGACGGTAGGAGTAGAACTCCTTGAGGGTGGGGAAGCGCGTTTTCAGTGCCGCGCCGGCATACAGACGCTGTCCTTCGAGGGTGTGTCCAAGGGTGAGCAGCAGGTTATTCGCACCGTCACGCCCGGCGGTCTGCATCGGCTTGATCTTGGTCTTGGCGCTATCGGCATATTCCTCGGCCTGAGTGACCTCGAAACTGTCGTAACGATAACCCAGGGTCAGGTCGGTGGCCTTGGCGAGCTTCCACACGTCCTCCACACCGATGGAGGTGGTATTGCTTTCGTACTTCAGCCATGGGCTATCAAAGGGCTTACTCTGCTTGGCCAGATCGGTTTCCTGATGCACATCCAGCTTGTAGGCGAGTAAGGCTTTGAGCAGGTGATCGCCCAGCGGCAGCCCGCCCTCGATATTGCCGCCCCAGCTGTAATCGTCATACGCCGAATTGAACGACGACGCTTTTTTCTGCGTGGTCATGCTCGCATCGTCATAGGCGCTGAGTTTGTTTTTGAAGCTGTCGTAGTAAGCGCGGGTTTTCACATAGCCCGCACCCAGCTTGGTGGTGCCGATGTAATACAGGCTTTCCTTGTCCCACTGTGGCCAATCCCACCACACCAGATTGCCCGGCACCTTGCCGGTGTAGGGCGGCGCACCTTTTTCGCCATCCACGCGGTAGTAGCTCAGGGTGTACTCATCCGTCGCGTTCGGTGCAAAGCCCAACTTCAGATTGCCATTGATGTCACGGCTGTTGGCATTGACCCGATCACCCGCCGGCTGTACGGCAGATGGGGTGAAGTCATTCGACAACGGGAAGCTATCGACATCACGGCTCTGGATGCCTCCGGTGGCATAGAACTGATCGTTGAACCAACCGCCCAGACTGGCGGTGGCGATGTGGCTGTAAAGTTTGTCGGTAAACTCCCCACCCAGCCCCACGCTGCCACTGAGCTTGTTCTTTTCGGGGCGCTTGGTCACCAGGTTGATGGTGCCGCCCATGTTGTTGGGACCATACATCAGCGAACCCAGCCCCTTGGTCACCACCATTTCTGAAAAACCATCGGCCAGAAAGCGGCTCAAGTCCACGTTGCCATCGTAGGGCACGTACACCGGGATGCCATCGACATTCAAGGTGATCTGGCGCGCATCAAAGCCACGGATGTAAAGCTGCGACTCGGCGCGTCGCCCCCCAGAGGTCAAGGTCACCCCCGGCTCACGCTTGAGCGCCTCGGCCACGTCCTGTGCCTGGAAGGCTTGCCAGTCTTCCTTTTCCACACGCATGACAAAAGGCTCCGGTGTAGTCTGCGCTTTGTCGCGCACCTCGACCACACCCAGTTCGAAAACATCATTCGCGGGCTCCGCTGCCCACACCACAGGCAGACAGGAGGTGCTCAGCATGGCAAGAACGAGTGGTTTGAGCTTCATGCGAAATATCTCCAGACACATAACGATAGGCAAAATTTTTAGTGCGTGGTGTGACCAAACACCTTCCACGCGGAAATCAACAGAATCACGGCCAAAGCCAACACCAGCCAGTCGGTGGGAATGCTGCCCAGCATCACGCCTCCGAGGATGGCACCGAGCGCCGAGCCGATGGCCATGAAAACGAACAATGACCGCTCGCGCCCCAGCACCTCGAAGGCTTTGGCTTCGCGATAACGCATAAAACCAACGATCATGGTTGGCAGGGACACGGCCAGGCTCAGGCTACCGGCAAGCTTGATGTCCACGCCCCAGAGCAGCACGATGGTCGGAATCAACAATTCCCCACCTGCCACACCGAGCAGGGCGGCGACCACGCCAATCAAGAACCCCGCTGCCACACCGGCAACGGCCTGGACGACAGCTTGAGAAAACAGCGGCTGTGCAGCGGGAGTGAGTGGAAAAAAATGCTCGACGATCAACAATACGGCCAGCCCGACCAAGAGAAGCATGATGATAGTGTTGAGCACCTTTTCCGGCAGATGAATTGCCTTGCCAGCAGCGAACCAGGCACCGATCAGACTGCCGGCGAGCAGGTTGAAGATGATGGCAGCATGCGCCAACACCTCCGCCCAAGGGATGCTCCATGAACGCGACAGCAAAGCCACCGCAACCACCAACAGGCTCATCGCCTTGTTGAAGATCACCGCCTCCAGCGTGGCGAGGTGGAACACCCCCTTGAGTACCGGCAAACGGAACTCGGCGCCCCCCAGCCCCACCAGCCCTCCGAGCGCGCCGATCAAGCCGCCGAGCGAAAAACCCGCCGCGCTGCGCCGTGTGCTCATTCCATCAAGGCCACGGACTTGACCAGCGCATAGGCCGACATGCCGGGGACAAGCTTCAGGCGTTGCGCGGAATAGCTTGTGATTTCGGCCAGCAACGTCTGGCCGTCGGCCAGACGACCGACCACGGTCACCCGCGCATCCTGCCCCGCGTCGATACGCTCGATGGTGATCGGCAGGTGATTGAGAATGCTCACATCCTTGGGTTCATCCAGCGCAATCGACACATCTCGCGCCAACACACGCAAGCGTGTCGCGCTGGTCTTGTCGGCACAGGGGCCGGTGAGCAGAAAGCGCAGCTTGTCATTGCCGAAAGGTGTCAGGCCATGCGCGTCGGCCGAACCCATGCGCCCTTCGATCACCGACACTGGCCCTTCCTCATCAAACAAGGGCGAGTCCGGACGCGAGAGTGCCTGACGCAAGGTTTCAATGCGCTCGATATGCCCCTGCCCCATGAACACCACGCGCGAAGCGAGGCGCTCCACCTCGATCGGCGCATGGGTGATGTAGAGCACGGGAATGCCCGTCTCGTGCGCCAGCTCGTCGATCAAGGGCAAAAGCTCGCCCTTGGCGCGCCAGTCCAGTGCGGAGAGTGGTTCGTCCATGCACATCAAACGCGGCTTGGAAAGCAGAGCGCGCGCAATCGCCACCCTCTGGCGCTCCCCACCAGAGAGCGAGGTCACCCCCTGATCGAGTTTGTGCGCAATGCCCACCCGCTCGGCCACATACTGCAACACGCCCGCATCCTGCGCCGGCGCGCGCTTGATGGCATAAAGCAGATTGCCACGCACGGTCATATGCGGGAAAAGCGCGGCATCTTGAAACACGAAACCGATGTCACGCTGCGGTGTGGGCAATCGCCAATGGCCGTTTTGCCAGAGTTCACCGTTGAAGCTCAAGGCTCCACGGGTCTGCTTGTCCAGGCCGGTGATGGCACGCAACAGCGTACTCTTGCCCGACCCGGAGCGGCCAAACAGCACGGTGATCCCTTGGGTTTCGATCTCGAATTCACCCGATTCAAGCAGGAAAGAGCCCTGCCTGAGCGTTAAGTTACCCTTGAGCATAAGACGTCAGTTCGGCTTGACGGGCGACATGACCCGCTGGTTGATGGCGTAGAACAGGAACAAGGTGACAAAGGAGAACACCAGCAGGATCGCTGACAAACGGTGCGCCTTTTCGTATTCCATGCCCGAGGTGTAATCGTAAATCGCAATCGACACCACCTTGGTCTCGCCGGCAATGCTACCGCCCAGCATGGCGATGACACCGAATTCGCCCACGGTGTGGGCGAAAGTAATCACCACGGCGGTGAGAATGCCCGAACGCGCCAACGGCAGCACCACGCTGAGAAAGCGATCGAAAAACGAAGCGCGCATGGTGGATGCGGCATCGAGAAAGCGCTCATTGATCGCGGCGAACGACTCACGCAAGGGCTGCACGGCAAACGGCAGGGAGTAAATGATCGAGCCGATCAGAATCCCCCAAAAGGTGAAGGCCAGATGGTGCAGACCGATGGCTTCCAGACTGCCGCCAATAAAGCCTTTCGGCCCCAGGGCAAGCAGCAGGTAAAAACCAATCACCGTCGGCGGCAAGACCAAGGGCAAGGATACCAACGCCGCCACCACATTTCCCGCGCGGCTCTGCGTGCGCGCCAGCCACCAGGCCAGCGGCATGGAAAGCAGCAGCAAGATGAGCGTGGTCAAACCGGCCAGCTTGGCGGTCAGCCAGATGGCCTGCCATTCGCCATGCGTCAGGCCAAGCACCGTGGAGGCTTCAAGCGCCATGGATTACTCCACTTTCTCGCCTGGCAGGAGGAAGCCGTAGTGACGCATCACCTTGCGCGCTTCTTCGGTTTTCATGAACTCGGCAAACGCATGCGCCGCCTTGTTGTCCTTGCCTACGCTGGTCACCACATACGCTTGCTCCAGCGGGCTGTGGTAATTATCTGGAATCAGGTAGTAGCCACCTTGCTTGGTGAATTTGTCGTTGACCGCCAGAGACAGGGCGATGACCCCAATGTCCGCCGCCTGGGTTTCGATCAGCTGTGCGGTGTGGCCGATGTTTTCGCCAAACACCAGCTTGGGCTCAACCTGCGCCCATACTTTTTCATGCTCCAACGCTTCTTTGGCGCGCGCACCGTAGGGCGCATGGTCGGGCGCCGCAATGGCGACTTTCTTGTATTTGGGATCTGGCAGATCTTTCAGGGTCAGCTTGGAGGCATCCACCTTGGCGCTCCACAGCACGATGCGGCCAAAGGCATAGGTGGTGACCGGCGCGACGGCATGGCCTTTCTGCACCAGCTCTTTGGGGAAGTTCACATCCGCCGAGAAGAAAATATCGAACGGCGCACCGTTCTCGATCTGCTGATGAAACTTGCCGGAAGAACCCAGAATCAGCTCCAGATTATGCTCAGGATGCTTTTTCTCGAACTTGGTTTTCAGTTCCTCAAAGGCAAACTTCAAGTCAGCCGCTGCCGCCACTTTGGCGTGATCAGCCGCTGCAAAGGATGAGAAAGCCAGCCCGGCGATCAGCGCCAGGGTTTTGAACATACGCATGATGATTGTCCTGAAATTTATGAATGCAAAAACTTGAAAACAGTTGACGATCTTTTTGGAAGCCACGCATGAGTGAACCCATGCTGTAGGTGCGAATTCATTCGCACAATCGCGCTCAATATCGAGATCGCAAACGACCTCTTATTCGTCGGTGGCAAGAATGATGTGACTGGCTTTGATCAAGGCGCAAGCGGCATCGCCCGCCTTGAAGCCGAGATTTTCCAGACTGCCCTCGGTAATGATCGCCGCCAGCGTGTTGCCGCCCGGCAGCTCAAGCACCACCTCGGCGTTCACTGCGCCTTCCTGCACACGCTTGATGGTGCCGCACAGACGGTTGCGCGCCGACACCTTCACACACTCGTCGGCTGCAGCCAGAATCACCCAGGAGGCTTTGATGATCGCCGTGGCTTGCTTGCCCACGGCCAGCCCCATGGACTCGGCCGACTCTTTGGTAATCACCGCATGCAGACAATCTTCGCCTTGCAGACGCAGGGTGATTTCACTATTGACCGCACCATGACGGACATCTTCGATCACGCCCTTGAGGGCATTGCGTGCGCTGGTTTTCATGTAAAGACTCCTTAAGGTGGAAAGCGACTCAAGACTCGCGCCATCCCCGGAGAACTGCTGCAGCACCGTCGCGACTGCACGACGCAACTGCGCGTGCATGGCCACCACTTTTTCGCCCAAGGGCGTGAGGTAGGCGCCTCCACCGCCCGCACCGCCATGCTGCCTGAGCACCAACGGCCGGTCGGCCAGGTTATTCATGGCATCGACCGCGTCCCAGGCGGCTTTGTAGGTCATCCCAACCTGTTTGGCCGCCTGACTGATCGAGCCGGCTTTGGCCACCGCCTCCAGCAAGGCCAGACGACGCGCTGAAACCTCGCCACCGCCCAATTGCAGGATGAGCGGTGCAGTAAACGATGCTGCGTTGTGTTCTTCGGGTGATATCGTCATGCGAAATATACCTGAGTAAATTGCGAGTGCAAGAAGTTTTTAAGCAAGGACTAATGAATCAAGCCCAAAATCGGTTCAAGTCTGCGCAGCGGGGCTCAACAACTTCAAGCCGACAATCCCCGCCACGATCAGCATCAGGCTGGCGATACGCCCCAAGCTGGCCGCTTCCTGCAGAAACAGCATGCCATACGCTGCTGTGCCGACCGCGCCAATGCCCACCCATACCGCATACGCCGTGCCCACTGGGATGGTACGCACCGCCAGCGCCAGCAGGTACATGCTCAAGGCGATGAACAGCAGGCAAAACAGCGACGGCCACAGGCGGGTAAAGCCATCGGTGCGCGGCATGGCAGCGGCATAAGCAATTTCACACAACCCCGCCAGCACAAGGTAGATCCATCCGCTCATGCTGAACCTCCGGTGTGCCAATCGATCGGCATATCACCTTGTGCTTTGAGCCAGGCATTGATGTGCGAGAACGGACGGCTGCCGAAAAAGCCACGGTGCGCCGACAGCGGTGAGGGATGGGGCGCTGCGATCACAGCATGCCGCGCGCGGTCGATGTGCGCGCCCTTCTGTTGCGCCGGCCGCCCCCAGAGCACGAACATCAACGGCCGCGGCTGCCCATTCAGAATCTGCACCACGCGGTCGGTGAAACGCTCCCAGCCCTTGCCTTGGTGACTATTGGATTGACCGCTTTCCACGGTAAGCACGGCATTGAGCAGCAGCACGCCTTGATCGGCCCAGGAGAGCAGGCTGCCGTCGGTGTTGTGAATCCCCAGATCATCCTCCAACTCGCGGAAGATGTTTTGCAAGGACTTGGGCAGCGGGCGCACGCCCGGTTGCACGGAAAAGCACAAGCCATGCGCATGCCCCGGCGTGGGGTAGGGATCTTGCCCGAGAATCACCACGCGCACCCTATCCAGCGGGGTGTGGTTGAGGGCGTTGAACCATTCATCAGGGTTGGGATGAATGCGCTTGCCCGCCCTAAGCTCGGCGGCGAGAAAGGCGCGCAAGTCCTGCATGTAGCCTTGTGCAAACTCTTCGGCAAGCGCCGCCTTCCATGAGGGGTCGAGCTTGATGCGTTCAGAGTTCATAACTCGCCTCGGAAGACACCAATCACGGCATCAACCGCTGGATGCTCCAGCCCTCCGCCGTGCGCGTATAAGTGAAGCGATCGTGCAGGCGGCTTGCCCGCCCTTGCCAGAACTCATACACCTCGGGCAACAGGCGATAGCCACCCCAGTGGGGATTGCGCGGCACATCGCCGTGCGGATACTGCTGCTCCAATGCCGCGACACGCGCCTCCAGCGTCTCACGACTGTCGATCGGCTGGCTCTGCTGCGAAGCTGCGGCAGCGAGGCGACTGCCTAGCGGACGCTGACGGAAATACGCCTCGTTATCGTCCTCCGGCAAGCGTTCGATGCGCCCTTCCACGCGCACCTGGCGGTCATTTTCCGGCCAGTAAAACGCCAGTGCCGCGCGCGGATTGGCAGCGAGCTCCTGCCCTTTGCGGCTTTGGCCGTCGGTGTAAAAACACAGGCCACGCGCATCAAAATGCTTGAGCAGCACCCAGCGCAGGGACGGCCGCCCATCCGGGGTGGCCGTGGCCAAGGCCATGGCGGTGACATCAAAATTCCCCGCCGCTTCGGCATCCTTCAACCAGCGCGCAAGCAGGAGATGCGGCTCGGGTAGCAGGTCATGGCGGTGCAGCTCGCCATGCAAAAACTCGCGGCGGGTGGAGCGGTGATCAATCTCGTCATGCATGGGCGATCTCCTCGGCAGATGAGCGTGGACGATGCCAGCCGAACGCCCCGTGCGCAAGCGTCTTTGCGCAGACGAGCTGCGGCGAGATCAGCGCGCAGCCAAGGGCACGGTCACGGAAAACGCACCGCGAATATCCCCTTGCGCAAAGCCGGTGGCTTTGTCGTCGGGGTACAGCGCCTGGATTTTCTCCGCCACGGCTGGGCTGATCGCGCTGCCATGACAGGTCAGACACACTTCATCGGTGCCAATCGCCTTCATCATGCGCAGCACCGGCTGACCGTCCGCCTCGCCCACCTCTTTCCACACCAATTCGCCCACCGGCTTGCCACCGGCTTTTTGCTGCGCAAAACCCTCCAGCACCACCATTTCCCGGGCCGTGGGCGGCGTGGCACGTGGCTTGAGCGAGGTACGATGGATGGACAGCTTGTACTTCTCACTCATCTGCTGCGCGATCTTCGGCGCCTCGGTGTTGCACACCGCGATGGCATTCACCGGCCCGCCATCTTTCATCGCCGCCTGCAAGGCAGTACGCAGCGTGGCGCCAAATTCCTTCATCGCCTCTTGCCCCTGCTGCGCAGCCTGCTCGGGCGTGGTCGCCCACAGCGGCAGGGGCAACGACAGGGCGGCGATCAGGGGGATGATTTTTTGCATGACGAATACTCCTGTGCGTGTGAGATGCAACGAGCTTAGCCCAGCGTGCGCAGCGGCACTCATAAAACTCATTTTGCGCGGCATAACAGGCGGTTGAAAAAGACGTAATGTTCCATTCAACACCGCGGCAGCTTTGCCCCACCAACCAAAGCAAACACTAAAAATTCGATAGATCACGGCCAAAAATCGGCAGAATCGATCTAAAAATTCGATCGATCGAGCACCGCACAGACCGAGCAGGGCGCTTGAACAGCTCATGCAAAGCGTTTTTCAAGCACCCGCTTTGGCGCATATACTTGCCGCCACTTTGCTGCTACAACCACAATCCATGTCCACCACCTTTGACCTTTCCACCTTCCAGGGGCTGATCCTCGCCCTGCAGGACTACTGGGCGCGCCAAGGCTGCGCGATTTTGCAACCGCTCGATATGGAAGTCGGCGCCGGCACCTTCCACCCCTCCACCTTCCTGCGCGCCATCGGCCCCGAGCCATGGAACGCAGCTTATGTGCAGCCCTCGCGCCGCCCGACGGATGGACGCTATGGCGAAAACCCCAACCGCCTGCAGCACTACTATCAATTTCAGGTGGTGATGAAGCCCTCGCCGCTGGAGATCCAAGAGCTCTATCTTGGCTCGCTGCGCATGCTGGGCTTCGATCCGCTGGTGCATGACATCCGCTTTGTCGAAGACAACTGGGAATCCCCCACCCTCGGCGCCTGGGGCTTGGGCTGGGAGGTGTGGCTCAATGGCATGGAAGTCACCCAATTCACTTATTTCCAACAGGTCGGCGGCCTGGATTGCCGTCCGGTCACCGGCGAGATCACCTACGGCCTGGAGCGTCTGGCGATGTACATGCAGGGCGTGGAGAGCGTGTATGACCTGATCTGGGCGAAAACGCCCAACGGCGTCATCACCTATGGTGATGTGTATCACCAAAACGAGGTGGAACAGTCCACCTACAACTTCCAGCAAGCGGATGTGGCCTATCTGTTCGGCCAATTCGACCAGTGCGAAAAGGAGGCCAAGCGTCTGATGGAACACAACCTGCCGCTGCCCGCCTACGAGCAGGTGCTCAAAGCCTCACACACCTTCAACCTGCTCGACGCACGCCGCGCCATCTCCGTCACCGAACGCCAGCGTTTCATCCTGCGCGTGCGTGAGCTGGCGCGCAACGTGGCCGAGGCGTATTTCGCCTCGCGCGAACGCTTGGGCTTTCCGATGGCACAACGCGCACTCGACGTACAAGGACACTGACATGCTGCAAACCATAGAGGTCGAGATCGAAGCCGATGGCCATGTGCGTCTGTTGGACGATGCACAGGCACTGCGCCCAGGGCGCGCCTTGCTCACCTTTCTCGAACCAGTGGACATGGCAAGCTGCCAATGGGCAGAGACATCGCTCAGTGATGACTGGCTCAACCCGGAGGAAGATGCTGCATGGGCACACTTGCAAGCGGCGCGGTAGTTTTGCTGCCTTTTCCATTTTCCGATTTGAGCCGCAGCAAGCTGCGCCCGGCTGCATTGCTAGCCTCCGTGGGCAAAGGTGATTGGATTGCCTGCCAGATCACCAGCAACCCGTACGGCGACCCACGCGCCCTGCTGCTTGATGAAACCATGTTCAGCCATGGCAGCCTGCACCGCCTAAGTTTTGTGCGCCCAGGCAAACTCTTTACCGCGCATGAAAGCCTGTTTTCCGCGATCGCTGGACAACTCAGCGCAACCCGCCAGCATGACATCATCCAAGCCGTCATCCGGCTTCTGTACCCCCAAGTCAATTGAATCCCCCATGAACACCCGTGACCTTTTGATTGAAGTCGGCACCGAAGAGCTGCCACCCAAAGCCCTCACCACTCTGGCCGATGCGTTTGCCAACGGCATTGTGCAGCGCCTGCATGAGGCGGGGCTCGAACCGCAAGGCCACACGACCTATGCCGCACCGCGCCGCCTGGCGGTGTGGGTGCGCGCAGTGCGCGAAGAGCAGCCTGCGCGCGCCATCGAACGCCGCGGACCTGCGGTGAATACCGCCTTCGATGCGGCCGGCAAGCCGAGCAAGGCGCTGGAAGGCTTTGCCCGCTCCTGCGGCGTGACGGTGGATGCGCTGGAGGAACTGAGCACCGACAAGGGCGCGTGGATGGTGTACCGCGCCATGCAGCCCGGCCAGCCGGCAAGCGGCCTCATTCCCGAGATCATCACCCAGTCGCTGGACGCCCTACCTATCCCTAAGCGCATGCGCTGGGGCGCGGGTGAAACCGCCTTCGTCCGCCCGCTGCACTGGATCGTGCTTCTTTTTGGCGATGAGGTCATCGAAGCAGAAATTTATGGCTTGCCCACCGGGCGCAACACCCGCGGCCACCGCTTCCACCACCCCGCCCCCTTGCCCGTGGCCTCGCCGCAGGCGTACGCCAGCCTGCTGGAAAGCGCCGGGCATGTGGTGGCGGATTTCGCCGCACGCCGTGCCATGATCAAGGCACAGGTGGAATCCTGCGCACGCGAGCTCGGCGGCCAGCCGGTGCTGGATGATGATCTGTTGGATGAAGTCACCGCATTGACCGAATGGCCGCATGTGGTCAGCGGCACCTTCGAGGCGCGCTTCCTCGACGTACCCAAGGAGGCGCTGATCTCCACCATGCAGGGCAACCAGCGCTACTTCCCGCTGCTCGATGCGGCGGGCAACCTGTTGCCGCATTTCATCACCGTGGCGAATATCGACAGCCGCAATCCGGACGCGGTGCGTCTGGGCAATGAGCGCGTCATCCGTCCGCGTTTTGCCGATGCTGAATTTTTCTGGCGTGAAGATCGCAAGCAACCGCTGTCCAGCCACCTGCAGAGCTTGGACACCGTCATCTTCCAGCAAAAACTTGGCACGCTGCTGGATAAAACCCGCCGCGTCACCCGCCTGGCGCGTCATATCGCTGCGCTGATGGGCGCGGATATGGATCGCGCCGGGCGCGCGGCCGAGCTCGCCAAGTGCGACCTGATGACCGGCATGGTCGGCGAATTCCCTGAGCTGCAAGGCATCATGGGGCGCTATCTGGCTACGCATGACGGCGAGCATGCCGAAGTGGCGCAAGCCCTGGACGAAGCCTACATGCCGCGCCGCGCCGGCGATACCCTGCCGCAAACCGGCGCAGGTCAAGCACTGGCACTGGCCGAGCGCATCGACACCTTGCTCGGCATCTTCTCTGTTGCGGGGATGGAACCGACGGGAACCAAAGACCCCTTTGCCCTGCGCCGCGCGGCCTTGGGCGTCTTGCGCATCCTGATCGAGAAGAATATCGACCTCGACCTGTTCGCCTTGCTTAAATTTGCCTTTGAGGCCAACTTCAAGGTGCCAAGGGTTCTTAGAAATGGGGAGCCTGTTGAGGTCACCAAACTCTTAGACTTCATGCTCGAACGCCTGCGCACTTACGCGCTGGATCGCAGTATCCGTGCGGATGTGTTCGAGGCCGTGCTCGCCACCCGCCCGCTGCGCCCGCTCGACTTCGAGCGGCGCATGCAGGCGGTCAACGCCTTCCTCGCCCTTCCGCAGGCCGAGAGTCTCTCCGCGGCCAACAAGCGCATCGCCAATATCCTCAAGAAGGTCGAGGGCGAGCTGGCGCTTGAGATCAACCCTGCCCTGCTGCAGGAACCCGCCGAACAGGCCTTGGCCGAAAAGGTCGCATCCATCGAGGCCGAGCTTGCACCACTGTTTGCCGCCGGCGATTACTCGCAAGCACTGAGCCAGCTTGCCGTATTGCGCGAACCGGTGGATGCCTTCTTCGACCATGTCATGGTCATGGCCGAGGATGCGCAGCTTCGTGCCAACCGCCTCGCCCTGCTCAACCGCCTGCGCGCGCTGTTCCTGCGTGTGGCCGACATCTCCCTGCTCGGCGGTACGGCCTGACGGTCGCGGCGTGAAGACGCGCTTGGCTGCGGTTGGGCTGCTGGCACTGGGGCTTGGCCTCCTGCCGCTGTGTGGCATGGCCTCCCCCAGCGCAAAGACCACCGCCGCGCCCATGGTCGCCAGCCTGCCACACGTCAACCTACTCGATCTAAGCTTGGAGCCGATGGCGCGCGTGGCGCTGCGCGAGCAGATCCACGTCTGGGATTGCCCCGCACGCGACAAGGCACCGCACGCCTTGCAGGTCAGTACGCTAAGTCCGATGCAGAGCCCGACGCAGAGCCAACGTGCGGGCGGTGCGCTGCGGGTGAGCTTCAAGCTGCAGCCTTCGACCCCCGAGGGCTTGGATGCTGCGCCGGTGCCGCGCCATGCGGGCTTGAGTCTGGACCTGCCCAAGGTAGCGTTCAACGACTACGACCACCTCAGCTTCTGGGTACGCCTGCAAGGCAAAACGCCCCCCGGGCTGCGCGTGCGTTTTGCCCACGCCGGCGAGCGAATGCATCAAGCTGGGGGCTTTAACGTGATTGGCTTGAGCGGCACATGGAAGCAAATCCTCGTGCCACTCAATGCCCTCTCCGGCGTGCAGGGCGAACCCCTGCCCGATCAGCTCAACTTCATCCTCTTTGCGCGCGGCAATCAGCCGGTGCAGGGCGCGGTGGAGCTGGCCGACATCGAGCTGGTGCGCATTGGCCAGCGCGTTGGCGCGCATGAAGACCGCGCCGTGGCGCCGAACAAAAAGCAGTGGGAAATGCAGCGTGGCGGTGAGGTGGCGGCACGCAAGGCGATTCGTGATCGCGCCGTCGAACTTCCGCCGGGGCCACTGGTGCGCCGCGAGCCGCTGCCCGAGGACGATCAAGCGCTGATCAACCAAGTGCTGCGCGATACCTGGCGCGGTCTGGATGGTCTGCGCGACAAGGAGAACGGCCTGCCGTTCGATACCGTCACGTTCTTTCCCGGCGGCGGTGCGCCGGCCGTGGGCGATTACACCAACGTCACCAACATCGGCCTGTTCATGATGAGCGTGATCGCCGCGCGCGAACTGGGGCTGATCGATGCCAAGGGCGCGCGCGCACGGCTGACGCAGATCGTGCAGACGCTGGAAAAGCTGGAGACTTATCAGGGCTTTTTCTTCAACTACTACGACACCACTTCGCTGGAGCGCACCAGCCATTTCATTTCCTTTGTCGATTCCGCATGGCTCTCCGCCGGGCTGATGGTCACGCGCAACGCCGAACCAAGCCTGAAGCCGCGCATCGACCGCATGCTGCAAAAACAGAACTACGCCTTTTTCTACAATGCCGAGCTCGGCCAGATGGTGCACGGCTACCACGTGCAGCGCGATGCGCGCTCGAACAATGTGTACGGCCTGCTCTACTCCGAACCACGTCTGGGCAGCCTGATTGCGATTGGCCGCGGCGATGTGCCGCCCGCGCACTGGTTTGCCTTGTCGCGCACCTTCCCCAGCGAATGGACCTGGCAGAGCATGGTGCCGCAAAACCGCACCGCGCGGCTGGTGGACGGCTACAAAGTCACCGGTGGCTACTATCTGTGGCAAGGCATGCGCTACCTGCCCTCGTGGGGCGGCAGCATGTTCGAGGCGCTGATGCCCGCCTTGGTGCTCGATGACCAAACCTACGCACCGCACAGCCTGGGTGCCAACGCGATCGCCCATGTGGACATCCAACGCCGCTACGCGCTGGAAGTGCTCAATCTGCCCGTGTGGGGCATGTCGCCATCGGCCAATCCACTGGGCGGTTATGGCGAATACGGCATTTCCATCCTCGGTGTCAAAGGCTATGACGAAAGCGTGGTCACACCGCATGCCTCGGGACTGGCCGCCATGCTGCGCCCGCGTGAGGCCGCGCTGAATCTGCGCGAAATGGCGGCGCTCTACCCGATTTACGGCACCTTCGGCTTTTATGATGCGGTGGAGCCGAAAAGCGGCAAGGTGGCGTACAAATACCTCGCCCTCGACCAATCCATGCTCTTTCTTGGCCTGGCCAACACCGTCAAGCCGCATCTGGTGCAACGCTTTTTTGCCATGGATCGCGACATTCGCCGCGCCCTGCCGGTGGTACGCAGCGAGAATTTCTTCAAATGAACCGCGGCCACGTCGAATGCCGCGCACTCGGCAAACATTACCCGCAGGCCGCGCGTCCGGTGATCGAAGCGCTGGATCTGAACGTACCGCCGGGCGAATTGCTGGTGCTCGTCGGCCCATCCGGCTGCGGCAAATCCACCGTGTTGCGCATGCTCGCCGGGCTGGAAAGCATCAGCCACGGCGATCTGTTCATCGACGGGCGGCGGGTCAACGACCTCGAACCCAAGGCGCGTGACGTCGCCATGGTGTTTCAGGATTACGCGCTCTACCCGCACATGAGCGTGCGCGAAAACCTCGCCTTTCCACTGAAAATGCGCCGCATGCCTGCCGCCGAGCAGAGCAAGCGCATCGCCCGTGTGGCCGACATGCTGCATCTGGTCGACTGGCTGGAACGCAAGCCGGCGCAACTCTCCGGCGGCCAGCGCCAGCGCGTGGCCATGGGACGCGCCCTGGTGCGCGACGCCAGCGTGTTCCTGCTCGACGAGCCTTTATCCAATCTCGATGCCAAGCTGCGCGGCCAGGTACGCTTTGAAATCGCTGCCCTGCAACGCCAACTGGGGGCGACCATGCTCTACGTTACCCACGACCAGACCGAAGCCATGACCTTGGGGCAACGCGTCGCCGTGCTCGACCAGGGCAAGCTGCAACAAATCGCCGCGCCGCACGAACTCTACGCCCGCCCGGCCAACACCTTCGTCGCCGGCTTTATCGGCCAGCCACCGATGAACCTGCTGCCCGCCAGTGTGCTCGGCCACCTCGACCTCCCCGCTCAGGCGCACACCGTCGGCCTGCGCCCCGAAGATTGGCGCATCGCATCAGCGCAGGACAACGGGCTGGACGTGGTGGTGGACATGCTCGAATTTCTGGGTCACGAGACTCTGCTCTACGCCCGCCATCCTGCCTTGCCGCAGGCGTTGATCGTGCGCTTGCAGGCAGCAGCAAGCCTGCACACAGGGCAAACCCTGCGCCTCACCCCCACGCGCCCACCTCTGCTGTTCGATGCATCCGGAAACGCCCTATGAGACACCGCTTTCCCGCCGATTTCCTGTTTGGCGTTGCCACCTCGTCCTACCAGATCGAGGGCGCACCGCTGGCCGACGGTGCGGGCTTGAGCAACTGGCACCGCTTCGCGTTGCAGCCGGGGCGGGTGCACAATAACGACCATGCCGGCATCGCCTGCGACCACTACCACCGCTACCGCGAAGACGTGGCGCTGCTCAACGAGCTTGGCGTGCACGCCTACCGTTTCAGCTTCAACTGGGCGCGCATCCAGCCCAACGGCAAGGGCGCCATCAACACCAAGGGCTTGGACTTCTACCGTCGTCTGGTCGATGAGCTGCTGAAACACGGCATCCGCCCATTCGCCACCCTGCACCACTGGGATCTCCCCGCCGCGCTGGAAGACGCGGGCGGCTGGCTGACACGCGACACCGCACACCGTTTCGCCGACTTCACCGAGATCATGACCCGCGCGCTGGATGAGCAGATCGAAGACTGGTGCACCTTCAACGAACCCTGGGTCATCCTGCACGAAGGTCATGTCCACGGCGCTCACCCGCCCGGACTGCGCAATCCCGCACTCATCCCCACCGTGGCCAATCACCTGCTGCACGCTCACGCCGAAGCCGTGCGTGCCTATCGTGCCAATGGCCGCCATCGCATCGGTCTAGTGCTCAACATCGAGCCGAAATACGCCGCCAGCGACAATGCCGAGGACGTGGCCGCCCGCGAACGCGCACACGCCTACATGAACCGCCTGTTTCTCGACCCCATCGTTCACGGCCAATGGCCTGCACCCCTGGTGGCATGGCAAGGCGAAGAGACCTGGCGCGAGGTGCTCATGGAGTCCACCGCCGCGCTGCGCGAACCCATCGACTGGCTTGGCGTGAACTACTACAGCCGCAACGTGGTGCGTCACAAGCAGGGCGTTTTCCTCGATGCCGAGCGCGTGCGCCAAGATGCGTTGCACACCGCCATGGATTGGGAGGTTTATCCTGAAGGACTGACCGATACCCTGCGCTGGTTGCACGAACAAACCCAAGGCATGCCGCTGTACATCACCGAAAACGGCGCCGCCTTCGACGACCCCGCGCCGCAGGACGACCATGTACACGACGCGCAGCGCGTGGACTACCTCGATCAACATCTACACGCCGCCGCCGATGCCATCGCCCACGGGGTCAAGCTGCGCGGCTATTTCGCCTGGTCACTGCTCGATAACTTCGAATGGCAGTTTGGTCACAGCAAACGCTTTGGCCTGGTGCATGTCGATCCTGCGACACAGAAACGCACCTTGAAAAAAAGCGCCCACCGCTGGGCTGCGTTGTGCCGCGGCGAGTGAGCGACTAACGCCCACCCTGCTGCTTCATCATCTCCTGCATCATTTTCTGCATCTGCGGGTCGTTCAGATTGGGCATGGTGCGCGTCTTGGCACCTTTGGGCAGGGCAAACACGCTGTCCGCCAATGCCACTTCCTGCACGCTTTCCAAGCGCATACCGCCAGAAGCGACCTCGTGCGAACGCAGCATGCCTTGTTCACGTAACACCGGGTTTTCGCGCACCACACTCAGGCGCATGGCTTCCGCCCCGCCCATGCCCTGCTGCATTTTGTCACCCACACGTTCGATCGCTTCGGTGAGCTTACGCACCGCATGATCCTTGGTGAGCACCAACTCACCCTGCTGCGCGCCATCTTTCCAGCGATAGACCTCGCCCTCAAAGCCTGCGATACGTTCCTTTTTGCCGGTCGATTCCAGACTGAACTTGCTGACCGCTTGCGCCTGATCGGTGGGCGCCAGCGATTTGACCAGAGCTGTCACGCCCTCCATGTCCACCACCTCACCGCTCGGCGACACACCGTAGAGCTTGTCCTTCACCAACAGCATGCCACCACCGGGCTCATCCACACTCTTGCCCTTGTAGTCATAGCGCACATGCTGCGCATCGCGGTATTTCACCGTCAGCGTGCCGATGTCTTTGTGCTTTTCATCGCTCATGCGGTACACACCCACCCAGTCCGCACTCACCGCGCTGGCATAGGCCACTAGCCAAACCACGGCAACCACCGCCACACCTCGTTTCATGCCTGCCCCCCCTGCACATCCCCTCATTAAACCGTACGGTGATTTTGACATGCCATTGCCATCTTGCCCGCGATACAATCGCGCAACTTTCCAACACAGTGTGCAGGGTTGCCCATGAGATTCCGCTTCCCCATCGTCATCATCGACGAAGACTTCCGCTCCGAAAATGCCAGCGGTTTTGGTATCCGCGCTCTGGCCAAGGCCATTGAAGATGAAGGCGTGGAAGTGATGGGGGTGACGAGTTACGGCGACCTGTCCACCTTTGCCCAGCAGCAAAGCCGCGCCTCGGCGTTCATCCTCTCCATCGACGATGAGGAGTTCAGCTCCGGCAACCCTGAAGAAGAGCTGCATGTGGTGCGCCAACTGCGTGCTTTTGTGGAAGAAATCCGCTTCCGCAACGCCGACATCCCCATCTTCCTCTACGGC
>CAYOCG010000003.1:19730-36063 GCA_964402435.1 uncultured Halothiobacillus sp. | reverse complement strand
CCCAACGACGTGCTCAAGGAGCTGCACGGCTTCATCCATATGTTCGAGGACACGCCCGAGTTCGTCGCGCGCCACATCATCCGCGAGGCGCGCGCGTACCTCGACACCCTGGCCCCACCCTTCTTCCGCGCCCTCACCGGCTACGCCGCGGACGGCTCCTATTCCTGGCACTGCCCCGGCCACTCCGGCGGCGTAGCCTTCCTCAAGAGCCCGGTGGGGCAGATGTTCCACCAGTTCTTCGGCGAAAACCTGCTACGCGCCGATGTGTGCAACGCGGTGGAAGAACTCGGCCAGTTGCTCGACCACACTGGCCCCGTCGCCGCCTCTGAGCGTAATGCCGCGCGCATCTTTCATTCCGACCATCTGTATTTTGTCACCAACGGCACCAGCACCTCGAACAAAATGGTCTGGCACAGCGTGGTCGCACCGGGCGACATCGTGGTGGTGGATCGCAACTGTCACAAGTCCATCCTGCACGCCATTATCATGACCGGTGCCATTCCGGTATTCCTAACGCCGACGCGCAACCACTTTGGCATCATCGGCCCGATTCCGCTGGACGAATTCAAGCCGGAAAACATTCGCGCCAAGATCGAAGCCCACCCCTTCGCCCAGCAGGCTAAGAACAAGAAGCCACGCATTCTCACCATCACCCAGTCCACCTATGACGGCGTGTTGTACAACGTGGAAGCGATCAAGGAACTGCTCGATGGCGAGATCGAAACCCTGCACTTCGACGAGGCTTGGCTGCCACACGCAGCTTTCCACGAGTTCTACGGCGATTATCACGCCATTGGCGAGGGACGGCCGCGGTGCAAGGAGTCGCTGATCTTTTCCACGCAATCGACACACAAACTGCTCGCTGGCTTGTCACAAGCCTCGCAGATTCTGGTGCAAGACAGCCAAAACGGCGGCTTCGACCGCGACGTGTTCAATGAATCTTATCTGATGCACTCCTCCACCTCGCCACAGTACGCCATCATCGCCTCCTGCGATGTGGCGGCGGCGATGATGGAGCCGCCCGGGGGCACGGCACTGGTCGAAGAATCACTGGTCGAAGCACTCAACTTCCGTCGCGCCATGCGCAAGGTGGATGCCGAGTGGGGCGCAGGCTGGTGGTTCAAGGTCTGGGGGCCGGACAACCTGCCGGAAGAAGGTATCGGTGCGCGCGAAGACTGGATGATCAAAAAAGGCGATCGTTGGCACGGCTTTGGCGATCTGGCCGCAGGCTTCAACATGCTCGACCCAATCAAGGCCACGGTCATCACCCCGGGGCTGGATGTGGATGGCGACTTTGCCGACTGGGGCATTCCCGCCGGCATCGTCAACAAATATTTGGCCGAGCACGGCGTGGTGGTGGAAAAAACTGGCCTGTACAGCTTTTTCATCATGTTCACCATTGGCATCACCAAAGGGCGCTGGAACACCCTGGTGACTGCTTTGCAGCAGTTCAAGGACGATTACGACAAAAATCAGCCGCTTTGGCGCATTTTGCCGGAGTTCGTCAACAAGCACCCGATGTATGAGCGCATGGGGCTGAAGGATTTGTGTGACAAGCTGCACGGCCTGTACAAACAGTACGATGTCGCACGCCTGACCACCGAGATGTACCTCTCGGACATGGTGCCCGCCATGCGCCCGGCCGATGCATGGGCCAAGATGGCGCACCGCGAAATCGAACGCGTGCCCATCGACGCATTGGAGGGACGCATCACCGCCAGCCTGGTCACCCCCTACCCACCGGGCATTCCGTTGCTCATCCCGGGCGAGCGGTTCAATAAAACCGTGGTCGATTACCTCAAGTTCGTGCGCGAATTCAACAAGCAGCTGCCCGGCTTCGAAACCGATGTGCACGGGCTGGTGGCAGAAGAGATCGACGGGCAGAAGATCTACCACATCGATTGCGTCAAAGATTAACGCCGCACATCGAACAACCGACTCACAAGGAGACACGCCATGAGCCAATTCTGGGACTTTATGTGGTTAATGGTCACCGCATTTTTCATGGTGGCGTATTTGATGGTGATGTTTCAGATCATCATCGACCTGTTCCGCGACCACAAGCTGGGCGGCTTGGGCAAGGCGCTGTGGATTTTGCTTCTAATCGTCGCGCCTCTTTTCGGTGCCTTGGCGTACTTGTTGCTGCGTGGCAAGGGCATGAGCGAGCGTCAGCTTCAGGCCATGCAGCAGAGCCGTGCCGAGGCCGAGTCGTATTTGCGCGGCATGGTGCACGTCAAATCACCCGCGGAGCAAATTGCCGATGCCAAGGCGCTGCTCGATGCCGGCACCATCACGCCCGAGGAATATGCCAAGCTCAAAGCCAAGGCACTGGGCTAAGATACTGCTGTATCAGCGCGCCGCCATCCATGCGTAGGGTGTCGGTTGGCTGGGGTTAGCGATGCTCTGCAGCAAAACCTCGGTGGATGCTGGCGCCATGACCAGACCATTGCGGTAATGGCCGGCGTGAATGAACAATCCTTCGATTTCAGGGTGTGCGCCAATGTAGGGAATGCCGTTGGGACTACCCGGACGAAGCCCCGCCCAATGCGCCTCGATGGGCGAATCCGCCAGTGCGGGATAAACATCGAGCGCAAAGGCACGCAATTCATCGCGCGCTGCACTGGATGTGGCTTTGTCAAATCCCACCTGCTCCACGGTGCTTCCCGCCAGCACACGACCATCCTTGCGCGGGATGAGGTAACGCCCGCCGCGCATGACCATGCGTTTGAGGCTACAATGTGGGGCGTTGAATAGAATCATCTGACCACGCACTGGCTCAATCGCCGGCGGCGTCGGCATACCCGCCAGCAACCCAGCACTCCATGCCCCGGCGGTCACCACGACGGCATCCGCCGCCAGCAGCTGATCAGGCAGGCGCACACCGCCTATCCGCCCATGCGTTGATACCAGCGCCTGCACCTCAACGTGCTCCAACACGCGCACGCCGTGCACATCCAGGGCGACACGTAAGGCACGCAGCAAACGGGGATTGCGCACCTGCATGATCTGCGGCATCCACCAGGCTTGGGTCAAGGTCGCATTCAATCCGGGCTGCACGTTGTCCATCGCTTTGCGATCGAGGGCATGAATCTGGGCGTCAAAGCGCACCGCCCAGCATTGCATCGCAGGTTCAGCCGCGGCAGGCGCTTCCAGCGTCGGCTCGGTGTCGAGCATGAGCAAACCACTGACGAGGAGTTCAGCATCCACCCCCGTCTCGGCCTTGAGCTGCTCGATCAACGCGGGGTAAAGCGCCTGCGAGCACCGCGCAAGCGCATTCACCGCATCGGGGTAACGCCAAGGATAAAGCGGCGAAAGAATGCCACCACCCGCCCAGGACGACTCACGCCCCACCTGGCCGCGCTCCAGCAAGGTGACGGCGTACCCCGCACGGCGCAAGGCCAATGCGGTTAACATACCCACCGCGCCTGCGCCTACGACTAGAAAATCGCTCATGACCCTTACCGAACTCCGTTACATTCTCGCCGTTGCCCGCGAACGCCACTTTAGCCGCGCCGCTGAAGCCTGCCATGTCAGCCAACCGACCCTCAGCGTGGCGGTGCGCAAACTGGAAGATGAACTGGGCGTCACCCTGTTTGAACGCGACCCCAAAAGCGCCATCCGCGTCACGCCTGCAGGTGAGCGCATCCTGGCGCACGCCCAGCGCGTGTTGGAAGAAGCCGACCAGCTCAAACTCGCCGCGCAATCCTACAATAATCCTCTGCAAGGCACGCTGCGCGTTGGCCTGATTTACACCATCGGCCCTTATTTACTCCCGCACATCATTCCCACCCTGCATCAGCGCGCGCCGCAGATGCCGCTCCTGATTGAGGAAGGACTAACCGCTGATTTATCCAACCAGTTGCAACTAGGCGAGCTGGATGTGATCGTCGTTTCTGCCCCGTTTGCCGCCGCCGGCATCGTCACCCAGGCGCTGTATGACGAGGATTTCGTCGTCGCCATACCCCCGGAGCATCCATGGAGCAAGGAGACAGAACTCCACCCTAGCCGCCTGGCCGAGGGAGAGCTGCTTCTGCTCGGGCAGGGGCACTGTTTCCGCGATCAAGTGCTGCAAATGTGCCCCGAGTGCAACCGCAGCGCGAGCTTCGGCGGACTGCAACGCACCCTGGAAGGCGGCTCACTGGAAACCATCCGCCACATGGTGGCTTCGGGGCTTGGGGTTACGGTACTGCCTTGCAGCTCAGCTGAGCCGAGCTTCGACCAAGGCCGCCTCACCTATCGCCGTCTGAGCGCTCCGACCCCCACGCGTCGCGTGGTACTCGCCTGGCGCAAAAGCTTCCCCAGGCCGCAGGCCATCGAAACCCTGCGCCAAGCCATTTTGCACATCAACCAGCCTTGCCTGAAAACATTGCCCGATGCACAAGCACAGGAACTCAGCGATTAATCAGACCCTGTAAGGGCACATCAAGGCTCAATCAAGGTCACTTCTTCCGCCTGCAAACCTTTACGCCCCAATGCAATGACAAAGGCCACGCGTTGCCCTTCGTACAGACTGCGATGCCCCTCACCAATTAGAGAGCGGTAGTGCACAAAAATCTCTGGCCCCGAGTCGCGCAAGATAAAGCCATACCCCTTACCAGCGTCAAACCACTTCACCGTGCCCGTCTCTTGTTTACCCACCTCTTCGGATGAGCGCACGCCCAGAGAACTGCGCGGTTGCCCCATCGAGCGGGAGGCAAGAGAGAACAGACCACCTGCCCAAATCACAGCAACCACCAGCAACATGAACAACAAAGCCAACACAACGTAGGTTGTCACTGGCCCAAGTTGAGCACGCTGAATGCTCGCAACCCCCCATGGCGCCAGAGCAGCAAGCAGCAAGCCTGTACCCAGCGCACGCAGCAACATGTTATTTTTCATCATTAACCATTAAACCACTCAGAAAATCATACAATTAAGCAGCACCACAACGCGGTAACGCCGACCCAATGAGACAGCGGCAGCCGCCGATTGTTGCATAATTCCAGAGCTTTAGTGAACGTTACATGACAACCACGAACACACCGATTGCCCCCTTGAGCCCACAAGACGGCTGGGTCAGTGAGCACGTCGCGCACATGGGCGCGGCCTTCAGCCTGAAAATCACCCGCCTGCTCGACGAGGTGCAAAGCCCGTTTCAGCACATTGCCGTTTACGCCACCGAGCACTGGGGCAATCTGATGGTGATTGATGACGCCTTCATGCTCACCAGCCTGGAAAACTTTGTCTACCACGAAATGCTGGTGCACCCTGCGCTGTTCGCGCACCCTGCTCCGCGCGATGTCATCATCATCGGCGGCGGCGATTGCGGCACGCTCAGTGAAGTGTTGAAGCACACGGAGGTGGCGCGGGTGACGCAAATCGACATCGACGAGCAGGTCACACGCATGGCGGAAAAATGGTTTCCCGAACTATGCACACGCAACAACGACCCGCGTGCCACCCTGCGCTTCGAGGACGGTGTGAAATTCATGCGTGAAGCTAAAGATGCCAGCGCGGACATCATCATCGTCGATTCCACTGACCCCGTCGGCCCGGGCGAGGGCTTGTTCGGCGCCCACTTCATCGCGGATTGTTTCCGCGTGTTGCGCGAAGGCGGCATTCTGGTCAGCCAGAGCGAGTCACCTTTCTACCACATGCCGGTGCTGCAAAACGTGCATCGTGCCATGCAACAGGCAGGATTCCGTGACCGCCGTAGCCTGCTTTTCCCGCAACCGGTCTACCCCGGAGGCTCGATCACGTGCACTTTGGCGCGCAAAGGCGGCACACTGGATGATTTCCGTGAAGCCGATGTCAACGCAAAACACTTTGCCACTCGCTTTTACAATGCCGGCATCCATCGCGGCGCACTGACACCGCCGGAGTTTGTCCGTGAGGCGCTCATGGCCATCTGACACCTCACTTTCTTGTATTATCAGCGGGTTAAACAAAGATCATACCTACCATGCACTACCCTGAACACTTCGATGTCATCGTCATCGGCGGCGGCCATGCAGGCACTGAGGCCGCGCTGGCGGCCGCGCGTGCGGGTGCCAAAACTTTGCTTTTGACGCACAACATCGAAACCGTGGGGGCAATGAGCTGCAATCCGGCAATTGGCGGCATTGGCAAAGGGCATTTGGTCAAGGAGATCGACGCGCTGGATGGTGCCATGGCGCGGGCGGCGGATCAGGGCGGGATTCAGTTTCGCACGCTCAATGCACGCAAAGGACCGGCGGTACGCGCCACGCGGGCGCAGGCGGATCGTAATCTTTACCGCTTGGCAATTCGGCGTATGGTAGAAAACCAGCCCAATCTGACGGTATTCCAACAGGCGGCAGATGATTTGCTCGTCGAGGGCGAGCGTGTTGCCGGTGTGGTGACGAATACCGGTATCCGCTTTGCTGCGCCATGCGTGGTGCTGACTGCCGGAACGTTTCTCGGTGGCAAAATCCATGTCGGCATGGACAACTACGCCGGCGGACGGATGGGGGACATGCCGTCGATTGCGTTGGCGCAGCGTTTGCGCGAACTGCATCCGCGTGTCGGGCGACTGAAAACCGGCACGCCGGCGCGCATTGATCGCCGTTCGCTGAATTTTGCGGTGATGGAAGAGCAGCGCGGCGATGAGCCACGCCCGGTGTTCTCGTTCATGGGTTCGCGCGATGAGCACCCTGCGCAGGTGAGTTGCTTTATCACCTACACCAATGAGCGCACCCACGAGATCATTCGTGGCGGGCTGGATCGCTCGCCGATGTACGCCGGGGTGATCGAGGGCATAGGGCCACGCTACTGTCCGTCGATCGAGGACAAGATCGTACGTTTTGCCGACAAGTCGCGGCATCAGGTGTTTGTTGAGCCGGAGAGCCTGAGCTCGAACGAAATCTACCCCAATGGCATTTCCACCTCGCTGCCGTTTGATGTGCAGTTGGCGATGATTCGCTCGATTGCCGGTTTTGAGAACGCGCACATCACACGACCAGGCTATGCGATTGAATACGACTACTTCGACCCGCGCGATTTGAAGCCTACACTGGAAACCCGCGTGCTGCGCGGCCTGTTTTTTGCCGGACAAATCAACGGCACCACCGGCTACGAGGAGGCCGGTGCGCAAGGTTTGGTGGCAGGCATCAATGCCGCGCGCACGGCACGCGATCTGGAGCCTTGGGCACCGCGGCGCGAGGAGAGTTATATCGGCGTGATGATCGATGATCTGATCACCCTCGGCACCAACGAACCCTATCGCATGTTCACCAGCCGCGCCGAGTACCGCCTGCATTTGCGCGAGGATAATGCCGATCTGCGCCTCACCGAGCTCGGGCGCAGCCTCGGTCTGGTGGGCGAGGCACGTTGGCGCGCCTTTAACGCCAAACGCGAGGCGATCGAGCGCGAACAGCAGCGTTTGCGCGACATTCTGGTCACGCCCAACAGCGCGGCCGCGCAGTCGCTACAAGAACGCGGGCTAGTGTTCTCACGCGAATCCACCGCACTGGATTTGCTCAAGCGCCCGGAATTGGTTTACGACGACATCATGCGTCTGCCCGGACTTGCCGCCGAGACACCGCTGGATGAGGCGTCAGCCGAGCAGGTGGAAATTCAGGCCAAATACGCCGGCTATCTGGCCATCCAGCGCGAGGAAATCGAGCGCGCACGGCGCAACGAAGAGACCGTGCTGCCGGATAATCTCGATCTGGACAGTATCAGCGGCTTGTCCAATGAGATTCGTCAGAAACTGCGCCTGCATCGCCCGAGCACCCTGGGGCAAGCCTCGCGCATCCCCGGGGTCACCCCTGCTGCCATCTCGCTGCTGTTGGTATCGTTGAAAAAGCACGCCAAGCGAGCTGCCTCATGAGCCTTGCCTTTCCACGCCAAGCCTGCGCCCAACGCTTGAGCGAAGGGCTGCATGCCATGGAGCTGACGCTGCCGGATGCGGTGCAACATCAACTGCTCGATTACCTGCACTTGCTCGATAAGTGGAATCAGGCATACAACCTGACGGCGATCCGCCAACCGCTGGAGATGGTGGATAAACACCTTTTGGATTCGCTCAGCCTCTTGCCGCATGTCTCTGCACGCCCCCTGCTCGATGTCGGCGCAGGCGCGGGGTTGCCGGGTTTGGTTCTGGCCATGACCCAACCCGAAATGCCAGTGACCTTGGTCGATGCCGTGGCGAAAAAAGTGCAGTTCATGCAGCACGTCGTGCGTAGCTTACACTTGACGCAGGCGCAAGCGGTGCACACCCGCGTCGAGGCTTTGCAGGGCAGCTATGATCAGATCACCAGCCGCGCGTTTGCCCGTTTGACGGATTTCGTCACCCTGACGCGCCATCTGCTCAACCCTGGCGGACGCTGGCTGGCGATGAAGGGGCAGGTGCCGCATGATGAGCTGCAAGCCCTGCCGCATTGGGTTGGGGTGGTGGACTGCATCGCATTACGTGTACCCTCTGCGTTGGGCGATCGCCATTTGATCCTGCTGCACGACAAGGAAACGCCATGACCCGCATATTCGCCATTGCCAACCAGAAGGGCGGCGTGGGTAAAACCACCACTGCCGTCAATCTTGCTGCCGCGCTGGCGCAAGATGGTCGGCGTGTGCTGTTGATCGATCTTGACCCGCAGGGCAACGCGACCACGGCCTGCGGGTTGGACAAGCACGCCATCCAGCCCACAGCCAACGAGCTGTTGCTGGGTGAACAAAGCGTGGAGGCTTGCATTCACCCCAGCCCCAGCGGGTCGTTCGACGTGATTCCGGCGAATGGTGACTTGACCACCGCCGAAGTGCGCCTGGTGAGCAAGATTGGCCGCGAGCTGGTGTTGCGCCAGGCGCTGCACGGGTTGGGCAACACCTATGATTTCATCCTCATCGACTGCCCGCCCGCGCTCAACAGTTTGACCGTCAACGCGCTGGTTGCCGCTGAAGATGTGATCGTGCCCATGCAATGTGAGTATTTCGCGCTCGAAGGGCTGAGCGCGTTGATGGACACCATCGAGCAGGTGCGCAGCGCGGTCAACCCGCGTTTGGCCATCTTCGGCGTGTTGCGCACGCTGTTTGATGGGCGCAATCGCCTCAGTCAAGAGGTGTCCGAACAACTGGAAGCGCATTTTGCTGAACGGTTGTTCACCACACACATTCCACGCAATGTGCGCCTGGCTGAGGCGCCCAGCCATGGGCTTTCCGCGATTGCTTATGACCCGGCCTCCAGCGGGGCTCAAGCCTATCTCGCCCTGGCGGCGGAAGTGCGGCAGAGGATGCGCGCATGAGCGCCAAGCGCGGCTTGGGGCGCGGCCTGAGCGCCTTGATTTCCTCGGCCGAGAGCCCGCGCGAAGGCGAGCTGCGCAAGCTGCCGCTTGACAGCATACGACCCAACCCATGGCAGCCGCGGCAAACCTTCGATGCCGAGCAACTGGATCAACTGGCGCAGTCGATCAAGGCGCAAGGGCTGTTGCAGCCTGTCGTCGTCCGTCCTGCCGGTGAGCACTTCGAGCTCATCGCCGGCGAGCGCCGCTGGCGCGCGTGCCAAAAAGCAGGACTGACGCAGATTCCCGCGATCATCCGCGCGGTGGATGACGCCACCACTGCCGCACTTGCGCTGGTGGAGAATCTACAGCGTGAGGATTTGAATGCGCTGGAAAAGGCACAAGGCATCCAGCGCTTGATCGAGGACTTTGGCCTGACCCACCAACAGGCCGGTGAAGTGCTCGGGCATTCGCGCACCCACGTGAGCAATCTGCTGCGCCTTCTTGAACTTGCCCCTGCCGTGCAAGGCTTGGTGGAAACCGGCCAGCTCGACATGGGGCATGCCCGCGCCCTGCTCCCCCTACCGCGCCCTTTACAGGAAGAAGCCGCAGAAAAAATTGCCGCACGCGCCATGTCGGTGCGCGAAGTCGAAGCCATGGTGGCACGCTTGCAGCGCGCGGCAGATGAGCAGCCAACACCAGCGCCTCAAGCAGACGCCAATATCGCCTCGCTGGAGCGCCGCTTGAGTGAACACTTGGGGGCTGCCGTGGAAATCCGTCATGGCAGCCGTGGCAAAGGACAGGTGATCGTGCGCTACGGCTCGCTGGATGCTCTCGACGCGCTGCTTTCCCGGCTAAATCTTCCAGCTGAAACCGACGACCAGCGCGCAATGTAGGTCAGACGCGACGCCGCTCAAGCAAAATTCAACGAGCTTTCCTATACTCGTGCGCAATTGACGGCAACCCGCCTTGACAGGCGAGTAAATGATACGAGGACACCATGGCGCAGGCGAAGAAACTGGATAAGGAACGCATCGGCGACAACAAGGTCACCTGGTCCTGGGAAGGCAAGGGCAAGAAAGGCGAAGTGATCCGCGGCGAAATCCTTGCCGCCAGCGAGGTTCAGGCACGCGCTCAACTGCGTCAGCAGGGCATCATGGTGCTCAAGATCAAGAAAAAGCCCAAGGCGCTGTTCAGCGGTGGCAAGCCCGTGGAGTCGGCGGATATTGCCGGTTTTGCGCGCCAGATGGCCACCATGATGCAGGCGGGGATGCCCTTGATGCAGGCGCTGGAGATCATTGCGCAGAGCGCGGAAAAACCGGCAATGACCAAGCTGGTCACCGCGATCAAAGATGACGTTGCCGGCGGTATTTCGTTTGGTAACGCGCTGAAAAACCATCCCATGCAGTTCGACAACCTGTTCGTCAGCCTGGTGATTGCCGGAGAGAATGCCGGTGCGCTGGAGGCAGTGCTGGAGCGCATTGCCAACTACAAGGAAAAATCCGAGAGTATCAAGAAGAAAATCAAGAAAGCCCTGACCTACCCCATCGCGGTGATGGTGGTGGCGTTTATTGTCACCGCGATTCTATTGATCTTCGTGGTGCCGGTGTTTGCCGAGGTGTTCGGCAGCTTCGGCGCCGACCTGCCGGCATTTACCTTGTTTGTCCTGCACCTCTCCGAGTTGTTTCAAGAGTATTGGTGGTTGATTTTTGGCGGCGTGGGTGGCGCGGTGTTTCTTTTCTTGCAGGCCAAAAAGCGCTCGCGCACCTTCCAGCAGAACCTGGACAAATTGGTGCTGCACCTGCCAATTTTCGGCCCGCTGACCCATAAGGCGGCGATTGCGCGTTTTGCGCGCACTCTGTCCACCATGTTCGCTGCCGGTGTGCCCTTGGTGGAAGCCATGGGCTCGGTGGCCGGTGCCACCGGCAACTATGTGTATGAGAAAGCAGTGCTGGAGATGCGCGACATGACCGAGCAAGGTCAAGCGATGCGCATTTCCATGCAGCAATCCGGTCTGTTCCCCATGATGGTGATCCAGATGGTTGGCATCGGCGAAGAGACCGGGGAAATTGACAAGATGCTGAGCAAAGTGGCCGATATTTACGAGGAAGAAGTGGACAACATGGTGGACGCCATGGCCAGCCTGATGGAGCCGATGATCATGGCCTTCCTCGGCGTGGTGGTCGGTGGCTTGGTGATTGCCATGTACCTGCCGATCTTCAAGCTCGGCTCGGTCGTCTAAGGCATAGTGAGCATGGATGCTTTTCTTCAAGCCTACCCGCTTGCGCTCTATGCCACGGCGGCGCTGTTCGGGCTGGTCATCGGCAGCTTCCTTAATGTGGTGATCCTGCGCCTACCGAAGATGATGCAAGACAGTTGGCAGCGCGAATGCCGCGAACTGCTTGAACTCACCGCCGAGGGTTCTGCACCAACGGCGGCATTCAATATCGCCTACCCTGCCTCACATTGCCCGAAGTGTGGCCACGAGCTGCGTTGGTGGGAAAACTTGCCGCTGGTCAGCTTCATCCTGCTGCGCGGTCGTTGCTCGGCCTGTAAAACACCAATCTCCATGCAGTACCCGCTGGTGGAGGCGGCGGCGGCGATGCTTGCCGTACTTGCAGCGATGCACTGGGGCTGGAGCTGGCCACTGCTGTTCGCCCTGCTTCTGCTCTGGGCCTTGCTCGCGCTGACGGTGATTGACCTCAATACCATGCTGCTGCCGGATCAGATCACCCTGCCACTGCTTTGGCTGGGTCTGTTGGTCAATCTCGGTGGCATGTTCACCAGCCTGCACGATGCGGTACTGGGCGCGGTGGCTGGATACATGTCATTGTGGTTGGTGTATCAGGGCTTTCGTTTACTCACCGGCAAGGAAGGCATGGGCTTTGGTGATTTCAAGCTGCTCGCCGCGCTCGGCGCGTGGATGGGCTGGCAGGCGCTACCCGGCATCATCCTGCTTTCCAGTCTGGTAGGAGCCTTGGTGGGCATCACGCTCATGCTGCTGCACAAGCGTGATGGCAGCATGGCGATTCCGTTTGGCCCGTATCTTGCCGCCGCCGGGGCGCTCTGGCTGTTCTTGGGCAAAGAGCTTGGCGCGGCCTACTTCAACCTGTTCTAGACCGTGCCGTCCCGACCTTACTGTGTCGCCCTGACTGGCGGCATTGCCAGTGGCAAATCCACGGTGGCGGAGCAGTTCGCCGCGATGGGTGCAATCATCATCGACACCGACCAGATCGCTCGTGAATTGGTCGCGCCCGGACAGCCCGCACTAGGCGAGATGGTGCACGCCTTCGGCCGTGACATCCTCTTGGTCGATGGCAGATTGAATCGCCCGGCACTGCGCCAGCGCGTTTTTGCCGATGCCACGGCACGCGCCACACTCAATGCCATCCTGCATCCACGCATTCACACGGAGGTAAGCGCACGGCTGCACAGCCTGCCTGCGCATACAGGCTATGCCCTGCTGGTCATTCCCCTGCTGGTGGAAAGCGGGGAGCGTTATGCCACGCTGATTGATCGCGTGCTGTTGGTGGATTGCAGCGAGGACACACAAATCCAGCGGCTGATGCAACGTGATCGTGTGAATGCTACGCAAGCCAAAGCCATGCTGGCCGCGCAAGCCTCACGCCAGGCGCGCTTGATCCGCGCGGACGATGTCATCGACAACAGTGCTGAACGCGAACAACTGCTGCCACGCATCGCTGCCCTGCATCAGGACTATCTGCAACGCGCTCAGGTTTGGGCTGCCTCGCGCTGAAGGCGCAAACGCACGCGCAGCTGGCGCAGGGCGTCTGCAGACACGGCATCCGCGAAGCAGGTCATGACTACACGCTGCCCATCGGCCAGAAAAAAGCCCAGATGCACCCAACCGGGTGTCAAGCGACAGGCGTCACGATCAAGTTGCGCATCCTGCCACGCACCATCCACAAGCTGCACGCGCCAGCACCCCTCAAACACGTGCACGCAGCGCACGCGCGGCTTGTGCACCCAGGCAAAGGCCAAAACAACCATGATCAGCCCGCTGACGACCAGCGCCACCTCCCACGGTAAAACCGCCAACCAGACTGCCCCCAGCAAGCCACCACCGGCCAGCAACACACTCAGGCGCAGTCCGCGTGAAGTCCCCGGACAAATCAGCAACACCGGCATCGTCGTCTGCGCTTGGTGCATCACAATCTCCTTGGCGCGAATCATGCTTGTGCGCTGAGCATGCAACAGATCACCCGCACAAAACCAGCCCCCGCGCAATCATCCGCCCTGCGCATCCTGCTGATCGATGATCAGGCCGGACGTGCCGCCATTCTTGAACAGGCTTTGCTTGACGCCGGGCATGATGTGATTGCGCGCCTGCATTCCACACTGGATCTGGCGCAACAGGTGCAGCGCTTGCAACCGGATGTGGTCATCATCGACATGGAATCGCCGGATCGCGACACGTTGGAAAACATGGCCATGGTCACTCGCGACAACCCGCGACCGATCATCGTTTTCTCCAGTGAGGATGATGGCGACACCATTGCCCAGGCGGTGCGTGCCGGGGTGAGCGCCTATGTCGTGGACGGCCTGCACAGCCAACGTGTGCGCCCGATCATTGATGTGGCCATTGCCCGCTTCCGCGAATTTCACGCACTGCGTACCGAGCTGGAAAAAACCCGCGATGAATTGAGCGAGCGCAAGCTGGTGGAGCGTGCCAAGGGACTGCTGATGAAGCATCGTGGCTTCGATGAGAGTGAGGCGTACAACGCGCTACGCAAATTAGCGATGGATCGCAATCAGCGCCTGACCCAAGTCGCACAGAATGTGATCGACATTTTCAGCATGATTGGCTGAAACGATTCGTCTTAGTGCATCCGCTGCGCTCATTTGGTGCGCCAGCGCCTATAAACCATGGTTAAACACAGGCTCACCTGCTTGGCACACGCCTTGCATTAAGTTTTAACAACGACCAAAGGCGGTCGTTCAATTTCCGAGCAATGGCGCTCGTAACCCACGGGGATGCACCCCCTGCGGTTACGGGCGCTTTTTTATTGACCCTTGATGAGGACCTGCCATGCACACCGAACCGAAAACTCCTGCCGTCTCCGCATCGCGTCGTGACTTCTTCCGCCAGAGCCTGGCGGCCATGAGCGGGGCTGCGCTCTATGCTGCACTGCCCACCGGCATTCGCACCGGCGCCTGGGCGGCGGGTTCCGATGCACCGGAGAAAACCGAGCTGAAAGTCGGTTTCATTCCGCTCACCGACTGCGCCAGTGTGGTGATGGCTTCGGTCAAGGAATTCGACAAGAAGTACGGCATCAAGATCATTCCGTCCAAGGAAGCCTCCTGGGCGGCGGTGCGCGACAAACTGGTCAACGGCGAACTGGACGCCGCGCACGTGCTCTACGGCCTGGTGTATGGCGTACAGCTGGGCATCGGCGGGCCGAAGAAAGACATGGCGGTACTGATGACACTGAACAACAACGGCCAGGCGCTCACCCTCTCCAATCAGCTCAAGGACAAGGGTGTCACCGATGGCGCGGGACTGGCCAAGCTGGTGAAAGCCGAGCCGCGCGAATACACCTTTGCGCAGACCTTCCCCACCGGCACGCACGACATGTGGCTGTATTACTGGCTGGCCAACTTTGGCATCGATCCCTTCAAAGATGTGAAAACCATCACCGTGCCACCGCCGCAAATGGTGGCCAACATGCGCATCGGCAACATGGACGGCTACTGCGTGGGCGAGCCATGGAACGCGCGCGCCATCATGGACAAGATCGGCTTCACCACCGAAACCACCCAGGGCATCTGGAAAGATCATCCGGAAAAAGTGCTTGGCTGCACGGCGGATTTCGTCAAACAGAACCCCAACGCGGCACGCGCTTTGACCATGGCCGTACTGGACGCTTCGCGTTTTGTAGATGTGATGGACAACCGTCCCGAAGTGGCCAAGGTCATCGCCGATAAGGCGTATGTCAACACCGCCGTGGATGTCATCGAAGGGCGCATGCTCGGCAAATACGACAACGGTCTGGGCAAAACCTGGCAAGACCCGAATTACATGAAGTTCTACAACGACGGCGCGGTGTGCTTCCCCTACCTCTCCGACGGCATGTGGTTCCTCACCCAGCACAAGCGCTGGGGTCTGCTCAAGGAGCACCCGGACTATCTGGCCGTGGCCAAGCAGATCAACCAGATCGGTCTGTACAAAGAAGCCGCCACCCAGCTCAAAGTACCGCTCCCCGCCTCCGACCTGCGCAGCAGCACATTGTTTGATGGCGTGAAGTGGGATGGCAGTGATCCGAAGGCTTACGCCGACAGCTTCAAGATCAAGGCATGAGTGATTGATCGAAAAATTCGATCAATTCCGGGCAAAAAACGGCATTTAGACCTCGTCCATTCGATAGATTCGAGCCTTTTTTGCCCTTCAACCGCAAAGCAGGGTGCCTGCAAAACAGCCCCAAGGATTGTTGTATGAACACCTCCCCCCCTTCGCGCGAACGCCTCAAGACGCTGGCGCGCAACATCACTCCACCCGTGCTCGGCATGGGACTTTTCATTCTGCTGTGGGCACTGCTCGCTGCAACCAACAACACCATCCCCACCCCTGGCGTCACATGGAATGCCGCTGTCGAGCTGTTTTCCGAACCCTTCTACGACAAAGGGCCGAACGACATGGGCATCGGCTGGAACATTCTGGCCTCGCTGGAGCGCGTCGGCATCGGTTTTGGCCTGGCCGCGCTGATCGGCATTCCGCTTGGCTTTGTCATCGGCCGCTTCCATTTTTTTCACGACATGCTCGCGCCGATCATCAGCCTGCTGCGTCCCGTCTCACCTCTCGCCTGGCTGCCGATCGGCCTGCTGGTGTTTCAAAAAGCCGATCCCGCCGCCATCTGGGTGATTTTCATCTCCAGCATCTGGCCGATGATCATCAACACCGCCGTGGGTGTGACGCGCGTGCCGCAGGACTACATGAACGTCGCCCGCGTGCTCAATCTTTCGGAATGGAAGATCGTCACCCGCATCCTCCTACCGGCTACCCTGCCCTATGTGCTCACCGGCGTACGCCTGTCGATCGGCATCGCCTGGCTGGTGATCGTCGCTGCGGAAATGCTCACCGGCGGCGTGGGCATCGGCTTCTG
>CAYOCG010000003.1:0-19677 GCA_964402435.1 uncultured Halothiobacillus sp. | reverse complement strand
CGTCGTCGGCATCGTCGGCCTGCTTCTGGAAGTGGGGCTGACCCTGCTCGCCAAGCGCTTTGACTACGACGCACGCTAAATCCCATCAAGGAACGATTCCCATGAACGCCTACATCCAGCTCGACCAGGTCGGCATGCAATTCAACACCAAGCGCGGTCCGTTCATCGCCCTGCGCGATGTCAACCTGCACATCCAAAAGGGCGAATTCATCTCCATCATCGGCCACTCCGGCTGCGGCAAATCCACCGTGCTCAATCTGGTGGCCGGTCTGTTGGACGCCACCTCCGGTACCCTGCTCTGCGCCGGACGCGAAATCAAAGGCCCGGGACCTGACCGCGCGGTAGTGTTTCAAAACCACTCCCTGCTGCCCTGGCTGTCCTGCACGCAAAACGTGCTGCTGGCCGTGGAACAAGTGTTTGGCCAAAAAGAGAGCAAGGCCGACATGCTCGAACGCGCCCATGCGGCGCTGGAACTGGTGCACCTGAGCCATGCGCGCGACAAATTGCCGGGCGAAATATCCGGCGGCATGAAACAGCGGGTGGGCATTGCCCGCGCCCTGGCCATGCAGCCCAAAGCCCTGCTCATGGACGAACCCTTCGGTGCACTGGATGCGCTGACCCGCGCACATTTGCAGGATGAACTGATGAGCATCTGCGCCGCCACCGAAAGCACGGTGATCATGGTCACCCACGATGTGGACGAGGCCGTGCTGCTCTCCGATCGCATCGTCATGATGACCAACGGCCCAGCGGCCACGGTGGGCGAGATCCTGCACGTCGATCTGCCGCGCCCGCGCAACCGCCTTGCCCTGGCCGATGACCCGACCTACAACCACTGCCGCCACGAGGTGCTCAAGTTCCTCTACGAAAAGCACCACAAGGCGGCGGCCTGAGATCATGACCATGCATCGGCCGCATTTAGTGGTGATCGGCAACGGCATGGCCGGCATGCGCACGGTGGAAAACCTGCTGCGCTTGGCGGCCGAACGCTGGCACATCACGGTGATCGGTAGCGAACCGCGCGGCAATTACAACCGCATCCTGCTCTCGCCCGTCCTCGCCGGAGAAAAAGACTTTGCCGACACCCTGCTGCACGACCTGCCCTGGTATGCCGCCCACGGCATCCAGCTACATGCCGGGGTGAGCGTGACGCGCATCGACCGCGCCGCACACTGCGTGCACACCGACAGCGGACTGACGCTGACATATGACCATCTCGTGCTCGCCACCGGCTCCGCGCCGTTCATGCCCGCGCTGCCCGGCATCGACTTGCCGGGCGTGCTCGGTTTCCGCGATCTGGACGATGTGCATGCCATGCTCGACGCCGCGCAGCAGCATCGCCATACCGTGGTCATTGGCGGCGGCATTCTTGGTCTTGAGGCGGCGGACGCGCTCAATCGTCGCGGCATGCAGGTGACCGTCGTGCACCGCAACGCCTGGCTGATGGATCGGCAACTCGATGCCTGCGCCGCAGGGATGTTGCAGACCGCGCTGGAGGCGCGTGGCATACGCTTTGTGCTCGGCGCCCACACGGCGGCCTGTGAGGGCACCACACGTGTGACGCAGGTTCACCTGACCCACGGTGAGGTGCTAGCGGCCGATCTGGTCGTGGTCACCGCCGGCGTACGCCCACGCATCGCCCTGGCCAAGGACTGCGGCCTTGCGTGCGCACGCGGCATCCTCGTCGATGACCGACTCACCACCTCAGACCCATCCATTTCCGCCGTGGGCGAGTGCATCGAACACCGCGGACAAACCTTCGGCCTGGTCGCCCCACTCTGGCAGCAAGCCGAGGTGCTGGCGCGTGTGCTCGCCGGTGACGCGCAAGCCCATTACCCCGGTGCGCCGCCGGAGACAACTCGCCTGAAAGTCACCGGCATCGAAGTGTTCTCCGCCGGCGACTTTCACGGCGGCGACGGCTGCACCACGCACACCCTGCACGACCCGCTGCATGGCCACTACCGCCGACTGGTGCTGCGCGACGGTCGTTTGATCGGTGCCGTGCTGTTTGGCGACACCGCTGATGGCGGCTGGTACAGCGATGTGATGCAGTCACAGCGCGATCTGAGCCATGTTCATTCCACCCTGATCTTTGGCGAAGCACACAACCGCCTCGATTCCCCTGCAAGCGCCACCGCCACGGTGGCAAGGAGCCCTGTCATGCACACTCCCACCCTCATCGTCATCGGCAACGGCATGGTCGGCCACCATCTGCTGGAACGCCTGGTCGAGCTCGGCCTGCACCAGAGCCACCATCTCATCGTGTTTGCCGAAGAACCGCGTGCAGCCTACGACCGCGTGCATTTGTCCGAGTACTTTGGCGGACGCACGGCCGAAGACCTGTCCCTGGTCAAAGGCGATTTTTTTGCGGCGCACGGCATCGAACTGCGTCTGCACACCCCCGCGACCGCCATTGATCGCCAACGCCGCTGCGTCATCGACGCCAACGGGCGCGAAACGCCCTACGATGCCCTGGTGCTGGCCACCGGCTCTTACCCCTTCGTGCCGCCGCTGGAAGGGCGTGAGCGCGAAGCCTGCCTGGTGTATCGCACCATCGAAGATCTTGAAGCCATCACTCACTGGGCAGCGCAGTCCAACGTCGGCGTGGTGGTCGGTGGCGGCCTGCTCGGGCTGGAAGCGGCTAACGCGCTCAAGCAACTCGGACTGGAAACGCATGTGGTCGAATTCGCCCCGCGCCTGATGCCGGTGCAGCTCGACGAGGGTGGCGGCGCCATGCTCAAGCGCAAGATCGAAACGCTCGGCGTGCGCGTGCATACCGGCAAGAATACCCAGCGCATCGTCAGTGGCGAGCAGCACCGCCACCGCATGGAATTTGCCGATGGCGAAAGCCTGGAAACCGATTTGATCCTGTTCTCCGCCGGCATTCGCCCACGCGACCAACTGGCGCGCGACGCAGGGTTGGCCATCGGCCCGCGCGGCGGCATCGTCATCGACAACCAGTGCCGCACCTCCGATCCCGCCATTTTCGCCATCGGCGAATGCGCGCTGTGGAACGGACAAATCTTCGGCCTGGTCGCCCCGGGCTACCAGATGGCGCGCGTGGTGGCCGATACCCTCGCCGGCCATGATCATGCCTTCACCGGCGCAGACATGAGCACCAAGCTCAAGCTGCTTGGCGTGGATGTCGCCTCCATCGGCGATGCGCACGGCGCCACTCCGGGCAGCTTGGCTTACAGCTATGTCGATGGCCCGAATGCGGTGTACAAGAAAATCGTCGTATGCGCTGAGGCCAAACGCCTGCTCGGCGCCGTGCTGGTGGGCGATGCCAGCGAGTACGGCACGCTATTGCAAATGGCGCTCAATGGCATCCCCCTGCCCGAACATCCCGACAGCCTGATTCTACCCGCACGGGATGGTGCTGCCCCCAAAGCACTTGGCGTGGCCGCCCTGCCTGCCACGGCGCAGATCTGTTCCTGCCACAACGTGAACAAAGGCGACATCATCCAGGCGGTGGACGGCGGCTGCGCCAGCGTGGCCGAACTCAAGGCATGCACCCGCGCCGCCACCGGTTGCGGCGGCTGCGCAGCGTTGGTCAAGCAGGTGCTGGATCATGAATTGGCACAGCGCGGCGTCGAGGTAAAAAAAGACCTGTGCGAGCACTTTGCCCATTCACGGCAGGAGCTTTATCACCTGGTGCGCGTCGAAGGCATTCGCAACTTTGACGAACTCATCACGCGGCATGGCAAGGGCAGCGGCTGCGACATCTGCAAGCCCGCCGTGGCCTCCATTCTCGCCTCGGTGTGGAACGAATACATCCTCAAGGACGCACACCTCGGCCTGCAAGACACCAACGACCGCTATCTGGCCAATATGCAGAAAGACGGCACCTACTCGATCGTGCCGCGCGTACCGGGCGGCGAAATCACCGCAGATAAACTCATCGTCCTCGGTCAGGTGGCGAAAAAATATGGCCTGTACACCAAGATCACCGGCGGTGTGCGCATCGACTTGTTCGGCGCGCGTCTGGAGCAACTGCCGCTGATCTGGCGCGAATTGGTCGATGCCGGTTTTGAAACCGGCCAGGCGTATGGCAAGTCACTGCGCACCGTCAAAACCTGTGTCGGCTCCACCTGGTGCCGCTATGGCGTGCAGGATTCCACAGGATTGGGCATTGAACTTGAGCATCGCTACAAAGGGTTACGCGCCCCGCACAAACTCAAGTTTGGCGTCTCCGGCTGCACGCGCGAATGCGCCGAGGCACAGGGCAAGGACGTGGGCGTGATCGCCACCGACAAGGGTTGGAACCTGTACGTCTGCGGCAACGGTGGCATGAAACCGCGCCATGCCGATTTGCTCGCCGCCGATCTGGACAAAGCCACCCTCATCCGCACCATCGACCGCTTTTTGATGTTCTACATCAAAACTGCGGATCGCCTGCAACGCACCAGCGTCTGGCTGGACAACCTCGAAGGCGGGTTGGATTATCTGCGCGATGTCGTGCTGCACGATGCCCTCGGCATCGGCAGCGAACTGGAGGCACAGATGCAGCAGGTGGTGGATAGCTACCAGTGCGAATGGAAAACCACACTGGAAAGCCCCGACCGGCTGCAACTGTTCCGCCCCTTCGTCAACAGCGACCAGCCGGATGAAAACGTGGTCTTCGTCGAGGAACGCGGCCAGATCCGCCCCGCCACGGCGGAAGAAAAAGCGCGCCTGAGCGAGGCTGCTTGACGCCTTCGTAAGGAGATTTGCCAATGCACATCGCCATCCTGCAACACATGGCGCATGAAGGTCCGGGCAGCATCGCCGCATGGGTCGCGACACGTGGCCACACCATGCGCACGCACCACCTCTACCGCGGTGAAGCGCTGCCGGACGTGCCTACGTTTGACGTGCTCGTCGTTCTCGGTGGCGACATGAGCGTGCACGACCAAGCACAGCACCCTTGGTTGACGCCAGAGCGCGCCCTGATCCAGCACACGCTGGCGCAAGGCAAGCGCGTGGTCGGCATCTGCCTTGGCGCGCAGCAGATCGCGCTGAGCTTGGGCGGGTCGGTGTACGTGCACAGTCAGCGTGAAGTCGGCTTCTGGCCGATTTTCAAAACCGCCGACGTATTGCCCCTGCCGCAAGAACTGCGCGTGCTGCACTGGCACGGCGACACCTTCGACCTGCCAGCGGATGCGACGCTTTTTGCCCGCAGCGAAGGCTGCGCGCATCAGATGTTTTTGGCCAGCGAAGGGCATGCGCTGGGTCTGCAATGCCACATCGAAACCACGCCAGACATGGTCAGCGATTTCTGCCGCGAAGACGCCGGCTACCTCATCCCCCCGCCGGGACATGGCCGTTGGATGCAACGCGCAGAGGACATGCTCGCCGAACGCGACGCCTACCCTGCCATGCAGCAGGCACTGTTTGCCCTACTCGATGCCTTCACACAAGGAAACACCGCATGAACACACAAGCCCACTGGATCGACATCTGCGCCTTGAACGAACTCCCACCGAACGCCGGCATGGCAGCACGCCTGGCAGACACCCAGATTGCCCTGTTTTATCTGCCCAACAGCGAGGAAAAAGTGTTTGCCCTGAGCAACCACGACCCGAAAAGCGGTGCCAACGTGCTCGCGCGCGGGATAGTCGGCGATCTGCACGGCGAGCGCGTGGTGGCCTCGCCGCTGTACAAACACCACTACCGTCTGCGCGACGGACAATGCCTGGAAGATGAAAGCCTGCGCATATCTGTCTGGCCCGTGCGCATCGAACACGGGCGGGTGCAGGTGGCGAGCGAGGCTTAACGCTGCCCCAGCCAGCGATCCAGCTTGTGTGCCACCACCCCACCGGCAGTGATGGCGCCCAACGCGATGAACGAACCCAACGCCAGAGTGGCCACGCCACTGAAACCGTGTCCCACGGTGCAGCCCATGGCCAGCACGCTCCCCACGCCGGCGAGTACTGCGCCACTAAGGGTAATCAGCCACTCACGCGCATTGCCCGCGGGCAGGAGCTTGAACTCACCGCGTAGCAGCGCGCTGATGAAGGCGCCCAGCAGCACCCCAACCACTGCCACCACGCCAAAGGTGATGGCCGCCGTGTGCGCCGGATGACTGAGGTAGTGCACCACATCGCCCAGAGGCGCACTGAAGGTAAACGACTGCGCGCCCAAGCCCTCCTGCGGTGTGTCCATCAGCTGCGCCGCCTCCTGTGCGGCTTGGCCCAGCGGGCCGGCGGTCAGAAAGTAGCCCATCGCCACCATCAAGCCGACCACCCCCGCGCCCAGCCACACCCCCCATGAGCGCAGCGGGCTGAGCCAGCGGGCGGCGAGCGCGAAAAGCCCCCCGGCAAGCAGCATAGCCAAGAAGACATTGAGCGTCATGCCGCCACCCAACAGGCTGCCCACATCCTGATGCGCAATCCCCCATCGACCCAGATCGACACTCAACACCCCCACCCAGGGCGCGAACCACTCGGCGTACACCGAAGTACGCGTCATCACATACGCCGTCAGTGCCATGACGATCAACACCGGCAGCGATTGCAGATTGCCCTGCCCCAGTTTGACCAGATTGCGCGCCGGACAGCCGCGCGTCATCACCATGCCCACGCCAAACACAAAGCCGCCGATCAGATAGCGCCCCCAGGCAAACTCCGCGCTGCGATACGGTGGCTTGGTCTGGTTCAAATCAAGCTGTGCCAACGCTTGCGCCAGCGCAGTGAACACCAACGCTGCGCCCACGGCGATCAGGTACGCCGACATACGCCCAAGGTTGTTGTTCAGCACCCACTCGCGCAGGCTGCCCGGCAAACACACCCGTGACGCCTGCGCCGCTGCACCAAACACCAGGGCAATGCCAAGCACTGCGAGCAATAACGCCGTGACCGCGTCCATGTTCCACCTCAAAACCTACTTGCACACCATGATATTCAGCGCGCTTGCCCTTGGCACATTCAAAGTCACGATGCGGGCATAGGATCAATCTGGCGCGAAGCACCCGTGCGGTGAACCGTTTTGATTCATGCACCATTCCATTGCACCCATGCGGTGCAACGCCCTGCTTTGCCGTATTGCCAAGCCAAAAACGAATGAGACCTCATCCATTCGATCAATTGAGTGCAAAAACGGGCAAAACCTATCGAATGGACGCGGTCTAAACAGCAAAAACCCTCCTCGACAACCAAAGCAGGGGGCTTGCACGCCCCAACACAACACTGGCATCAAACCTGCTTTGCTTCTGTCAGGTTCCACCAATGCAGGGGGGATCTTCTGGAAGGACAAAGGCGTCCTGCCACCTGGCGTACCGCAGCAGCGGTGCTCAGGCGGCAGGGCGCTTTTTTTTTGGACACACACCATGAGCACGCAATCTTTATCACAGCACGCTTCAACCACCTGCCCCTACTGCGGTGTGGGCTGCGGCGTGAGCGCACAACTGGCACAGGGCGCGCTGACCGGCGTCAAAGGCGACAAAACCCACCCGGCGAACTTCGGCCGCCTGTGTGTCAAGGGCTCAGCGCTGCACGAAACCGTCGATCTCAACGATCGCCTGCTGCATCCAGAGATGCACGGCGCGCGCGTGACGTGGGACACGGCACTGCACGCCGTGGCGGATGGATTGCAACGCATCATCCGCGAGCACGGTCCGCAGGCGGTGGCGTTTTACGTGTCCGGGCAACTGCTCACGGAAGACTATTACGTCGCCAACAAGCTGATGAAGGGCTACATCGGTGCGGCCAACATCGACACCAACTCGCGCCTGTGCATGGCCTCGGCGGTGGTCGGCTACAAACGCGCCTTTGGTGAGGATCTGGTGCCCTGCTGTTATGAGGATCTGGAACTGGCGGATTTGATCGTCCTGGTCGGCTCGAACACCGCTTGGGCGCATCCGGTGGTGTATCAGCGCATCGAAGCGGCGAAAAAGGCGCGCTCGGCGATGCGCGTCATCGTCATCGATCCGCGCCGCACGGCCACCTGCGACATCGCCGATCTGCACCTGCCGCTCAAGCCCGGCACGGATGCCGCGCTGTTCAACGGCCTGCTCGCCTGGCTGGATGCCACGCATGCCTTGGATCATGCCTTCATCGACGCACACACCGAAGGTTTCGCCGCCGCGCTGGACGCCGCACGCGCGTGGACACCAAAGCGTGTGGCTGAAACCTGCGAGCTGCCGCTGGAGAGCGTGCTCTCTTTCTTCAGCCAGTTTGCCGACACCGAACAGGTGGTCACGCTCTACTCGCAGGGCGTCAACCAATCCTCCAGCGGCGTGGACAAATCCAACGCCATCATCAACTGCCATCTCGCCTGCGCACGCATCGGCCGTGCCGGCATGGGGCCGTTTTCCATCACCGGCCAGCCGAATGCCATGGGTGGGCGCGAGGTCGGCGGGCTGGCCAACCAGCTTGCCGCGCACATGGATTTTGCCGCCGACGACGTGGCGCGCGTGCAGCGCTTCTGGAACAGTCCGACCATCGCCCACGAAGCCGGACTGAAAGCGGTGGACTTGTTTCAAGCGATCGGTGATGGGCGGGTGAAAGCGGTGTGGATCATGGCGACCAACCCGCTGGTCTCCATGCCCGATGCCGACGCCGTGCGCCAGGCGCTCGCCCAGTGCGAGCTGGTTGTGGTCTCCGACATCCTGCGCCATACCGACACCACCGCACTGGCGCACATCCTGCTGCCGGCCACGGGCTGGGGCGAAAAAGACGGTACGGTGACCAATTCCGAACGGCGCATTTCGCGGCAACGCGGTTTTCTGCCCATCCCCGGCGAAGCACGCCACGACTGGCAGATCATGTGCGACGTCGCCAGGCGCATGGGTTTTGCCGAGGCGTTCGACTTCCACTCGCCGGTTGACATCTTCCGCGAACACGCCGCGCTTTCCGGCTTTGAAAATGATGGGCGGCGCGCCTTCGACATCAGCGCGCTGGCAACCCTCAGCGACGCAGCGTACGACGCCCTCGCGCCGGTGCAGTGGCCGATCATTGCAGTGCCAACCGCAGGCGACACCTGGCAAGGCACGCCGCGCCTGTTCAGCGATGGGCGTTTTTTCACCCCCAGCGGTCGCGCACGTTTTATCGCCATCACGCCGCGTCCACCGGTGCATGCCACCTCGTCGCGCTACCCCTTCGTGCTCAACACCGGGCGAGTGCGCGACCAGTGGCACACCATGACACGCACCGCCAAAGCCGCGCGCCTTTTGGCGCACATCGACGAACCGTACTGTGAAATCCACCCGGACGATGCCGCCATGCTCGACGTGCAAGAGAGCGACCTGCTGCGTCTTGGCTCCGCCACCGGCTGGATGCTGGCGCGGGCACGCTTGAGCACGGCGCAGCGCCGCGGCAGCGTCTTCGTCCCCATGCACTGGAACAGCCAATTCGCCGCGCAGGCGCGCATGGGCACGCTGATTGCTGCGGTCACCGACCCGCTATCCGGTCAGCCGGAATCCAAGCACGCGCCGGTGCGCATCGATCCTTGGCCGGCAACCTGGCAAGCGGTGCTGTTTTGCCGCGAGGCGCCGCAGCTTGGCGACCTGCCCTACTGGGTCAAGGTGCCGATGGGCGAGATCACGCGCTACGAACTGGCCGGACAAACCCTGCCCACGGACTGGCGCGCGTGGCTGCACGCGCACCTGCCCACCCCAGGCATCGTGATGCACGCCGCGGGTTCGGATCGGCTGCACGATCACCTCGTCCTCTGGCAGGGCAATCAACCCGTCGCCGCGCTGTACGTCAGCGCACAGGCGGTGGACATCGATCGTGAGGCGGTGCGCAGCGCCTTCCTCACCCCGGCGGACGACGCGCGTGCACGCCTCGCCCTGTTGGCCGGGCGCGCTCCGGCCGGCGGCGAAAACAGTGGACGCATTGTCTGCGCCTGCTTTCGCGTCGGTGAAGTCGCCATCGAAAACGCCATTGCCCAAGGGTGCCGCAGCACCGAGGCGCTGGGTGCCGCGCTGCAATGCGGCACCAACTGCGGCTCATGCATCCCGGAGCTGAAAGCCATGTTGCACCGTCACGTTCCCCAAGCGGCATGAGGAGTTCATCATGCAAAACCTACCCATCTTCATGAATCTGCAACACCGCCCCGCCTTGGTGGTCGGCGGCGGCACGGTGGCCGCACGCAAGGCCGATCTGCTGTTGCAGGCCGGCGCCGACGTCACGGTCATCGCCCCCCGGGTGCATGACGAAATGCAGCGCATGATCGCCGCAGGGCGTGTGCGCTGGATGGAGCAACTGTTTGGTCCGGGCATCGTGCGCGGCTTTCGTCTGGTGATTGCCGCCACGGACAACACGGCGGTCAATCGCCGCGTGTTCGAGGAATGCGAGCGCCACGCCATCCCGGTGAATGTGGCGGATCAACCGGAGCTGTGCAGCTTCATCCTGCCGTCCATCGTCGAGCGTGGACCGATCACCATCGCCGTGTCCACCGGCGGGCGCTCACCGATTCTGGCGCGCCTGCTCAAAGCACGACTGGAAACGCTGATTCCCGCAGGTTTCGGCGCATTGGCTGAATTGCTCGGCCGCTACCGTCCGCGCATCAAGGCACGCTTTGCCGCACTGGATGCGCGCAAACATTTCTGGGAACGCATGCTCGACGGCCCGCTGGTGCAGCTTGCGACCAGCGGGCGCGAGCAGGAGGCCGAAGCCATGCTTGAGCGCGCCCTGCACGACGATTTGCCCGCAGATCAGGGTGAAATCTGGCTGATCGGCGCGGGCCCCGGCGACCCGGATCTTTTGACCCTCAAGGCGCTGCGCCTGCTGCAACAGGCCGACGTGGTGGTGTACGACAAACTCGTGCCCGAGCGCATCATCCATCTGGCGCGCCGCGAGGCGGAACGCATCTTCGTTGGCAAGAGCATGCAGCAGCACACCCTGCCGCAGGAACGCATCAACCAGCTTCTGGTCGATCTGGCGCGACAAGGCAAGAAGGTCGCGCGACTCAAGGGCGGTGACCCGTTCATTTTTGGTCGCGGTGGCGAAGAGATGGAATATGCCGCAAGCCGTGGCATCCCCTGCCTGGCCGTCCCCGGCATCACCGCCGCCGCCGGCTGTGCGGCAGCCAGCGGCATCCCGCTCACCCACCGCGACTGTGCACAATCCGTGCGTTTGGTCACCGGCCACACGCAAAAAGACGACATGGGGCTGGATTGGCGCGCCCTGGTCGCTGAAGGTCAGACCTTGGTGTTTTACATGGGGTTGGCGAATGTGGAACGCATCTGCACCTTGCTTGCTGCACATGGCATGACCAGCGCCACACCTGCTGCGGTGATCGAACGCGGCACTCTGCCGGAGCAACGCGTGTTCAGCGGCACCTTGGCCACCCTGCCGGACATCGTGCGCCGCGAGCAGCCGTCCTCGCCGAGTCTGATTGTGGTCGGTGAAGTGGTGGCGTTGCGTGAACGCATGTTGCCGTCGGTGATCGACGCACCTCCATCGCAAGCCTGCAACCTGTTTGCCGCATGACCATGCATCCCTTCGCCACGTTTATCCAGATCCTCGGCAAAGGTCGCCACGGTGCGCGCAGCCTGACGCAGGACGAGGCGTGCCGCGCCATGGGCATGATGCTCGATGGCCAAGCAACGCCCGAGCAGATCGGCGCTTTGCTCATGCTCATCCGCGTGCGTGAGGAAACGCCGGAGGAAGCCGCAGGCTTTGTGCAAGCGGTGCGCGAACGTATGCCGCAACGTGCCAGCACCTTCCCCGCCGTCATCGACTGGGGCAGCTATGCCGGCAAGCGTCGCCATCTACCGTGGTTTGTGCTCGCCGCACGTGTGCTGGCGCAACACGGCATGGCGGTGTGCATGCATGGCGATGTCGGCGAGGCCGAGGATCGACTTTATACCGAATCGGTGCTCGCCTCGCTGGACATGCCGGTGGCAGCCTCGTTGACCGCCGCCGAAGATCACCTGGCGCACGGCGGCTTCGCCTACCTGCCGCTCACCAGCTTCGCTCCGGGTCTCAAGCGTTTGATGCAGTTACGCACCCTGCTCGGTCTGCGCTCGCCGGTGCACAGCGTGGCACGCATGCTCAACCCGCTTGCCGCGCCGCTATCGGTGCATGGCATTTTTCATCGCGGCTATGAACGCATTCATCAGCAGGCCGCCTGCCTGTTGCACGAACCGGGCGTGCTGGTGTTCAAGGGCGAAGGCGGTGAGGCGGAAATCAATCCGGAAATGCCCACCACGCTGTATCTCAGCCGCCACGAGCAGGCTGCAGACATCACATGGCCAGCCTTGTTGGAGCGCCGCCAGATCAAGCCACAACACCTCGACCCAAGCCATCTGGCCGCCGTGTGGCTCAGAACAGCGCATGATGCCTACGGTGAAGCCGCGGTGATCAGCACGCTGGCCGCCGTATTGTTCGCCCTGCAACGCGCCGTCAGTGTGGACGATGCCATCGCACAGGCACGCGATCTGTGGGACGCACGATGAACACCAGCGCCGTGATCCTTGCTGCTGGGCGCGGCGCACGCATGGGCGGAGTGGCCAAGGGGCTGCTGCCCTGGCAGGGGCGGCCACTGATCGCCCATCTCATCGACCACCTCACCCCGCAGGTGGACGCGCTGTTGCTCAATGTGCCACGTGAACTGGACGCCGCGACCCACGCCGCCTATGCCGCGTTCGGCCTGCCACTGCTGCACGATGACCCGCGCTTTGCAGGCTGCGGCCCGCTGGCCGGACTGCATGCTGCCCTCGGCCATGTCGCCAATGCGCAAGCGACGGGCGGACAGGTAGTCAGCGTGCCGTGTGATCTGCCCAGCTTACCGTCCGATCTTGTCGCACGTTTGCAGCACGCCGCATGGGTGCAAGCAGCTCAGCCCCGGCTGGCCTACGTCACCTCGGGCGGGCGCGCCTGGCCGACGCTGGCGCTGCTGCACACCGACTGGCACACCGCGCTGGAGCAGAGTTTGCTTGACGGCCATCTGGCCGCCTGGCGCTGGTTTGAGGAGCATGGCGCTGCCAAGGCAGAGGTCGCCGCCGATACCCTGCTCAATCTCAACAGCAGCGCAGATTGGCAACAAACTACAAAAGGGGACCCCGAAAAACCGTCACGAGCGGGCGGAGTGCAAGGAGCCCCGCAGCGAGTCCCCGAGACATATCAAAGCGATAGGCGAGGGGCGAGCGAGGATGTGACGCAGCAATCCGCTCGCGCAGTAGGTTTTTCGAGGTGCCCAAAAATTCGATAGATCTGCGGCTAAACCAGCACGAATCTATCGAATTTTTCGATCAATCGACCTCCTCAACGACCGAGCAGGGCGTCTTGAACGTTCTGCTACAAGACTTTGCAAACGACCGTTAAGACCACAAAAACCGTGCTTCCTCGGCCTGTAACACAATCTGCTGCAGCTCCTCGGCGGATTTGCGCTCCAGGTTGCGCACCTGCTGCGCCAGGCGCGGATGCGCGACAAAGCGCGCACGGTGACGGTGCAAAAACGCCCAGTACAAGGTGGTGAATGGGCAAGCCTCGTCTCCTGAGGCTTTGTCAGGGCGAAAGCGGCACTTTGCGCAATGATTGCTCATGCGCTGAATGTATTTGCCGCTGGCAATGTATGGCTTGGAGGCCATGCGCCCGCCGTCGGCGTATTGGCTCATGCCCAGCACATTGGGCAGTTCGACCCACTCCACCGCATCGACATACACCGCCAGATACCAGGCATGCACCTCGCGTGGTGCCACGCCCAGTAGCAGGCAGAACAGACCGGTGACCATCAGACGCTGGATGTGGTGCGCATAGCCCAGACGCAGCGTCTGGCCGAGGGCATCACGCAGGCAGGCCATCGATGTCTCCCCGGTCCAGAAAAAATCCGGCAAGGGCTGTTGCGCTTCCAGCGCATTCCACTCCAGCCACTCGGGCATCCACAGGTGATACAGGCCGCGCACATACTCGCGCCAACCGAGAATCTGGCGGATGAAGCCTTCCACCGCCTCGATCGGCGCGTGCCCTGCGATGAACGCCTGCTCGGCCGCACGACACACCTGCAAGGGGTGCAGCAGCTTGAGATTCAATGCCGCCGCAAGACGGCTGTGGTACAGCCACGGCTCACCCTGCCACATGGCATCCTGATAGTGCCCAAACAGCGGCAGGCGGAGCGTGATGAAGTCCTGCAAAGCACGCTCGGCCTGCGCCGGCGTCACTGGCCAGTCGAAAGCATCGAGCTGCCCCGGATGATCGGCAAATGCACGCTGCACAAGCTGCAAAACCGCTTGTGTGATTTCATCCGGCGCAAAACGCTCAGGCTCAGGCAGCCAGCCCGGGCCGCGCGCGTCGAAGCTCGCGCGATTATCGGCATCGAAATTCCACTGCCCACCCAGCGGCTGATCGCCCTGCATCAGCAGCCCCGTGCTGCGACGCAACGCACGGTACCAATGCTCCATGCGCAGGGATTGACGCCCCTGCGCCCAGGTGCGGAACTCGTCCATGGTCGCGATGAAATGCCGATCCTCCAGCACCTCCAGCGTCACGCCGCACGCTGCACAGACGCCTTCCAGCGCTGTTTGCACGCGCCAGTCACCCGCCTGCACCATGCTGACGATGTGCGGACGGTGTTCGACCAGCGTGGCCTGCAATGCAGCAGCAAGGCTGTCAAATCCATGCTCACCCAGCGCGTGATAAAGCACGCTCCATCCACGCCGGCGCATGTCCTGGGCGAAATGACGCATGGCGGCCAGAAACAGCGCAATGCGCGCCTTGTGTGACCACACATGCGTGGACTCCTCACGCACCTCGGCCATCCACAACGCATCCTGCGCCGGATCGAACCCTTCCAACGCTACGCTCTGACGATCAAGCTGATCGCCCAGCACCACGACCAGCCTACGCATGGGCGCTGCGTTTCTTGCGGCACGCCTCCGAGCAGTATTTCACCTGCGGCCACACGTGCGCCCATTTCTTGCGCCAGGTGAACGGCCGCGCACAGACGGCGCAGATTTTGGTGGGCAAATGCGCCTTGTCGTTGCTCTGGCGCTTCATGCAAACAGATCCAGTTGGGGCGATGCGCTCGGTTGTGCGCGGCGAGCCGCGCCGCGTGGCTTGCGGCTACCGTGTTTTTCCAACACTTGGCGACTGGCGGTGCCCGCGCCGGGCGCGCTGTAGGCGGCGTGCAGCCTGGCGCGCGCCTCACGCGCCGCCTGCTCGTGATCGATGATCGGCCGCGGGTAGTTCTGACCGATGATGCAGCCGCTGGCATGCTGGATGTCCAACGGCATCAACCATGGCTGGTGCAGCCACACCTCCGGCACCCCGGCCAACTCCGGCAGCCAGCGGCGGATGAATACGCCGTGCGCGTCCTGCTCCATGGACTGCTTCACCGGGTTGTAGATGCGAAAGGCATTGATGCCCGTGCTGCCGGATTGCATCTGCATCTGGCTCCAGTGAATGCCCGGCTCGTAGTCGATGAACAAACGCGCCAGATGCAAACCGGCCGCGCGCCACGGTTGCCAGAGGTGGTAGCAGGCAAACGCGGCGAGCATGGCGCGCATGCGAAAATTCAGCCAGCCCGTAGCGTGCAGCATGCGCATGCAAGCATCGACCAGCGGAAAACCGGTTTGGCCGTTCGCCCAAGCGGAAAACAGGCGCTCGTCCACCGTCTGCCGCTCATGACGCAGTGCGGGATGCAGGTTGGCAAACTCTAGGGCAGGCTCGCTTTCCAGTTTCTGCATGAAATGGCTCTGCCAGGCCAGCCGCGCCTCGAACGCGCTCAGCGCCCGCCCCCAGCCGGGGCGTTTTTCTGCCTGCGCATGACGCAGCGCCTGCACCACCTCGCGCAATGAGACACAGCCCCAGGCAAGATACGGCGAGAGGCGCGAACAGGCGGTCGGCGCGGTCAGCGGCGAGGACATGCCGCGCGCGTAGTTGCTGCCGCGCACAGCCAGAAAACTCTCCAGATGCTGCAACGCCGCCTTGCGCCCGCCCACCTGCGCCTGCAGGCAGGCATCGGCCTGGGTGAACAGTGCTGCCTCGTCCGGCCATGGGTCACTGGCACAGCGCGGTGTGTGCAAGCGTGCGGGGGGTGGCGTGAGGTCCTCAGCGACGAAGGCGGCCCAGTGCTCCGCCCAGCCCTCGCGCGTGCGCAAACGGCGTACCACGCCATCTTGCCGCACCTCATGCCAAGGCATACCCTGCGCACGCGCCCAAGCGAGCACGGCACGATCGCGCGCAAAACTGGCCGCATTACCTGTTTCCTCATGCGACCACAGCGCGGCGATGCCGAATTCACGCTGCACAGCGCGCAGCACCTCCACCGCCTCGCCCACGCGCAGCACCAGGCCGTGCGCGCCAAGCCTGCGCAACGCAGCATCAAGTTCAAGCAGGCTTTGACGCACGAAACGCCACTGCCGCGGCGAGGCGTCGGGCTGCCGCCACAAGCTGGGCTCGACGATGTACAGCGGCAAAACCGCGCCATGTTGCGCCGCCTGTGCCAGCGGGCGGTGGTCGTGCACGCGCAGATCGCGCTTGAACCAGACGACGTGCACGCCCTGCATGGCTAATCCGCGTCGGGATCGACACCCAGCGCGCGCAGCTTGGCGCGCAGACGGGCATTGTCCTCCGCGAGCTGCACCTGTGCGCTGACATCCTTCTGAATGCCGATGTAGTAAGTGATTTCCGCCTCGGCATCGAAGACGGGAGTGATCGACAGTTCGTTCCAGAACATCGAGCCATCTTTGCGATAGTTGCGCAACACGGCGCGCACCGGCTCGCCTTTGTCCAATGCCTGACGAATCAGCGCCCGCGCCGGCTGCTCACGATCCTCACCCTGTAAAAAGCGGCAATCCTGATATAAACACTCGCCCGCGCTATAGCCAGTCAGCCGCTCAAATGCCGGATTGACGTAGATCAGAATGTGATCCTCACCTTCCAGTTCGGAAATCACAATCCCGTCATTGGAAGCCTGAATGGCCTGAATCATGACCTTGACATCGAGCATGGGCGCGCAACCTGCATTCGAGCGAAATTCATCGCCCGCAGTGTAACAGCCTTGGCCGGTGGAACGAGGCGTCTGACTCATGCCTCACCCCGCTGCAAGGCACGCGCGAATTCCACCCAGCCCGCAAGTCCGTCAAGATGCATTCGTGCCCCTGAGACGTGTTCTTTTAGCACCTCAGCCTGCACACCCGCCAAGCCCAGCGCCAGCTTCGATTGCTGCAGAATCGGCCACTGCGTACCCCACACCGCCGGCGGCACAGCATGATCCTGCCACAACAACACACCACGCACATGCCACTGCCGCGCCGCGGCAAGCAAGGCGTTGGCCTGCACGCCGCTACCCAAAACATGCACCGGCACACCGGCGCGCAGCAGCACGAACGCGGCACGCGCCAAGGCAAACAAACCACGCTCAGGCGGCAGGCTGGCGAGCAGCAAACCGCCCATCGATATCGGCTGAATACGCAGACGGGCGAGCAGCATGCCCAAGACACGTTGCTGCAATAAGTGAAACTGCGCGTCCAGAGCCGCATCCTGCAGGCGTGAGAGTGCGAGTTGGTCGAGCAAGGGCAACAAGTAGCTTTCGAGTAAGGCATCCGGCGAGGCAAAGCTCAACGCCTGCGCCTGCAATCGTTCCAGCACCGCTTCATCCAAACGCGCCAAGGACAACTGAAACAACTCCTGCCAGCCGGCATCCATGGCAAGCGAAGCGGGCAAGGGCTCCGCCCCATTGGCCGGCGGTTTTTTCAGCATCACCTGCGGCACCTGGCCAATCGACATGCCCTGATCGAGCAGTTTGAGCACCTGCTGGATGGTATCGACATCCTGCGCGGTGTACAGCCGATGCCCTTTAGGTGTGCGCACCGGTCGGATCAAGCCATGCCGACGCTCCCAAGCGCGCAGGGTGATGGGATTCACCCCAGTGAGCTGCGCCACGGTGCGGATGGGAAATAACCCCTCGGTTTCAATGTCTTGCGTCATGCGACTGGCCAAAGGCGTAGGTGTAATGTAAAACTATTGTACAACATTTGCCAAAGGAGCCAAGCCATGGCTAAATCCACAGGCATCGCCTGGATCACTGGCGCGAGCAGCGGCATCGGCCAAGCGCTCGCCTTGCAGCTTGCCGCGCAAGGCTGGCAGGTGGCCATCTCGGCACGCAATGCAGCCGCACTGCACGCACTGGCCGAGCAAAACGATCAACTGCACGCCTACCCGCTGGATGTCACCGATCTCTTTGCCGTGCGCCAGACGGTGCAGGCCATCGAACAGCAACTTGGCGCCATCGAGCTGGCGGTACTCAATGCGGGGGATTACACGCCGATGAGCCTGGCCGAATTCGACAGCGCGTTGTTTGCCAAGCTGATGCAGGTCAATTACCTGGGCGTGGTGCATGGGCTGGATGCGCTGCGCGACCCCATGCTCAGCCGCCGACATGGGCAGATTTTGATCACCGCCAGCGTGGCAGGCTATCGCGGCCTGCCGCGTGCCGCGCCCTATGGTGCCACCAAGGCGGCGCTGATCAATCTGGCGGAATCCTTGCACAATGAATTTGCCGCGCACGGCGTGCGTCTGCGCGTCATCAATCCTGGCTTCGTGCAAAGCAAACTCACTGCGAAGAATGATTTTGCCATGCCTGCGCTGCTCTCCGCCGAGCAAGCGGCGAGCTATATCGTGCGTGCCTTGGATAAGCCCGGGTTTGAAATCAGCTTTCCACCCGCCTTCGTCTTTGCCATGAAGCGGCTGCGCAACCTGCCTTACGCGCTGTATTTCCCCCTGCTGCGCTGGATGATGCGTCAATGAACTTGCAACACGCGGCCGCGCGCTACATGGACTTTTTTGCGCAATTTTCAGCACAGGATGTAACGCGCATGGCGGAGATTTTCAGCAACGAGGCGCATTTCAAAGACCCGTTCAACGATGTGTACGGCATCGAGGCGATTGCACGCATTTTCACCCACATGCACCGCCCTTGCCCGCAGGCGCGCTTTCACATCCTCGATCACGCGCTGAATGCAAATTGGCTGTTCATCTACTGGCAATTTGATTGCAAGTCTGGCATGCAACCCATCCTCGGCGTGAGCCGCGTGCGCTTCGATGCCGAGGGTCGTGCGCTAGAGCATATCGACCACTGGGACACCGGCGAGCAGCTTTTTGCTCGCCTGCCACTCATCGGCGGTGTGTTTCGCTGGGTATTGCGTCGCTTGGGTGCTGATTAGTTTTTGCCCTCGCCCAACAAAGCCAAGCGCAGGGGCTCGGAGAGCGCCGGGCGATTCAACCAAATGCCAAAGTAGGCTTCGGCCAAGGCTGCATCGCCACCCTGCCACAGGGGCTGGCCATTGAGCTTGAGGCGCAGGCCACGCTGCGGCAGATACTCCAGCGTGTAGGCATCGCCCGGCTGCACATCGCGCATCGCGGCATGCAGGCTGTCCAGTGCCGGTTTGAGTTTGGCCAGATGCGCCTCCGGCCATTGCGCGCGCAGGGTGGCGAGGCTGGCATCGACGAACTGCTGCTTTTCAATCGCCAGCTTGTAGCGCAGCGTCAGGCGCTTGGGCGTTTCTGCGGCAAGAATGCGCGCGGCATCCGCTTGCGGCGGCGCATGCAGGCTGGCGTCGAAGACCTCAAAGAACAGATAAGTGCCCACGCCCTGACCGCGCAGGGGCAACGTATCCACCTCCTGCGCCACGGCTGCGGTGGAAAATAACAGCAGGAGGGCAGCTCGAAAAACCGTCACGAGCGGTCGGAGTGCAAGGAGCCCCGCAGCGAATCCCCGAGACATATCAAATAGATAGGCGAGGGGTGAGCG
>CAYOCG010000002.1:0-100489 GCA_964402435.1 uncultured Halothiobacillus sp. | reverse complement strand
AGTTCAACCGCGATGAACACGGGGTGATGCACCCGCTGCCCAAGCCCTCGGTGGATACCGGCATGGGCATCGAGCGCATCGCGGCAGTGATGCAGGGCGTGCATTCCAATTACGAGATCGACCTGTTCCAGGCGCTGATCAAGGCAGCGGCGCGCGAAACCGCGCAGAGTGATCTTGCCAATCCCTCGCTCAAGGTGCTGGCCGACCACATCCGTGCCTGCGCGTTCCTGCTGGCAGATGGGGTGATTCCGGGCAACGAAGGGCGTGGTTATGTGCTGCGCCGCATCATTCGTCGCGCCATTCGTCATGGTTACAAGCTGGGCGTGCGCGCTGCATTTTTCCACAAATTGGTGCCGGATCTGGTGGCTGAGATGGGCGCGGCCTACCCCGAGTTGGTGCAGCACCAGCCGCGCATCATGGCTACGCTGAAGCAAGAGGAAGAGCGCTTCTTCGAGACCATTGAGCATGGTATGGCGATTCTGGATGGTGAGTTGAAAGCCTTGGCCTCGGGAGGGGTGCTCAATGGTGAAGTCGCCTTCAAGCTGCACGACACCTACGGCTTCCCGCTTGATTTGACCGCCGACATCTGTCGTGAGCATGGCATGCACGTCGATACGGCTGCGTTTGATGCGGCCATGGCGCGGCAGAAAGAGCAGGCGCGCGCCGCGGGCAAGTTCAAGATGGCGCAAAATCTTGACTACACCGGTCCGGCGACGACGTTCCACGGCTATGAGCAGCTCGAAGCACAGGGCAACATCCTCGCCTTGTACCGCGAGGGTGTGGCGGTCAATGAGCTGCACGAGGGCGAGCTGGGCGTGGTGGTGTTGGATGACACGCCGTTTTATGCCGAATCCGGCGGTCAGGTCGGCGATCAGGGTGAGCTGCGCTCGGCGCACGGCATTTTTGCGGTGGAAGACACACAAAAGATTCAAGCCAACGTGTTTGGTCATCACGGCGTGGTCAAAACCGGCACTCTGAGCGTGGGCAACGCGGTGAGCGCACGGGTCGATGCCTTGGCGCGCAAACGCACCATGCGTAACCACTCGGCCACGCATTTGCTGCACAAAGCCTTGCGCGAGGTGCTCGGTGAGCACGTGCAGCAAAAGGGCTCGCAGGTGGATGCCGACAAAACGCGCTTCGACTTTGTGCACCACCAACCGATGACCAACGAAGAAATTCGCCGCGTGGAAAACATCGTCAATGCCGAAATCCTCGCCAACGTGCCCACGCAAACCCGTGTACTGCCGATCGATGAAGCGCGCAAGCTCGGCGCGATGATGTTGTTTGGCGAAAAGTATGGCGAGGTGGTGCGCGTGCTCGACATCGGTAGCTCACGCGAGCTATGCGGCGGCACGCACGTCGAACGCACCGGTGACATCGGCTTGTTTAGTATCACTGCCGAAGGTGGCGTGGCCGCCGGCGTGCGTCGCGTGGAAGCAGTGACCGGCGACAACGCACTGCGTTACATGCAAGGCATGGAAACCGCACTGGGTGGCGTCGCGGGCACGCTCAAGGTGCTGCCCAAAGACGTACCGGCGCGGGTGGATGCCGTGCTCGATCAAGTGCACAGACTCGAACGTGAGCTGAGCGCACTCAAGGGCAAGCTGGCCAGCGTGCAACGTGCCGAGCTGCTGCAACATGCGGTGGAAATCAATGGCGTGTGGGTGTTGGCGGCGCGCATGGAAGATGCCGATGTCGAGATGCTGCGCGAGTCGCTGGATAAACTGCGCGACCGCCTGGTCAGCGCGGTGATTGTGCTCGGCAGTGTCACCGCCGAAGGGCGTGTGCTGCTGGTGGCAGGCGTTACTGCGGCGGAGAGTAAGCGCATCAAGGCCGGCGAGCTGGTCAACGTCGTCGCCCAGCAGGTGGGTGGCAAGGGTGGTGGTCGTCCGGACATGGCGCAGGCCGGTGGTACGCAGCCGGAGCATTTGCCCACCGCGTTGCAAAGTGTGTATGACTGGGTGCGCGAGCGTCTGACATAACAGCGCCACGCTTGTTGCATGGCTGATTTTTCGAGCCATTTTGATTAGAATGCGCCGCATGTTGACAACCCGCCTCTGCGGGTTGTTTTTTGGTAAGCGTCTGAATGTGACGCTTTTATGGCAGATCGAGTGTCCCTTGACCGGGTGCGCTCCTAGGACGGCTCAGCTTAACGAGCGATGAAAACATGGCACTGATTGTTCAAAAATACGGTGGAACCTCGGTCGGCACGGTCGAGCGCATCGAGAAGGTCGCGGAACGCGTGATTCGCTGGCGCAAGGCGGGGCATGACATCGTGGTGGTCACCTCGGCGATGAGTGGTGAAACCAACCGCCTGCTTGGCCTCGCCAAGCAAATCGATCCCGCCGCTTGCCCGCGGGAAATGGACATGCTCGCCGCCACCGGCGAGCAGGTGACCATCGCCCTGCTGGCCATTGCCCTGCAAAAGCGCGGTCAGGAAGCACGCTCCTACACCGGCGCGCAGGTGCGCATTCTCACCGACGATGCTTACACCAAGGCGCGTATTCGTGAAATCGACACCCAGCGCATTCGTGACGATCTGCGCGAGGGGCGTGTGGTGGTGGTCGCCGGCTTCCAGGGCGTGGATGATGAGGGCAATATCACTACCCTAGGACGCGGTGGCTCCGATACCAGTGGCGTCGCCCTGGCTGCGGCGCTCAAAGCGGACGAGTGCCAGATCTACACCGATGTGGACGGTGTGTACACCACCGACCCGCGTGTGGAGCCCAAGGCGCGCCGCCTCAATCGCATCACCTTCGAGGAGATGCTGGAAATGGCCAGCCTTGGTTCAAAGGTGTTGCAAATTCGCTCCGTGGAGTTCGCCGGCAAGTACAATGTGCCCCTGCGCGTGCTCTCCAGTTTTGATGAAGGCCCGTTTGAAGATCATCCGGGCACCCTGATTACCTACGAGGAAAACGGCATGGAACAAGCCCTCATCTCCGGCATTGCCTTCAACCGTGACGAAGCTCAACTGACCATCAAGGGCGTGCCCGATGCGCCGGGGATTGCCTACCGCATCCTCGGGCCGATCGCCGATGCCAATATCGAAGTCGATATGATCGTGCAGAACATCGGTGCCGATGCCACCACCGATATGACCTTCACTGTGCACCGCAACGAATACGCCAAGGCGATGAGTGTGTTGCAGGGTGTTGCCGCTGAAGTGGGCGCGCGTGAAGTATCGGGCAATGACCACATCGTCAAAGTGTCCGTGGTCGGTGTGGGCATGCGCTCACACGCCGGCATCGCCAGCACCATGTTCGGTGCTCTGGCACGCGAAGGCATCAACATTCACATGATCTCCACCTCGGAAATCAAAATCTCGGTGGTGCTCGACGAGAAGTACCTCGAACTCGCCGTGCGCACCCTGCACGACGCCTTCGGCCTGGATCAAGCCTGATTGCATTTGCCTGAGGGCTAGGCGTGCTTTTTTGCGCGCAAGCCCCGCTTGGCTCGACCGATGGAAAAGACTCTGCTATGTTCGACTGCAATGCAGTTTCATGGCAGATGTTGAGCAAGCAAGGAGAGAGTCATGCTGATACTGACCCGTCGTGTGGGTGAAGTTCTGCGGATTGGTGATGATGTTTCCATCACCATCCTCGGCGTCAAAGGAAACCAGGTGCGTATCGGCATCGATGCTCCCAAGGATGTCGCCGTGCATCGCGATGAGATCTATCAGCGCATCAAGCGCGAGGGCGAGCCTGAAACGGGTGAGTCGCTCGACTGAGCAGCAAGGCTCTGCGGTCGCATTTCAGTGCCGTTTTAGCCTCTCAAGTTTGCCCCTAACGCCCCAACAACGCCTTGCCAAACGAGGTGTTTGCAACTAAAATGCACCCCTCTTTGGAGACATGGCCGAGTGGCTGAAGGCGCACCCCTGCTAAGGGTGTATGTGGGTTAAACTGCATCGAGGGTTCGAATCCCTCTGTCTCCGCCAAAAATTGAATAAGCCCGTGAGCAGTCGCGGGCTTTTTTGTTTTCTTCGCATTGTTTGGTCAACGCGCATAAAAAACCCGGCGCGTGGCCGGGTGGTGTGCATGCATGCCGCAAAGCCTTATTTGATTTTGGCTTCTTTGAAGATCACATGCTGACGTACGACCGGGTCGTACTTACGAAACTCGAACTTGTCCGGTGTGTTGCGCTTGTTTTTCTTGGTGGTGTAGAAAAAGCCGGTTCCCGCAGAGGAGACGAGCTTGATCTTGTCGCTAGCTGACTTGGCCATGGGGATTTACCTTAAAATTTTTCGCCACGGGCACGCAGGTCGCTCAGCACCTGTTCGATACCCAGTTTGTCGATGATGCGCATGCCCTTGCTGGATACGCGCAGGCTGACGAAACGCTTTTCACCCTCGACCCAAAAACGATGCTGGTGCAGGTTGGGCAGAAAGCGACGGCGGTTTTTGTTGTTGGCATGGGAAACGGTGTTTCCCGTGGCAACGGCCTTGCCGGTGACTTGGCATACTCTGGACATGTTGAACACCCTTTGACTCTATCAATCTCCGGCGCAAACCGCCCGGAATACGAAAGCCCGCGATTCTACGCGAGAAGATGAGCTAACTCAATAGCTTGTTGACCTGTAACACACTAGGACGATGGGTTGTTTTTGGCGTTGGCAAGCCGTTCGGCGTCGATGGGCTGTACCACATGCAAATCTTTGCCCTCCAGGCTGAACGCACGGGCAAAGCCGCCGACATGGCCGGCCTGCTGCGGAGCGAGGCGTATGAGATGGAAGTCCGGCAGGCTTTGCAGTACGTCGATGGTGTTGCCGAATTGCGTGCGAAACAGGGCGAGGATGGTGTTGTAGTGCGCACTGTTGCGGGCGATCTCCTCGGCATGACACTGCAAGGTGCTGCGCTTGCGCGCGAACAGGTTTTTGCTCTGCGCCTCGTCTTCGATGAACAGAAGGCTGGCCTTGCCGTGCTGTAAAAGATTGGCGGTATGCGCCGCAAGATCGCTGACGTAGATGTAAAAGTCCTGACCCTCGCGCACATACGGCGCGTAGCTGGCTTGGGGTTCACCCTGCGCGTTGACGGTGGCGAGCAGCAGGGTTTTGAACTGGCCGATCAAATGTTCGTGCTCGGCAAGCACGTTGTGCGTGAGCGTCATGGCCTTGTCTCAACGGCCGCGTTTGCCGGTCATGGCGCCAAGCACGCCGCGCATGATTTCTTGTCCCAGCCGGCTGCCCACGGCACGCATGGTGCTTTTGACAAAGGCTTCGGCCACCGATTCGCGACCCCGTTTGCCGCCATTACCACCGCCGAGCAGCCCATCCAGCAGGCCGCCGGAGGTGGGTTGTTCAGCGGCCTGGCTGTTGCGCGTTGATTTTGGCGCGGTTTCTTCAGGGCTTGTGGCCTGAGCTGCGCGTTGTTTGAGGATTTCAAATGCCGATTCGCGGTCGATGGCCTTTTCAAACACGCCATACACCGCGGATGACTGGATGATCTTCGCGCGCTCCTCGGCGCTGATTGCGCCGATGCGTGAGCGCGGCGGGGCGACGAGAATGCGCTCGACCGGCAGCGGTGTGCCTTTGGCATCCAGGCAGGAGACCAGGGCTTCGCCCACGCCGAGCTGGGTGATGGCTTGCTGGGTGTTGAGTTTGGGGTTGGGGCGGAAGGTGTCGGCGGCGACTTTGACCGCCTCTTGATCACGCGGGGTGAAGGCGCGCAGTGCGTGCTGCACGCGGTTGCCCAGTTGGCCGAGGATGGGCAGGGGCACATCCAAGGGATTTTGCGTGATGAAGTAGATGCCTACGCCTTTGGAGCGAATCAGGCGCACGACTTTTTCCACCGTGTCGAGCAGTACCTTGGGTGCGTCGTCGAACAAGAGATGCGCCTCGTCGAAGAAGAACACCATTTTCGGTTGATCCAAATCACCGGCTTCGGGCAGTTGCTCGAACAGCTCGGCCATCAGCCAGAGCAGCAGGGTGGAGTAGAGCTTGGGCGAGTGAAACAGTTTTTCCGCCGCGAGGACGTTGATCATGCCCAAACCTTGCGCATTGGTTTGCAGCAGGTCATCCAGGGTGATCGCCGGTTCGCCGAACAGGTACGTGCCGCCGGCATCTTCCAGCGCGAGCAGGGCGCGCTGAATGGCGCCGACGCTGGCGGCAGAGACGTTGCCGTAGAGCGTGGTCAGTTCGCGGGCGTTTTCCGCGATGTGCTGCATCATGGCGCGCAGGTCTTTGATGTCGAGCAGCAGCAAGCCTTGCTCATCGGCCACACGAAAGGCGATGTTGAGCACGCCGGCTTGGGTGTCGTTGAGATTGAGCAGGCGGGCGAGCAGCATCGGCCCCATTTCCGAGATCGTGGTGCGCAGTGGGTGGCCGAGTTCGCCAAACACATCCCAGAACACCACGGGCGAGGCGGCATGTTGGTAATCGGCAAGCCCCAGCGCTTCCACCCGCTCACGGATGCGCGGCTTGTCCTCGCCTGGCTGGCTGAGTCCGGCCAGATCGCCCTTGATGTCGGCCAAAAACACCGGCACTCCCATGCGGGAGAAGCCTTCGGCCAAGGTCTGTAAGGTCACCGTTTTGCCGGTGCCGGTGGCGCCGGCGATCAGGCCATGACGGTTGGCCATGCGACCGAGCAGGGTGGCTTGGGTGTGTTCGCCGGGGTTGGCGCCAATCAGGATGTCGTGCTGCATGGGGAGTGCCTAGTGAGTACCTCGGGTTTAATCTTATCAAGGAAGACACAAAGTCATTGAACGTCTGTTTCAGGACGCCCTGCTCTGGCAGAAATGGCCGCAAAATGCCCAATAGACCTCGTCCATTCGATAGATTAAGCCCATTTTTGGCCTTGATTGATCGAATTTTTCGATAGATTGCAGGGTTCCAACACAGAGCAGGGGGCTTGGAGCACGACTTGCCGTCCGCTTGCAGGCTGCTGCGTGGTATCGTGCGCGGCCTGATGGATGTGTGATGAAGGAGGAGCGCATGCTCGGACGGATCGGAGCCCTGTGGGGGGTGGTGGGCGTCAGTGCGTTGATAGGCTGGGCGATTTGGCGTTTGGCGCCGGTGGCGGCGGAGGCGTGGCACATGCCTTGGGGTTGGCTGGAGTGGGCGGTCGCCGTGCCCTGGCTACTTTTCATGCTGGTGGGGGAGGGGTACCGTGGCTTTCAGCAAGGCTTTGCGCCACGGGTGGCGGCGCGGGCGCGCTATCTGCGTGATCATCCGCGGGTTTGGCATGTGCTGCTCGCGCCGGCGTTTTGCATGGGGTTTTTTCATGCCACACGTAAACGCATGATCGTGTCCTGGGCTGTGACCGCCGGGATTGTGTTGTTGATTGTGTTGGTGCGCTTGCTGCCGCAGCCTTGGCGCGGCATCGTGGATTTGGGCGTGGTGGCCGGTTTGGCCTGGGGGCTGGTGGCGATCGTGTTATTTGCGCTGCATGCCTTAACGGCTCAACGTTTTGACCATCCGCCGGAGGTGCCGGAATAGTCAAAAGTCAAGCAACAAAAAGCCCGGCATGACTGCCGGGCTTTTTTACGCGATCAAGCTTTCAGCACATCAGTGCTTGGACGCACCCTCGGCCCCAATGCCGGTTTCCGAACGCACATACTGCGCGGTGAAGGCGTGGCGCTCGGCCTCGGCCTGCTTGCTCTTGTCGGTGATGGAGAACAGCCAAGCGGCGAGGAAGGCGGCCGGCATGGAGAAGATCGCCGGATCTTTGTAGGCGACGATGGCTTCTTTGTAGCCGAACACATCCACCCACACGGTCTTGGACAGCACGACCAGCACCACGGCTGTGACAAGACCAACCAGTCCGCCGGCCACGGCGCCACGGGTGGTCAGGCCGCGCCAGTAAATCGCCAGGAACAGCACGGGGAAGTTGGCCGAAGCGGCCACGGCAAAGGCCAGACCGACCATGAAGGCGATGTTCTGCTTCTCAAAGGCAATGCCAAGCAGAATGGCCAGGATGCCCAGTGCCACGGTAGCGTATTTGGAGATGCGCATTTCGGTCTGCTCATCCACCCGCCCATGACGGAAGGCGCTGGCATACAGGTCATGCGACAGCGCGGAGGCACCGGCCAAGGTCAGGCCGGAGACCACGGCAAGAATGGTGGCAAAAGCCACGGCGGAGATGAAGCCAAGGAACAGATCACCACCAATCGCGTGCGAAAGGTGAATCGCCGCCATGTTGTTGCCGCCGATCAGTTTTTGCGCTGCATCAAGATACGCCGGATTGGTGGACACCAGGATGATGGCACCAAAGCCGATGATGAAGGTGAGGATGTAGAAGTAGCCGATGAAGCCGGTGGCAAACAGCACGGATTTGCGCGCTTCCTTGGCATCGCTCACGGTGAAGAAGCGCATCAGGATGTGCGGCAGGCCGGCGACACCAAACATTAGAGCCAAGCCAAGCGAGATGGCGGAGATGGGGTCTTTGAGCATCGCGCCCGGTGCCATGATGGCGTCGTGTTTCGGGCTGATTTCAATCGCCTTGCTGAACATGGCGTTGAAGTCGAAGCCAAAACTCCACAGCACGGCCAGCGCCATGAAGGTGGCACCCGAGAGCAGCACAATGGCCTTGATGATCTGCACCCAGGTGGTGGCGAGCATGCCGCCGAAGGTGACATACAGCACCATCAGCACGCCGACGATGACCACAGCATAGGTGTAGGGCAGGCCAAACAGGGTTTCGATCAGTTTGCCCGCGCCGACCATCTGCGCAATCAGGTACATGGCCACCACCACCAGCGAGGCAATCGCTGCTACGGTGCGCACCGGGATTTGTTGCAGGCGGTAGGAAGCGACATCGGCAAAGGTGTATTTGCCGAGGTTGCGCAGTTTTTCGGCCAAGAGGAACATCATGATCGGCCAGCCGACCAGGAAGCCGATGGAGTAGATCAGCCCGTCAAAACCGTTGGCATACACCAGACCGGCAATGCCAAGGAACGAGGCGGCGGACATGTAGTCACCGGCCAGTGCCAGACCATTTTGCAAGCCGGTGATGCCGCCACCTGCGGCGTAGAAATCCTTGGCGGTGCGCGTGCGCTGCGCCGCCCAGTAGGTGATGCCCAGAGTGGCGATGACAAACACGAGGAACATGCTGATCGCCGCGACATTGACCGATTTGCCGCTGGCGGCATCGGCGGCAAAACTCACGCCGGCATAGGCCAGTGCGGCCAGCCCCGCGGCGAGCATCAAAGGACGCATGACAAACGACTGATTCATGACATGTGCTCCCGCAGTTCTGCCGTGAGGCGGTCAAATTCTTTGTTGGCGCGGCGCGTGTACAGGCCGGTCATGATGATGGCGGTGAGGATGACCAAAAAGCCGCCGAGAATGCCGATGGAAATGGTCGAGCCGGCGGCGATTTTGGTGGCCAGCAGTCCCGGGTTGAAGGCAATGAGCAGGATGAAGGCGTAGTAAATGACCATCATGATGATGGCCATCGTCCAGTTGTAGCGGTTGCGTTTGTCAACCAGCTCAATGAAACGTGCATCCGCATGGATTTGCACGGCCAGGTCGTGGTGCATGCCAAAGCTCCTTTTGTTTCTGTTTTATGAAGGCGGGGCTTAGGCTACGCGTACAAGGCGTGTGGGTAAATAGGGCACCTGGAAAAACCTGCTGCGCGAGCGGATTGCTGCGTCGCTTCCTCGCTTACCCCTCGCCTATCTACATGATATGTCTCGGGGATTCGCTGCGGGGCTCCTTGCACTCCGCCCGCTCGTGACGGTTTTTCAAGGCACCCAATCGTTTTGCACCTTGGTTTTTGTGTCTTACGCAGAATGCGCTGCGCGCAGCCGTGCATACGCTTCAAGCAACAGACGGTGGCGACGCATGCCGCCATCATCGCCGGTAAGCGCGGGCAGATCGGGCAGGCGTTCCTCGCCGCGCAGCAGGCGCTCGGCGCGTGCCAGACGTTCACGGCCATGCAGGCGGCTGAGGATGGCGTGAAAATCGGCGCGTTGCAGATCAGCGGCCAACTCAAAACGCAGCACATCGACCACGGCACGCAACAGGCGGCTGCGCTCCTCACTCAGGCCGCCAAAGTCCAGCGCCCAGCTCAGGGCATCCAGGGCTTTGGCTGGCTTGTGCAAAGCCAGATACAGCCAGCCGCGCAGCTCGCCCACGCGCAGGCTGCTCCATGCCGAATCGCCATCGGCCAGCAGGCCGAGCAGCTCACACAACGGTTGTTCGTCACTCAGGCCGAGCTTGTCCATGCTGCGCAGCAGCGCTTTGCAGCCGGCATCATCCAGATTGGGCAGGTCGCGTAAGCTGCCACGTAGCGGCAGGGCGATGTTGACGTTTTGCTCCACAAGATCGTTTGCCGGATACACTTCAGAGAAACCGGGCACGATGATGCGGCAGGCATACACGCCAAGATGCGGCAAATCGAGGATGTAGGCATCGCGCCCTTCGCGTTGCAACAGGCCGAGCAGATGCTGAAACTCCTCCTGCGTGCTGCCGGCAAAATTCCAGTCACAAAAGTCCACGTCGGGGGTCTGATGGAAGAAATCCCAGGCAATCAGCCCGCTGTGGTCGATGAAATGCGTTTCCATATTCGCCGGGTCGGCGACCTCGTCGAGATCAAACGAAGGGGGATGGAAGCCATCGAGCTGATCGAGATCCCGCCCCTGCAGCAGCTCGGTCAGGGTGCGCTCCAGCGCCACCTCAAAACGCGGATGCGCGCCCCACGAGGCATACACGCCGCCGGTGCGCGGATTGAGCAGGGTGACATTGACCACAGGGTACAGCCCGCCGAGGGAAGCATCTTTCACCACGATGGGAAAACCGCTGTCTTCCAGCGCATGAATGGCGCGTTGCACCTGCGGGTAGCGCGCCAGCACATGGGCGGGCACATCGGGTAGGCACAGCCCTTCGCTGATCACACGTTGGCGCACATGACGCTCGAAAATCTCGGCCAGACACTGGGTGCGTGCCTCGTACACCGTATTGCCCGCCGCCATGCCGTTGCTGGCAAACAGGTTGGCAAGGATGCTGACTGGCACGAAAACCTCGGTTTGGTCGCGCTGGCGCACAAACGGCAAAGCGCAAATGCCACGGCCATTGAAACCGGCATTGCGCTCGATCAACTGGCTGCTGGTCAAGTCGCCGTGCGGGTTCCACGCCGCCAGCATGGCCTCGTCCATCAGCCCCTTGGGCAGCGTCTTGCCCTTGGCCTTGAACCATTGTTCGCGCGGGTGATGCACCCAGTCGGCCTGTGCGTTGCTCTCACCCAGATCGTAGTCGGAAAAGAAATACTGCGTGGCCAGGCGTTCGAAATACTCGCCCAGTGCCGAGGCCAGCGCTGCCTTGCGGCTGGCGCCCTTGCCGTTGGTGAACAAGAACGGTGCTTGTTTGTCGCGGATGTGCACCGACCAGACATGGGGTACGGGGTTGAGCCAGCGCGCTTCCTCGATGTCAAAGCCAAGCGCCTCAAGACGCGCCAGCATGCGCTCAATCGAGGTTTCCAGTGCGGCATCTTTGCCGGTGATCAGGGTTTGTTCCGTCATGCATGCTTCTCGATGGTTTGGGTGAAAACGCGCGTGCCATAGGCGGCAAGTAAGGCTGCACCATACGCGGCCTCCTGCTGCTGCGCGGCAAGTACGGGGACGCCAAGTGCTGATGCACGCAATTGACTATAGGTTGGATTCTGCGCACCGCCACCGGATGAGAGCACGCGGCGAAGCGCGGGCGCGCCCAAGGTGGCAAGTTGCGCATAGCCTTGCGCCTCAATGCGCGCCAGTGATTCAAGCAGGCCATGCAGAAAATGCACATTATCGTGCGGACGTGGAGTGAGGCGTGGCGGCAGCATCGGGTCGTTGATGGGGAATCGCTCACCGGGTTTGAGCAGTGGGTAGTAATCCAAGCCGCTGGGCTGGCTGGGGTCGATTTGGGCGCTCAGTTCACGCAATTCCTCACTGCTAAAAAACTGGCGCAGCACCGCACCGCCGGCATTGGAAGCGCCACCGACCAGCCAGTGTGTGCCGAACCAATGGCTATACACGCCCAGGCGTGCGTCGTCGATGCGTTGTGCGCTGATCTGTTTGAGTACCAGCGTGCTGCCCAGGGAAGTGACGGCATCGCCCAGACGGTGTGCGCCACTGGCAAGAAACGCGGCCATGCTGTCGGTGGTGCCGCTGATGACCGTGCAGTCCGCCGGCAGGTTGAAGCGCGTCTTGATCGCATCGCTCACTGGAGCAATCACCTGCCCGGGCGCTTGCACGCGCGGCAGACTGGAGAGGGGGATGAGTTGTGTCATCCACGCGGGCCAATGCTGCCCGCCGGGGGGAAAGCCCATTTTTAGCGCGTTGTGGTAGTCCGATACCGCGGCGCGACCGTGCAACAGCGCGGCCAGCCAGTCGGCCTGATGCAGAAACAGGATGTCCTCGCTGCGCTGGAGTTGGTCATGTAGCCACAGCGCCTTGGCGAGACTGGATGTGGCACTGCTGACGGTATGCGTCGCGCCGGCCACGGCGGCAATCTTGGCAACCAAGGCTTGGCCGCGTGCATCGTGATACATCAGCGGCGCGTGCAGCGGCTGCCGCGCGGCATTGCAGGCCAGCACCGTGGCCGAGGTACCGTCGATGGCGATCGAGCCGAGGTGTTGGCGCAAACCTAGCGGTAGGGCGGCGATGAGATCGAACAGTACCTCGCGCCAACTGGCGGCGAGCTTGTCCTCGTCCAGCGCTGCAAAGTCGATGCGCGGCATGGCTTCGATCGTCACCTTGCCCGCGTGCACAGCAATCAAGCAAGCGCGCGCCCCGGAGGTGCCAAAATCCACGCCGAGGGCGAAGCGCGGAGGGATGTCAAAGGGCATTGTCATCGAACAGGTAGTCTTGCCAGTCGTCTTCAGCCACGTCGCGCGCGGAAAGACAGCGCCCGGCGATGGAATGGCCTGCAAGCCGGGTGGAATCGGCATCGCCGGTGTTCAGCGGGTGCCAGTCGGGCAGTGGACGGTTGTCCGCACGCAGGCGGTAGGCGCAGGTGGCAGGCAGCCAGGTGTAGCTGGGTACCGTGTCCAGGGTAATGCGGGTGCACTCCGACACGCGCGCAAAGCGCTGCACATAGTCGCTGCAGCGTGCGGTGGCGCAGTTGAGCAACGCACATGCAACCTGGGTGGTGTACACCGTGTCATCGTCCTCATCCTGCAATTTGTGCAGGCAACACTTGCCACAGCCATCGCACAGGGCTTCCCATTGCTCGGCTGAGAGGTGTTCAAGGGGCAGGGTGTTCCACCAGGTCATGCAGCAGAATCCATAAGGACATGTCCATAAAAAAGGCCACGTCGGAATGACGTGGCCTATAAGCTTGCGTGATGCGATTTACTTACGCAAATCGTCGACGAACTTCTTCACCTTGTCGAGGAAGGAGTGCTCCTGCGGGCGGTGATGGTTGCCGCCCAGCGATGCCTCGAAACGGCGCAGCAGTTCTTTTTGCTCCTCGCTGAGTTTGACCGGTGTTTCGACATGCACTTTGCAGATCATGTCACCCACCGCGCCGCCACGCACTGGCGTAACGCCTTTGCCACGCAGGCGGAACAGCTTGCCGCTTTGCGTTTCCGCGGGGATTTTCAGACGCACGTTGCCGCTGAGTGTCGGTACGTCCACCTCGCCGCCCAAGGCTGCGGTGGCGAAGCTGATTGGCACTTCGCAATGCAGGTCGGCGCCCTCGCGGCTGAAGATCGGGTGTGGCTTGACATGAATGACGACGAACAAGTCACCGTTCGGTCCGCCGTGTTCGCCGTGCTCACCTTCACCCGAGAGGCGGATGCGATCGCCGGTGTCCACCCCGGGCGGGATTTTCACCGCCAGGGATTTCTGCGTTTTGATGCGTCCTTGACCGTGGCATACCGGGCAGGGGTCTTCGATGATCTCGCCGCGCCCCTGGCAAGTGGGGCAGGTTTGCTGCACGGCAAAGATGCCCTGCTGAATGCGCACCGCCCCCGCGCCGCCGCAGGTGGGGCAGGTCTTGGGTTTGCTGCCTTTTTTCGCACCCGTGCCGTCGCAGGCGGTGCAGGGGTCGCTGGACGGGATCTTGATATTGACCGTGGCGCCGTGCACCGCCTCTTCCAGGCTGATTTCCAGGTTGTATTGCAGGTCTGCGCCGCGATAAGCACGTGGACCGCGTCCGCCCTGCGCACGCCCGCCACCAAAGATGTCACCAAAGACATCGCCGAAAATATCGGCAAAGCCCGCGCCACCAAAGCCTGCACCGCCGCCACCGCCACCCATGCCGCCCTCGAAGGCAGCATGACCAAATTGGTCGTAGGCGGCGCGTTTTTGCGCGTCGGTGAGGATCTCGTAGGCTTCCTTGGCTTCTTTGAATTTGGCCTCGGCTTCTTTGTCATCCGGATTGCGATCCGGGTGGTATTTCATCGCTAGACGACGATAAGCCTTTTTCAGCTCATCTTCGCTGGCGTTTTTACTCACACCGAGAATTTCGTACAGGTCTTTTTTCGCCATGATGGTGCTCGAAAAATCAAATGGGCACTTCTATAAATTCAATCAAGCCGATGATGGCAAGGCAAAATGCAGCTCAATAAGCGCAGCATAGACACACTATGTGAGCATTTTGAGCTGCATTTTGACGCAGAAAGCGCGGCTTCAGAGAATTTATAGAAGTACCCAAACAGCCACAGGGCGCTCAATTGGGGCGAAAAGCCCGCTTTCTACGCGCACTGTGGCCGGGTGGCTGCCCAAGGGGCAGATTACTTGTCCTTCACTTCCTCGAATTCGGCATCGACCACGTCGTCATTCGCTTTGCTGCCGCTGCCGGCCGCTTGCGCGCCTGTCGGCTGCTCCGCGCCCTGCGCGTAGGCTTTCTGCGCAATCTCGCCGGAGATCTTGGCCAGTGCTTCGGTCTTGCTTTCGATCGCTGCCTTGTCGTCGCCCTTGATGGCGTCGCGCAGCTGCGCAATCGCATCTTCCGCCGACTTCTTCTCGCTGGCATCCACCTTATCGCCCAGATCCTTCAACGCTTTCTCGGTGGCGTGAATCATGCCATCCGCTTGATTGCGTGCGTCCACCAGTTCGCGCATCTTGTGATCTTCTTCCTTGTGCGCTTCGGCATCTTGCACCATGCGCTGGATCTCCGCCTCGCTCAGACCGCTGGAGGCGGTGATGCGGATGGATTGTTCCTTGCCGGTGGCCTTGTCCTTGGCGGAGACGTGCAGAATGCCGTTGGCATCGATGTCGAAGGTGACTTCGATCTGCGGCATGCCGCGCGGTGCTGGCGGGATGTCGCTCAAGTCGAAGCGACCGAGGGACTTGTTGCCTGCGGCCATTTCACGCTCACCCTGCAGCACATGCACGGTGACGGCGGTCTGGTTATCGTCGGCGGTGGAGAACACCTGGCTTGCCTTGGTGGGGATGGTGGTGTTCTTCTCGATCAGCTTGGTCATCACGCCGCCCATGGTCTCGATGCCCAGCGAGAGCGGGGTCACATCGAGCAGCAGCACGTCCTTGCGCTCGCCGGAGAGTACGCCACCCTGAATCGCTGCGCCCACGGCCACGGCTTCGTCCGGGTTGACGTCCTTGCGCGGCTCTTTGCCGAAAAATGCTTTGACCGCTTCACGTACCTTGGGCATGCGGGTTTGACCGCCGACCAGGATCACCTCGTCGATTTGCGCCGCAGTCACGCCAGCATCTTTCAGCGCGATACGGCATGGCTCAATGGTGCGTGTAATCAGGTCATCCACCAGCGCTTCCAGCTTGGCGCGGGTGATCTTGACGTTCATGTGCTTCGGTCCTGAGGCATCCGCAGTGACATACGGCAGGTTGACGTCGGTCTGTTCGGTGGAGGACAGCTCGATCTTGGCTTTTTCCGCAGCTTCTTTCACGCGCTGCATGGCCAGCGGGTCATTGCGCAGATCCACACCTTGCTCGCGCTTGAAGTCATCCACCAGGAAGTCGATCAGACGGTTGTCGAAGTCTTCACCGCCGAGGAAGGTATCGCCGTTGGTGGAGAGCACTTCAAACTGCTTCTCACCGTCGATGTCAGCAATCTCGATGATGGACACGTCAAACGTACCGCCGCCGAGGTCGTACACAGCGATCTTCATGTCCTTGGATTGCGCCTTGTCCAGACCGTAGGCCAGGGCTGCGGCGGTGGGCTCGTTGATGATGCGCTTGACGTCCAGACCGGCGATGCGTCCGGCATCCTTGGTGGCTTGACGCTGGCTGTCGTTGAAGTAGGCCGGCACGGTGATGACCGCTTCGCTGACTTCTTCGCCCAAATAGGCTTCCACGTCTTTCTTGATTTTCATCAGCACGCGCGCAGAAACCTCCGGCGGTGCCATTTTCTTGCCGTTGGCTTCCACCCAGGCATCGCCGTTGTCCGCCTTGACAATTTTGAACGGCATCAAGTCAATGTCTTTTTGCACCGCATCTTCCTGGAAGCGGCGGCCGATCAGACGTTTGACCGCGTAAAGGGTGTTTTGCGGGTTGGTGACCGCCTGGCGCTTGGCCGGCTGGCCGACGATGACTTCGCCGTCTTTGGTGAAGGCCACCACGGACGGGGTGGTGCGTGCGCCTTCCGAGTTTTCGATGACCTTGGGTGTGCCGCCCTCCATGATGGCGACACAGGAATTGGTGGTGCCAAGGTCGATGCCGATAATTTTAGCCATGAGAATCTGCTCCGTAATTGTGTTGAATCATATGAACCGTTGCATGCAAGCTGTGCGCGCTTTGGGGTAATTCAAGTCCGGGACGAAAATTATTGCGCGACGATGACCAGGGCAGGGCGCAGCACGCGGTCATTGAGTTGGTAGCCTTTTTGTAGAACCTGCAGCACGGTATTCGACGGTGCATCGCCGGGTTGCATGGAAATGGCCTGATGCAGGTCGGGATTGAAGGCTTCGCCCTGCGGATCGATGGCCTTGACGCCAAAACGCTCCAAGGTCTGGAAGAATTGGCTGTGCATGATCTCGGTGCCTTTTTGCAGCGCTTCGACTTCGGCGGCGTCCTTGCAGGCTTTCAGCCCCAGATCCAGACTGTCGGCCACACCCAGCAGCGCATCGACGAAGCGCTCAAGCGCGTACTTGCGTGCATTGTCGATGTCGCGTTCGGTGCGTTTGCGCAGGTTGTCCATCTCCGCGCGCAGGCGCAACACTTCGTTCCAGTGTTCATCGGCCTTGTTGCGGGCATCTTCCAGCAAAAGATGCATTGGCGTTTCTTCTGCGGCGGTGGTTTCCGGCGTTGCCTCGCTAGGTTCTGTGACCTGCTCGATCTCAGGCTGGGGGGTATCCTGGCTCATGGGGTCTCTCCTCGATGTTGGCGAATAAAAACCGCCGGGTGATGATCCCGGCGTGCAATGTGGATGCTCGCGCCTCAGATTTGGGGCGGATTGGATGGATTCAAGGCCAGGCCGAGCAGACGGGCGGTCATGTCCACGCGCGGGATGATGGTGTCATAGGGCATGCGCGTGGGGCCGATGATGCCTAAGTAGCCGATGATGCGCCCATCGTCGCGGCCGTCTTCGCGGTAGGGGGCAGTGATCAGGCTGCATTCTTCCAACGGCGCGTAGCCGGATTCACTACCAACGAATATCTGCACGCCTTCGGCGCGTTGACTTTGATCGAAGAAATGCAGCAGCTCGCGCTTGCTCTCAAAAGCAGCAAACAGGCTTTGCATGCGCGCCTTGTTGCTGATTTCATCCAGCCCAAGAAGCCTGGACTGGCCGCTGATCAGAAGATCGTTGTTGCCCTCGTTGAGGCTTTGTTCGGTCAGGCGCAAGGTTTCCTGCATGAGTTCATTGAGATCGGAGCGCAGGCTGTCCATTTCACGCAGCAGATGCGCACGTGCCTGGGCCGGGTCTTGACCGGCCAGGCGCTCGCTGAGCTGTGCGGCCAGTGTCTGCAACTCATGCGCGCTGTACGCGCGCGATGCAGGCAGCACGCGGTTTTGCACCTCGCCATCACTCATGACCAGAATGGCGAGTATGCGTTGCGCCGAGAGCGGGATGAGCTCGATTTGTAGAATGCTGCTGACCTCGCGCTTGGGTAGGGTGACCAGACCCGTGAAGCCGGTCAACTGGCTGAGCATGTGTGATGCGGTTTCCAGAACCTGTTGCCGCGAGCCGCGCGCTTGTTGCAGCTCCTGCTCCAGCCGCGTCTGCTCGCACTCCTCAAGTGGGCGGCAGGTCAGCAGGCGGTTGATGAACAGCCGGTAGCCTTGAATGGTGGGGACGCGACCGGCTGATGTGTGCGGCGCATGAATCAGGCCGAGATCTTCCAGATCGGCCATCACATTACGAATGCTCGCTGGACTCAGGCTGAGGGATGCCGTCTGCGCCAGGGTGCGCGAACCCACCGGCACGCCTTCGTCGATGTAGCGCTCGATCAGGGCTTTGAGCAGATGTTGCGCACGCTCGTTAAGAATCGGCAAGCTCATGGTAGATGTCGAGGTACTGTTGTGCGCTCTGCGTCCAGCCAAAATCGCCTTGCATGCCTTGGCGTTGCAGTGTTTGCCAGACTTTGGGCTGGCGGAAGTATTCAAACGCACGCCCCACGCCCCAAAGGATGGCGTTGACGTCGAGATTGCGCATGACAAAACCATTGGCCGTGCCGTCGGCGAGGGTGGCCTCATAGGTATCGACGACGGTGTCATTCAGGCCGCCGACCCCGTGGACGATGGGTGGGGTGCCATAGCGCAGGCTGTACATCTGGTTCAGACCGCAGGGTTCAAAACGCGAAGGCATGAGGAAAACGTCGCTGCCCGCCTCAATGCGGTGCGCCAGTCCTTCGTTGTAGCCCAGGCGCACACTGACGCGACCGGGGTGGCGCTGCATCAGTTGCAGGAAGCCCTGTTGCAAGCCTTCGTCCCCACCGCCAAGGATGGCCAACTGCACGGGCAAATCCAGCATTGCTTCAGCGGCGTTGAGCACCACGTCCAGTCCCTTTTGGTCGGTCATGCGCCCAACCATGCCAATCAGCATGGCTTGGTCGTCAGCCTGTAAGCCCATTTCATCCTGCAAGGCGCGCTTGTTGATGGCTTTGCCTTGCATGGCGTTGACGCCATAGGAGGACGCAAGGTGGGGGTCGTGGGCAGGATTCCAGTCATCCAGGTCGATGCCATTGAGGATGCCGATGACATCGGATGCCCGCTGACGCAGCAGCCCGTCCAGGCCGGCACCAAATTCAGCGGTTTGAATCTCGTGCGCGTAGCTGGGGCTGACGGTGGTGATTTTGCGCGCCGCGTTGAGGCCGGCTTTGAGGCAGTTCATCTCGCCCCAGTGTTCCAGTGCCTCAGGGCGCCAGAGTGTGGCGGGCAGGTGCAGCGCATCGAACGTGCCACGATTGAACACACCTTGGTAAGCGAGGTTGTGGATGGTGATCAGACTCGGCGGGGCAAGCGGATTGTCACGCAGCAGCGCAAGTAAAATGCCCGTCTGCCAGTCATTGCCATGCACGATCTGCGGCTGCCAGTCGAGCATGGCGTGATCGAGGGCGAGCAATTCGCAGGCACGGCTGAACAGGGTGAAGCGCTCGGCATTGTCGGCCCAGGCATGACCGTGGCTGTCGTTGTACGGGTTGCCCGGGCGCTCACTGAAACTTGGATGATCGACCAGGTACAAGGGAATGGCGCTGCCCGGCATGGAGGCTTGCAGTAAGCGTGCGCGACCAAAATGACCAAGATTCAGCTCAGATGCGACTTTCCATGCTTTGAGCTTGTGCAGCGTATCGGCATACGCCGGCATGACGGTGCGGATATCCACCCCCATGGCATGCAAAGCCTGCGGCAGACTGGCAGAGACATCGGCCAGGCCGCCGGTTTTCATCAGTGGGTAGATTTCCGAAGACGCAAACAATACGCGCATGCTATTGGCCTCACTGCGCACATTGCAGGTAAAGCGCGCCCAAGGGCGGCAGGGTAAGGACGATGGAATGCAGCATGCCCATCCAGGGGACATCTTCGCTTTGCGCTTCGATCAAACCGACATTGCTGCCGCCATACACTTCGGCATCGCTGTTGAGCAGCACGCGGTAGGTGCCCGCGCTCGGCACGCCGAGGCGGTAGCCGTCACGCACCACGGGGGTGAAGTTCAGTGCCACCACCATGCTTTGCTCGCCGCTTTGGCGGATGTAGCTGAGGATGGAGCGGCTGGCATCGGTGCAGTCCAGCCAGTGGAAGCCGTCCCAGTCGAAATCACGCGCATGCAGCGCCGATTGGTTGACATACAGCCGATTCAGATCAGCGATCAGGCGTTGCATGCCGGCATGCAGGGGATACTGCGTGACCCACCACTCAAGCTGGCTGGCAAAATTCCACTCCGCAACCTGGCCGAACTCACCGCCCATGAACAACAGCTTTTTACCCGGGTAACTCCACATCATGGCGTACAGCAAACGCAGGTTGGCGAAGCGTTGCCATTCATCCCCGGGCATCTTGCCCAGCAGCGAGCCTTTGCCATGCACCACTTCATCATGCGAGAAAGGCAGGACGAAGTTTTCGGTGAAGGCGTAGAGCAGTCCGAAGGTGAGTTGATTGTGCTGGTACTGGCGATAAATCGGCTCGTGCTTCATGTAGCTGAGCGTGTCGTGCATCCAGCCCATGTTCCACTTCATGGTGAAGCCCAAGCCACCATGATCCACCGGGCGGCTGACGCCGGGCCAGGCGGTGGATTCTTCCGCAATCACGCTTGCGCCGGGGAACTGGTCATGCACCACGCAGTTGAGCTCGCGCAAAAATTCGATGGCACCGATGTTTTCCTTGCCACCGTACTGATTGGGCAGCCAGTCGTGCGGGTCGCGCGAATAGTCCAGATAAAGCATGGAGGCCACCGCGTCCACGCGCAGGCCATCGAGGTGATATTCCTGCAACCAATGCACGGCGGATGCGAGCAGGAAGTTGCGCACTTCGTTGCGATCGTAGTTGAAGATTAACGTGCCCCAGTCACGATGCTCACCGCGCCGTGGGTCTTCATGCTCATACAACGCGCTGCCATCAAAACGCGCCAGCGCCCAGTCGTCTTTGGGGAAATGCCCCGGGGCCCAGTCGAGGATCACGCCGATCTGATGTTGGTGCAGGTGATCGACAAAATAACGGAAATCATCCGGCGAGCCGTGGCGCGCAGTTGGCGCAAAGTAGCCGGTGGTCTGGTAGCCCCAGGAGTCATCCAGCGGGTGCTCGGTGATCGGTAACAGCTCGATATGGGTGAAGCCCAACGGCTTGAGGTAATCGACCAACTCATGCGCCAGTGCGCGGTAATTGAGGAAGGCGTTGTTGGCATCGCGCCGCCAGGAACCCAGGTGCAGCTCATAGATCGCCATGGGGCGATGGAGCCACGCGCCTTGTCCACGCTGCTGCATCCAGTGCTGGTCGCCCCATGCGTAAGACGGTGTGCGTTCGATCATCGCCGCTGTGCCGGGGCGCTGCTCGAAGCGTGCGGCATAGGGGTCGATCTTGACCAAGATTGCGCCGCTGTCGCGGTTGCGTATCTCGAATTTATACAGATCACCCACTTGCATGCCGGGGATGAATAACTCCCAAACACCGCTTGCACCACGCACACGCATCATGTGCCGCCGGCCGTCCCACTGGTTGAAGTCGCCCACCACGCTCACCCGCTCCGCAGACGGTGCCCACACCGCGAAACGCACGCCGTCCACCTCATCGACGCGCATGGGGTGCGCACCGAGCATGCGGTAGGCATGCCAATGGCTACCCTCGCCAAACAGGTGCAAATCCAGTTCACCGAGTTGCGGGCCAAAGGTGTAGGGGTCGATGAAGCTGAAGGTATGTCCATCGTGTGTGCGGCAAGTCAGGCTGTAGTGCCATGGAACCTGATGTTCGTCGGTGACGAGTTGCCAAAGCCCACGCGGGTCGATTTGCTCCAACGCTAGCGCGTTGTGTGTCAGTTGTACGCTTTGCATACCTGGCAGCAGGGCGCGCACCACCACTTGACCGTGACCATCGGGATGGCGTCCGAGCAGGGAGAAGGGGTCGTGGTGTGTGGCGTTGAGCAGTCGTTCGAAAGCAGGGTCAAGGGCTGTGTGCATGGGATTGTTCCTGCGGGTTCGCGTGGGTTTGCTGTGCAAGTTCAGCGGAATTAAGCCATTCAATGCGGCTTTATTCAAATACGCTTTTTTGCAGTGGTTTTTTAACAACCTTCGGGCATAGTATAGGGCGAACGGTCTGCAAACATTCGTACAACAGGAGTCGGGCAAGATGAAGATCGAACAGCCGCAGCGTCTGGTTAGCCGTATTACTCGTGACACCCTGGCGTTGGTTTTGGCCGGGGGGCGGGGTTCGCGTCTCAAACAATTGACCGACTGGCGTGCCAAACCGGGCGTGCCGTTTGGTGGCAAGTTCCGCATCATCGATTTCCCGTTGTCCAACTGTGTGAATTCCGGTGTGCGGCGCATCGGTGTGCTGACCCAGTACAAAGCGCACTCGTTGATCCGTCACATTCAGCTGGGCTGGAGCAATTCCAACCCGTCCATGGGTGAGTTCATCGAGTTGCTTCCGGCGCAACAACGCATCGATGAAAACTCCTGGTACCAGGGCACAGCGGATGCGGTGTATCAGAACATCGACATCATCCGCGCGCACAACCCGGAGTATGTGCTGATTCTTGCCGGCGATCATATCTACAAGATGGACTATGGCCTGATGCTGGCCTACCACGTGGAAAAGCAGGCTGACATGACCATTGGCTGCATCCAGGTGCCGGTGGAGGAGGCCAAGGCGTTCGGTGTGATGGGCATCGACGAGGGCGGGCGTATCTTGCGTTTCCGTGAAAAACCCAGCGACCCGGATTCGATTCCCGGCATGCCGGGCACGGCGCTGGCTTCGATGGGTATTTATGTGTTCAACACGCGCTTCCTCTACGAGCAGTTGATTCGTGATGCCGACACCAAAGGGTCGTCGCGTGACTTCGGCAAAGACATCATCCCGTCCGTGATCGACAAGTACCGCGTGTTTGCCTATCCGTTCAAGGATGTGCAAAGCGGCAAACAAAGTTATTGGCGTGACGTGGGCACGATCGATTCCTACTGGGCGGCCAATCTGGAGCTGATCGGCGTGACGCCGGATTTGAACCTGTACGATCGCGATTGGCCGATTTGGACCTATCAGGAGCAATTGCCGCCGGCCAAATTCGTGTTCGATGATGAAGACCGGCGCGGCATGGCGGTGGATTCCATGGTGTCCGGTGGTTGCATCATCTCCGGCGCGGTGGTGCGCCACTCGCTGCTGTTCTCCAATGTCGTTGTGCAGGAAGGTGCCGAGGTGCAGGACAGTGTGGTCTTGCCCAATGTCACCATTGGCAGGAATGCGCGCATTCGCAAAGCTGTGCTGGACAAGGGCTGCGTCATCCCCGATGGCATGGTGATTGGCGAGGATCTTGCTTTGGACAAACAGCGCTTCGAAGTCAGCGAAGGTGGCGTGGTACTGGTCACGCCCGAGATGCTGAACCAGCAGCTGCACTTTGTGCGCTGAAAATCGCGGTACAGTCCAAACTGAGGAATATGCATGAGTGAGATAGCGCCGGGTGCGCCGCGTTTGAATGTGGTGCTGATGTGGCATATGCACCAGCCGGAGTACCGTGATCCTTTCACCGGCGTATTCCAGCGTCCGTGGACTTATCTGCATGCCATCAAGGACTATGTGGACATGGCGGCGCATATCGAGGCGCATCCCGGGGCGCGCGCGGTGGTCAACTTCGTGCCGGTGTTGCTGGAGCAGATCGAGTGTTATGCCGAGGCGCTGCAATGCTGGTTGCGTGATCGTCGAGCTGCTTTACCTGATCCGTTGCTTGCTGCACTGGCGTCTGATGCTGCACCGCAGGACATCGAAGCGCGCAGTGACTTGATCGAAGCCTGTTTGCGTGCCAACGAGCAACGCTTGATTCAACGCTTTGCGCCCTATGCTGAGCTGGTGCAACTGGCACGTGAATTCCTCAAAAAGCCGGCGCAACTGGCCTACCTCAGTCATGCGTTTTTTGCGGATCTTTGCGTGTGGTATCACCTCGCCTGGGTGGGTGAGACGGTGCGCCGCAGTGATGCGCGTATCACTGTTTTGATGGATAAAGCACGTGGTTTTGACGCGCACGATCGCCGTGTGCTGCTTGAGGTGATGGCCGAGTTGCTGCACGGCTTGCTGCCGCGTTATCGCGTACTTGCCGAGCGTGGTCAGGTCGAGCTGAGCATGACACCCTACGCCCATCCCATCATGCCCTTGTTGCTTGATCTTTCCTCGGCCAAAGAAGCGTGGGCGGATGTGCCCTTGCCGATGGAGCAGGGCGCGGTGGCGAGCTACCCCGGAGGTGAGGCGCGCGTGCGCTGGCACGTACAGCATGGGCGTGAGGTGTTCGAACGTGTGTTTGGCTGTGCGCCTGTGGGCTGCTGGCCGTCGGAGGGCAGCGTTAGCGCCGCGACCTTGCCGCTTTTGGCCGAGGCAGGTTTCACCTGGGCAGCCACCGGCAGTCAGGTGTTGCACAACAGTCTGCGTGCTTCAGGCATGGCGTCGAACGATCTGCCTTGTGTGCATGGCCTGTACCGCATGCCCGATGTGCCGGCCATGAATTTGGTGTTTCGCGATGACGGGTTGTCGGATTTGATCGGTTTCAAATACGCCACCTGGCATGCCGACGATGCCGTGGGTGATCTGATCAATCACTTGGTACACATTGCCGAGCATTGTTCTGGCGACGGGCATGTGGCGTCCATCATCATGGACGGCGAGAATGCCTGGGAGTACTACCCGGAAAACGGCTATTACTTCCTCGATGCACTGTACAAACGCCTCAGCGAGCATCCGCGCCTGCGTTTGACCACGTATGCGGAGTTGTTGCACAGCAACCCGCCGGCGACGGCACTGCCCAAGCTGGTGGCCGGCAGCTGGGTGTATGGCACCTTCTCCACCTGGATCGGGGAAAAAGACAAAAACCTGGGCTGGGACTATTTGATTGCGGCTAAGCGCGTATTCGACCGCGTGATGGCTGCCGGGCGCTTGAGTGATGAACAGCGCCGTGCTGCCGAGTTGCAACTCGCCATCTGCGAGGGCTCGGACTGGTTCTGGTGGTTTGGCGATTACAACTCGGCCGAAGCGGTGCGCGACTTTGAGCGGCTCTATCGCCTGCAACTGGTGCGCTTGTATGAGCTTCTTGGCGAAGCGGCGCCGGCTGAGTTGAGTAACGTCATGGCGGTGGGCTTGGGCAATCCGGCTGCCGGTGGGGTGATGCGCACAGGGTCGCAGCATTGAACGCTCACACCTCGATGACCGGCGTCAGCCTGCCCGCCGCGCTCAAACGGCGTCGCGCGGGCATTTTGTTGCATCCCACCTCGCTTCCCTCCGGCACACTGGGCAACTCGGCGTATCGTTTTCTTGACCACCTGCATGCCTGTGGCATCAGCGTGTGGCAAATGTTGCCGCTCGGACCGACGCACGGCGACGGCTCGCCCTACCAGTGTCTGTCCTCGCATGCCGGCAATCCGCGCTTGATTGACTACCCGCTGCTGCCACGTCAACACGCATGGTGTTTACAGCCGGTGCATGGCTTGGGCGAAGCCTGGGCGCAGTTCATGCGTCACGCCGATGCCTTACAACGGCAGGCTTTGACTGACTTCATTGCCGAAGAAGCGCATTGGCTGGAAGACTACGTTTTGTTCGTTGCTCTACGTGAGCAGCATGGGCAGCGCGCTTGGTTCGACTGGCCGGAAGCGCTGCGTACACGTCAGGCCGATGCGCTGGCGCAGGCGCGGGTTGAGCATGCTGCCCGCCTCGACATGCTGCGTTTCGAGCAGTATCTGTTCTTTAGCCAATGGCTCAGACTGCGCCGCTACGCGCAGACGCATGGCATCCTGCTGTTTGGCGATTTGCCGATTTATGTGGCGCACGATTCGGCGGAAGTGTGGGCACAGCCCGAGTTGTTCAGCGTCGATGCATCCGGCCAGTGCGAAGCGGTGGCCGGGGTGCCGCCGGATTACTTCTCCGCCACCGGCCAGCGCTGGGGCAATCCGCTTTATCGCTGGGCGCGGCATCAGGCGGATGATTTTGCCTGGTGGCTGGCACGCTTTGCCACCCAGCTCAAATTGTTTGATCTGGTGCGCATCGATCATTTCCGCGGGCTGCAAGCCTATTGGAGCATTCCCGCGCACTGTGCCACGGCGATCGAGGGTGAGTGGATCGAGGCGCCGGGTGATGCCTTGCTCACGCGCTTGCGCGAGGTGTTCGGTGATTTGCCGGTGGTGGCCGAGGACTTGGGCATCATCACCGAAGACGTCACCTTGCTGCGCGAAAAACACGGCCTGCCCGGCATGCGCATCTTGCAGTTCGCCTTTGATGGTGGCGCAGACAATCCATACTTGCCGCACAACCACACTCAGGACTCGGTGGTGTACACCGGCACGCACGACAACGACACCACCCTGGGTTGGTGGCAGTCGCTGGATGCCGAGGCGCAACAGCGCGTGCTCGCTTATCTTGATGGCGGGTTGGATGAGCCGATGCCCTGGGCATTGATGCGTGCTGCGCTGGAGTCGGTGGCGCAACTTACAGTCTTGCCCCTGCAGGATGTGTTTGAGCTGGACAGTGCGGCGCGCATGAATACGCCGGGCACGGTGGAAGGCAACTGGCAGTGGCGTTATGACGAGGATGAATGGACAGAGGCGCGCATCCAGCGTTTGCGCGAGGCGGTGGCTTGCTATGGGCGACTGCCGGCAGGTTGAAAAGAATCTATCGAAAAATTAGATCAATTCGGGCGAAAAACAGGCCAGATTGATCGAAAAATTCGATCGATTGGGCGCCTTTTGCACTGAGCAGGGCGCTGTGAGGCCAACTTCAACGGACGGTTGAATGATCGTTCAAGGCTCATCGCCAAGAATCAAGCCGCATCCCACACGACGCCCTTCGCTGGCGAGAATGTTGTACACCCGGCAGGCGGCGGGGGTGCTGACATACTCCAAGCCCACGCCGTGGCGGGCGAAAAAGCGCAGCACAGTGGGCGAGGGTACGCGCTGCGTCGCGCCGCAGCCGATGACGATCACCTCCGGTGCGTCGGTAAGCAGCAGGCTCAGCAGGGCGTCGTCGAGTGACTGCGCATGTTGTACGGCCCAATCCATGCGCCGCTCGGGGGTGAGGATCAGGCTTTGCGTGTGACGCTCACCATTGATGGCAATGTGCGTCGCAGAATAGCCCTGAATCAGAAAGCGTTGCTCCGAAGTGTTGAGATGCAGTTTCACGTTGACTTGGCCTGCGTGGGGTTGATTGACAGTGGAAAGGGGGCGGCCTAATGTTGCCCGCTTTACTGCATAAAACAACCGGGTAAGTCTCATGTCCAGCCCTGCGCTCAAGCCATTACGCAAATCCTCCAAACTGGCCAATGTCTGCTACGACATTCGCGGCCCGGTGATGGCGCGTGCGCAGCAGATGGAAGAGGAGGGGCACCGCATCATCAAGCTCAATATCGGCAATCCTGCGCCGTTTGGCTTTGAGGCGCCGGAAGAGATCATGCAGGATGTGATTCTCAATCTGCCCAGTGCCTCGGGCTACTCCGATTCCAAAGGTTTGTTCTCGGCGCGCAAAGCGGTGATGCACTACACGCAGACCAAGGGCATCCGCGGGGTGAAGATTGACGACATCTACATTGGCAACGGCGTCTCCGAGCTGATTGTCATGGCGATGCAGGCGCTGTTGGATGATGGCGACGAGGTGCTGGTGCCTGCGCCGGATTACCCGCTGTGGACCGCTGCCGTCACCCTGGCCGGCGGTAAGGCGCGCCATTATGTGTGTGATGAAGCCTCGGGCTGGTATCCGGATATTGCCGACATTCGCAGCAAGATCAGCCCAAAAACCCGTGCCATCGTGCTCATCAACCCCAACAATCCCACCGGTGCGGTGTACCCGAAAGAGGTGCTGGAGCAGATCATCCAGGTGGCGCGTGAGCACCAGCTCATCATTTATGCTGACGAAATCTATGACAAAGTGCTTTACGACGGCGTGGAGCATGTGTCGATTGCATCGCTGGCGGATGACGTGCTGTTTGTCACCTTTGGTGGCCTTTCAAAAAACTACCGTGCAGCTGGCTATCGTGCTGGCTGGCTGATCGTCTCCGGTGACAAACGCCACGCCAAGGACTACATCGAAGGGCTGACCATGCTCGCCTCCATGCGCCTGTGCTCCAACGTGCCGGCGCAACACGCCATCCAGACTGCGCTCGGCGGCTATCAGAGTATCAACGAGCTGGTCACCGCAGGCGGGCGCCTGCTCAAGCAGCGCGATCTGGCGCATGACATGCTCACGGCCATTCCCGGGGTAAGCTGTGTCAAGCCACAGGGCGCGCTGTACATGTTCCCGCGCCTTGACCCGCTGATGTATCCGATCAGCGATGATCGCCAGTTCATTCTGGAATTGCTCGAAGAGGAACGGGTGCTGGTGGTGCAGGGCACCGGCTTCAACTGGTTCGAGCCGGATCATTTCCGCCTGGTATTCTTGCCCAATGTGGATGATTTGCAGGAAGCACTGCAACGCATCACGCGCTTTCTCGATCAGTATCGCCGGCGCTATAGATAGGCGCATGATTCAGGCTAAAATCCCACCATTTTCATAAGGTCGAGAACCATTGACATGCCTTCCGCGCGCACTCGGTTGCATTGGTTGACACTGTTGTTGCTCGTGGCAGGCGGCGAGCGTGTGGCATGGTCTGCTGAAAAGGGTGCGGGGCGAGATCTCGATGCGGCCAGCATGTTTGAAGAGATCCCGCTGGTCTTGACGGCGTCGCGTGTGGCGCAGTCGCCCATGGATGCACCGGCGGCGACTTTTGTCATCGACCGCGAGATGATCGAAGCCTCGGGGTTCACTGAAATTCACGATCTGTTGCGTCTGGTGCCGGGTTTTCTAGTCACTGACTGGCCCGACGGTCAGCCGAGTGTGATCAATCATGGCATGGGCGATGCCTACGGCAATCGACTCAAAGTGATGGTGGATGGCACGGCGATTAACAACCCTCTGCGCGGTGATGTGCTGTGGATGGACTTTCCTCTGCGTGTGGATGACATCCAGCGCATCGAGGTGGTGCGCGGCCCCAATGGTGCGGCCTACGGCGCGGGTGCGTTTCAGGGGGTGGTCAATATCATCACCCGAGCGCCACAAACCGAGTCCGGGGTGAGTTTTATTGGTCGTCTGGCGGCGGAGGGTAAATATGATGATGCCCAAGTGCGCGCCAGCAGCGGTTCGGATGGCGCGTTGAATTGGCGCATGAGTGCTTCGCGCCGGCAGTTGCAGTCCTTTCAAAGCTACAACGGCCACTCGATGGAGCAACTGGAGCGCAATGTGTTCAACGGTGTAGCAACCTACGCGTTGAGCAAGCAGGATGAACTCAGTTTGCAATTGGGCCTGACCCAGGGCAGCGATAACCGTGGCTATCCAAGTGGGCGTTTTGCGCCGATTCATGATGAGCAGGTCAATGAACGCTTTTTGCGCTTGGCATGGCAACACAGCTTCAGCGCGGATTCCGAGTTCTCTTTGAAATATACCCATCAAGGGCAGAAACCGATGGGCGCTGGCCGGCGAGGGTGGCCGGCAACCCTTTGGTTTACATTGACTTCGATACCACGCGCGATGCGCTGGAAATGCAGTATTTCGCCCGTTTGACTCCCGAGCTCAAGTATCTCGTGGGTGCCGAGTTCAGTCAGGAGACGGCGCGATCGCCACGTTATTTCACCGCAGATGATCGCTACCGAGAAAATGACGCCCAATTATTTGGCGATCTCGATTGGTCGCCTTGGGCGAATGTGAGTTTTAACCTTGGCGGCAACCTTGAATACAGTAGTTACACCGGAACGCTGTTCTCGCCGCGTCTTGCCATGAATTACCGCGTGGACGAGCAGTCCGCATTGCGCATGTCGGCCGGTCAAGCGTACCGCCGACCAAGCATTTTTGAGGCGCAAGCCAATGAGTCACTGATTGCTGATGGCAAGGTTTTGCGCACGGGTATCCGCTCGCTCGGGCATGTGGATGCCGAGCGCGTGCGCCATATCGATGCCTCCTATTTGCTACAGATCGCTGAGTGGAAACTTGATCTGGATGTGCGTGCGTTTATCGAAAAATATGATCAGTTCATTGATAACGAGCGTTGCTATTTCCCCACGGCCAACAACCCGGGCTTGGCTTGCCCTTTCCCGCCGCCGGTGACGTTTCCACCCCCGGGAAGCTCGGTGGACTTCTTGATCAATCAGGGTCAGGTCAGCATGAAGGGCATCGAAGGGCGCTTTGATTGGCGTCAGCCCTGGGGGCGTGTGCTGGGCTCACTGACTTTGGTGAATATTTTTGACATTCAAGACTTCAAAGAGCCGGATCTCATCAAGAGTGCCCCCGAGGCGCAAGGTTATGTGATGCTCATCAAATACCTGCCGGATCGCTGGCGTTTCAGTCTGAGTTATTACTACCAAGGCAGCATGATGTGGCTCAATGATGGTGATTACCTCAAGCCGCGCAATCTTTGGAACGCCAAGTTATCCAGAACCTTTGGCAAGCCGGGTGCCGAGGGTGAGTTTGCCATCACCGCGATGAGTCTGGCGGGCGATTATCCTGAATTCAATCAGGCGATCTTCCGTCAGGAATCGATGCTGTTCGCCACCCTGCGGCTGGGGTTCTAGCCGATGCGCGCATCAGGTCAGGCTGCGCGTACAGCACGCATTGGCCGCTGGTTCGCTCTTTGTGTTCTTTGCTTTCCTCCTGCGCTATTCGCGCTGGAGGTCAATCTCCTCGCGCCTTCAGGCGCTGCCTATCAGAGCTTTGTGCAGAGTTTGCAGTCGGCGGCATTGCCTTCGAGAGTCGTGTTGCACGTCCTATCGGGTGTGGATGCGGCTCCGCAGGGGAGTCACGTATGGATCGCGCTCGGCGCTCAGGCAGCTAGCGATGTGCTCGCGGTGAGTGACAGACCTGTTTTGGCGGTGATGCTTTCCGCCTCGGCGTTACGTGAGCTGAAAGCGCGCTATCCCATGAAGCGCTTTGGCGCGATTGTCCTCGATCAACCGGCCTCACGCCAATTGGCGCTGTGTAAAGCCATTTTGCCGAATGCGCAAACCTTGGGTGTGCTGCTGGGCGAGGCAGGCTCAGAAGAGCAGTTAGAGCTTGAGCGTGCTGCACAAGGTCTGGGTCTCAAACTGCGCTTTGCATTTCTCAAGAATGCACGTGCGCTGGTGCCCGCGCTTGAAAACGTCATGGAGGGGAGTGATGCCGTACTCGCAGTCCCCGATCGTGATGGCTTCAGCGCGCAGAATGCACGCGTGATTCTGCTGACCACCTACCGTGCGGGATTGCCGCTGATGGCATATTCCTCCTCCGCCGTGGAGGCGGGTGCCTTGGCAGCTGTGTTTAGCACGCCGGAAAATTTCGCCCGCCAGGTGGTCGAGTGGCTGAACAGGCAAAAGGAAAACGCTATCGAGTTCCCTGCAACGCATCAGCCCCAGTACTATGACATCAGCCTGAATGCTCAGGTCGCGCGCTCTTTGCGTATCGATTTGCCTGAATACACCACCGTCGTGCAGCGCATGCAGGAGGCGCAGCGATGAAGCGCCACATTCTGACCCGTCCATTGTCCCTGTGGCTTTTGCTCGCCGTACTGCTGCCCTCGGTTTTGCTGGTGGGTATGGTGTCTTGCTTCATGTACACCCAGGGCGTTGAGGTGCTGGATCGTGTGGCGCGTCAGCGCGCGCTTGATGCCGCGCGTTTCATCGCTCCAGCCAGTGAATATGGTGTGCTCAGTGGTAGCCGCGACAGTCTGGATGGCGTGATTCAGAGTGCTCTGGGTATGCCGGGGTTGAGTGATCTTGTCATCGTCGATGCGCGTTGCACCGTGTTGGCGCAATCCGGGCGTTCGCAGCATTTGGACTGTAAAAAAGTATGCTCCAGCGAGGCACTGGGATTGGTGGTTGACGAGCCTGGCATGCTCGCCGCGGTCAGCCCGATTCGTTCACAGCCGGTGCGGGTCGAGCTCACACCGGAGGAATTGCGGCGGGGTTATGACGACGATGCGCGCATCGTCGGTTGGGTATATGCCGAGTTTGATACTCAAGAACGTGAGCGACGCAAGCAGGACGTGCTGTTGCGCTCAATCGGCCTTGCCCTGCTGGGTCTGTTGCTGAGCGGTTTTCTCGCTTGGACGCTGGCGCGCTCCCTCAGTCGCCCCATTCAGCGCATGGCGCAGGCGGTGCGTCAGATGCAGCGCGGCGATCTTTCTGCGCGTGTCGAAAATCAGGCATTCAGTAGTGAGTTGGCGGCTTTGCAAGATGGCTTTAATGACATGGCTCAGGCGATTTCTCGAAATCAGGAGGAGCTGCAAGCCAAAATCGATGAGGCGACGCGACAGCTTTCCTGGCAGGCGCACCACGACCCCCTGACTGGGCTGGCCAACCGACGGCGTTTCGAGCAGGCGATCGACGAATTGCTCGTGCGTGGTGCGCGCAGTGGTGATCAGGCTGTGCTTTGCTTTATCGACCTCGATCATTTCAAACAAGTCAACGATAGCTGCGGCCATCCGGCGGGCGATGTCTTGCTCAAAGATGTGGCTGCGCTGATTACTGCGCAAGTGCGCGAGGATGATCTGGTTTGTCGTGTCGGCGGTGATGAGTTTGCCGTGATTCTGCGTCACTGCCCGATTGAGCATGCGCGAGGTGTCGCGGAATCGATTCGCCAAGCCGTCGCGGATTACCGTTTCCCCTGTGAAGGGCGTACGTTCAGCGTCGGCACAAGCATCGGTCTGGTGCCGATCAAAGGCGGTCATTCACGCATGAAAATCATGGTTGCGGCAGACATTGCCTGCTACTCGGCCAAGAAGTCGGGGCGCAATCGCGTGGTGGAAGCAGAGCCCGCAGCCGATGATGAGGTGTTTGGTGCGGAGCTGGAGCCAAAGAATCTGAGCACCATCTTGCAGGAGCAGCGCCTGGAGCTGTATGTCCAGGGCATATTCGCACTGGACGATATTCAGACGCCGCTGCGTTCTGAAGTGCTGTTGCGTTACCTTGATGACGCACAGCAAGCACAATCACCGCGCCAGGTGTTGGCTGCGATTGAACGGCAGGGGTTGAGTCTGGATCTTGATCAGTGGGTTGCAGCCAATGCGTGCGCTGCGCTCGGGGAGATGGGGCGTCACACATCCTCTGCCGGTCTGCAATCACCGTGCATGTCGCTCAATCTGTCGCGCGCTAGTTTGCAGCATGCCGAGGCTTTCCTTGATCATCTGGACGGTGTGCGCCGCATCCATGAACTTGAGCCGCAACAGATTGCGCTGGAAATTCATATGCTGTTTGCAGAGCAAGCACCCATCGATGCGCGGCAGTTTGCGCAACTGGCGCGGCAACGTGGCTACCCTTTGATTCTTGAGCATTTTGATACCGGTTCACTCTCGCGTATTGGTAGCCTGCGCCCCGACTATCTGAAGGTCATGCTTGCCTCGATTTGCCACAATCCAACGCTGGATCATGGCAGAGCGGTCATGCGCGCTCTGTTGGCCATGGCGCACAGTATGCAGATCAAGGTGATCGTCGCGGGTGTGGAATCGGCAGACCAACTGGTCACCCTGCGTGAGGTGGGCGCAGACATGGTGCAAGGTGATGCACTACAGCTGCCGCACCTGCTGGTGGGGCGCTAAAAGCGTTAAAGAAACGCTACTGGGGCGTGGGCAGGCGCGCGCGCCTTTGGGCAACATCCTGCTAGAATGCGCTTCAATTTTGTTTTGCAGAGCGTGTGAACATGATGGAGCCTGTGAAGGTTGGTCTGGTCGGCCTAGGAACAGTCGGTGGCGGCACGGTCAACGTGTTGCGTCGTAATCAGGATGAAATTGCGCGGCGCGCCGGGCGGGGTATCGAGGTGGTTGCCGCGTCGGTGCGCGATCTTGCCGCGCCGCGCATTTGCGATACCACAGGCATTCGCATGACCACGGATCCCTTCGCGGTAGTCAACGACCCCGAAGTGCAAGTGGTCTGCCTGCTGCTTGGCGGTGAAGAGCCGGCACGGGCGCTTGCTCTGCGCGCGATTGAGTTGGGTAAGCATGTGGTCACCGCCAATAAGATGCTGATTGCACTGCACGGCAATGAAATCTTCCGTGCGGCACAGCAAAAGGGCGTGGTGGTGGCCTTCGAGGCGGCGGTGGCCGGCGGCATCCCCATCATCAAGGCGATTCGTGAGGGGTTGGCGGGGAATCGCATCGAATGGTTGGCGGGCATCATCAATGGCACCGGCAATTTCATTCTCACCGAAATGCGCGACAAGGGCAGCGATTTTGCCGATGTGCTCGCCGAGGCGCAGCGTTTGGGTTACGCCGAAGCGGATCCGACGTTTGACGTCGAGGGCATCGATGCGGCGCACAAGCTGACCATTCTGGCCTCGATCGCGTTTGGCATTCCCTTGCAGTTCGAACAAGCCAGCATCGAAGGCATCACGCGCATCACCCGCGAGGATGTGGGTTACGCGGAAGCGCTGGGGTATCGTATCAAGCATCTGGGTATTGCCAAACGCGGTGCGCAGGGTGTCGAGCTGCGCGTGCATCCGGCGCTGATTCCAGAGCGCCGTTTGATTGCCAACGTCGATGGCGTGAAAAATGCCGTGCTGGTGATGAGTGATGCCGTCGGCCCCACGTTGTACTACGGTGCGGGTGCCGGCGCCGATGCCACCGCCTCGGCGGTGGTGGCTGATCTGGTGGATGTGGTGCGCACCATGACCGCCGACCCGGAAAATCGGGTGCCGCATCTGGCCTTCCAGGCGGATGCACTGCGCGATCTGCCCATTCTGCCGATGAGTGAGGTGGAAACCGCCTATTACCTGCGTCTGACCGCTGAAGATCGCCCGGGCGCATTGGCGGATATCACGCGCATCCTCGCCGACGAGGGCATCAGCATTGAAGCGCTGCTGCAAAAAGAGGCGCCGGAGGATGAAACGGACATTCCGGTGATCATCCTGACGCATCGCGTCAAAGAAGGACGCATGAACTCCGCCATTGCCCGCATGGAGGCTTTACCTGCCGTCAAAGGCGCGGTGGCGCGCATCCGCGTCGAAAACCTGGGTTGATTCATTCAGCGCGGCCAACAGGGCGGCGCTGCGTTTTGTTTTGGAGTTTTACATGTCCTCATCTTCTCGTTACACCGGCCTGATCGAGCATTACCGTGACCGTCTGCCGGTTTCTCCGTCTACACGCATCATCAGCCTCGGCGAGGGCAACACGCCGCTGATTCAGCTGCAGAATATTCCGCGCCTGCTGGGTAAAAACGTCGATATCTACGTCAAATACGAAGGGCTCAATCCCACGGGCTCGTTCAAAGATCGTGGCATGACCATGGCCGTGACCAAGGCGGTGGAAGAGGGCTCCAAGGCCATCATCTGCGCCTCCACCGGCAATACCTCGGCGGCGGCGGCGGCTTATGCCGCGCGGGCGGGTATCACCGCGTTCGTGCTCATACCGGATGGCAAGATCGCCATGGGCAAGTTGGCACAGGCGATGATGTACGGTGCCATCACCTTGCAGATTCGCGGCAATTTCGACGACGGCATGCGTCTGGTGAAAGAAGTTGCCGACCATGCGCCAGTGACCATCGTCAACTCGATCAATCCCTACCGCCTGCAAGGACAAAAGACGGCGGCGTTCGAGATTGTTGATGCACTGGGGCGTGCACCGGATTATCACTGCCTGCCAGTGGGTAATGCCGGCAATATCACCGCTCACTGGATGGGCTACTGCGAATATGCCAGCGAGCCCGGAGCGCATGTCACCCATGCGTGTGCGCTGTGCGAAGGTGCTTGCCCCTTCACCAAGGGTGCCAAGATTCACAAGCGACCGAAAATGATTGGCTATCAGGCGGCAGGCTCCGCGCCTTTCATTCGCGGCCATATGGTCGATCATCCGGAAACACTGGCGACGGCGATTCGTATCGGTCATCCGCAGTCTTGGGATCGTGCCTGGACGCTGCAAAAAGAATCCGGTGGCTGGTTTGCCGAAGTGACGGATGCAGAAATTCTTGAAGCGCAGCGCATGCTCACTCGGTACGAGGGCGTGTTCTGTGAGCCGGCCTCGGCTGCATCGCTGGCCGGCCTGATCAAGGATTTGCGCGCGGGCAAGATCGAAGAGGGGGCGACGATTGTGCTGACGCTCACCGGTAATGGCCTGAAAGATCCGGATACGGCCATTGCCCAGTGTCAAACGGAGGGCGAGGGCAAAGCGAAGATGATGACCATCGACGCCACCTTGGATCAGGTCAAGCACGCCATTCTCGACAACATGGGCTAAGGCCGTGCCATCCGTCTCGCGCGAGCATCTGCTCAATTACTGCGCGCAGCTTTTGCGCGTGGATGCCTATGCCGACTATGCGCCCAATGGCTTGCAGGTCGAGGGGCGTGGCGAGATTTCGCGCATCGTCAGTGGTGTCACCGCCAGCCAGGCGCTGCTGGATGCTGCCATCGCGCAGGGTGCAGATACCGTCTTGGTGCATCACGGCTACTTCTGGAAAAACGAAGATCCGCGCCTTTTGGGTATGAAGCGCAGGCGTTTAGCGACTCTGCTGGCGCATGATCTCAATCTTGTGGCCTACCACCTGCCGTTGGATGGTCACCCGCTGTATGGCAATAACGCCCAATGGGCAATGGCGCTGGGTTTGAAAGAAACCCAAGGTTTTCTTGGCGCGCCGAACGCACGCATTGGTGTGCGCGGTGTATTGCACGATGCCTTGAGCGGGGATGAGCTGGCGCGCAGGCTGGAGCGTGTTCTCGGGCGTCCGGTGTTGCATGTGCCGGCTCAGGACCGCCCCCGCCCACTGCGTAGCTTGGGTCTATGCAGTGGTGGCGGACAGGGGTACATTGAGGAAGCCGCCACGCTGGGGTTGGATGCCTTCCTCAGTGGCGAGATTTCCGAGCAGACCACCCATGTGGCACGCGAAATGGGCATCGACTACTTCGCCTGCGGCCACCATGCCACGGAGCGATTTGGCGTCAGGGCACTGGGTGAGCATCTGGCCGATGCGTTTGGCATTGAGCATAGCTTTGTGGATATCGACAATCCTGCCTGAGGCCAGCTCGACTGATTCGGTCATAAAAAATTCCAAGGCAGTTCGCTGCATTTCTGTCTTGTCAGTCATGCCAAGTTCATGGATGCTTGCAGCCGTTTGCCATTCGCTCGCACAACGCATGCGGGTATAAACGCTCAGGAGATGAGGATGTCCGATAAAACCGTCACCAGCCCGGCTGGCATTTCGGCGAGCATGGAGCCTGCCGTCGATCTGCGGCGTCGACGCTTTTTGACCGGGGCAGCCACCGTGGTCGGTGGCGCGGGTGCTGCTGCGGCCCTGGTGCCATTTTTGAGCTACTGGCAGCCCAGTGCTGGTACACGTGCTGCGGGCGCGCCGGTGGAAGTCGATATTTCCAAATTGGCCGAAGGGCAGATGATCACCGTCGAATGGCGTGGCATGCCGATTTACATCCTGCGCCGCACTCAGGCGAGTGTCGATCAGCTTGCCTCGCTGGATGGTAGCTTGCGTGACCCCAATTCGCAGATCGACCAACAGCCTGCCTATGCGCAGAATGTTTATCGTGCGCGCACGCCGGAGATTTTTGTCGCTGTGGGCATTTGTACTCACCTAGGCTGCGCGCCGACCTACCGCCCGGATGTAGCACCGGCGGATCTTGGCGCGGACTGGAAAGGTGGCTTCTTCTGCCCCTGTCACGGCTCGCGTTTTGACCTTGCGGGGCGTGTATTCAAAAGTGTTCCCGCGCCAACCAACCTGCTGGTGCCGCGCTACGCCTTCATCAATGAAGGACGCTTGATCATTGGTAAAGATGAAAAAGGTGAGGCGTGATGAAAAAGCTTTTTCAGTGGTTTGACGCACGTCTGCCGATTTCGCATTTCTGGAATGCGCACCTTTCCGGTTATTACGTGCCGAAGAATTTCAATCTTTGGTATTTCTTCGGCTCGCTGGCGCTGACGGTGTTTGTCATCCAGATCGTGTCTGGCATCTGGCTGACCATGAACTACAAACCCTCTGCCGCCGAGGCTTTTGCCTCCGTGGAGTACATCATGCGCGATGTCGAATGGGGTTGGCTGATCCGCTACATGCATTCCACTGGTGCATCGGCCTTCTTCATCGTCATCTATCTGCACATGTTGCGCGGCTTGATGTACGGCTCGTACAAAAGCCCACGTGAGTTGATCTGGATCTTCGGCATGCTCATCTATGTGGTGCTGATGGCCGAAGCCTTCATGGGCTATCTGCTGCCTTGGGGGCAGATGTCTTACTGGGGTGCGCAGGTGATCATTTCCCTGTTCGGTGCGATTCCGGTAATCGGTCCGGATCTGGCGCTGTGGGTGCGCGGTGACTTCGTCGTCGGGGATGCCACGCTCAATCGCTTTTTTGCGTTGCATGTCATTGCGTTGCCCTTGGTGCTGTTGTTCCTGATCGGTGGTCACATCATGGCGCTGCATGAGGTGGGCTCGAACAACCCGGAAGGCATCGAGATCAAAAAGCACAAGGACGCCAACGGTATCCCGCTTGATGGCGTGCCGTTCCATCCGTACTACACGGTGAAGGATCTGGTCGGCGTGGCGCTGTTTCTGTTCTTCTTCGCCATCGTGGTGTTTTACATTCCGGAAATGGGCGGCTATTTCCTGGAAAAGCCGAACTTCATTCCTGCCAATCCGATGCAGACACCGGAACACATTGCGCCGGTGTGGTACTTCACCCCGTTCTACGCCATCTTGCGCGCGGTACCCGATAAATTCCTCGGCGTGGTGGCCATGGGTGGAGCGATTTTCGTCCTCTTCCTCCTCCCCTGGCTGGATCGCAACCCGGTGAAGTCCATCCGCTATCGTTCCAATACCTTCAAGGCATTGCTCGCGATGTTCGTGGTCAGCTTCCTTGTACTGGGTTGGCTGGGCACGCAACCGGCAACCCCGCTTTTGACCTTCCTCGCGCAGTTCTTCACCTTGTTGTACTTCGGTTATTTCGTTGCACTGTGGTTTATCAGTAAAAACGAAAAAACCAAGCCGGTACCGGAGAGGATCACGTGATGAATTTCAAACAACGTATTTCATTCTGGCTCGCAGGTGTCGCACTGAGTTTTTCCTTGGCCGGAGCGGTGCACGCTGGCGGCGGTCATGATGTCGCTGGCTTGGTCAAGGCGCAGATGGATTTGGGTGACACGTTCTCCCTGCAGCGCGGTGCGCAGTTGTTCGTCGATCGCTGCTTGAGTTGTCACTCGGCCAAGTTCATGCGCTACAACCGCATCGGCCAAGATTTGGGCATGACGGAAGAAGAGGTCAAAGCCAAGCTCATTCGCGGTGCAGATGTCAAAATTGGCTCCACACTGCAAAGCACCATGCCCGAGAGTTTGGCCAAAACGGCCTTCGGTGTCGTGCCGCCTGATCTTTCGCTTACGGCGCGGTCCCGTGGCAGCGATTGGCTGTACAGCTACTTGCGTGCCTTCTATGTCGATCCGGCGCGTCCGCTGGGTGTGAACAATCTGGTGTTCAAAGACGTGGGCATGCCCAACGTGTTCTGGCGCGAGCAGGGGCAGCAGGTGTTGGTTCACGGTTCCAGTGGCAAGCCTGAGCTGATCATCGACAAGCCCGGGAGCATGAGCCCTGCGGAGTTTGATGGCATGATCGGTGATCTCACCGCTTTCATGACCTACATGGCTGAACCGGCGATTCTGCAGCGCAAGAGTATGGGGGTCTGGGTTCTGGGCTTTCTCGCCATCATGATCGTGCTGCTTTATCTGCTGAAGAAAGATTACTGGCGCGATGTGAAGAAGCACTAAGCTCACCGATCCCTCAGTGTGCTGGGGGCTCCCCCCAGCGAATAAAACGGGTGTGCTAGAATCACGCCCGTTTTGCATTTTCAAGGAGTGTTCCTGCATGGCCGTAACGACCAGTCGCCGCGGGGTGATGACCCTGTTTTCCCACCCCGACTGCCCGGAAAGTCACCGTACGCGCATCGTCCTTGCTGACAAGGAATTGATTGCCGATATGGTCGAGGTCAATCCGGCCAACCCGCCGGAAGATTTCATTGATCTGAGCCCGACCGGAACCCTGCCGACCTTGGTGGATCGCGACCTGGTGCTCACTCAAGCGCGCGTCATCATGGAATACCTGGATGAGCGCTTCCCTCACCCACCGTTGATGCCGATCGATCCGGTCAACCGCGCGCGGGTGCGTTCGGCGTTGTATCGCATCGAAAAAGACTGGTACCCGCTGTTGCCCGAACTGAGTGAAGGCGGCAAGGGTGCGACCAAAGCGCGTAAGCAGTTGCGTGAAGGTCTGCTCTCCATCATGCCGATTTTCGCCGCCAGTGAATTCATCATGAGCGATGAATTCAATCTGGCCGATGCCACTCTGGCGCCGATTTTGTGGCGCTTGCCAGTGTACGGCGTGGAGTTGCCCAGCGGGGTGCAAACTCAACCCTTGCATGATTACATGCTGCGCATTTTCCGCCGTCTGAGCTTCCGCCAGAGCTTGTCGGATCTGGAGATGGAAATGCGCCCGGAGCTGCGCGCTGAACTGCGTCTGGATGGCCGCAAGTGACCTCCAGCCGTCCTTACCTGCTGCGCGCGTTGTATGAGTGGATCGTGGACAACGAACACATCCCCTACATCGTGGTCGACGCCAACGTGCCGGGGGTGATTGTGCCCCAAGAGCATGTGCGTGATGGCCAGATTACATTGAACATCGCGCCCCATGCGGTGCAGAGCTTGTCCTTGGGTAATGCCGATGTGCGCTTCTCTGCCCGTTTTGGTGGGCGCCCATGGATGATCACCATCCCGACCCAGGCGATTCTGGCGATTTACGACCGCGATACTGGGCAGGGCATGGGTTTCCCGCCCGGGGGGATGCCCGGGGAAACCGCCGACGATGCCGACAACCAGAGCGAAACGCGCCAAGGCCGTCCGCCGGCCTTGCGTGCCGTGCCTTCAGAGAGCGAACGCAAAGCGCAGGCTGCATCCACCGAGGATGATGAGCCACCACCCAGCGACCCACCGCCGGCGCGGGGTCATCTGCGACGCATCAAGTAAGCTGACGCCCATCGGCTATGGACTTGGATCACAGCGTCAGCACGCCGCTGCAAACCATGCGGCGTTGGTGGCAGGGCAGTGAGGGCAGCGCGCTGCTGCAGGCACAGTCGAGCATGATCGAGCCCTGGCTGGCACGCTGCTTTGGTTACCACGCCCTGTATCTTTGTCCGGGCGATGCGCTGGATCATCCGCTGGCCGGGATGCGTATTCCGCACACATTCACCCTCAGTCCCTGCTGTGCAGCAGATGTGTGCGCCCGTTTAGAGGTATTACCACTGCAGGCGGAGTCGGTCGATCTGGTGGTGATGCAGCATGTTTTGGAGCTTGCGCAGGACGCGCGTGCGCTGTTGCGCGAGGTCGATCGTGTGCTGCTGCCTGAGGGGCGTGTCGTTCTGATGAGTTTCAATCCGCTGAGCTACTGGGGTTTACGTAACAGCATCCCATGGTCGAACAAAGCGCCCTGGCTGGGTAAGGCGCCCAGTCATGGCCGTCTGCGCGACTGGTTGGTCTTGCTCGGCTATGACATTGAGGACACCTTGTGGATGGCGCACGGTTGCAGCATGGCAACGCCTGGGCGCATGGTGCAACGCTGGCAGGCGCGTCTTATGCCGCAAACTGGCATGGTGCAGCTACTCTTAGCGCGCAAGCGGGTGAGCATGCCTGCGCCCATCCGTCATCGCTGGCGGCTGACGCCGGTGCTGGGCGCGACCAAGGTGGGCAATGTGGCCGGTCAGGTACGTTCTGGCACGGATGACGAGGTAAGCCATGTCTCACGCCAGTGACGCATCGGGCACTGAAGTGGAAATCTGGACCGATGGCGCATGCCGTGGCAACCCGGGACCCGGCGGCTGGGGCGCGATTCTGCGCGCAGGTGGCAAAGAAAAGCAGATGTGGGGCGGTGAGGCGTTAACCACCAATAACCGCATGGAACTCATGGCGGCCATTCAGGCGTTGAGCGCACTCAAGCGACCATGCAAAGTGCATATCACCACGGATTCGCAGTATGTGATGAAGGGTATGCAGGAATGGCTGCCCAATTGGAAGCAGCGCGGCTGGCGCACGGCGGGTAAGCAGGCAGTGAAAAACGCCGATTTGTGGCAACAATTGGATGCACTGTGCACACAGCATCGCGTGCGCTGGAGCTGGGTGCGCGGCCATGTGGGGCATGCGGAAAACGAGCTGGCCGATCAGTTGGCCAACCGCGGTATCGATGAGCTGAACAATCCATGAAACAAATCATTCTCGACACCGAAACTACGGGCATCGAACCACGCGAAGGGCATCGCATCGTCGAGATCGGTGCCGTTGAGCTGATCGCACGCAAGCCCAGCGGGCAGAACTTTCATGTGTACCTCAACCCGGATCGCGTCATGGATGACGAGGTGATCCGTGTGCATGGTTTGACCAACGAATTCTTGCAGGACAAGCCACGCTTTGCCGACGAAGTGGAGCGGTTTTTGCAGTTTGTGCAGGGCGCTGAGCTGATCATTCACAACGCGGCGTTCGATATAGGCTTTATCAATCACGAATTGGACATGCTGGCGCGTGAAACAGGTCGTGAATTCGGGCGCATCGAAGATCACATTCAGGGTGTGGTGGATACCCTCAAGCTGGCGCGGCGCATGCATCCCGGGCAGCGCAACAGTCTGGATGCCCTGTGTAAGCGCTATGGGATCGACAATGGCCACCGAGTGCTTCACGGCGCGTTGCTTGACGCAGAAATTCTGGCGGATGTGTATCTGGCCATGACCGGCGGTCAGTCCACGCTTGGACTGGATGGCGATGAGGATGCCGCCATGCAGAGCCATGCTCCGCGTCTTTTGACGTCTTCGCGTCCGCTGCTGCCGGTGCTGCGTGCCAGTGATGAGGAGCTGGCATTGCACGAGGCACGCATGGCCGCTGTGCGTAAGGCAGCCGGTGGACAGGCGGTGTGGGATCGGTGATGAGCCAATTCAGCCGATGCTGTGGCGCATGATGCGCCCCTTCTCGCGCTCCCAGTCGCGCTGCTTTTCTGTGGCGCGTTTGTCGAATTCCTTCTTGCCCTTGCCAAGACCGATCTCAACCTTCAGGCGGCTGCCCTTCCAGTACATGGCCAAGGGAATGAGCGCATAGCCTTTGCGCTCGACCGCGCCGATCAATTCGTTGATTTCATGGCGATGCAGCAAAAGTTTGCGCGTGGCGGTGGGATCGGGTTTGACATGGGTGGAAGCGGAGAGCAGCGGGCTGATTTGCGCACCAAACAAAAACGCCTCGCCGTTTTTGAGCAGCACATAGCTATCGGTGATTTGCACCTTGCCTTCACGAATCGCCTTGATTTCCCAGCCCTGCAACACAATCCCGGCTTCCAGGCGCTCGCTGAAGGCGAAGTCATGCTTGGCCTTTTTATTGAGCGCGACGGTGGCGCTGCCCTGGGTGTTTTTCTTGTCTTTCGCCATGGTGGGAGAGTGTGGGGTGGGCGCTTGCAATTCAAGCGAGGTCTATCAATCAATGGGCGCGCATCTTAACATTAAGCCCGAATGACAACTTGGCCATTTTTACTTTCAGGGCGTAGCGTTTTATGAGCAATGTGCGCGAATCGGTACACGGCCAATGGTCGTCACGTTGGGCGTTTATCCTCGCGGCAACCGGCGCAGCAGTGGGGTTGGGTAATATCTGGAAGTTCCCCTACATCATGGGGCAGAACGGCGGCGGTGCCTTTGTGTTGCTTTATCTGGCGTGCATCGTGCTAGTGGCCGCGCCCATTTTCATGGCCGAGGTGATGCTCGGGCGACGCGCACGGCGCAGTCCGGTGCAGGGCATGCAGGTGTTGGCCGAGGAGGAGGGCGCATCTTCCGCTTGGAAATATCTGGGCTGGCTGGGGGTGATCGCCGGTTTTCTCATCCTGAGTTATTACAGCGTGATCATGGGCTGGGCGATGGCCTATGTGGAGCGCGCCATTACCGGCAGTTTTCATGGCTTGGATGGTGCTGCGCTGAAAACCATGTTCGAAGCCTTCAAGGCCGATCCGATGGAGTTGCTGTTCTGGCACAGTCTGGCCATGCTGATCACCATGCTCGTGGTGGTGCGCGGCGTGCGTGCCGGGCTTGAGGCGTTTACCGTGCTGCTCATGCCCGCGCTGTTTGTCATTCTTCTGCTTTTGGTCGGCTATGGACTCACCACCGGGCATTTCGCTCAAGCTTTCAGTTTCATGTTCACCCCGGATTTCAGCAAGCTCAACGCGCATGCGGTGGTCGTGGCTTTGGGGCATTCGTTTTTTACCCTGAGCATTGGCATGGGCTTGATCATGGCCTATGGCTCCTACATGCCGGAGAAGGTATCCATTGCGCGCACGGCGTTTTTTGTCGTGGCGGCCGACACGGTGATCGCCCTGCTCGCAGGGTTGGCGATTTATCCGATTGTGTTTGCCAATGGGCTTGAGCCTGCCGCAGGGCCCGGGCTGGTGTTCCAGACCTTGCCGATCGCTTTTGGGCAAATGCCATTGGGCGTATTGATCGGCACCTTGTTCTTCGCCCTGCTGACGCTGGCGGCGTGGACCTCGTCCATTTCCATGATTGAACCGGCGCTGGCGCATATGGTGGAAAAACGCGGCTGGACGCGGGTCAAAGGCGGCATCTGGCTTGGGCTGGCCGCCTGGTTGTTTGGTATTGCGACAGTGCTGTCATTCAACCACTGGCAGGAGCTCAAGCTCTTCGGCAAAACGGTGTTCGAGCTTTTGGATTTTGCTACCTCCAACATCATGCTGCCCTTGGGTGGCTTGTTGATCGCCATTTTTGCCACCTGGGTGATGCGTCGGCAGTCGAGCGTTGAAGAAATGGATATGACCCCCTGGGGGTATGCGCTCTGGCGTGCGTTGACACGCTATGTCGCCCCCTTGGGCATTTTGACCATCTTTTTGTTTGGATTGGGGGTACTTTGAGTCGTTTGCATCGTGAGGCCATCGTGCCTTACACCCCGCTGGAAATGTTTGCTTTGGTGGATGATGTCGCCGCCTATCATCAATTTCTGCCTTGGTGCAGCGCCTCCTCGCGCCAACAGGTATCTGTGGATGAGGTGCTCGCCAGTGTCACCATCAGCAAGGGTGCGTTGCGCAAAACCTTTGCCACGCGCAATCGTCTGCAGCCGGGCAAGATGATCGAGATGTCCTTGCTCGACGGCCCATTCCGTCACCTGCACGGTTTCTGGCGCTTTGATGCGTTGAACAGCGCGCAGGGCGTGGTGCAGGGCTGTCGTATCAGTCTGGATCTGGAGTTTCAGTTCACCAACAAACTGGTGGAGTTTGCTGTGGGTCCGGTATTCACCACCGTAGCGAGCGAGATGGTGCGCGCGTTCCAGAAACGTGCGGAGCAGGTGTATGGACGACGCAGCATCGGCTGAGATGATCGCCGTTGAAGTGGCCTACGCACTGCCCGAGCGGCAGACGCTGCTGCGCATCGAGGTTCCTGCGGGCACCACGGCGATGCGGGCCATCGAACGCTCAGGCATAGGCGATCTTTATCCCGAGCTGGATCTGGCCAACAGCAAGCTGGGTATTTTCGCCAAGGTGGTGCCGCCAGACCGCGTGCTGCGCGCAGGCGATCGGGTGGAGATTTACCGCCCCTTGATTGCCGATCCTAAAGTGGTGCGTCATCAGCGCGCGGAGGAGGGTAAGCGACTGAAAAAGGGTGGAGGTTAGCCCTTCAGAAAATTGCTTTACTGCACCTTGACGGCCAGTTTAGCCAGTTCGTCCAGCGGCGGTTCAGAACGCTCCAATCGCCCGTTAGCATCGAAGAACAAGGCGAACTTGCGCTCGACTGGCGCTTGCTTGCCGACTTTGTTGAAGTAGACATAGTCCCAACGCTGGGCGTGGAACATGTCATCCAGCATTGGCGTGCCCAACAAAAAACGCACTTGCTCCTTGCTCATGCCCAGCTTGAGTTGGCTGACGCGATCTTCCTCGATGATGTTGCCCTGCGTGATGTCGATTTGGTAAGGCTGCATGAATTCAGGCAGCGAGCTTACGGCACAGGCGCTGAGGAGAAGGGGCAAGGCTAGGGCAAGAAAACGTGCGTTCGGCATGGTTTTTAGTCGATTTGCGGTGTGAAACTTGGTTCAATACCATACACTCCGCGAAGGTTAATCGCCACATATGATCGAGCTTTGCTCAAGCTTTTCATGAAATTTGCAACACGCGAGGAAGCGAGTGGAAGTCAACGACCTGAAAAAAGCCGGCCTGAAAGTCACCCTGCCGCGCGTGCGCATTCTTGAGCTACTGGAACAACATGCCGACCAGCATCTCTCCGCCGAGGACATCTACCGCTTACTGATGGACAATGACGAGGACATCGGTCTTGCCACGGTGTACCGCGTGCTCACCCAGTTTGAAACGGCGGGCATTGTCTGCCGCCACCAGTTTGAAGGCGGCAAATCGGTGTTCGAGCTGATCTCCAAGGGCGAGCATGATCACATCGTGTGCGTGAAAACCGGCGTGGTCGAGGAGTTTCATGATCCGGTGATTTTCGAGCGCATTCAGCGTATTGCCGAGGAGCATGGTTTTGAAATGACCGATCATTCCTTGGTGATTTTTGGCATCAAGCGCAAGTCCAAGAGCTGACACGCTTTGAAAATTCTGGCTCTGGATACCTCCACCGAGGCATGCTCGGCGGCTTTATTCTTGGATGGTCACGTGCACGAGGAGTACGCACTTACGCCGCGCCAGCACACGCATGAAATTCTCCCCATGGTGCAGCGGGTGCTCGCCGAGGGTGGGGTGAGTTTGCGCCAGCTTGACGGAATCGCTTTTGGCCGCGGACCCGGGGCGTTTACCGGTTTGCGCATTGCCGCAGGGGTGACCCAAGGCTTGGCGTTGGGTGCCGGCTTGCCGGTGATGCCGGTGTCGAGTCTGGCCGCGCTGGCGCATCAGGCATGGCGGGTCAATGCCGCACGCCAGGTGCTCGCCGCCTTGGATGCGCGCATGGGCGAGGTGTATTACGGCGGTTTTCAGGTGCTTGGCTTGGGCGAGGTGCATAGCGTGGACGCCGAGCGGGTGAGTGCACCCGCTCATCTTCCTTTGCCAGAGGAAAATGCATGGTTTGCTACGGGCTCAGGCTGGCAGGCTTATGCTGATAGCTTGTTGCCGCGTTTTGCCGCCGTCATCACCGCGCTGGATGGCGAGATGCTGCCAAGGGCGCGGGATGTCGCTCATCTTGCTGCCAAACAGGTGGAACAGGGCGGATGGCTTGCCGCGCGCGAGGCGCATCTGGTCTATCTGCGTGACAATGTGGCGGACAAGCCGAAGCCCATTACGCCGTAGGCGGCACGGGTGATTCCTGGCTGGCGGCCTCTCGACCAAAGGCTACAAACTGCATCAACGCCTTGTCGTGGGCATGAATCAGCGGAATCAGGCTTGGGTCATCGCAGGTCAAGGTGGCGCACACGCCGTCGTCATGCGACTCCAGCTCCACCTTGATCGTATCGCGCTGCTCAAACAACATGGCGAACAGCGGATCCCAAGAGCGGATGGCGCGCCCTTTGGCAAAGCGTGCCTTCATGTCCTCGGCGTGACGCAACAGGATGCGCGCAAGCTCGGGGTTCTCGCTGGTGGTGCAACTGCGGATGCCATTGGGTAGATGCTCGGTGACGCGACGCAATTGCAGGTGGCCATCCAGGAGTGCCTGAATATCGGCCTGGTGTGCTTGGTGCTCGGGGTCACTCCCGCCGCGACCGTATTTATAGGGGCGATCGTCCATTCTTCATGTTTCTCTGATGAGTTGCGTGCCGCTGAGGCGATCATGCAGGCTGCGGCGCATGGGGTCGAGGTACATGGCCAGCACGCCAAAGCCGAACAGACCCCAGCTCGGGATGGCGCTCAGTGCGCGCAGTAAAAGCCGGCGTGTTGTAGGGATACTGCCGTTATAGTCGACCAAACGCAAGCGCCAGGCACGCATGCCGAGGGTTTGCCCGTTTTTACGCCAGAAGAAGACGAAAAAAAACACCGCAGTGGCTGCGAGCAGTGCCTGATACGCCCAATGCCCCACGCCCGACTGCGGTATGGCCTCCCCATGGGTGAACGGCAAAAGCAGCGCCGTTTCGACAAACCAGATGGCAACGATCAGCAGCCAGTCGTAAACCAGCGCGCCGAGGCGGCGGATCAGGCCGGGGCGGTTTTGTTGAGTGGTCATTCTTTTGATTGCGAATCGTTAAATCAGTCTTTCAAGTCCATCAAGAATCAGGTCCAAACCGAAGGTAAATTCATTGACACCGGAATGCCGCCCCGAAATAACTTCCTGCGCCCATGCGTGTGCGTACGGGTAAGTTGATGCAGGCAGGAGATGGATCAACTGTTCGGCAGCTTGCGCATACTCTCGTTCCTCAATCGGGAAGTTTGATTTCAAAAGGGTGAAGCCATAAATGTGGCTGTCGATAGCATTGATAGCGTGATCAGCTAAAGCATAGGAAAAACCGGCAGTGCGTAAGCAGCCCATTGTGGCATCGCCGTAACGCAACATGGCTGAACCAACATTGATTCGCGAGACGATCAAAATAGATGCCCACGGGTGACGAAGCAGCATCTCATGCGCCGAAATGGCACGTTGGCGCATTGCATTTTTCCAATGGACATGCGCATCAGGTAATGCAACTTCGCCCATGACCGCGTCCACCATGCCATCCAGAAGATCGTCCTTGTTTTTGACGTGGTTGTAGAGCGACATGGCCTCTACGCCAAGCGTTTCCGCGAGTTTGCGCATGGAGAGTGATTCGATACCTCGTTCATCAGCCAATGCTACGGCGGCATTGAGGATGTTTTCACGTGATAACGCTTTGCTCTGGGCCGCACTTTTAGTGCGGCTGTTACCTGAAATTTCGATCATCATTGGCCTTGACGAACTTACAGTGTAAGCATATGCTCAAACACAAGAACTTACATTGTAAGTTTAGGGTTGTTTGGGTGAGATTGTTTGGACATGCCGAGGTCGATTGTAAGTGATGTTTCATCGCATGATGCCTTTTCTGCATGGGCATGTAAGCAGCGTTCATGTTGCACAACAAACGATGCTGGCCGTCGTCAACCATTGTTACGGTACGCCCAATCAGCTTGAGATCATTAAAGTTCTCCGCCCTGCGATTGGTGACAGGCAAGTACTGATTCAGGTTTGTGCGGCAGCCGTCTGTCGGGGTGATACGTATCTTTTGGCCGGGAAACCCTACCTCATTCGTTTGAGCGGCTATGGTTTATTTCGCCCCAAACACGTCATACCGGGGCAGAGTCTTTCTGGAGTCATCGTCGAGGTCGGATCGAATGTAACCACTCACCGAGTCGGTGATGCCGTTTATGGTGAAGTGAGGGGCGGTGCATTTGCTGAGTTTGCGGCTTGTGATGCTGATCAGGTTGTATCTAAACCCATCAATGCCACCCACTCCGAGGCGGCGGCGCTTGCGCTCTCTGGTGTTGCTGCACTCCAGGGCCTCCGCGATGTCGCAGGCGTGCAGCCTGGTGAAAACGTGCTCATCAACGGCGCCTCGGGGAGTGTGGGAACGCTTGCGGTGCAAATCGCTCGGGCGATGGGCGCACGTGTTACGGCGGTATGTCGCGCACGTCATGCTGAGCTATTGCGCACATTGGGTGCTGATAACACCATCGACCACAGGGAAAACGACTATACCCGACTCGGACGGCGATATGACGTGATCCTCGATCTGGTCGCCAATCACAGTATTGCATCGCAAAGGCGCGCTCTTAAGCATACGGGGCGGTTTGTTGCAGTGGCCATCCCGCAAGTTGGTCATTGGATCGACCCTTTGCCGTGGTTATTCAGACTTGCTGTCGAGGATGCGCTGTCACCTTCTAGCTTCAAGCCTCTGCTGGCCAGGCCAAATGGCGAAGATCTATCTCATCTGGCGCATATGGTTGAGAGTGGTTTACTGCGCCCAATCGTCGCAAACCGTTACGCCATGAGTGCAATTAAACAAGCCTATGAACAGGTTGCCAGTGGACACGCGCAAGGTACGACGGTGGTGGAGATGATTTCATGACACGAAATCTCAGGCGTATTGCCTTGCTGTGTATGAGCTCGATCCAGGTGGGGTGTGCATCCGTTAGCGGCGTCACCACGATACTGGTCGCGGATAGGACCGTGGAATATGTGCAAGCTGGGCATGGCTCGCCTGCGGTTGTTTTCGAAAACGGTCTGGACGGTCGTCTCGACTGGTGGGCGCAGGTGTTGCCCGAGATTTCAACGCTAACGCAGGTCTTCGCCTACAACCGCCCAGGAATAGGGGAAAGTTCCGAGACTTCCACCTCACGCGATGGTGAAGCAGTCATCCATGAGCTGCGGGGTCTTTTGCACGCACGAGGGATTTATCCGCCGTATGTCTTGGTTGGTCATTCCTTGGGCGGTCTTTACATGCAGTATTACGCCAGACGTTATCCGGACGAGGTTGCAGCGCTTGTATTGGTCGATGCGACGCATCCCGAGCAATTGAAAGGTGCTGCTTCCAAGGAACAATGGCCGGGATGGTTCAAAGTACTTTTGGAAGCCTCGCTTTCTTCGGCCGGGTTAAGCGAATTGGAGTCGATACCCTTGACGGGCTCAGAAATGCTCGCCTTGCCCGCTTTCAGCGGGAAACCCGTCATCGTATTGAGTGCTCAACGACCGATGGAGGATGAATCGGAGTTGGCAAAATTTGCGAATAGCAAGAGGGTGGATATTGTTCGCTTACATCCGGGAGCGAAACAGGTATGGGTAGATAGCGGTCACGCTATACCGCTTGAAAAACCGGAGGCGGTGATCGCAGCAGTTCGCGAAGTTTTGACGAAAATTCAATCGACAGCACTAAAAAATCACTGACACCATGAAAGCGAAAAATGTGTGCCTTTCTGATTGGTTCATTAACAGGCACTTGAAAGCTCTTTCAATGATCCGTGAGCAGTTTTCAAGAAGCACACCTCATGGGAGGCAATATGCTGGAAGCATGCTACCTCAGTCCAGTCTGTCAAGGAGTTTTTCCACAAAGCGGAAGCGTTGTTCGGCCTCATGCAACGCGGCGGTAAAACGCAGCGTATCCTGCCCGCCGAGTTGGTAGGTTTTGGGCTCCTGTTGCATCAGTTTGACGATGATCATTGGGTCGATGGGCGGCGTGGGCTCGAAGACGATGCGCCCGCCTTGGGCGGCGGCTTCGAGCTTGCGGATACCGAGGGTTTGCGCGCGCAGGCGCAGAGCGGCTTGGCGCAGCAGGTTGTGTGCCGCCGGCGGCAGCAGGCCGAAGCGGTCGATGAGTTCGATACGCATCTCATCCAGTTCGCGCGTTGTGTTCAGGCTGGCGATGCGTTTGTAGAGGATCAGACGGGTGTGGACATCGGCCACATAATCCTCAGGCAAGAGGGCGGGCAGGCGCAAATCGACCTCGCAGCCGTGGTGCAGGGGTTGCATCAGTTCCGGTTGTTTGCCGGATTTGATGGCGCGCACCGCACGATCGAGCAGTTCCATGTACAGGCTGAAGCCCACCTCGTTCATCTGTCCGCTTTGCGATTCGCCCAACAGCTCGCCGGCGCCGCGGATTTCCAGATCATGCGTGGCAAGCGTGAAGCCCACGCCTAGATCCTCCAGTTTTTCGATCGCTTCCAGCCGTTTGATGGCATCGGCGGTCATGGCGTCTTTGGGCGGGGTGATGAGGTAGCAGTAGGCGCGGTGATGCGAGCGTCCCACGCGACCGCGCAACTGGTGCAACTGCGCCAGGCCGAGTTTGTCAGCGCGGTGGATGAGGATGGTGTTGGCGCTGGGGTTGTCGATGCCGGATTCGATGATGGTGGTGGACACCAGCACGCTGAAACGCTGGTGGAAGAAATCGGCGGTGATGCGTTCCAGGTCTTTTTCCGGCATTTGCCCGTGGGCGAACTGGATGCGCGCTTCCGGCACCAACTCGCTCAGCTCGCGGGTGATGCGTTCGATGGAATCGACATCGTTGTGCAAAAAATAGACCTGCCCACCGCGTTTGAGCTCGCGCAATATGGCTTCGCGGATCAGCGCGTTGTCCCATTGGGTGACCATGGTTTTCACCGCCAGCCGCTCCTTGGGTGGCGTGGCAATGATGGACAGTTCGCGCAGGCCGGAGAGCGCCATGTTGAGCGTGCGCGGGATGGGGGTGGCGGTCATGGTGAGCAGATCGACTTCGGCACGCAGGTTTTTCAACTGCTCTTTGTGGCGCACGCCAAAACGCTGCTCTTCGTCGATGATCACAAGACCCAGGTTGTGGAACTTGACCTCGGGCGAAATCAGTTTGTGTGTGCCGATGACAATATCGACCTTGCCTTCGGCCAAGGCGTCGAGCACCTGCTTGCTTTCCTTGCCGCCGGTAAAGCGCGACAAACCTTCGATGCGCACCGCGACATCGGCGAAGCGGTCGCGGAAATTGCGCAGATGCTGTTGCGCCAGCAGGGTAGTGGGGGCGAGCACGGCCACCTGACGACCATCCTGCACGGCAACGAATGCGGCGCGCATGGCGACTTCGGTTTTGCCGAAGCCGACATCGCCACACACCACACGATCCATCGGCTGGCCGCGGGTCATGTCCTCGATCACCGCGTCAATCGCGGCGAGTTGATCCGGGGTTTCCTCAAACGGGAAAGCCGCAGCAAAGCGGCGGTAGGCGTCCTCGTCGAGTTTGAAGGCGTGCCCCTTGCGTGCCGCGCGGCGGGCGTGCAAGTCCAGCAGTTCGGCGGCCACGTCACGGGTTTGCTCCATGGCCTTGCGCTTGGCTTTTTCCCACACATCGGAGCCGAGCTTGTGCAGCGGGGCGTGCTCCGGGCTGGCGCCGGTGTAGCGTGCAATCAGGTGCAAGCTGGCCACGGGGACGTAGATGCGGTCGCCGCCGGCGTATTCCAGGGTGAGAAATTCCTGCTTCAGCCCGCCGACATCCAGCACGGTGAGGCCGCGGTAACGCCCCACGCCGTGGTCTTCGTGCACCACCGGCGCGCCCTCGGCCAGTTCGCTCAGGTTATGGATCAGGCTTTCGGCGTCGCGCGTGCGCTTGCTGCGTTTGCCGCGGCTGGCGACGCGCTCGGCGAAGAGCTGAGCTTCGCTGAGCATGGCAAGCCCTGCCTCATCAAGCCGCAGCCCATCCTCCAGCGGCGCGACGGTGATCAACATGCGCTTGTCGCTGGCAAGGAAGGCAGGCCAGTCCTCCACGGTGTCAAAGCGCAGTTCGTGGCGGCGCAGCACGTCCATCAGCGCTTCGCGCCGACCGGCGGATTCGGCGGCGAGCAGCACTTTGCCAGCAAAGTTGCCAAGGAAAGTGCGCAGCGCCTGCGCTGGGTCGTCGGCGCGTGCCTGCCAGGCGAGATCAGGCAAGGGCTGGAAGGCGAAACGGCTGGCTTGCGGCATGCTGGGGTCGCTTTCCTCCAGCACGCGCACCTGCAGGTGCTCAAACAGCAAGGTATCGAGCTGATCGCGGCCGAGGAAAAGCATTTCCGGCGGCAGCAGCGGGCGCTCGCGGTCATGGCGGCGTTGCTCAAAGCGCTCGGCGGCTTCGTGCAGAAAATCGTCTGCCGCTTGGCTGACACCGGGCAGGCTGAGGCAGAGGGTGTTGCGCGGCAGGTAGTCGAATAGCGTGGCCAGCGCGTCGAAAAACAGTGGCAGGTAGTACTCGATGCCGGGGAAAGGCAAGCCTTGTTGCAGGCCGCGTAAAAGATCGCGCCCGGCATGGTCGAAATAGTGTCCCCAGGCTTTGCGTGCGTGTTTGATGCCTTCCTCATCCAGCGGGTATTCACGTGCAGGCAGCAGGTTGAGCGCCTCGATCTGTTCCGTGCTGCGCTGGGTCTCGGGGTCGAACAGGCGCAGGGTTTCGATCTCGTCGTCGAACAGGTCGATGCGCACCGGCTGGCTTTGTCCGCTGGGGAACAGATCGAGAATCGCCCCGCGCACGGCAAACTCACCGTGCTCCATCACCTGCTGCACACTGCGATAGCCGGCATCGGTCAGGCGTTTGCGCAGGGCTTCGACATCCAGGCGTTGCCCGCGTTGGAGCTGGATGTTGCGCCCGCGCACATAGGCGGTGGGGGCAACACGGGTCATCAGCGCCGGCACGGAGACGATGACCACGCCGCGCTGCATCTCGGGCAGGGCGTCCAGTGTCGCAAGGCGCTGCGCGATCAAGTCCTGATGCGGTGAGAACAGGTCATACGGCAGGGTTTCGGTGTCGGGAAACACGCGCACCGGCACGGTGTTCGGCGCGTTGAAGAAGGCGATTTCCGCTTCTTGGCGGTAAGCCTCCTGCATCGTGGGCACCACCAGCAGGACAACACCGTCGTGGCGCTGCACGGCTTGGGCGAGCAACAAACTGAGCGCAGCACCCGGCGGGCGACGCCAGTAGATGGGGTCACGCGGTTGTTTGGGCAGGGGGGGATGGGGCAATTGAGCGATGTTCATGGGCGTATTCTCCCATGCGCGTGCAGGATGGTGAAAAGAGGGTGTTGTGCCTTGGAAAGGCTCTCAAACCGCCCAGCTTTGCCTTATGCCGGCCAAACCTATCGAATTTTTAGATCAATCAAGCCTATTTTGGGCATGAATTGATCGAATTTTTCGATAGGTTCTGTGGACCGCTGACCGAGCAGGCAAGAAAAAACCCCGCAGGGCGGGGTTGCAAGCGCGGGCAAACAATGGACTCAGTGCTTGTCGCCGCTGGATTCGGTGCCGCAGGTGTTGATGCCAAACAGAATGTAAGCCGGGCAGAATTTGATGATGCCGGTGAAGAGCATCACCGCGCCGACCACGCCGAGCACCATGTTCCACGGTGCGCCGACCACGCCGGCCACGGCGACGGCCACGGCGACCACGCCGAGGAAAATGCGGATGAAGCGATCGAGGAAACCGACGTTTGCTTTCATGGGGTCACTCCTATGCTTTGATGGGTGTGTGAAATGCCACGCTCGGATTCTATACGCCTTTTTGTGGCATGGATAAAACTTTTTGGCAGTTGGCCGTTCTGACTGCAGCAGTATCGACCCGGCGCACGGATTCATCCCCGCTCAGGTATCATCCCGCCACCGAATTGAAGCAGGTTGTTGCATGTTTCGCCCGTTTGAGTTTTTCGTCGGCCTGCGCTACACGCGCTCCAAGCGACGCAACCATTTCATTTCCTTCATCTCCATGACTTCCATGCTCGGCATTGCCGTGGGGGTGACGGCACTGATTACGGTGTTGTCGGTGATGAACGGCTTTGAGAAAGAATTGCGTGATCGCATTCTCGGCATGGCCTCGCATGTCACCATCACTGGCATGGGGGATCAGTTGCAGGATTGGCAGGGCATCGTGCAGCGCGCCGAAGCTTTGCCCGGTGTGATAGCGGCGGCGCCGTTCACTCAGGCCGAAGCCATGCTCTCACAGCCTGCGGCGGTGAGTGGTGCAGTGGTGCGCGGCGTGGAGCCGGCATTGGAGGAAAAAGTCACCGACCTTGGCCAGCACATGCAGGTGGGCAAATTGACCGATCTGCAACCCGGCGCGTTTGGCATCGTTCTCGGTCGTGAGTTGGCCACCGCGCTGGGTGTGGGTGTGGGCGATCCGCTGATGCTGGTCACTTCCAATGTGGCCATGACGCCGGTGGGCGCGCTGTTGCGCGAGAAGCGCTTTACCGTGGTGGGCATTTTCGAGGTGGGCATGTACGAGTTCGATCGCGGCACCGCGATCATTCACATGGCCGATGCGCAAAAGCTGTTCCGCTTAGAGAACGCGGTGAATGGCGTGCGTCTGAAGCTGAATGACCTGTTCACCGCGCCGCAGGTCGCGCGTGGTTTGGCGGCAAGTTTGGGCAGCGGTTATTTCGTTGGCGACTGGACGCAGCGCAATGCCAATTTCTTCCGCGCTATCAAGACCGAGCGCACGGTGATGTTCATCATTCTGGCGCTGATCGTCGCCGTGGCGGCGTTCAATATCGTCTCCACCTTGGTGATGGTGGTCACCGACAAGCAGGCGGATATCGCCATTTTGCGTACCTTGGGCGCATCGCAGGGCTCGATCATGCTGATTTTCATGGTGCAGGGCACGCTGATTGGCCTGATCGGCATGCTCATGGGGCTGGTCGGCGGCCTGAGTTTGGCGCTGAATGTGGAAACGCTGGTGCCGTGGCTGGAGCAGACCTTCAACATCACCTTCCTGCCGGCGGATGTGTACTACATCAGCGAACTGCCTTCCGATGTGCACGCGGGCGATGTGGTGCGTATTGCTCTGTTGTCGTTTGGCCTGTCGGTGCTGGCCACGATTTATCCCGCTTGGCGCGCCTCGCGTACCCAGCCGGTGGAGGCGCTGCGTTATGAGTGATGCGGTGATTCGCTGTGTACAACTGGGTAAGACCTATGCCGAGGGCAAGCTCAAGGTCGAAGTGTTGCGTGGTATCGATCTTGAGATTGCCGCGGGCGAGCGCGTGGCCATCGTGGGTGCCTCCGGTGCAGGCAAGAGCAGCTTGTTGCAACTCATGGGCGGCTTGGATCTGCCCAGTCAGGGCGAGGTGTGGGTGGATGGCCAATCGCTGGCCAAGCTGTCGGAAACCGCGCGTGGCAGGCTGCGTAACCAGAGCATCGGCTTTGTCTATCAGTTTCATCATCTCTTGGGCGAGTTCACCGCGCTGGAAAATGTGGCCATGCCCTTGCTCATTCGTGGCTTGAGCGTGGCGGAGGCGCGTGAGCGGGCAAGTGCGATGTTGCAGCGCGTCGGCTTGGCCAAGCGCTTGGAGCATAAACCGGGCGAGTTGTCCGGTGGCGAGCGTCAGCGTACCGCCCTGGCGCGTGCCTTGGTTACTCATCCCAAGGTGGTGCTGGCTGATGAGCCGACCGGCAATCTCGACTCACGCACCGCCGAGGCAATGTTTGAGCTGATGCGTGAGCTCAATAGCGAGCAAGGCACGGCGCTGGTGGTGGTGACGCATGATTTGAGTCTGGCCTCACGCATGCAGCGCGTGCTGCACATGCGCGATGGTGCGATTGTGGCGGCGGAGTGAGTGGATGTTGATCCGCTGAAGGCTGGATGCGTTGTGGCGCGCGGATGGGACTTGGATTTACCGTCCCTCTCTGATGCCACTGCTTTCGAAAAGTTGGTGAAATTTTTCGCCCGTCTTGGTATGGGCACTTCGTGGCCAATCAACGTGGGTTCGGGCGAGTTACTTTTCTTGCGCGTGCAAGAAAAGTAACCAAAAGAACACGCCCCTTGGGTTCGCCCTACGGGCAAGCCATGCATGAAGCGCCTACGGCAAGGCCGTCCCGACGCAACATCCGGTTGCGACGGGACTCAACAGGCCATCCATGGCCTGTTGACCATGCCTCCGTCACTTCCTTCATGGCGCCCCCAAAGGGAGATGAAAGCCGACACTCACCACCCAATCCGTGCATTTCAACGCACACAAAAAACCCGCCATGCGGCGGGTCGAGTGTTGAAAAAATGCGCCTAGATCAGTCGCAGCGTCCCATGCCGGTGATGAAATAACCGGAATCCACGTAGATGTTCTCGCCGGTGATGCCGCGCGCCAGCGGTGAAGCGAGGAAGGCGGCAGTGTTGCCTACATCGTCGATGGTCACGTTGCGGCGCAGCGGGGCGTTCTTTTCCACGTAATCGAGGAACATCTTGAACTCGCCGATGCCCGAGGCGGCCAGGGTCTTGATCGGGCCGGCGGAGATGGAGTTGACGCGGATATTGTCCGCGCCCATGCTCGCCGCCATGTAGCGCACCGAGGCTTCCAATGCGGCTTTGGCCACGCCCATGACGTTGTAGTTGGGCATGGCGCGCTCAGCGCCCAGGTAGGAAAGGGTGAGGATGGAGGCATCGTCACGGCACTTCATCATCGGACGCAGCGCCTTGGCCATGGCAGTGAGGCTCCATGCGCTGATGTCGTGGGCAATGCGGAACCCTTCGCGGGTGGTGTTGTCCACGTAGTCACCGGCAAGTTGCTCTTTGGGAGCAAAGGCGACGGCATGAACTAGAATGTCGAAGCCGTCCCAGTGCTGCGCCAAGAGGCCGGGCAAGGCGTCCATCTGCTCGTCGATGCTCACATCCAGCGGCAGGACGATGTTGGAGCCGAATTCTGCGGCGTATTTTTCCACGCGCTCCTTGAAGCGGTCGTTGATGTAGGTGAAGGCCAGCTCGGCGCCCTCGCGGTGCATGGCCTTGGCAATGCCGTAAGCAATCGAACGGTCGTTGGCAATGCCGACGATCAAAGCGCGTTTACCGGAAAGAAAGCCCATGCCGTTACTCCTTGGTCTGTGATTTAATCCGCCGCATGATACCACCGCGTCGATTATTCCTTGCGCAGGGCGTAGCCTTGCTTTTGGGAGCCACCCACCTGCCGCGCCTTGCCGCCGAGCCGGCCTTGGCCTTGGGCTATGTGCCGGCCTATCCGCCGGATTTCACGCATTTCAATTACGTCAATGCCAACGCGCCCAAGGGGGGCAGCTTGCGCATGTCGGCGTTTGGCAGCTTTGATTCGCTCAATCCTTTTCTGCTCAAAGGGCTTGCGGCTGCCGGTTTAGGCGGCTTGGTGTTTGAGTCTTTGCTGGAGAAAAGCTGGGATGAGCCGTTTTCCATGTATGGGCTGCTCGCCGAGGATGTCAGCCTGGCCGCCGATGGCCTCTCGGTGAGTTTTCGCTTGCGCCCGCAGGCGCGTTTTTCTGATGGCTCAAAAGTCACCACCGACGATGTGGTGTATTCCTTCGATGCGCTGCGCTCCAGCAAGGCGCACCCGCAGTACCGTCTGTATTGGGCGGATGTCGATCGCTTGGAGAAAATCGACGCGCAAAACTTCCGTTTCGTGTTCAAGCGGCAAAACCCGGAGCTGCATTTGATTTTGGGCGACATGCCGATTTTGAGTAAGCACTGGGCGCAGGAGCGCGCGTTTGATGCGCTGGCGCGCGTCAAGCCTATCGGCAGCGGACCGTACATCATCGAAAGCTTCGACTGGGGCAAGTCGATCCGCTATCGGCGCAATCCGGATTACTGGGCGAAAGACCTGCCGGTGCGGCGCGGCATGTATAACTTCGATGCCATCAGTTTCACCTATTTCAAAGATCGCACCGTGTCGCTGGAGGCATTCAAGGCCGGGGAGTTTGATTTCTTTTACGAAAATCACTCCAAGCGCTGGGCGCGCGACCACGAAGGGCTGAATTACGCCAACGGCAACATCATCAAAACCACCATCCCGCACCGCAACAATGCTGGCATGCAGGGCATCGTGTTCAACACCCGTCGCCCCTTGTTTGCCGACCGGCGCGTGCGTCAGGCGCTGGCCTTGGCGATGGATTTTGAATGGTCGAACCGCAATCTGTTTTACGGCCAGTACACGCGCTGCGACAGCTTTTTCAGCAACAGCGAGCTGGCTGCGCGCGGTCTGCCCTCAGCGGCGGAACTCAAACTGCTGGAGCCCTTCCGCGACCAATTGCCGCCCGAGGTGTTCACCCAGCCCTACGTGCCGCCGCGTGCTGGCGATGCGGCCAGCCTGCGCGCCAATCTGGTCGAGGCCAAGCGTCTTTTGCGCGACGCCGGTTGGCAGGTGCGTGATGGCGTGCTGCAAAATGACCAGGGTCAAGCCTTCCGCTTCGAGATTCTGCTTGGGCAGAAAGGCTTTGAACGCATCATGGCGCCGTATGTGTTCAACCTGAGCAAACTGGGCATTCAGGCAAGCTACCGCACCATCGATCCTGCGCTCTATCACCGGCGCACCGATACCTTCGATTTTGATGCAGTGATCGAGGTGTTTGGCGCCTCACAATCGCCGGGCAACGAGCTGTTCCAGATGTTTCATTCCAGCAGTGCAGGGCAGGAAGGCTCGGGGAATGCCATGGGGGTGCAAAGCAAGGTGGTGGATGCGTTGGTGGAAAAAGTGGTGTACGCGCCCAATCGCGCGCAGTTGGTCACCGCGGCACGTGCGTTGGATCGGGTGCTGCTCTGGGGCTTTTACCTGGTGCCCAACTGGTACATTGCCAACCACCGTATTGCATTCTGGCGTGGGTTGAAACACCCGGACACCCTGCCGCTCTACTTTGAAGCCGAGCCGTGGGTGCTGAAAACATGGTGGCGCGAGAAGGCATGATTGAAAGCGATCACCCCTGCCTGCATTGCGGCGCGTGTTGTGCCACGTTTCGCGTGAGCTTTTACTGGACGGAAGCCGAACCTGCGGCGGGCGGTGTGGTGCCGCCGGAGTTGACCGAAAAGCTGAACGATTTTCGTGCCGTGATGAAAGGCACCAATCGCCCCGAGCCGCGTTGCGTCGCGCTGGAGGGTGAACTCGGCGGCTTCACCCCTTGCCGCATTTACGCGCAGCGGCCTTCGCCCTGCCGCGAGTTTTTGATGGCGCTGGATGATCCCGAGGAGGATTCGGCTTGTGATCGTGCACGTGAAAAGCATGGCTTGCCGCGGCTCAAGCCCAAACGGAGAAGCTGAACATGCGTGCTTACATCCTTAAACGCCTGTTGTTGATGATTCCCACGCTGTTTGGCGTGCTGCTGCTCACGTTCATCGTCACCCAATTCGTGCCGGGCGGGCCGGTGGAGCAACTGGTGCATCAGTTGCAGCAGGGCGGGCGCGAGAGTGGCGAGGCCAGCGCCGGGGCGGAGGGCATGTATCGCGGCGCGCAAGGGCTGGATGCCGAGCGTCTGGCAGAGATCCGCGCGTTTTACGGCTTTGATAAGCCGGCATGGGAGCGTTTCGTCACCATGCTCGGCAATTACCTGACCTTCAACCTCGGTGAGAGTTACTTTCAGCACCAAAGCGTGTTGAGCCTGATGGCAGAAAAGCTGCCGGTGTCGATCAGCCTGGGCATGTGGACCTTCGTGCTCACTTATCTCATCAGTATTCCGCTGGGCGTGCGTAAGGCGGTGCGCGATGGCACGCCGTTTGATGTGTGGACGACCACGCTGCTGCTCATCGGCTATGCCATTCCTGGCTTCATGCTCGGTCTGTTTTTGCTGGTATTGTTTGGCGGTGGCAGTTTTTGGGATGTCTTCCCCCTGCGCGGTCTGGTGTCGGACAACTGGCAGGAGCTCTCCTGGCCGGCGCGCATTGCCGATTACCTTTGGCACATGGTGTTACCGGTCACAGCCATGGTGGTCGGTCAGTTTGCGGTGATGACCCTGCTCACCAAAAACAGTTTTTTGGAGGAGATTCGCAAACAGTACGTGCTCACCGCGCGTGCCAAGGGTTTGGCTGAGAATCAGGTTCTGTACGGACACGTGTTTCGCAACGCGATGATCCCCTTGGTCACTGGCTTTCCGGCAGCGTTCATCGGTGCGTTTTTTACCGGCAGCTTGTTGATCGAGACGCTGTTTTCGCTGGATGGTTTGGGGCTTTTGTCTTATGAAGCAGTGTTGCAGCGCGATTACCCGGTGGTGCTCGGCACGTTATACGTCTTTACCCTGCTCGGGTTGGTGGCAAAGCTGTTGACCGATCTTTCCTATGCGTGGGTCGATCCACGTATTCAGTTCGACGCGGTGCGCTGATGAATGACGCATGTGCTAGGGACAAAAAAGGAGGCGTGGGAGCCTCCTTCCATACTGACAGCGTGGCGGGTTTACTGTGCTTTGTTCTGCGGCACCACGGAAATACCGACCGCATCGGTGAACACCACATCCACCTGATCGCCGACCTTGAGGGTGTGCAACAGTTCTTTGCCGGCGGCGGTTTTGGCGGTGGTGGAGCGTACCTCGCCGTTGGGCAGGGTGAATTTCACGTAATCTTTGTCTTTGTCCAAGGCTTGAATCGTGACCGTGGTGCTGATGCGCCGACCGGTGGCCATGCCGGGTTGCCCGCCCTTGGGTGCAACAGCCACGCCTTGTTCGACCTCAGTGCGGGTGACCAACTCACGCTTGGCGCGTACTTCCATCAACAGCGCCTGCATCATGCGTACACGGATGACATCGCCGACCTTGATCTGCTTGAAGTTGCGTACCTGCTTACCCGCTACAAAGGTAGTGGTTTCGCCGGTTTCGTTATCCTTGAGGGTGATTTCGCGGGTTTTCGGGTCGATGGCGACCACCGTAGCGACGGGCAGTTCGATGGCATCGACAATCACGGTGGGTTCTTTGCCCGGTGCAGCGGACTCGGCCATGAGCGGGGCGCTGCTCAGCGACAGGCCAAGTGCGAGTAAGGATAGAGTGAACAGGTTGTTGCGAGGTTTCATGCAAATGTCCTTGTGGTTTAGGCAAAAATGCCGGTTCGAGCTTAGCAGCAGTTGGAGAAGAATGTGTCTGTCAGTGCAGTGATGGCGCCTGTAAACGCATCCATGGCCACCTTGCCACCCGGTGCGCGCGCCTGGCGGCGCTTTCGTGCGCACAAGCGTGCATGGTGGAGCCTGTGGCTGTTTGCCGTGTTGTTTGTCCTGAGTCTGTTTGCCGAGTTGATTGCCAACGACAAACCGCTGCTGGTGAGCTATCAGGGGCAGATGTTCATGCCCTTTCTGCATGACTATGCCGAAAGTCATTTTGGCGGCGAACTGGACACGCCGGCGGATTACAACGACCCCTATGTGCAGGCGCGCCTCACCCAAGACGGCAACTGGATGTTGCGCGCGCCGATTCCCTACAGCTACAACTCGATCAATTACTACACTGCACAACCCAATCCTGCAGCACCCAGCGCGGATCACTGGCTGGGGACAGACGACCGCGGGCGCGATGTGCTGGCGCGTCTGATCTACGGCTTTCGTGTGTCGGTACTGTTTGGCCTGGCGCTGACTGCCATCGGGCTGGTGCTAGGCGTGGTGGCCGGCGCCCTGCAGGGTTATCTGGGGGGGCGCTTCGATCTGGCCTTCCAGCGCTTTATCGAGGTGTGGGGCGCCATGCCCGAGTTGTACCTTTTGATCATCTTCAGCTCGATTTTCGCGCCGAACATTTGGTTGCTGCTCATACTGCTTGCCCTGTTCGGCTGGATGGGGCTGGCGGACTATGTGCGCGCCGAGTTTCTGCGCGGGCGGAATCTTGACTACGTCATGGCCGCGCGTGCACTCGGCGTGTCCGATGCAGCCATCATGTGGCGGCACCTCATGCCCAATGCGATGACACCGGTGCTCACCTTCCTGCCGTTTCGCCTCTCCGGCGCCATTCTCGCGCTGACCAGCCTCGATTTTCTTGGCTTGGGTGTGCCGCCTTCAACGCCGAGCTTGGGCGAGATTCTTGCGCAAGGAAAGGAAAACATCGACGCCTGGTGGCTCTCGCTCTCCGCGTTTGGTGTGCTCGTGGGGCTGTTGGTGTTGTTGATTTTTATCGGCGAAGGACTGCGGGAGGCGTTTGATACGCGCAAGCGCTAAAACTCAAGGGCTTTGAGCACTTTTGTGTTTGAGACACGAAATGCTTTTGGTCATGTGCAAATAAAAAACCCGGCATTGCGCCGGGCAGATGCAAATCAATCTGCGTAGGCGTATTTATTGCCAACCGAATGACTGTTGCACCAAGATTTCTTCAAGTCCTTTCAAACCGTCAGGCTTGACCGCAAGCCAGCGGGTTTTGGTGGGTTCGCCACCACGTACCGCAGCAAGTGTCATGCTCTGCAATAGCTTGTCGCTCGTGGGATCCGCATTGGTGATGCGTGCGATCAGTTTCTCACGCTGTGCCGCTGAAACTTTGTTGCTCACCGTCATAACATGACCCGGCAGTGGGCGCGTGTTGTAAATCACACGCAATTGCTCTTGAGTGGCTTTATCCAGGGTTTTTTCATAGAAGGCTGCGTTGAGCACGCCGGCGATACACTCACCTTTAATGACTTTCTCAACAATCGGTTTGAAGCCCTCAACCACACGGATATTTGGAATCTGCAGGGGGTTGGGGTAAAGGTTGAGGAACATTAGATTGGAGAGATTGGGTGAAGGCTGCGCGCAAACGGGCTTGCCAATTAGCTGCTCAGGAGATTGAGTCGTGTTGTCTTTAACAGGTACAACCACCAGAAAGGTAGAAGGCAGATTAGTTTGTGCAACAGGTTTGTGTAATCCCTTGGACTCCCGCCATGCGGCAAGGTGTGGCCCATCAAATAAAATGTCATAACTACCTTTACGAATTTCCTGGGCGTAGCCGATCTGGTTTAAGGGAGCGACATAGCGCACGGGCTCACCCAACACCTGAGTAAGCTCTGAAGCCAGTTCGGTGTAGCGCTTGTCAAGCTCGCTGCGGTCTTGAGCCGAAGGGCTGCCAGATAGGATTAGATCGGCATGTGCGCTTGCTGTGCAGGCCAATGCTAGGCTGAGTGTCAGGGCGTAGGAGCTTTTCTTCATTTTGCGGGTGCCTTGCTCTTTGTCGAAGTTAAAAATATCGTCATGGTAATGATTTTTTGTTACATAAAATTTATTCGTTGTGTTTTTTGGGGTTCTTGCTGTCAAGGTTGTTTCGATGTTTTTGTCAGTGTTGTTGCAGTCAACAAAAGTTGACTGACGATCGAGGGGCGATGCAATGCAAGTTGATGACCTTTACAGACACGAACTGATCGAAGCAGGGCGTTTCTTTTTTTCCCGCGGCTGGGTGCCCGCCACGAGCAGCAATTTCTCGGTGCGGCTGGATGAGGCGCGTGCGCTGTTGACGGTGTCGGGTCGGCACAAGGGTAAGCTGACGCGAGAGGATTTTCTGCTGGTGTCGATCGATAGCGGGTTTTCGCTTGAGCCGGGCAAGCGCCCTTCGGCGGAAACGCTGCTGCATACCCAGCTTTATTTACGTGATGCCTCCATCGGCTGCGTGTTGCACACGCACTCCATGCCGGCCACCGTGCTTTCCCGCCTCACTGAGGGGGCGCTGCTGCTCGAAGGCTATGAACTGGCCAAGGCGTTCAGCGGGGTGCAGAGTCATGAGGCCAGTTTGACCGTGCCGGTGTTTGCCAATGATCAAGACATCCCGCGCTTGGCTGCCGAGGTGGAATCGTGGTTCAACCGACATGGTATGCCGGTGGCGTATTTGATCGAGGGGCACGGACTCTATACTTGGGGGGCGACGGTGGAGGACTCGGTGCGTCACGTCGAGGCTTTGGAGTTCATGCTTGAATGTGAATTGTGGTTGCGGAGGGTGTCGTGACATGGCGGAGCTGAGGGTTTTTTCTGCACACCAGCCCCAGGCGGGGTTTGAGTTGCTGCGCGATCCGGCGGAGATTGCGGCGCGTCTTGCTGCGATTGATGTGCGTTACGAGCGCTGGCAGGCGAATCAGCCTTTGTCTGCGGATGCCACGCAGGAGGAGGTGCTGGCGGCCTATGCGGACGATGTGGCGCGCTTGAATGCCGAGTACGGCTTTCAGAGTGTGGACGTGGTAAGCCTGCGCCCGGATCATCCCCAAGCGCAGGCGATGCGCGAGAAATTCCTCAGCGAGCACACGCACGATGATTTTGAAGTACGTTTCTTTGTCGACGGGCAGGGCATGTTTTACCTGCATGTGCAGGATAAGGTGTATGCCATGCTTTGCACGCAAGGCGATTTGCTCTCGGTGCCCAGCGGTGTGACGCATTGGTTCGACATGGGCAGCCAGCCCAATTTCAAATGCATCCGCTTTTTCATCAAGCCGGAAGGGTGGGTTGGTCAGTTCACCGGCAGTGGGCTCGACAAAGCTCTGCCCACGCTGGATGCCATGCTGGAGCACCCGGCATGACGATACGCGCCATTGTCACTGACATCGAGGGCACCACCTCCAGCATTGATTTTGTGCATCAAACGCTTTTTCCGTATGCACGCGAACACTTGCCCGACTTTGTGCGCGCCCATGCGGCAGACCCTTCCGTGGCGGCTCAGCTTGAAGCCGTAGCGGATGAATTGGGTGATGTTCACGTCCCACTGGACGAAGCGATTGCGCATTTGATCGAATGGATCGATGAAGACCGCAAGGTCACCCCGCTCAAGGCGTTGCAAGGCATGCTCTGGGCCGAGGGTTACCGTCAGGGGCATTTTACTGGGCATGTCTATACCGATGCGGTGGAGTATCTGCGCCGCTGGCATGCGCAGGGCGTCCGGCTGTATGTTTATTCCTCCGGCTCGGTGCAGGCGCAGGAGTTGCTGTTTGGCTACTCGGATGCGGGCGATCTGCGCGCACTGTTCTCGGGTTTTTTTGACACCACGCTCGGTGGTAAGCGTGATGCTGCGTCCTATCAGGCCATTGCTCAGGCGCTGATGTTGCCCGCAGCGGAGATTCTCTTTTTGTCCGATCTGCCGGCGGAGCTAGTAGCTGCACGGCAGGCGGGGCTGAACGCGGTGGGGCTGGCGCGCGCCGCGCTGCCGATGTCGGTAGAGGCGGCGGGTTTTGAGTGGTGTCGTGATTTTGCGCAGGTGGAGCAGCTTATGCAGGCGTGGCCAACGCCCTGAAATATCAAATTCGCCGTCCATGCGTATAATCCGCCACCATTTCGCTTTTCCCTCGCTTTTTTGAGACGCACCCTGTGATTAAAAATCTACGCAACATTGCCATCATCGCCCACGTTGACCATGGCAAAACCACCCTGGTTGACCAGCTTCTGCGCCAGTCTGGAACCTTCGACGAGCGCGAGCAGCTTGGTGAGCGCATCATGGACTCCAACGCGATCGAAAAAGAGCGCGGCATCACCATTCTGGCGAAAAACACCGCCATTCGCTGGACCAGCCCGCAGGGTGAAGAATTTCGCATCAATATCGTCGATACACCCGGTCACGCCGACTTTGGTGGCGAGGTGGAGCGTGTGTTGTCGATGGTGGATTCCGTCTTGCTGCTGGTCGATGCCGTGGGTGGGCCCATGCCGCAAACGCGCTTTGTGACGCAAAAGGCTTTCCAGCATGGTTTGAAGCCGATTGTGGTGATCAACAAGATCGACCGCCCGGGTGCCCGTCCGGATTGGGTGATCGACCAGGTGTTTGATTTGTTCGACAACCTGGGCGCCACCGAAGAGCAGCTTGACTTCCCTGTGGTGTACGCCTCCGCGCTCAATGGCTATGCCAGCCTGGATAAAGACGTGCGTGAGGGCGATATGACCCCGCTGTATGAGGCGATCATCAAGCACGTGGCACCGCCGGACGTCGATCCTGAAGGTGCATTCCAGTTGCAAGTCTCCAGCCTGGATTACAACTCCTTCCAAGGGGTGATCGGCGTGGGGCGCATCACCCGTGGCAAGATCAAGGCCAACTCGCCAGTGAAGGTCATTGACCGCGAAGGCAATGTGCGCACCGGTCGCATGCTGCAACTGATGGGCTTTCTCGGCCTAGAGCGCATCGAGGTGCCCGAGGCGCATGCCGGCGACATCATTGCGTTCTCCGGCATTGACCCGCTGTACATTTCCGACACCGTGTGTGACCCGGACAATGTGGAGATGCTGCCGCCGTTGAGCGTGGATGAGCCGACGGTCAGCATGACCTTCCAGGTCAATACATCACCGTTTGCCGGCAAAGAAGGCAAGTTTGTCACCAGCCGTCAGATTCGTGACCGTTTGCACAAAGAGCTGGTGCACAACGTGGCCTTGCGCGTGGAAGACATGCCTGAGGCGGATAAATTCCGCGTCTCGGGTCGTGGTGAGCTGCACCTCTCGGTGTTGATCGAAAACATGCGCCGCGAAGGCTTCGAGATGGGTGTGGGGCGCCCCGAGGTCATCATTCATGAGGTGGATGGCGTCAAGCAGGAACCCTATGAGCAACTGGTGGTGGACATCGAAGAGCAGCACCAGGGCACGATCATGGAAAAGCTCGGCATCCGTCGTGGCGAGCTGAAAAACATGGAGCCGGATGGCAAGGGGCGTGTGCGTCTGGAATACATCATTCCCTCGCGCGGTTTGATCGGCTTCCGTACCGAGTTTTTGACCTCCACCCAAGGTACCGGCTTGATGTTCTCCGTGTTCGATCACTACGGTGAGTATCGTCCGGGTACCGTCGGCCAGCGCATCAACGGTGTGCTGATTGCCAACGAAACCGGCAAGGCGCTCGGCTTCGCCCTGTTCAACCTGCAAGAGCGTGGGCGTTTGTTCATTGGCCACGGCGAAGAAGTGTACGAAGGGCAGGTCATCGGCATTCACTCGCGTGATAACGACCTGACAGTCAACGCGCTCAAGGGTAAAAAGCTGACCAACATGCGCGCCTCCGGCACGGATGAAGCCATCGTCCTTACTCCGCCGATTCGCTTTACACTGGAGCAATCCTTGGAATTCATCGATGATGACGAGTTGGTTGAAGTCACGCCCAAGTCGGTGCGTATTCGTAAGAAATACCTGACAGAAAACGAGCGCAAGCGTCATGGACGCGCTTCGGCCAGTGAGTAATCAGCTCGCTTTCGGCTAAGCGTGTGTATTCACAGAAGCCCGGCGCGTCCGGGCTTCCCTGTTTGTGGAGTTTTTCATGTTTGAAAATCTATCTCAGCGCCTGAGCGGTTTACTCGACAAGATGCGCGGTCAGGGTCGCCTGACGGATGAAAACATCCAGGATGCGATGCGTGAGGTGCGCATGGCTCTGCTTGAGGCTGATGTGGCCTTACCCGTGGTGCGTGAATTCACCGCCAAGGTGAAAGAGCGCGCCATCGGTCAGGAGGTGCTGAGCAGTCTTACCCCGGGGCAGGCGTTCATCAAGATCGTGCATGATGAGCTGGTGGCCATCATGGGCGAAGCGAATGCCGGCCTTGATCTCGCCACACAGCCGCCTGCCGTGGTGCTCATGGCCGGCCTGCAGGGTGCGGGTAAAACCACCACCGTGGGCAAGCTCGCCCGTCTGCTCAAGGAGCAGAAAAAGAAAGTGCTGGTGGTGAGTTGCGATGTTTACCGCCCGGCAGCAATCAAGCAGCTTGAAACCTTGGCCAAGCAGGTGGATGTGGCCTTTTTCCCCTCCGATGCGGCGCAGGATCCGGTCGTCATCGCTCAAGCCGCGTTGCATGAGGCACGTATCCGCCACATGGACGTGCTCTTGGTGGATACCTCCGGTCGCTTGCACATCGACGATGAGATGATGCAGGAAGTGCAGCGCATCCATGCTGCGGTGCAGCCGATCGAGACGTTGTTCGTCGTCGACAGCATGACCGGGCAGGATGCGGCCAACACTGCCAAGGCATTCAACGATGCCCTGCCTTTGACTGGCGTGGTGTTGACCAAAACCGACGGTGATGCGCGCGGCGGTGCTGCGCTGTCGGTGCGTCAGATCACCGGTAAACCGATCAAGTTTCTTGGTCGGGGTGAAAAATTGGCAGCGTTGGAACCCTTCCATCCCGAGCGCGTGGCTTCGCGCATTCTCGGTATGGGCGATGTGCTCTCCTTGGTCGAGGAAGTCACCGCCAAAGTCGATCAGGCCAAGGCGCAAGCCTTGGTGGACAAGGTCAAGTCGGGCAAGTCATTCAACATGGAAGACTTGAAATCCCAGTTGGAACAGATGCTCAGCATGGGTGGCGTGGCGAGCCTGATGGACAAGCTCCCCGGTGTGGGCAAGATTCCCGAGCACGTCAAGGCGCAGGCCAATGACAAAGATGTCAAACGCATGATTGCGCTGATTCAGTCCATGACTCCCGAGGAGCGGCGCAATCCAGAAATTATCAAAGGCTCACGCAAACGCCGAATCGCCGCGGGTGCTGGCTTGCAAGCCCAAGATCTCAACCGTCTGCTCAAGCAGCACGCCGATATGCGCGACATGATGAAAAAACTCTCCGGTGGGGGTTTGAGTAAGCTGATGCGCGGCATGAAAGGGCGCATGCCCGGTCTGCCTTTTTGATATTCATTTGCCTTAAACAAAAAACACTTCCATTTTGATGCGCTGCGGTTAAAATACCGTGCTTTATTTTGACGGGTCGTGTTGAGCGGCCTGATCGCACACGCTAGGGTTATCACAACACATGGTTTCGATTCGTCTTGCTCGTGGCGGCGCCAAGAAGCGCCCCTTCTATCACATCATCGTCACTGACAGCCGTAAGGCGCGTAACAGCGGTGCCTCAGTTGAGCGTCTTGGCTTCTTCAATCCGATCGCACGCGGTCAAGAGGTTCGCCTGCAGATTGATGCCGAGCGCATGAACGGCTGGTTGGCTAAAGGCGCGCAACCGAGTGATCGCGTCGCTTCGCTGTGGAAGGAATTCTCCAAGGCCGAGGTTGCGGCCTGATCTGCCTTTGATGTGCTGATCGCTTGACCGTTGGGTGCTGGTGATGGGTGAGGGTGCGGATCGTGTATTGCTTGGTAAAATTCTCGCACCGTTTGGTGTGCAGGGTTGGGTCAAGGTGCACTCCGAATCGCGTCCCATCGATGACATCGGGCGGTATCGGGTCTGGCAAATCAAGCAGGGGAATGACTGGGTTGGTTTGAAACTCAAGTCATGCAAAGCGCAGGGCAAGGGGTTGATTGCCAAGCTCGAGGGCGTGAATGAACGCGGTCAGGCCGAGGCTCTTGCCGGAGCGCTGATTGCGGTGGATGCAGCGCAGCTTCCCAGTCTTCCGCCCGGTGAGTACTACTGGCGGGATCTGGTGGGCTTGCGTGTGTGGACAGTGGGTGGCGTCGATCTGGGGGTCGTCGATCATTTGTTGGAAACCGGTGCCAACGATGTTTTGGTAGTGCAGGGCCAGCGGGAGCATCTGATCCCGATGGTCATGCAACAGTTTGTGTTGGATGTCGATCTCAATGCGCGTCGTATGACGGTGGATTGGGATGCTGATTTTTAATGCAATGAACGCCAGATTTCGGCAGGCGTGATGCAGTTTGATGTCATCACGTTGTTTCCCGAGCTGGTGCAGAGCATCGTCCAGCACGGCATCCCCCGGCGTGCTTTGACCGCCGGGTTGTTGCGTTTTGCCACCTGGAATCCGCGTGATTTCAGTGAAGACCGGCATCGCACGGTGGATGATCGCCCGTTTGGCGGTGGTCCCGGGATGCTGATGAAGGTGGAGCCTCTGCGTCGAGCGATTGCTGCGGCGCGGTCGCAATCACCGATGGGGCATCGCGTGATCGCTCTCACGCCACAAGGACGGCGGATTGATCAGGTGCAGGTCAATCGACTGGCAGCCCTGCCGGGCGTTGTTTTGGTCTGTGGTCGCTATGAGGGCATGGACGAGCGCGTGTTGCAGGCGGATGTGGACGAGGAGCTATCACTGGGTGATTTTGTGCTCAGTGGTGGCGAACCGGCCGCCATGGCATTGATGGATGCAGTGATCCGGCAGTTGCCCGGGGCATTGGGGCATGAACAGTCAGCACAGCAAGACTCGTTCATGCAGGGTTTGCTGGATTGTCCGCATTACACGCGACCTGAACAGGTCGATGGGCGGGGGGTGCCGGAGGTGCTGCTTTCTGGTAACCATAAAGAGATCGAGCGTTGGCGTCTTCAACAGGCGTTGACGCGAACCTGGCGGCGGCGGCCGGAGCTGCTTGCCGTCAGGCGTATGACGGAAGCTGAACGTCGTTTGCTGGATGCGATGCACCAAGGGTGCAACGCCGAAGCGAGCAAACGTGCGGCAAACGACGAACTGAAGACGAGGACTTGAAAATGAGCAATGTAATTTCCCAGCTTGAAGCTGAAATGATCGAAGGCGCGCAGCGCCCCAACTTTGCCCCGGGTGACACCGTGGTGGTCAGCGTGCGTGTCAAGGAAGGTGACCGCGAGCGTTTGCAGGCCTTTGAAGGTGTGGTGATCGCCAAGCGCAATCGCGGCATCAACTCTGCGTTTACTGTGCGCAAAATCTCTCACGGCGAGGGTGTTGAGCGTGTATTCCCACTGTACAGCCCGAACGTGGCTGGCATTGAAGTCAAGCGTCGCGGTGATGTGCGTCGCGCCAAGCTGTACTACCTGCGTGGCTTGACCGGTAAGTCGGCGCGAATCAAAGAGAAGCTGACCCCGCGCGCTGCAGGTTAATCGCTTGTCGTTTCGATGCACAAAAGACCCCGTTTGGGGTCTTTTTTTTGGGAAAAGTTCATGCACGAAAGCTTCATTTATGCGGTGACACCCAAAGTCTCGGGGCTTGGAAATTTACGCTTGAGTTTTCAGGCGGAGTGTCTTGTGTCTTTGGAGATGGGGGTGGAAGAGCCTGGCGGTGATTTGAGCTCATCCGCCATGCAGGCCGCAGAGGAGTGGCTGGATGCTTATTTTGCAGCGCAGCCACTGCCCATGCCACCGCGCTTTGCACCGCAAGGCACGCCGTTTCAGCGCCGAGTTTGGGCAGCTCTGAGCGATATTGCTTGGGGGGAGAGGGTGACCTATGCCGTGCTGGCTGCGCGGGTGGGTAGTTCGGCGCGGGCGGTGGGTGGCGCGCTGCGCGCCAACCCTTTGCCGCTGTTCATTCCTTGTCATCGCGTGGTGGGCGCTGCGAGTTTGGGCGGTTACGCCGGTGCAAGCGACTTGGGGCAGCAGCGCAAACGCTGGTTGTTGCAGCATGAGGCCGGCTTGAAATAGCGCGAACTCGACCACAGCGTGCGACCCATTGTGCATCACTGTAAGGAGATTGAAGGCATGTCCACACAGAGCGAAACACTTGAGTTTCAAACCGAGGTGAGCCAACTGCTGCACCTGATGATTCATTCGCTGTATTCCAACCCGGACATTTTCCTGCGTGAGTTGGTGTCGAATGCTTCGGATGCGTGCGACAAGCTGCGTTTTGAAGCGCTGGCGGATGATGCGCTGTATGAGGGGGAAAGCGATCTGCGCATTGAGATCATTCCCAACAAGGACGCGCGCACGCTGACGGTGCGTGACAACGGTATCGGCATGAGCCGGCAGGAAGTGAATGAAAACCTCGGCACGATTGCGCGCAGTGGCACCAAGCAGTTCATGCAGAAGCTCTCTGGCGATCAGGCGCGTGATGCGCAACTCATCGGCCAGTTTGGCGTGGGTTTTTATTCCGCCTTCATCGTGGCCGACAAAGTGGACGTGTTCACCCGTCGCGCGGGCTTGAGTGCCGAGCACGGCGTGCACTGGGTGTCTGAGGGAACGGGCGCGTACACCGTAGAAAACATCGATCGTCCCGTGCGTGGCACTGAGATTGTGCTGCACCTCAAGGACGGGCAGGACAAGTTCCTCGATACCTGGCAACTGCGCAGTCTGATTCATCGTTACTCTGAGCACATCACCTTCCCGATCATGATGGCCAAAGAAAGCTTTGGTGATGAGTCAAAAGAGGAGGGCATGGAACGCGTCAATCAGGCCACAGCCTTGTGGGCGCGCTCAAAGAATGAAATCAAGGACGAGGAATATACCGAATTCTACAAGCAGGCTTTTCACGATTGGGAAGCACCGCTCGCTTGGACACACAACCGTGTCGAAGGTCGCACGGAGTACACCAGTCTGATTTATGTGCCGGGCCGTGCGCCGTTTGAACTGTGGGATCGCGATGCCAAGCAGGGCATCAAGCTGTATGTGCGTCGCGTGTTCATCATGGACGATGCTGAGCGTATGTTGCCGCGTTATCTGCGTTTTGTGCGCGGCATTGTCGATGCTGCGGATTTGCCGCTCAACGTGTCACGCGAGATTCTGCAATCCAGCGAGGTACTCAATCAGATCCGTCAGGGCTTGACCAAGCGCGTGCTCAACCTGCTCGAAGACATCGCCAAGGACAAGCCCGAGGATTACGCCAAGCTGTGGACGCTCTACGGTCGCGTGCTCAAGGAGGGTTTTGCTGAAGACCCGTCCAACCGCGAGCAACTAGCGCGTCTGCTGCGCTTTGCGTCCACCCATGCGTCCAGCCAAGGGCAGGATGTGACGCTGGATACCTATGTCGCACGCATGGCGGAAGGGCAGGAGGCGATCTATGTGCTGACTGCGGAAAGCGATCAGGCCGCGCGTCACAGCCCACATCTTGAGGTGTTCAAGCAGCGTGGCTACGAGGTGTTGTTGCTCTCCGATGCGGTGGATGAGTGGATGCTTTCCCATCTGCACGAACACGCGGGCAAGCCGATCAAGAGCGTGGCGCGCGAGGATGCGTTGCCCAAAGATGAGCAGGCGGGCGACGCGCAGCAAAACGAGACCCTGCAACGCATCGAGAAAGCGTTGCAAGGCAAGGTCAAGGCTGTGCGCGCGTCCAGCCGACTGGTCGAGTCTCCCGCCTGTGTGGTGCTGGCGGCGCATGAAATGCCGCAGCATCTGCGCCGCCTGTATCGTGAAGCCGGGCAGAGCGTGCCGGACACCCTGCCCACGCTGGAGCTGAATCTGACGCATCCGCTGGTGCAACGTATTCAAGGCGAGACGGACGAGCAACGCGTGCAAGACTGGTCCGGCTTGTTGCTTGGTATGGCGCTGCTGGCGGAGGGCGCGCAGTTGGAGGATGGCGCGGGCTTTGTGCAGCAGATCAACCGTCTGTTCATTCAACCCGCTTCGTGACATCATGCGCGATCTATGACTGGATGACTGCCGGGAAATTTGAGTTGATTCGACAACGCACCCTAAGAAACGCGATCCACGCCAGCGGCGTGGGCTTGCACACGGGCGAGCGGGTGACTTTGACCCTGCGTCCGGCGGAGCCGGATGTCGGCATCGTCTTCCACCGCAAGGACTTGCACAATGCGCCGTCGATTCGTGGCTGCCCATTGAATGTGGGCGAGACCACCTTGTCCACCACCTTGGTGAAGGATGGGGTGAAGGTGTCCACCGTAGAGCACCTGATGTCGGCACTGGCTGGATTGGGGATTGATAACGCGCATGTCGAGCTCGATGGCCCGGAAACGCCGATCATGGACGGTAGTGCCAGTCCTTTCGTGTTTTTGATCCAGTCGGCCGGTGTGGAAGAGCAGGGGGCGGCCAAGCGTTTCATTCGCATCAAGCGCAGCGTCGAGGTGCGTGACGGTGACAAGTGGGCGCGTTTTGAGCCGCATGAGGGCTTCCGTCTGCGCATGACCATCGATTTCAACCACCCGGTGCTCAATGACACGGCACAAACGGCGGAGATTGATTTTTCCACCACCTCGTTTGTCAAAGAAGTCAGCCGCGCGCGCACCTTTGGCTTCATGCGTGATCTTGAAGTGATGCGTTCGCGCAACCTTGCCTTGGGCGGCAGCCTGGAGAATGCCATCGTGGTGGGGGATGAGCACATCCTCAACGAGGACGGCCTGCGCCTCGGAGATGAGTTCGTCAAGCACAAGATTCTCGATGCGATTGGCGATCTCTACCTGCTCGGCCATAGTCTGATCGGCGCCTTCAGCGGCCACAAGACGGGTCATGCGCTTAACAATGCGTTGCTGCGTGCGCTGATGCAGGACAAGGATGCCTGGGAGGAGGTGACGTTTGCCAACGACGCGGACTTGCCGATTGCCTACCATCAGCCGCTGGTCGTAGCCGGATGATGCATTGAGTTGAATAATGAGGGAGCCATCTAGCTCCCTTATTTTTTTGCCTTGCGGTGAAGTGTGGCAGCGAGTTTTTGCACCGCGCTGCGCAGCCGCGTGTCCTCGATTTCTCCGGCCATGCTGTGCATGAGTTCGCCACAGATCGAAGAGGGAGCGTGTCGTGTTGGGCGGGGCACGTTTCCGCTACGCTGGAGGGTGCGCCAGGCGACACGTTGTGCGCTCGGTTCTGGCAAAAGCGCATTTACCGCGTGCAGCACCTGCGGAGCGCAAAAACGCAGCGCGGTGATCAGCGCCTGCTCATCGCTGGCAAGAATAAGTGTCCCGCTGCGCAGATTGAGCAGGGTGACATGCGGCGCAAGCTCGCTGGGTAGGCTATTACGAATCGCCTGCTGCATGGTTTCATGCTGCAAGGCATGTTTGCGCAACGCAAGCGGGATGGGGGGCGGGCGTAGCGTCATGGTCAATTGAGATCGGCCGAACAGGTTATGAGAGCGCGTTTTATGAAATTCACTGACGCAGTAAGCGCCGCTTCAGTGAATTTATAGAAGCGTCCATTAGCCTACCCAAGGGCGGGTGGCTGGTCTAATATGGCAAAGTTTTTTTTCGCACATCGTTGTGGTGTGCATACCGCGACAGCAAGGGTTTGAGATGATAAGCAAGTTGTTCAGCAAGGTGTTTGGCAGCCGGAATGATCGGACATTGCGCCGTTTGCGCAAGTATGTGATGGCGATCAATGCGCTGGAGCCTACCATGCAGGCGCTTTCCATGGATGAGTTGGCGTTGAAAACCGTTGAGTTCCGTCAGCGTCTTGCCGCCGGCGCGCAGCTGGATGATTTGCTGGTTGAGGCCTTTGCAGTGTGCCGCGAAGCCAGCCGCCGCGTGCTCGGCATGCGCCATTTCGATGTGCAGTTGATTGGCGGCATGGTGCTGCATCAGGGCAAGATCAGCGAAATGCGTACCGGTGAAGGCAAAACCCTGGTGGCGACCCTGGCCGCTTACCTCAATGCCTTGTCGGGCAAGGGGGTGCATGTGGTCACGGTCAACGATTACCTGGCACGACGCGATGCCGAGTCGATGGGGCGGCTGTACAACGCTCTGGGGTTGACGGTGGGTGTGGTCGTGCCGGGCATGGATACCTCCGCCAAGCGCGATGCCTACAACTGCGACATCACCTATGCCACCAATAACGAGCTGGGCTTTGATTACCTGCGCGACAACATGGTGTTCAGCCTGGACGAGCTGATGCAGCGTCCACTCAATTTCGCCATTGTCGATGAGGTGGATTCCATCCTGATCGATGAGGCACGCACGCCGCTGATCATTTCAGGCCCTGCCGCCGACAGTTCCGAGCTGTATCACGCCATCAACGGCATGATTCCCGAGTTCAAGCGTCAGTTGCGCGATGAGCCCAAGGACGGTGAAGAGCCGCTGAGTGACGAAGAGCGTGGCGACTTTACCGTGGACGAAAAACAGAAGCAGGTGTTTCTCACCGAGCAGGGGCATGAAAAAGCCGAAGAACTGCTGCGTCAGATTGGCCTGCTGCCCGAAGGGGAAAGCCTGTACGACGCCAAGAACATCATGCTCGTCCATCATGTGGGTGCTGCATTGCGTGCACATGCCATCTATCGGCGCAATGTGGAATACATCGTGCGCGACCAGCAGGTGGTCATCGTCGATGAATTCACCGGCCGTACTCTGACGGGGCGTCGTTGGTCCGAAGGCTTGCACCAGGCGATTGAGGCCAAGGAGGGTGTGCCCATCCAGCCTGAAAACCAAACGCTGGCCTCCATCACCTTCCAGAACTATTTCCGCCTTTACCAAAAGCTGGCCGGCATGACCGGTACCGCCGACACCGAGGCACCAGAGTTTCATCAGATTTACAACCTGGAAGTGGTCATCGTACCGACCAACAAGCCGGTGGCGCGCATCGATCATGGCGATCTGGTGTATCTCACCGCAGAGGAGAAGTACGAGGCGATCCTGCGTGATGTGCAGGACTGCCAGCGCCGCGGGCAGCCGGTGCTGGTGGGCACGGCATCCATCGATGTTTCTGAGTTGCTTTCCGAGCGTTTCAAAAAGGCAGGCATCAAGCACAACGTACTGAATGCCAAGCAGCATGAGCGTGAGGCAGAAATCATCGCCGATGCCGGCCGCCCGGGCGCGGTGACCATTGCCACCAACATGGCGGGTCGTGGTACCGACATCGTACTCGGCGGCAATCTGGACATGGAATTGCATGGTCTGGGGCATATCGATGCCGACACCGAGGCCAAAGTGCGCGCTGCATGGCAGCAGCGTCACGATGAGGTGTTGGCCGCCGGCGGCTTGCACGTGGTGGGTTCGGAGCGGCATGAGTCGCGTCGTATCGACAACCAGTTGCGCGGTCGTTCCGGGCGGCAGGGGGATCCGGGCTCCACCCGTTTCTACCTCTCGCTGGAAGACAATCTGATGCGCATTTTCGCCTCGGATCGGGTGTCAGGTCTGATGAAGAAATTGGGCATGCAGCCGGGCGAGGCGATAGAGCACCCCTGGGTGAGCAAGGCGATCGAGAACGCGCAGCGTAAGGTGGAAGGGCACAACTTCGGCATCCGCAAGAACTTGCTCGAATACGATGATGTGGCCAATGACCAGCGCAAGGTGGTCTACTCTCAGCGCCGTCAGCTGATGGAAACGGACGATGTCAGTGCAGCGATCAGCGCCATGCGCGATGAGGTTCTCGCCGCCAGTTTTGCCCGCTTCGTGCCGCCGGGCAGCCTGGATGAGGTGTGGGATATTGCGGGGCTTGAGGCGCATTTGGCCGAGGAGTTCGCCCTCACCATGCCAGTGGCTCAATGGCTGGACGATGATGCGGATTTGCACGAGCAGACGCTGTTGCAGCGTATCCAGCAGGAAGCGGCGAAGGATTATGCCGCGAAAGAAGCACTGGTTGGTGCGGAGGGCATGCGCCGTTTCGAGAAGAGCGTGATGTTGCAGGTGCTCGATCATGTGTGGAAAGAGCATCTGGCCGCCATGGATTACCTGCGTCAGGGCATTGGCTTGCGCGGTTATGCGCAGAAAAATCCAACCCAGGAATACAAGCGCGAAGCCTTTGAAATGTTCACCGCCATGCTCGACAAAATGCAGCGTGATGTGGTGCAGGTGCTGTGCCGCGTGCAGGTGCAGCAACCCGAGGCGATGGCCGCATTTGAAGAAACGCCCGAACTGCCGCCGATGCAGATGCAGCACGACGCTGCGAGTACCTGGGGTGACGATGAAGTGGTCGAGGCCGGTTTTGCCTCGGGCGGCGAACAAACCCAAGCCGACAAGGCGCCGTTTGTACGTGAGGAACCGAAGCTTGGGCGTAATGATCCGTGCTGGTGTGGTTCTGGTAAGAAGTACAAGCAGTGTCATGGCAAATTGAGCTGAAATAAGTTGAACGGAAGGTTGTAAACCGCTCGCGTTAAAACACCTCCTCGAACTTCTGTTTGTCACACGTCACAGTCATCATTTGCCGCGAATACAGACCCAAGGAGCCGTATCATGCCCGTCAATCTCACCGCCCCAGCACCCGGTAGCCTCAAACCCATTCGCGGCATTCGTCTAGGCATTGCCGAGGCGGGCGTGCGCAAAGCCAATCGCAAAGACCTGTTGGTGATGACCCTGCCGGAAGGTGCGCAGGTGGCGGGGGTGTTCACGCAAAACCGTTTTTGCGCGGCGCCGGTGATTCTCTGCCGTGAATTTTTGGCACACGCTGCGCCCATCCGTGCGCTGGTGGTCAATACCGGCAATGCCAACGCCGGCACGGGGGAGGATGGCTTGAACCGTGCGCGCGCGGTGTGTTCGGGGCTTGCTCAACACTTGGGTTGCACTCCAGAGCAAATTCTGCCGTTTTCCACTGGCGTGATCATGGAGCCGCTGCCTGTGGAGCGCATTCTTGCGGGGCTGCCGCACGCGCTGGCGGATTTGCAGGAAACGCACTGGGAAAAAGCCGCGGAAGCGATCATGACCACCGACATCGTCGCCAAGGGCTTGTCGCGTCAGGTGGAGATCGACGGGCAAACCGTCACCGTCACGGGGATTGCCAAAGGTTCCGGCATGATTCATCCCAATATGGCGACCATGTTGGGCTACATTGCCACCGATGCCGCCGTGCCAGCCGATGTGCTGCAATCGATGCTGCTGGAGATTGCCAATCAGTCTTTCAACCGCGTGACAGTGGATGGCGATACCTCCACCAACGACAGCTTCATCTTGATTGCCGCGGGCACTTCAGTGGTGAGCGTAAGCTCGAAAGAAGCATCGGGTTATGCTGCGCTGTTTGACGCGGTACGCGAGGTGGCGGTGTTTCTCGCCCAAGCGCTGGCGCGCGATGGTGAGGGGGCGACCAAGTTTGTCACCATCCATGTGGAGGGTGGGCGTGATACGGCTGAGTGCCTCAAGGTCGGCAAGGCGATTGCGCATTCGCCGCTGATCAAAACCGCGTTGTTTGCCTCGGATCCTAATCTCGGACGCTTGCTCGCCGCGATTGGCTACGCCGGCATCGCCGATCTGGATGTGCGCACCGTGCGCCTGTGGCTGGGGTCGGTACTGGTGGCGGAGCAGGGCGGTCGCCATCCGGGCTATGTCGAAGCTGAAGCCGCTGCGGTGATGAAGGACAATGAAATCACCATTCGTGTTGATCTGGGGCGTGGTGAAGCCCGCGAAACGGTGTGGACCTGCGATTTTTCCTACGACTACGTCAAGATCAACGCCGAATACCGCAGTTGATTGCTGATGCGCGCCATGTTGCATGTGGTTTGCGCGGTACTCGAAGATGCTGACGGTCGCGTGCTCTTGGCGCAACGCTTGACGGGACAGCATCTTGCCGGCACATGGGAATTTCCCGGGGGCAAGCAGGAGCACGGTGAAAGCCAGCAGGATGCACTTGCGCGTGAACTCGACGAGGAATTGGGCATACGTCTCTTGCACGCCGAACATTGGCGTGATGTAAGCCATGCCTACGCCGACCGTGAGGTGGCGCTGCACGTTTGGCGCGTGACAACATGGGCAGGCGAACCCTACGGGCGACTTGGGCAGGAAGTGCGCTGGTTTATGCGTGATGCGCTGGAGAACCTGGTCATTCCTGCCGCCAATCGCTCGCTGGTGGCGGCATTGAGTTTGCCCGAGCGTTGCTTGATCACCGGCGATGCCGCATCGGATGCAGCGTTTATGCAGCACCTCGAACGCGCTCTGCAGCGTGGTTTGCGTCTGGTCATGTTGCGCGGTGAGCGTGCGTTGCATTTGGCAGCGCACGCTGTCAGTCAGGTGCATGCGCAGGGCGGGCGCGTACTGCTCAATACCACGCCAGAACGCTACGCTGCACTGAACGTGCCCGCCAATGGGCTGCACCTCAATCGCCATCTGTTGATGACACTCAAGCAGCGTCCTGAAGGCGTGCGTTGGGTGTCTGCCTCGTGTCACGATGCACGTGAGTTGGCGCAAGCTGAGGCACTGGGGCTGGATTTTGTCCTGCTTTCGCCGGTGTTGCCCACCGCCTCGCATCCCGGGGAGCCAACCTTGGGGTGGGAGCGTTTTGCTGAGCTTGCTAAGGAGTGCAGTCTTCCTGTTTATGCCCTGGGCGGTGTGGGGGATGACGAGCTTTGTTTGGCAAAACGCCACGGGGCGCAGGGCGTTGCGGCAATCCGCGCCTGGTGGTGATGTTTTGTTCATCAAGCCGCGCTATGCTTGATCCGCTTGTGTGACTTCCTGTAACTCCTGATGAGGTGACGGTGATGATGAAAGAACAAATGGATGCCACGCTGGAAACCCTGGCGCAGAAGCGCGATGAGCTCAAACTCAAGCTGCATCTGTTGAGCATGGAAGCGCGCGATGAGTGGGAAGCCAACGAAAAACTCTGGCATGAGATTCAAGATACAGCCGCACAGATGCGTGAGCGTACCGATGCCGCTGTGGACGACGTGGCGGCGCGTTTCAATACCCTGACCATGGAGTTGGGTGAAAAATACGCCAAGATCGAGGTGGTGGGCGATGATCTCAAATCGCGCATCATGCAGAAGCTGGATAGCGGCATGGATGAGTTGCGCGTGATGCGCGACGAATTGGCACTCAAGGCGCATCTGCTTGGCATGGAAGCACGTCAGCAGTGGGAGGAAACGGAAGATGAGCGCGCCAAGCTGGCCGCGCACCTTGATGAAGCCAAAAAAGCCAGTGGCGAAGCACTGGACAAGCTGGCGGATGCCGCTGAGTCACTCAAAAATAGCTTGCTGGAGCGTTACAAGCGCCTGAAAAAGGACGATTGATGCGCAGCAAATCCACCGCGTGGTGGTTGGCCAGCCTACTGGCGTTGCTGGCGTTGGGTGGGGTGGTGTGGATGGATGATTCCATTCTGCGCGCCCCACCGTCCGTTTTTTCAGGTACCGTGATTGCTTTGTCTCAAGCGGATGCGGCGTGCAATCCGGTCGTCGAGGCGGGTTCCCCTCAGGGCTGTTCGATTTCCCAGGATGGGCGCGGGATGCGCTTGTTGCTTGAGGGCGACGTGCGCCCACTGCGGCCATTCACGTTGCGCCTCAAGCTACCTGACACGGTGCGCTCGCAGGTCAAGCAGGCCAGCGTGGATTTTGTCATGCTCGGCATGGATATGGGCATCAACCGATATACCCTCAGACAACAAAGTGATGGCGATCTTGCTGCGCAGGTGATTCTGCCGGTGTGCAGTGTTGGGCGCAGTGACTGGGTTGCTCAACTCAGTGTCGTCGTTGGTGTGGATCAGGGTGAGGAAATGTGGACGTGGAGCGTGCCTTTCACGGCGGAGCCCTCGCTTGTCAGCCACAACTGATGGCTTCAGGGTGCCGCACGCAGCAACACATACATCGCACCCTGCCCGCCGTCATGTGGCTGCGCGGGGCAGAACGCCAGAACACGCGGGCTTTGCGCCAGCCAGATTTGAAGCAGGCGGCGTAATTTTCCCCGTCCCTGCGGTGAATGCAGTCCTTGGCCATGAACGATACGAATGCATAGCGGTTCACCGGGATAGCGTTGCGCTGCAGATTGGCGCAAAAGGTGAGCGAGGCGATGGCGAGCCTCGTCACGGTTGCAGCCATGTAAATCCAGCGTGGCGTCGCTGCGCAGTTTGCCCTGGCGCAGACGTCGCAAAGTCTGCGCAGCCACCCCAGGACGATGAAAGCGGGCATGTTGGGCTTCGCTGCCGTCCGGGCTGTGGTTTTCCGTGGCGTACGGATCATGGTCGCTGAACGCGTGGGCATGATCCGGTAGAGGGGTAGGGGTGTAGGCTGGCGCACGTCGTTGCCCACTGGGTTTCTTGGTTTGCAAAAGCACCTTGCCGTGCGGACGCAGTGGACGCACTTCACCACGTAACGCGCCAATGGCTTCGAGAAATGCGTTGCGTTCGTCTTCTTGCATGCTGGCTGAAGTGGTCACTCAAGGTGGGTTGAAGCACTCTGGGGCATGGTGCAAGATGCTTGCGCCAAACCGGCTGAATTTATTTTTCCTTCAATACCATGAATATCCTGATTTCCAATGATGATGGCGTGTATTCGCCCGGGTTGCGTGTGCTTGCGCAAGCCATGCGAGCTCTAGGTCGTGTGATGGTGGTGGCACCGGATCGTGATCGCAGCGGAGCGAGCAACTCGCTGACCCTGACCTCGCCGTTGCGTCCGCGGCAAATCGAAGCGGATATTTGGTCGGTGGACGGCACGCCCACCGATTGCGTGCACCTTGCCCTGACCGGTTTATTGGACTTCACGCCGGACATTGTGATTTCCGGCATCAATCACGGTGCCAATATGGGCGATGACGTGCTGTACTCCGGTACGGTGGCCGCAGCGACCGAGGGGCGTTCATTGGGGTTGCCCGCAATTGCATTATCCCTGGATGCTCATGAGCCAAAGCATTTGCAAAGCGCCGCGCGCGTGGCTGAGATTCTGGTGCAGAACATTCTCTCGCACCCGCTACCGCCGGATACCTTGCTCAATGTGAACATTCCAGATCGTCCCTGGCATGAGATTCTTGGCCTGCGCGCCACCCGCCTGGGTAAGCGTCACCCTTCCGCACCGATGGTCGCGGCGTTGGATCCACGCGGTAAGCCGGTGTATTGGGTGGGGCCGGCGGGCGCAGCGGCGGATGATGGCGAGGGCACGGATTTTGCCGCAGTGCGGGATGGTTGGGTGTCGATCACCCCTGTGCATTTTGACATGACGCGTCACGAATCTCTGCCACGCCTGGCGCAATGGTTGCCGCATGCCCAAGCCGATTGAATCTGCGGTTGAGTTGTCTTTGCGCGGCAGTGGCTTGACCTCGCCGCGCAGCCGAGAGCGGCTGATTGAGCGGCTGCAGCAGATGGGTATCAGCGACAAGCGTGTACTGGAAGCGATTCGACTCGTGCCGCGGCATGTGTTTGTCGATGAGGCCTTCGCTGGCCGCGCGTATGAGGACAGTGCTCTGCCCATTGGTCTTGGACAAACCATTTCCCAACCCTATATGGTGGCGCGCATGAGCGAGGCCATTTTGCGCGAAGGCGTACCACGGCGCGTACTGGAAATCGGCACAGGCTCGGGCTACCAGACCGCCGTGCTTGCCCATCTGGTGGGGCAGGTGTTCAGCGTGGAACGCATTGGCAGCCTGCTGGCGCAGGCACGCGAACGTTTTAAGCGTCTTGATTTGCACAATATCGTGTTGCGTCATGCCGACGGCACGCAGGGCTGGTCTGCGCATGCACCTTATGATGCGATTCTGGTCACCGCGGCTCCTGAGGAGGTGCCGCAACGCTTGATCGATCAACTCGCCGAGGGAGGACGCATGGTGATTCCGGTCGGTGCGCAAGGCGGCGTGCAGCAATTGCTCCTGCTGCGCCGTCAGCAGGGAGAGATCACTCAGCAGGTGCTCGAAGATGTGGTGTTCGTTCCTCTGATTAAAGGGGCGTTGGCATGAGGCTTTTCTCTGCGCTGTACGATCGGGTGATTTCCTGGAGCAAACATCGCCATGCGCCGTGGTATCTCGGTGGGTTGAGTTTTGCCGAATCGTCGTTCTTTCCGATACCACCGGATGTCTTGCTGGCGCCCATGGCCCTGGCGCGCCCGGCGGCATGGTGGCGTTTGGCATTGCTCACCACCATCATGTCGGTGCTGGGTGGTTTGTTGGGTTACCTGCTCGGTGCGCTGTTTTTTGAGTGGCTCACACCGTGGATTGAGCGCATGGGGTATGCCCCAGCATTGGACAAGGCGCGTGCCTGGTTTAGCGAGTGGGGCTTCTGGGCGGTATTTCTGGCGGGTTTTTCACCCATTCCTTACAAGGCATTTACCATCACTGCCGGTGCCATGGGCATGCCGCTGTTGCCCTTTGTCTTGGCATCGATCTTTGGACGCGGCGGACGATTTTTTCTTGTCGCCTGGCTGATGGCGCGTTTTGGCGCACCCTTTGAGGCACGACTGCGCCCCTTCATGGAGTGGTTGGGCTGGGGCATGGTGGCCTTGGTTTTGGTAGCTTACTTGGTGTTGAAGCATTGAAGGGTACCTCGAAAATCCTACTGCGCGGACGTATTGCTGCGTCGCTTCCTCGCTCCCCCCTCGCCTATCTGTTTGATATGTCTCGGGGATTCGCTACGGGGCTCCTTGCACTCCGCCCGCTCGTGACGGTTTTTCGAGATACCCTGAACAAGACGATGTTGCACAGTGCGTTGCTGCTTATATTTCTGCTATTGGCGGGCTGCAGCACGACGCCAAGCCGTCCCCTTCCTCCCAGTGGCGTGCATGTGGTGCAAAAAGGTGAGTTCATCAGTCAGATTGCTGAAATGTATGACCTTGATTGGCAAGAGCTGGCGCGTTTGAATGGCCTCAAGCCACCTTACCATTTACAGGTGGGGCAACGCTTGCGCTTGACCTCAGCCGCCACCGTGACCGGCAAGGCAAGCACGGTGCGCGGTAATGAGCGTGATCTTGCAGGTGACTCAGGCGAGCCGATCGGTAACATCCCGTGGATCTGGCCGACCGAAGGGCGACTGGTGGTGACCTTCAAGGCCAACGACCCGGCACGCAAGGGGATCGACATTGCCGGCACACTGGGGCAACCCATTCTCGCGGCCGCCGATGGTGAGGTGGTCTACAGCGGCTCGGGTATGGTGGGTTATGGCAAGCTGATCATCATCAAACACGACGCACGCTTTCTCAGCGCCTATGCCTATAACGACAAAATACTGGTCAGTGAAGGGCAGAAAGTGAAATCGGGTCAGGTGATTGCACGCATGGGATTGGAGAGTGTGGATAACCCTCGCCTGCATTTTGAAATTCGTCTGGATGGTCAGCCGATTGACCCCTTGCGCCAGTTACCGCGACGTTAAAAGTTTGAATCCCCGCAATAGCTTGCTCTGAATTTCCCGATTTTTGATGTTGATTGATAGGTGTATCTCGAAATTTGTTATCGGGATTTAACCGTTGGCTGATAGAGTTAAAAACGTCATGGTTTGATGGGTTTTTGCCGGACGTACTCAGGTGGCAAGCCCGGTTCAGTTTTGCGGAGGAGTCATGCTGTCGAAGGATGATATCGATTTAGGCACACCCGTTGATTTGCCTGATGACGATGCCATGGATGCCATGTTTGAAGGCGATTCTGACGATATCCAACCTTCGTTTGCCGCTGATCGTGATTTGGAGCCGGAGGGTGTGTTTGATCGTGCTGAGCGTGCCGACATTACCCGCATGTATCTGCATGATGTTGAATGCCACAAATTGCTCACCCCGGAAGAGGAGCAACATTTCGCTCGCCTGGCGCAACAGGGTGATCAGGCTGCACGCGAGCGCATGATCGTCTGCAATCTGCGCTTGGTGGTGAAAATCGCGCGACGCTATATGTATCGCGGGCTTGAATTGGCGGATTTGATTGAAGAAGGGAACCTCGGCCTGTTGCGTGCTGTGGAAAAATTTGACCCCGAAAGGGGTTTTCGTTTTTCCACTTACGGCACATGGTGGATTCGTCAAACCATCGAACGTGCTTTGATGAACCAAGGGCGCACGGTGCGTCTGCCCATTCATATCGCCAAAGAGTTGAATGCCTACAAACGTGCGGCGCGCAAAATCGCTCAAAACCAGCAACGTGAGGCCAGTGCGGGGGAGATTGCCGATGAGCTGGAGCGTGACCTAGACGATGTGCAACGCCACCTGCGTTATGGTGAACGCATCAGCTCGATGAACTCACCGCTGCACGATGACCCGGATCATTCGCTGCTAGAAACCATCCCGGATGAAAACAACCTCGACCCGGCTGAACTTTTGCAGTGCGAATTGCTGCACAGCCGCGTCGATGCATGGTTAAGTCAGCTAGAAATCAAGCAACGTGAAGTGGTTGAGCGCCGTTTCGGTTTGCACGGTCACGAGCCGCATACCCTCGAAGCCATTGGTGAGTTGCTCGGCGTGACGCGAGAGCGTGTACGCCAGATTCAAATCGACGCCCTCAAGCGTCTGCGCCGCATGATGCAGGCTGAAGGGCAGACGATGGATGTTTTGCTTGAGCAGTAGACTGATCTTGTGCCACGGCTCATAAAAAACGGGAGATGTAGCTCCCGTTTTTTATTGCTCGAAAGCGCCCTGCTACAACATGGCGCGTCAAGTTTGCAGATTAGACCTCATTTATTCGATCAATCGAGGCCATTTTTGGCCTTAATTGATCGAATTGTTCGATAGATTGAACCCTGCAGTGACAGAGCAGGGCAGGGCTTTTCAAGCCTTAACAATGCGTCGATTGGTTTTGCCGGGCAAAACTTTGAGGGTCTTGTCCTTGTTGACGGTGTAGGTCTTGGATTTGACAGTGCTGAGCATCGTCCACTCTGCCGTCGCGGCCTGTGGGGTGACGTCCAGCAGCATGAAGCCGCGCTGATAGGTATTGGCGTACTTCAGCGTGGGAATCAGCTGTTGCACACCGGCGGCCAACTCCTGCGGGTTCTGGTTAGGCAGGTACTCCTCAAGCCCTGGTGAGGAGACACTCTGACCGGCAAATTCCACGCCCACGGGGTTGCCGTTGAGGTCATCCAAGTCGTTCGCCCAGGCGTTGTGGGTGTCGCCGGAGAGGACGATGAGGTTTTTGTCCAGCGCGCGCACCATGCCATACACCGTTTGCCGCGCGGCCTCATACCCATCCCAAGCATCCAGGTTGTATGGGATGGAGGGTGCTTGCACGATGGCCTGATTTTTGGGATCGGCAACGATGGCGAGTTGCTCCTGGGTCATGCCGGCATTGAGGTAATCCGCAGGCGTGGGTTTGGTGTTGCCTGCGGCGGCAAGTTTTTCCGTGATCGTTTTGTAAGTAATGAATGCCGTGGCAATTTTTTGATACTGGGCAAAACTGACGCTCGGGTTTTGCGGCGTGGGTGTGAGCAGCGGCGAGGGTAGGTACATCTTGCCCATCAAAACCTGCTGGCCGAGCACCTGCCAGGTGGCTTTGGAAGCCGCCAATTGGCCTTGCAACCATTGCGTTTGCGCCGTGCCGAGGAGTTGGCGGTTGGGGTTGCTCATCGCTTGGCTGAATGCCGCAGCATTGAAAGCGCCGGTTTTGGCATCGATGAAATTGGCATAGTCCAGCGGTTCGTCGCGGCCAATGATGCGCGTGTCCAGCATGTGCAGACTGAGCAGATTGCCAAAGTCGAAGCTACGGTAGATACGCAGCGGGTTGCTGGCATCTTGCATGCGAATGGGCAGCCACTCGTAATAAGCCTGCACGGCGGCGGCGCGGCGGGCGACAAATGAACCTTCGGTCTTGGGATCGTGATTTTCCGCGCCGTCTTTCCACGCATCATTGGCCACTTCATGGTCGTCCCACACGCAGATGAACGGTAGTTTGGCGTGCAGCGCCTGCAGATCCGCATCACTGCGGTACTGCGCATAGCGCGCGCGGTAGTCTGCCAGGGTCAATAGCTCATGTGCCGGCACGGAGACGCGGCCAAGTTTGGCAGCATCTTCAGAGGCATAGCCGTCCTTGCCGTATTCGTAAATGTAATCTCCCAAATGAATGACCGCGTTCAGGTCGCTGCGCTTGGCTACCTCGGCATAGGCATGGAAATAGCCTGCGGGATAGTTGGCGCAGGAGAAGACGGCAAACTTGACTTGAGCGACGTCGCCCGTGGGCAGGGTGCGTGTACGCCCGACGGGGGAGGTGCTAGTGCCGTGTTTGAAGCGGTAGAAATAGCTCGATCCCGGCTTGAGGCCACTGGCATCCACCTTGACGGTGTAGTCCTTGCTGGCGTCGGTTGCGAAGCTGCCTTTGCTGATGATGCTGGAGAAGCCTTCATCGCTCGCCACTTCCCAGTCGATGCTCAATGCGGCGTCCACTGACGGTGTGGCACGTGTCCAGAGGATGACTCGATCCTGCAAGGGATCGCCGCTGGCAACGCCGTGCTTGAAGCTGACGCTCGGTAGCGTCACCACATCACCGTCACCGCCACATGCGCTCAGGCCGAGCGCGCCACTGGCAACCACGGTGCCTGCGGCGAGTTGTTGTAGGAAATGACGACGGGAATCATTGATATCGGTCATGGCAGATCTCCGGCTTGAAATCAAAAAAACCCCGCAAGGCTAGCTGCGGGGTTTTTCATTGCCGTGACAGTAAAAGCTGAGCGACTCTCAGAAAGGGTACACGATGCCCCTTTTCATCAATCAGTTACGCGGCTTTTCGCTACGCGCCTCCTCCAACGCCTTGCCTACGCTGGAAAAAAAATCGCGATAAAACGCCGGATCGGTAATGGTTTCGTCGGTGGTTTTTACCATGCCGTCTGCGCTTTGACCAATCGGCAAGGAGAGCGAGCCGAACACGCTTACGCCGACGCTGGCCGAGGAGGACGATTTTTTCAGCTCGAAATGGCTGCGTACGGCGTTGGCAAATACCGTGCTTGAGCCATCGGTATTGGCCAGGCATGTGATGGTCATTTCCACGACATTGCCGCGCTCATTGTCCACGCGGAAAAACTTGCGACCCTTGATCTTGTCATGACCTGAGGTTTCAACGAGAAAACCATCCCCGAGCAGGGCGCGCTGTGCGGCTTTGCAACTGGCCTGATCATCGGCGGAAAAATCCTTCTGGAAGGGCTTTTCAGGCACCGGGGCGGGGGTGGGCGGTCGCGCGGCGGGTAGGCTGCATGCCGCCAGGAAACTGCAGGCCAGCACAACGCAAAGCAGAGCAGGGCGGTGCATCATGTCTCCAGACGCTTGTACTTCAACCGCTTGGGTTGGTCGGCATCGGTGCCCAGGCGTTTGTGGCGGTCGGCCTCGTAGTCCTGGAAGTTGCCCTGGAAGAACACCACGCCGCCGTCGTCTTCAAAGGCGAGGATGTGTGTGGCGATGCGATCCAGGAACCAGCGGTCGTGCGAGATGACCAGCACATTGCCGGGGAAGTCGAGAATGGCCTGCTCCAGTGCACGCAGGGTTTCCACGTCCAGGTCGTTGGTCGGTTCGTCGAGCAGGATGACATTGCCGCCGGATTTGAGCAGCTTGGCCAGGTGCACTCGGTTGCGTTCGCCGCCGGAAAGATCCTTGATGAACTTCTGCTGCGCTTCGCCTTTGAAGTTGAAACGCCCAAGGTAGGCGCGCGAGGGCATCTGGAAGCTGCCGACCTGGATGATATCCAGTCCGTCGGAAACCTCTTGCCACACGGTTTTGCTCCCATCCAGCGCATCGCGGCTTTGATCGACATAGGCCAGTTGCACGGTTTCACCCAGGGTGATGCTGCCGCCGTCCGGCTTCTCCTGCCCGGTGAGCATTTTGAACAGGGTGGATTTACCTACGCCGTTCGGGCCAATGATGCCGACCACCGCACCTTTGGGCACGGAGAACGACACGCCCTGATACAACACGCGGTCGCCAAAGGATTTGGAGAGGTTTTCCACCTCGATCACTTTGTCGCCCAAACGCGGGCCGGGCGGGATGTACAGCTCGTTGGTTTCGGAACGCTTCTGGAATTCGACGGACTGCATCTCTTCAAAACGTGCCAGACGCGCCTTGGACTTGGCCTGACGCCCCTTGGCGCCCTGACGCACCCATTCCAGCTCGGCTTCCATCGCCTTGCGCCGGGCGGACTCGGTCTTCTCTTCCTGCGCCAGACGTTTTTCCTTGGCCTCCAGCCATTGCGAGTAATTGCCCTCGAAGGGAATGCCTTGCCCGCGATCCAGTTCAAGAATCCAGCCGGCGACGTTGTCGAGGAAGTAACGGTCGTGGGTCACGGCCACCACGGTGCCGGGGAAGTCTTGCAGGAAACGCTCCAGCCAGGCCACGGACTCGGCATCCAAGTGGTTGGTCGGCTCGTCGAGAATCAGCATGTCCGGATTGGAGAGCAGCAGGCGGCAGAGTGCCACGCGGCGTTTTTCACCGCCGGAGAGATGATTGACATCCGCCTCCCACGGCGGCAGGCGCAATGCATCGGCGGCGATTTCCAGTTTGCGGTCGATGTCCCAGCCGCCGCAAGCATCGATCTTGTCCTGCAATTCCGCTTGTTCGGCAAGCAGTTTGTCGAAATCTGCGTCCGGGTTGGCGAACTCATTGCTGATTGCATTGAAGCGTTCGAGCAGGGCGGCGATCTCGCCCACGCCTTCCATCACATTGCCGCGCACGTCTTTGTCGGGGTTGAGTTGCGGTTCCTGCGGCAGGTAGCCGATCTTGATGCCGGGCTGTGGCCGTGCCTCACCGACGATGTCGGTGTCCACGCCGGCCATGATGCGCAGCAGGGTGGACTTGCCCGCGCCGTTGTAGCCGAGTACGCCGATTTTTGCCCCGGGGAAAAAGTTGAGATAAATGTCTTTGAGGATGAATTTCTTCGGCGGGACGATCTTGCCCACGCCGTTCATGGTGAAAATGTACTGTGCCATAGGGTTTATTTCTTGCCGCTGCCAAAAACGTACTGGTTGAGATTGGACACATCCTCACTGGCGCGCCTGAAGAGGTGATCCAGACTGATGATGGCGTATTCCAGCAGGTTCACTGCAATGTAGGGATGCTCAATGCGCAGCCGCTTGTACATCGGGCGGGTGAGTTTGAGCAGGCGATCACGCGGCGTGGCGGCCTTGAGGCGCACCTGACGCGGATTGCGGTCGAAGAAGCTCATCTCGCCCATCAACTCGCCCTCGACGATGCGCCCAACCTCCACCTCGCTTGCGGTGCTGCCAGTGAGCAGGCTGACTTCGCCCTCGACGACGAAATACAGCGCCTCACCCACTTCGCCGATGTCGGCAATGGTCTCGCCTTCTTTGTACTCCACCAGCTCGCAGTATTCGAGGAAGGTGGCGTATTCGCTGGTCTTCATCGTTTCGCTATTCCACTGGCGGCGCAGTTGCTCGACCAGCGCGGGGTATTCTTGGACGGAAAGCATGGAGGTCTCCTTAAAGTAGTTCTTCATTGGCGTGTAAGTTTACAGGATGCCACCGGGCTTGCTGATGACGTCGTATGACGGTTATGCGCGTTGCACGTCGTCCACACCATCAAGTTGGTGCAAGCGATCCATTAAAGGATGCAGGCTGGTCATGTCCGGCAGCTCCAGTTTGATACGCATGAGCAGCTGTGAGCTGATGCGCTCACGCTGCGTGTCAATGGCATTCACCCGTGCCTTGTGTTGCGCCAGTACGTGGCTGATGTCGCCGAGCAGGCTGCTGTGGTCATCCGCCAGCAGGCGCAACTCGACACGCACGGCCATGCCCTCAAGGTAGGGCCAATCGACCTCCATCAGTCGCTCGGGCTGGGTTTGGCGCAGGCGCTGGATGTTGCGGCAATCGCTGCGATGCAGGCGCAGTCCCTGGCCGCGGGTGATGAAACCAACGATGACATCGCCCGGCATGGGGTTGCAGCAACGTGCCGGCTCGGCTTGCAGCCCGTGCAGATCGATGCCGCGCGTGAGGCGTTGCGGCAGAATGCGGCTGCCCGGCAGCGGTGTTGCGGTCTTCATGTCTTGCGGCGCCGTAATACAGGCACGTGCAGCGTCAAGCAAGGCTGCGGGGCTGATTTTGCCTTCGCCGATCGCCTCCCAAGTGGCGATTTCGCTCTTTTGCTTGAGGCGTTGTATCAATACTTCGCGCTGTTCGCGCGAAAGACCGAGCCGGCGCACGGTCTTGTCCCACTGCGCGCGGCCAGCATCGCGCGCATGCTCCCGCTCGCGTTGACGAAACCAGGCACGCACGCGCTGGCGCGCACTTTTCGATACGAGATAGCCGCTTTTCGCATCCGCCCATTCGCGGCTGGGCGTGCCTTGCGGTGAACGCAACAGCTCGACGCGGTCGGTGTTGTTCAGGGGAGTATTGAGCGGCACCATGCGTCCATTGACCTTGGCACCCTTGCACTGGTGACCCAGCTCGGTGTGCAAGCTGTAGGCCAGATCCAGCGGGGTAGCTCCGCGCGGCAGCTCGACCAGTTGGCCCTTGGGGGTGAAAACATAAATGCACTGTGCATCGAGCGTGGTGCTTTCGCCTTCTTCCAGTGCGATGCGCAGACGATCGAGCTCCTGTGCCAAATCATCACCGCGCGACTTGCCGCCTTCCTTGTAACGCCAATGTGCCGCCACGCCCAGTTCGGCACGTTCGTGCATCTCGCGGGTGCGAATCTGTACTTCCAGTGTTTTGCCGTCCAGCGCACGCACGGCGGTGTGCAACGATTGATAGCCATTGGCCTTGGGATGCGCGATGTAGTCGTCGTACTCACCGGGTATTGGTTGCCAGATGTGTTGCACCACGCTCAGTGCGCCATAGCACTGTTCGATGCTTTCAACCTGTACACGTAGGGCACGCACGTCGAAAAGCTGCTCGAAGCCGAGGCGCTTGCGGCGCATTTTGTCGAAAATGCTGTAAATGTGTTTTGGGCGGCCATACACCTTCGCTTCAATGCCCTCAGCGCGTAACGCCTGTTCAAGCTGGTCACGTACTCGCTGGATATAGCTTTCCCGCTCCACGCGGCGTTCATCCAACAACGCGGCAATGCGTTTATAGGTCGCTGGCTCAAGGTGGCGGAAAGCGAGATCTTCCATTTCCCATTTGATTTGCCCCAGCCCTAGCCGATGCGCCAGCGGGGTGAACAAGGTCAGTGTTTCCGCCGCAAGCAGGCGGCGCTGAGCAGGATCATCGATCTTTGGCAGATGGCGCAGACGTTCCAGACGGTACACCAGCTTGATGAGGATGACGCGCACATCACTGACCATGGCGAGTAATAGGCGGCGCATGTTTTCCGCCTGCTGCGCATCGTGCAAAGCCATGCGGGTTTCACCGAAGGTGTTGAGGCGGTGCAATTCTCCGACCATGCGGGCGACCGCTTCACCGTAGTGTTTGCCCATCTCGCCCGGTTTGTAGTTGGCGCGCAGACGCGGGTCAGCCAGACAGGCGGCAATCAGACTTTCTTCATCGCTTAAAAGGTGGCTCAACGTCCATGCAACGCGATCACCGCGTGGGCGCGTCAGGTCGCTGTCCCAAGCGAGTCTTGCCTCGGCGCAGGCTTCTTCAAGGCGCTCGGAGCCCTCGACGCGATGGATCAAATCGGCGCAGAGGTTTTCGCTGGGTTGGTCAAGTGGGTGTTGCATGGGCGAAGCATGTCACAATGGCCGTTCTTTGAGTATGGGACGTTGGGCTGATGAACCTACCGTATGCCTTGGGAGCGCCGCCGGTGCGCGGTCGTGTGCGTGTTCGGGCAGAGGATTTTATCGTCGATGAAATGCTCGGCTTTATTCCCGATGGGCGAGGGGAGCATCTTTGGCTTGCGGTGCGCAAGCGCGAAGAAAACACCGCCTGGGTGGCCAAACAGTTGGCGCGCATCGCGGGCTGTGCCGAGCGAGATGTCGGCTACTCGGGGTTGAAGGATCGTCATGCCGTCACGACGCAATGGTTCAGTGTGCCCGCGCCGCGCAAGACGGTGGATTGGACATCTCTGGCGCAGCAGGCGGAGGCTGAAATCGTCGTCATCACCCGTCATGGGCGCAAGCTGCGCCGTGGTACTCATCGTGGCAACCGCTTTTTGCTTACCGTGCGCGATGTCGAGGGTGATTGGCAAGCGCTCATGCAGCGGCTTGAGCAGGTGGCGACGCAAGGTGTACCGAATTGGTTTGCTGAGCAGCGTTTTGGGCGAGAGGGCGGCAATCTTGAGGCAGTGCACGCCTGGTTTGCCGGTGGTAAGCCACCGTCACGCGCGCAGCAAGGCATGCTGCTTTCCACCGCGCGCAGTCAACTTTTCAATCACGTGCTGGCCGAACGGATTCAGGCTGGCAACTGGCAGGTTGCCATACCAGGCGAACCGCTCATTCTCGACGGGCGGCAAAGCTTCTTCATTGCGCCAGAGGGTGAAGATCCTGAACTGGCTGCACGCATCGAAAAGGGCGATGTGCACACCAGCGGTCCGCTGTGGGGGCGTGGTGGCACACAGGCGCAAGGTGTGTGCGCAGCATTTGAGTCCGCCGTGATGGCTCATGACGCCCTGCTTGCCGAAGGTTTGGTGCGTGAAGGCTTGGAGCCTGCACGGCGGGCATTGCGCGTCATTCCACGCGCCATGCACTGGCAACTTCTGCCCGCGCAGGCGATGGTGCGCATCGGTTTTGAACTGCCCGCAGGTAGTTATGCCACTGCAGTGCTGCGCGAGCTGGTGTTGAGTGACGCAACATAAAAAAGCCCCGCATAACAGCGGGGCCGATTCGTTTGAAGGCTGTTACTTGGATAAGCGTGCGATACCAATCGCCTTCATGATGTATTTCTCATAAATCGGCTCAGAGCTGCCGGATTTCATCTTGCGGATGAAGTATTTTTCAAACGCGATTTTGGCCAGGTGAACCCATTTGCCCTTGGCGAACCAGTTGACATTGCGCGGTGGGATTTGCGGCAGAGCGATGAACGCTGCACCGCGATCACCCATATCTGCCAGACAGATCGCTTGCCAGGTGCCTTTATGGGTGGGTTCCTCGCCTTTGAGCTCCTGATCGATGTTGTGCACGATCGCGGTGACCATGGACTCGATCATGTAACCGGTTTTGGGCGTGCCTACGGGGACGGGCGTGGCCTCCACCGGGGGAATGGCCACACACACCCCCGCAGAATAAATGCTGGGGTATTTTGGATTGCGCTGTTTGTCGTCAATGAGTACGAAACCACCCGGATTGACCATGCCTTCCACCGCAGCCACGGTGTCCACACCGCGGAACGGCGGCAGCATCATCGAGTGATTGAACGCCAGTTCGTGGTTTTTAATCACATTGCCCTGCATGTCGAGTTCTTCGACGAACATCTTGCCTGCCTCCACCTTAGTGGTGCGGGCATTGCAGATCCATTTGATGTCGTGCATGCGCAACTCGGATTCGAGCATACCCTTGGAGTCGCCCACGCCACCCAAACCAAGGTGGCCGATGTACGGCTCGGCAGTGACAAAGGTAATGGGCACTTTGTCGCGGATCTTTTTCTTACGCAGCGCCGCATCAAGGATGAACACGTATTCATATGCAGGTCCATAGCAGCTTGCGCCTTGGAAGGCGCCGACAATCACATGCCCCGGGTTTTCACACAGCCGCTGGAAATCGGCGTAAGCCAGTTCGGCATGATCGACGGTGCACACCGAGTGGGTATGGCCGCCATGCGGTCCTGCGCCTTCAATCGCAGCAAAATTGAGTTTGGGGCCTGTGGTGATGATCAGGTAGTCATAGCTTAAGCTTTGTCCATTGCTTAGGTGCAGCGTTTTGCCTTCGGCATCAATACGTTCGGCCGCCGAGGGAATGAAACCGATGCCTTTGCGCTTAAGGTAGGGCTCAATCGGGAAGGTGATTTCGTCACGAGTTCGCCAACCCACCGCCACCCAGGGGTTGGACGGAGTGAACTGGAAATAGTCGGTGGCGTTGACCACGGTAATTTGATGTTCTTTGCCCAGCAGTTCGCGCGCTTCATACGCTGCGGGCATGCCGCCAATCCCTGCACCCAGAATGACGATGTGTGCCATGTGTTCGAGCCTCTGCGGTTTGGAGTGAGTGCGCATCCATTGGATCAATGACGCGCAGAAAAAACGCAGGCGCACTCTAACACGCTGTATTAGCCGTTGCTTATCGGACTGTCTTATTCTCTATCGTTAAATGTTATAAGGTGGTATTGACAGGTAATTTGCTCGGGTATTGGCGAGGATCGGAAAAAGCATGAGCCGCTCATTCAAAGGTTATTCACGCTTTGTACTATGTGTACTGCTTCAGCAACTGCAAATAGGTTTTACGCGCAATCTGCGTTGCCCCCATACGCAGCAAATGATCGGTGGCAAACTGACAGTCGATCAATGCGGGCTGCCAATCGTCGATGCCTTGGCACAAGGTAATCAAAGCAACTTTGGAAACATTGGCCACGCGAGAGAACATCGACTCACCAAAGAACACTTGTCCAATGCGCACGCCGTAAAGCCCACCTACCAGGGCACCGTCCTGCCAGGTTTCAATGCTGTGCGCATAACCCATGCCATGCAGGCGCAGGTAGGCTTGCTGCATCTCGGGCGTGATCCAGGTGCCTTGTTGATCCGGCCGAGGCGCTGCGCAAGCTTCGAGTGTGGCCTTGAAATCACGGTTGATGCATAACTCAAACGCATCTTTCTTCAACAGCTTGCGCATGCTGTGGCTGATATGCACTTTGTCGGGAAAAAGCACCGTACGTGGGTCAGGTGACCACCACAAAATCGGGTCTTCAGGCGAAAACCAGGGGAAAATGCCTTGTCGGTAGGCTTGCAACAGGCGTGCGGGCGTAAGATCGCCGCCCATGGCAAGCAGGCCGTTGGGTTCGTCTAATGCAAGCTCTGCATCGGGAAAATACAGGTCGTCCTGAGAAAGGCGATAGAGCGGCACACGCGGCAGGAATTGTCAGTGGGGTAGGTTGATTTGCGAGTCTTTGCTGCGCTTGCGGAACAGCACAGCCATATGGCCAATCGCTTGCACCAAGTCAGCGCCGGTGCGCTCACAAATCACTTCGATCACATCGCGTTTGTCGTCACGATCCATGCCCGGGATGCGAATCTTGATCAGTTCGTGGTGCTCCAGCGCGAGTTCGACTTCAGCCATCACCGCTTCGGTCAGGCCATGTTGCCCAAGCAAAACCACCGGCTTGAGATTATGAGCAAGACTGCGCAGATGGCGCATCTGGTTGGCTTTGAGAGGCATTCTGCTGTCCTGATGAGTTCATTGCCTTCAGTTTAGCATGCCAGCTCAAGGTGCTTGGCGTTGCAGGCCATGCTGTGCGGCTCCAAAAAGCGCCATTTGCAAACCGAAAATGATTGCCGCGGTCATGAGGTGCATGGGTTGTAGAAATGCGGGGAACCCGAGTAAGGCAAGACCCAAACCAAACATCAACTCCAGCACGACGAGAACCATCAGCGTGCCCGCCAGTCGTTGTGTCAGGGCATGATCCGCGCTTTGATGAATACGCCAACCAAGCCAAAGGTTGTACGCAACGACCAGCATGGCACTCAGTACGTGAACGCTGAGCGGCATGCCGATTTGCCCGACCCAAGTGGCGCGATCGGCATAATTCAAACCGCCGGAGATGATGTCAATTCGCTCACGCACCTGCACGCCTAGGGTAATTTGTACCAGGGTGAGGATCATTGCCAAAATCAACCAGATTCGCGTGGATTGCGCAGCTACGACGGGCATGCGCAGTACATCACGGGCAACATGACTGATGGCAAGAATCAAACTGGCGACCACTAGCAAGGACGCCATCATGTGCGTGGTAATCAATACCGGGTGCAGATTACTACTCACCACGACCTTGCCCAGCCAACCATTGAAGCCAACCAGCAAAAACGCGCTGACTGCGTACCAGAACGCTGGTTTCATTTCACGGCGGATGCGCCAGCCTGCCCAGAGCGTCCAGATAGAGAGAAAACCAATGGTCACGCCTGTCAGGCGATTAAAGAACTCTGTCCAGGTTTTAAGCGCATTGAATTCCGTGTTGGCATACCCGCGATCACGGTAGATTTCCTGATAATTCGGCGGTAGTTGAGACACATCCGTGGGGGGAATGAGTTGGCCAAAGCAGGTTGGCCAATCGGGGCAGCCCATACCCGCGCCCGTGGCACGCACCGTGCTGCCCACGCCAATGAGAATGAATACAGCCGCCACAGTAACCAGTGCGGCGAGAATGAAATGACGTTGAGCTTTAGGCATGATTTTGCTTTCGGATGTGGTTTTGGCGTGCGCGGTAGCTTGCAATGCCACCTAGCATAAGTAAAGGCACCGCCAGGCTGGCAAGCACCCACAAGACGCGGCCGGGCATGGCAAACATCTCGCCGGTATGCAAGGTATGCAACCACGAGACTTCAGGCAGAGGGATCATCATCAGAGCGGTGATGCTGATGACGAGCAGCACCGGTGAGGTCACCATGCCAAGCAAGGGGTGGGTGCGCGCATTGATGTTTTGCGCGTAGCTTTGCCTGCGTAAAACCAGCCCACTGAGTGTGGTCAAAAGCAGCCCCAAGGCTGCGGCAAACGCAACCCAGCGCCCTGTTTCACCCAGCAGTAACTGGGTGTGGATATGGCGCATACGATGATAAAAGTTGTCGGCCTCGAGCCGACTGCCAAGGATTTCTCCGGTCTGGCTATGCACATAGACCTCATGCCGAAGCTGCTCGGCATCGGTCATGATGAACAAGGTGCTGTCATAAAGCGTCTTGGCTGGCTGCATGTCAACGTGCTGCCATGTCGGGAATGCTGCCTGGGCGCGTTGTGCCAATTCATCGGTCGCCAACACTGGCAAAGAAGAGAAATGCGCCGAAACCAAATTCACATGCAAAATGCGATCGGTTTCACGGGCGAAGCCGAGTAGAGCACCACTGAGACTGAGCAGAATCAATGGTAGTGCGAAGGCGAAGGCAAGAACGGCGTGAATCCGACGCATCGCCCGACTCAGCGCAGATAGTGGTCGGCGAGCAGTGCAGCGAACAGCAGCATCAGATAGAGGATGGAGTAGCCAAAGGTTGGCATGGCCAGCTTGCTTTCACCCGCATCATCCGCCTCGCGATACAGCTTCCAGGCATAAAACAGAAACACCGCACCCAGTGCCGAGGCTGCGCCAAGGTAAAGCAGCCCGCTCATGCCGACGGTGGTGGGCAGCAAGCTCGCTGCAACCATCAGCATGGTGTAGAGGAAAATCTGATACTTGGTGTGGTGAATGCCCTTAACCACAGGCAGCATCGGAATGCCCGCACGGCGATAGTCATCTACACGACGAATCGCGAGTGGCCAGAAATGCGGGGGTGTCCAAAGAAAAATAATCAGAAAAAGCACCAAGCCTTCAATCGTGATCTGGCCGGTCATGGCCGTCCAACCCAACAGCGGGGGTGCCGCACCTGCAGCACCACCCCAGACGATATTCTGCGGCGTGCTGTGTTTGAGATAGACGGTGTAGATCACTGCATAGCCAATGAGTGCAAAGAATGTCAGCACGGCGGTGAGCACATTGACCTGCCAGACAAGAATGCCCATCGAAATGGCTGCCCACAGCAGTGCCACGGTCAGCACCTCACGCGGATGGACACGCTGCGTGGGCAGCGGGCGGTTGTGTGTGCGCGCCATGATCGTGTCATAGCGTTCATCCAGCAGGTGATTGATCGCAGCGCCCGACGCGGATGCAAGGCCGATGCCCAATAACGCGAACAGCATACGCTCCCACTCCATCCAGGTCGGCCAGGCACCTGCAGGAATGGCGAGAAGCATACCCACGAAGGCAGTGAATACGATGAGGAAAACCACCTTCGGTTTGGCAAGCTCGTAAATCGAGCGTGCCTTGGCGGTCAATGAGGTTGTTTGTGTGGCGGTCTGAGCAATCGTTGAATTCATGATCTAACCTCCCGTGGGCGGGTGTGTTATTTGACACATTTTTTATACCTGAATAGACGATCGCGCAAGTGATAAATTGGGCTAATGATGACGCGCTTACTCGTTTGGTGGTTTTGTCAGCTTTGTTGCGGGCTGGATGGAATTGGATGCAATAAAAGTTGATAAATTTTCTTTGTTGTTTCTAGTATAAGTCAGGCTTATAGTGCGCGAAATGACACACTTCCATCCGTCGTGTGCACGCTCCGAATGTCTCGCGTGGGTGAAAAGTGGTCATTGCGGTTGTGGGTTCATCCTCACGATAAACCTCCGCCTAACGAAGTTTGCGTTGGGTGACTGTTAAGGAGAGTCAAAGCAATGTCCCAGTGTTTTACAAGTAAGCGCGCTCATTTGACGGGGGCTGTCCTGTCGGTGGCAATGTTGGGTTCGGTTTCCACGGCTTTTGCGGCGGATCAAGCACAAGCCAAGGCCGTGCCCACGGGCGAAATGATGGGTAATACCTGTGCTGGGTGCCACGGCACGCATGGCCGTCTGCAGGGTGAGGCGTTTCGTCCTCTGGCGGGCATGAACGAAGCCACCTTCATCCGCGCCATGCAGGAATTCAAGAGCGGCGCGCGCCAAGCCACCCTGATGG
>CAYOCG010000001.1:45543-107547 GCA_964402435.1 uncultured Halothiobacillus sp. | reverse complement strand
AAAAATCGTCCACAGCATTTGTCAAGCCCTTGACAGCTGGATTTTCCCCTGTTGAAAAATGCGCCGTCTTGCCTAAGTCATTGATTTTGAATTGCGAAAATTAGGCTGTGCAAAAATTGACCAGCCCTGCGCAAAGCGCGCCACCATGTGCTTTGGCGTGGATGTCCACGAGATTATCCACAGAATCGTCCACGTGGAATGTGAAGAAAATCGCCGGTGTTTTTGCCTGTAAAGAAAATTTTGATTGCCCTATGATGCCCTTGGAATTCGCTCAGTTTGATCTTCCCATCGTTGACCTTCTGCCCGAGGTGCGACGGCATCTTGATGCAAATCGGTTGTTGGTGGTGCAGGCTGCGCCGGGCGCGGGGAAGAGCACGCTTTTGCCGCTTGCTTTACTCGACCAGCCTTGGCTGGGTGGGCAAACGATTCTGATGCTTGAGCCTAGGCGGATTGCTGCGCGTGCGACCGCCGAGCGCATGGCGCAGTTGCTCGGTGAGACCGTCGGGCAAACCGTGGGCTATCAGATGCGTCTGGAAAGCCGTGTCTCCAGTGCGACACGCATTCTTGTGGTCACGGAAGGCATTTTGACCCGCCGTTTGCAGGAGGATCCTGCACTGGAAGGGGTGGCAGCGGTTATTTTTGATGAATTTCATGAGCGCAGCGTGCAGGCCGATCTGGGACTGGCCTTGACCCTGCAAGTGCGTCAGACCCTGCGCGATGATCTGCGTCTGGTCTTGATGTCGGCCACGCTGGAAGGGCTGCCCTTGGCGGAAAAGCTGGATGCAGCGGTGGTGCAGAGCGAGGGGCGTAACTTTCCAGTGCAGACGCATTACCTACCGGCCGCGCGTGAGGTCAGCATGGAGGCGCATGCCGCGCGGGTGATCGGGCGCGCGCTGCATGAGGTGGACGGCGATGTGCTGGTGTTCTTGCCTGGGCAGCGGGAGATTCGTCGCGTGCAGTCGTTGCTTGTGGATACCATGCCCAAGGGTGCGCATGTCCTGCCGCTTTATGGCGAGATGACGCTGCAGGAGCAGCATGCCGTGTTGCGCCCCATGCACGGTCAGCGGCGAGTGATTCTGGCCACCAATCTGGCGGAAACCAGCCTGAGCATCGAGGGCGTGCAGGCAGTGGTGGACAGCGGTTTGCAACGCGTGGCGCAATTTGATGCGGCAAGCGCGATGACGAAGCTTGTGACGCAGCGCATCAGCCGTGCCAGTGCCGAGCAGCGGCAGGGGCGTGCCGGACGGATGATGGCCGGGGTGTGTTATCGGTTGTGGGGCGAGTCGGAGCATGCGTCGCTGATGGCGCAGAGTGAGGCGGAAATTCGCCGCGCCGACATGTTGCCGCTGGCACTGGAACTGGCCGCGTGGGGTTCGCCGGCGGAATCACTGTTCTGGCTGGATACGCCTGCGCCCAGTTTGCTTGCCCAAGCGCATGAGACCTTGCGCTGGATGGGGGCGCTGGATGAGGCGGGGCGCATCACGGCGTATGGTCGTGAGCTGGCAGCGATGCCTCTGCATCCGCGCCTGGCGCATGTGATGTTGCGTGGCAAGGCTTTGGGGCTGGGGCGCCTTGCCTGTGAGGTGGCCGCATTGCTTGCCGAGCGCGATGTACTGCGCGGTTCGGCAACGTGTCTTCCGGTGGACTTTGCTCTGCGCCTGGAGGTGTTGCGCCACGGGGCGCGTGGCTTACCAGTCGGTGTCGAAGTGGATGGCGCCGCGTTGCGCCAGGTGCAGCGCAGCGTGGAGGATTTATGTCGTCGCAGTAAGGTGGCGCACAACGGTGCAGCAGAGCGCGTAGAAGGGCACCTCGAACAACTGTCACGAGCGGGCGGCGGGCAAGGCGCCCCAAAGCGAATCCCCGAGACATATCAAGACGATAGGCGAGGGGTGAGCGAGGATGCGACGCAGCAATCCGTTCGTGCAGTAGGTTTTTCGAGGTGCTCAGAAGATGCCGTCGGGCTGATGCTGGCCTTGGCCTATCCCGAGCGCCTGGCACAAAGCACAGCCCCCGGGCGGCTGCGTTTGGCCAGTGGTCGTGCCGCGCGCATTGACACGCAGGACGCGCTCGCCCAGGCGCCTTGGCTGGCGGTGGCGCAGGTGCAGGTGCCCTCGGTGCAAGCGGGGCAGAGCGGGGCGGATGCGCGCGTGTTTCTTGCTGCGCCGATCACGCTTAGCAGCATCGAACAGCATTTCGCCACGTTGATCCGCGAGGAAGACACGGTGGCGTGGGATGCGCGTACGCAAAGCGTGATTGCGGTGCATCGGCGCACCCTCGGACGTCTGATACTCGAGGAACGCGAGCAGGAGGCGCCCGATCCCGCGTCGGTGCAGGCGGCGCTGGTGCAGGGGATACGTGCGCAAGGACTGAGCTGCCTGCCTTGGCAGGCAAGCCATCTGCAATGGCGTGGCAGGGTGATGCTGCTGCGCCGTGAGTTGGGCGAGGATTGGCCGGATGTCTCTGACGCGGCGCTGCTCGCGACGCTGGAGCAGTGGTTGGCGCCGTTTCTTGGCGGCATGAGCCGTCTGAGCCAAGTGCAGCGTGTGGATTTGCATGCGGCTCTCAGCAGCTTGCTGGACTGGCCGCTGCAGAACACGCTGGAGCGTTTGGCGCCAAGTGTCATCGAGGTGCCCAGTGGTTCACGCATCGTGCTGGATTACGCCTCCGTGCTTGAAGGTGCTGCGCAGCCCGTGCTGGCGGTGAAATTGCAGGAGCTTTTTGGCTGCGCACGCACACCGTGTGTGCTGGATGGGCGGGTGCCGGTGCTGATTCATCTGCTTTCGCCGGCGCAAAAACCGCTGGCGGTGACGCAGGATTTGGCCAGCTTCTGGCAGGGCGCGTATCAGGATGTGCGCAAAGACATGCGCGGCCGCTACCCCAAACACCCCTGGCCCGAAGACCCTGCGACGGCCGAACCCACCCGTTTGACCAAAAAAGCCTTGGAACGAAACAAAGCGCAAGGGATGGTCTAGGCCCCCTGCTTTTCCGCTACAGCGCCAATTGATCGAAAAATTCGATCAATTCCGGGCAAAAACGGCTCTGATCTATCGAATGGACGAGGTCTAATTTGTGTTTTGGGCAAAAAATCGCCAAAGCTGGGCGCTCTTGTCAGATAGGATGAACGCCGTGCTCAGTGTGTTTTGCGCGTGGGCGTGAGCACGGTGTTGCTCGGCTGGCCGTCGATCAGTTCCGGGTGGTCAAGCACATAGTGCAGGCCGCGACTCTCCTCGCGCTGCATGGCGCATTGCACGATCAACTCGGCCACCGTGACCAGGTTGCGCAGCTCGATCAGGTTGTGCGTCACGCGGAAGTGGCCGTAGTACTCGTCAATTTCGCGTTTGAGCAGTTCGATGCGGTTCATGGCGCGCATCAGGCGCTTGCGCGTGCGCACGATGCCGACATAGTCCCACATGGTTTGCCGCAGCTCATGCCAGTTGTGGCTCACCACCACTTCCTCGTCCGAGTCGGTGACCTGGCTTTCATCCCAGGCGGGAATGGCGATGTCGCTGAAGTCCTGCACCTTTTCGCGGCGGCGTTGGGCAATGTCCAACGCGGCGGCGCGGCCATACACCAGGCATTCGAGCAGGGAATTGCTCGCCAGACGGTTGGCACCGTGCAGCCCGGTATGGCTGACCTCGCCCACGGCATAGAGGTTGTCGATGTCGGTGCGGCCGCGCGCATCCACCATCACCCCGCCGCAGGTGTAGTGCGCGGCGGGAACCACCGGAATCGGCTGGCGCGTGATGTCGTAGCCATATTCCAGGCAGCGTGAATAAATCGTCGGGAAGTGTTCGCGCACGAACTCCGGCGGCTTGTGGCTGATGTCCAGGTAAACGCAATCCAGACCCAGACGTTTCATCTCATGGTCGATGGCACGGGCGACGATATCGCGCGGTGCCAGTTCGCCGCGCGGGTCGTAGCGCTGCATGAAGGGCGTGCCATCGGGCAAGAGCAGGCGCCCGCCTTCGCCACGTACTGCCTCGGAGATGAGAAACGTCTTGGCGCGCGGTTCGTACAGGGCGGTGGGGTGAAACTGCATGAATTCGAGATTGGCCACGCGGCAGCCGGCGCGCCAGGCCATGGCAATGCCATCGCCGGTCGAGCCGTCCGGGTTGGTGGTGTAGAGGTACACCTTACTCGCCCCACCGGTGGCCAGCACCACGCAATGCGCGCGCAACGCCTCCACCCGGCCGCTGCTGCGGTTGAGGGCGTACACGCCCAGGCACTGATTTTCGCCCTCCAGACCGAGACGGGTACGGGTGATGAGGTCAATCGCGGTGTGGTTGTCGAGTAGGGTGAGGGTCTTGCGTTTGCGTGCCGCGCCGAGCAGGGTGGTTTCCAGCGCCGCGCCAGTGGCATCGAAGGCGTGCGCCACGCGACGGTGGCTGTGCCCACCCTCGCGGGTGAGGTGCAAGCGGCCTTGCTCACGGGTGAAAGGCATGCCCAGGCGTTGCAGCCAGTCCATGAGCTGCGGTGCTTCCGTGACGATGCGCGTCACGACCGCAGGATCCGGCAGACCCGCACCGGCATTGAGCGTGTCTTCAATGTGCGCAGCAAAGCTGTCGGCCGCATCCATCACTGCAGCGATGCCGCCCTGCGCCCACTGCGTGCTGCCCTCGTCCATGGCGTTTTTGGAGAGAATCGCCACGCGCAAACCGGCGGGCAGGTGCAGGGCGCAGCTCAGGCCGGCGGCGCCGCTGCCGAGGATCAAGACGTCAAACGGGGTGCGCAATGAAGACATGGTGGTATAGGTAAGGAATGTTTTTCGCAGGCTACACCCGTTTGGCAAAGTTTGCGCGCCTACAGCCTGATGAGGGGCTGTTGTATGATTGTCACAAAGCACGCAAAACGTGGGAACCAATTGGCTCTTGGCGTATCTCAAGCATCAGCTTGCAGCACGCGAGAGGTTTTTAACGGGAATGTCGCCATTATGCAATCACGCTCCAGGGACGCTGCGTCAGGCCGTTCCAAGCCGAGCCGGCCGAATGAGGAGTCATCCGATCAACAGCTGGTCGAGCTTGCCAAAGCGGGCGATGCTTTTGCTTTCGAACTGCTGCTGCGCAAGTACCAACACAAGGTGAGCAAGCTGATCATGCGCTACGTACGCGACATGGATGAAGCACTGGATCTGACCCAGGAAACCTTCATCAAGGCGTGGAAAGCGCTGCCCGGCTTTCGCGGCGAATCGCAGTTTTACACCTGGCTGTACCGCATTGCGGTCAATACGGCGAAGAACCACCTGTCCACCGCGCATCAGCAAGCACACATGGTGGAACTTGACGCGGATGAAACCGACCAATACGCCGCAACACCGGGCTTGGTCACCGCAGAAACTCCGGAGAACCTCCACAACGAGATGGAGTTGCATGCGGTTTTGAAAAAGGCACTCAGCGAGTTGCCGGAAGATTTACGCTCAGCGATCACACTGCGTGAGTTCGAAGGACTCAGTTATGAAGAAATCGCTGAGGTGATGGATTGCCCGATTGGCACGGTGCGCTCGCGCATTTTCCGTGCGCGTGAGGCACTGGACAAACACCTACAGGCTTATCTGGCCTGAACATGAACGAGGCTGCGTGATGAACACAGGCACACCCCAAGCGCATGAACAGATTTCTGCCCTGCTCGATAACGAATTGAGCGCGCAAGAGCTGCGTCAATTCCTGGCACAACATACGGCGCGTGGCGAACAGCACGCCGCGCAACGCACCTTGCAACGCTACGCTCGGCTCAGTGCGCTGATGCGTGATGATGCCGACGCCGCGCTCATTCAGTCGTCGCGCGATGTGGTGGGCAGCGTGATGCAGCGCATCGCCAGCGAACCGATGCCGCGTGACACCGTGTCCCAAGCGGCGCAAGCTCCCGCGCCACGCATCACTGGCTGGGGGCATGTGCTCGCCGGTTGGCGTGCGCCGGCATTTTCCATGGCGTTGGCCGCGAGCATTGCCGCGGTGTTTTTGGTACTTAACCCGCAGCCTGCTGTCACACCGAACGCGGGTGTTTTGACGGCACAGCACGGTACGACACAGCTTGTGACGTCGCCTGCGTCGAATGCCTCACCGACGACCGCGCCGGCGGTGACCTTGGCTGAACTCGAATCTGCGGGCGATGCCATGCCTGATCCGTATTTGCTGCACCACCTCACCCAGGCGGAAGGCGGGCCAATGCGCAGCTTGTCATCCAATGTGCGTTTGGCTTCTTACGAGCGTCCCTGATGCGTCTTATGCGTCTCCATCCGTCTTGGTTTCTGGCGTTCTGGCTTGCTTTGGCATCTGGAGTTGCCCACGCTGCAGGGGAGAATGCGCCTGACCTCGCCCCCGTTGCCCCGCGCGACATCGAGGCGGAACAGTTGCTCAAACGCATGGCACAGGCCATGCAGACCACCAATTACGAAGGTCTGCTGCTGCACATGCGTGGCGGTGAGGCGCGCAGCATGCGCATCTTCCATCGTTATGATGCCGAGTTGGGTGAGCGCGAGCATCTGCTCAGCCTGGATGGCAAGCCGTTCGAGATCGTGCAAGATGCCAAAGGCTGCACCTGTGTCTGGCCGCAATCGCGTCTGGTGGTGGTGGGCAGTCATCCAAGTTTCAAGGGGCGCTTGTCCGCCGAGCGCTTCGCCCAGACCGATGCTCTGAGCGAGTTTTACGCCATCAACCGTCAGGGGTATGCGCGCGTAGGCGGCATTGCCTGTCGACTGGTGCAGCTTAGGCCGCGTGACGATTTTCGCTTCGGTTACCGTTTGTGCATTCACGAACCCAGCGGCTTGCTGCTCAATCTTGAGGTGTTCGATGGCGAGCGGCGTCTGGAAAACAATCAATTCACCCAGCTGCGTGTGCGCCCGGCGGATGAAGGCGACGACATGCGCCTGTTCAGCAATGTCGAGGGCTTCCGTGTCGTGGAGGACAAAGCCGGCATGGTGGAGGCCAACAAGCCCACGCCAGCCCAATGGACAGCGACACGCGTGCCGCCGGGTTATGAGCTGCGTTCATCCAGTTTGCGCATGAGTCCGCACAACGCCAAGCCGCTGGAACAATGGATTTTTTCCGATGGGCTGGGCAGCGTGTCGATTTTCATCGAGCGCATCGAAGCTGAGGAGGGGGGCAAAGGCGAAGCGCTTAAGCCCAAGCCTAACGGGGTGATGCAGCGCATGGTGCGCGAAATGAATGGCTACCGCCTGACCGCGGTGGGTGACGCGCCGGAAGCGGCGATGCGCAGCATGTTGGAAGGCATGCAGCCTGCGTCCACAGCCGCGCCCAAACCCTGAGCGACGTCCATGCTGCAAACTCAAGGTGTGGTAGTGGCCGTGCAGGCACCTTGGGCTTGGGTGGAGATTGAGCGCAGTGGTGGCTGTGCCAGCTGCTCCGCCAAGGCGGGTTGTGGTACGCAACTTCTCGGTGGGGCATTGCGCGCTCCAACTCAGCAGCGCGTCCAGGTGCGTGATCCGCTGGGCGTGGCCGTGGGCGATCAGGTGCTGCTCGGTGTATCGGAGCGCGGTGGCTTAAAAGCTGCCCTGCTGCTTTACGGTTTACCTTTGGGTGGACTGTTATTGGGCATGGCGCTGGCGCAACCTTGGGGGGATGGCTGGGCTGCTTTGGTGGGTGGCGCGTGCATGCTCGCCGCTTGGGGGCTTGTGGCGCGTTTATCGTTGCCCAGCCAGTTGGCTCAAGATGAAACACAACATTATCCGCAGATCCTCGCACGCCTTAGTGGTGCAGAGGCAAGGCCCGCAAGCGTCATCCCGCGGGTTACAGTAAAACCTCCGCCGGCGGCGGATGACTAAGAAAGTTGAGCGGGCTGGCACTGGCACCATACGCGCCGGATTGGGTGATGACCAAGAGATCACCCACCTGCACCATGGGCAGCGCGACGTTCTGCCCGAGCACATCCAGCGGCGTACACAGCGGGCCGTGAATCTGCACGACCTCCTCAGGCGGCGCATCGGCACGATGGGCAAGATAAAGCGGGTAGTTTTTGCGGATGACCTGCCCAAGATTGCCCGAGAGTGCCAGATGCTGATGCATGCCGCCATCGCAGAGGAGATAGGTTTCGCCGCGTGAGGTTTTGCGCTCGATCACACGGGTGATGTACGCCCCCGCTTCACCCACCACATACCTCCCAAGTTCAAGGATCAGCCGGGTATCGCCCAGGCACGCAGCATGCTGCCGGACGAGTGCGTGCAGTTCCACGCCAAGTTGTGCGTGATCCAGACGCTGCTCGCCGGGGAAATAGGGAATCCCCCAGCCGCCACCCAGATTGATGTGTGCGCAGCTCAATCCTGCGGCATGCAACAGATCGCGCGCCAGTTCCAAGCTGGCACGATGCGCTTGCACGATGGCCTCGGCCTGCAAGCTCTGCGAGCCGGCGTAGATGTGCAACCCTTGAAAGTCCACATCAAGCGAGGGCAGTTGTTGCAGCAACGGCAGCGCAGCCTCCGCGTCGATGCCGAACGGTTTGGCACCTCCGCCCATGCGCATGCCCGAGCCTTTGAGTTCAAACGGCGGGTTGATACGCAGCGCCACACGCGGGCGAATGCCCAGCTGCTGCCCGAGACGCAAGCAGCGTTGCAACTCGCCGGCCGATTCGAGATTGATGGTCACGCCCGCGTGCAGTGCTGCGCGCAGTTCTTCATCGCGCTTGGCCGGCCCGGCAAAGCTGAGTGTCGCTGGATGGAAACCGGCATCGATGGCAGCGGCCAATTCACCCTTGGAAGCTACGTCCGCGCCATCCACCCAGCCGGCCATGCGTGCCAGCAGCGGCGGGAAGGGATTGGCCTTGATGGCATAGTGTAGATCCATCTGCGCAGGTAGCACCGCACGCAGCTCGCTGACGCGCTGACCGATCAACGCTGCATCGTAGGCATACAACGGTGTGCCGTAGCGCGCGGCAAGCTCAGGCACCGGTATGCCACCGATGTGCAGTACGCCGTCGCGCACGGCGAATAGCAGAGAGGCATGAGGTTTATTCATCACAGCTTGCATAGCGGGCTTTGAGCGCGGCACGATCAAGCTTGCCGTTGGGGGTGTGCGGCAGATGGGGCAAGACATGAATCGCTTGTGGCTGCATATAACTGGGCAAGGTTTCACGCAGATGGTGTTGCAGGCTGACTAAATCCAGTGGCGTGTGCATGGAGCTCACCACGACTACGATGTGCTGACCAAGGGCTTCGTCCCGCACGCCCAGTGCCACCGCTTCGCGTACAAGACCTGAGGCATACAGCGCCTCCTCGATCTCGCTTGGGCTGATGCGAAAGCCCGAGCTTTTGATCATGTCGTCCTGACGGGCGATGAAATATAGGTATCCATCCTCGTCCATGCGCACCTGATCGCCGGACCAGACCGCCATATCACCGTGCGTGCCCAGGGGGCGGAAACGCTCAGCCGTGCGTTCGGCATCCTGCCAGTAGCCCCGCGCCACTGTGGGGCCTTGATGCACCAACTCGCCCGGCTCATGCGCCGCGCAGGGGGTACCATCGGCGCGCAGCACGTGGATGCGTGCATTGGGTATGGCTTTGCCGATGGAGTCTGGTTTTTGGTCAATCATTTCCGGCGGCAAGTAGGTGGAGCGAAAGGCTTCGGTCAGGCCGTACATTAAAAACAGCCGCGCCTGCGGCAAGGCTAGGCGCAGTTGATTGACGATGGCGCGTGAAAAGTGGCCGCCGGAATTGGTCAAAACGCGCAAACTGCAAAGCTCGGGCAGCCAAGGCTGTGCGGCAAGTAGGTGCCACAAGGTCGGCACACCGGCGAGTACGCTGATCTCATGTTCAACAATGATCTTGTGCAGATCACGCGGCAGCAGGTAATCCAGCAGGGTCACGCTCGCCCCTCGCGCAAAAGCAGTGGTCAGCTGCGAGAGGCCGTAATCAAAACTCAGCGGCAATACGGCAAGCAGGCGATCATCGGCCTGAATACCCAGATACTTGGCGACGCTTTCTGCCCCGGCCAGCAGGTTGCGCTGGGTGAGCATCACGCCCTTGGGATGGCCCGTGCTGCCCGAGGTGTAGAGGAGGGCGGCGAGATCGGTTTCCACGCCTTGCGGGCACCTCGAAAAACCTACTCCGCGAGCAGATAGCTGCGTCGCTTCCTCGCTCACCCCTCGCCTATCTAACGGATAGGTCTCAGGGGTTCGCTGCGGGGCTTCTTGCTCTGCGCTCGCTCGTGACGATTTTTCGAGGCACCCTTGCATCGGTTGAATCAATCTCGCAAACGGCAGACACTCAATACCGGCATGTTCGCTGGCAGCAAAATCATCCACCAGTGCAACCCATCGCAGTGCGGGCAGTGCGGCAAGATGCGGCTGCAAGCTGGCCCAGCGGCTCGTCTGCGTGACCAGCAGGCGCGCACCTGAGTCGCGCAACACATGCGCCGCTTGCGCCGGTTTGAGCAGGGGATTGATCGGCACCACCACGCCGCCCGCAGCGCTGGTGGCAAACACGGTCTGCACGGCTTCGATGCGTTTAGGCAGCCAGAAGGCCACGCGCTCGCCCGGGGCAAGGCCAAGCTCGACCCAATGCAGAGCGATGCTTTCGACGCTTGCCGCAAGCGTGGCATAGGTGGTCTGCCCGGCCGGGTGGCGCACGGCCACGGCCTGCGGTTGGCGTGCGGCCTGTTGTGCAATCAGGTGGTGCAGAAGGTAAGCCATGATGCCCCGCAAAGTTTCTCGGGTCGGTACATGAAACGCGCGATGATATAGAATCCGCCGCACTTTACCCAACTCACGCAATGCTCCCATGTCTGGCAACACCCTCGGCACGCTTTTTACCGTCACCACCTTCGGCGAAAGTCACGGCGCGGCGATTGGCTGCATCGTCGATGGTTGCCCGCCCGGGATGTTGCTCACGGAAGATGACATTCAGCCGGATCTGGACCGGCGCAAGCCCGGCACCTCGCGCCACACCACGCAGCGGCGTGAGGATGATCGCGTGCGCATCCTTTCTGGTGTGTTCGAGGGGCGCACTACCGGTACGCCGATTGCGCTGCTCATCGAAAACACCGATCAGCGCTCCAAGGATTACGCCAATATCGCGCAGACTTTCCGTCCGGGGCATGCCGATTACACCTATCAGCAAAAATACGGCCTGCGTGATTACCGCGGCGGGGGGCGCTCCAGTGCGCGCGAGACCGCAGCGCGTGTGGCCGCCGGGGCGATTGCCAAGAAATGGCTACTGGAACGCTTTGGCGTGAAGATTCGTGGCTACCTGAGCCAGCTCGGGCCGATTCGCATCAACAAGGTAGATTGGCACGAGATCGAGCGCAATCCGTTCTTCTGCCCGGATGCTGACAAAGTTGCGGAGATGGAAAGCTTCATGGACGCCTTGCGCAAATCGGGCGACTCGATTGGCGCACGCCTGACCGTGGTGGCGGAAGGCGTGCCGCCGGGCTGGGGTGAGCCGGTGTTCGATCGCCTGGATGCGGACATTGCGCACGCGCTGATGAGCATCAACGCGGTCAAGGGTGTGGAAATCGGTGATGGCTTTGCCTGTGTCGAGGCGCGGGGCACGGACTATCGAGACGAAATCACGCCGCAAGGTTTTTTGAGTAACCATGCTGGCGGCATCCTCGGCGGCATTTCCAGCGGGCAGCGCATCGAGGCGCACATCGCGCTCAAACCCACCTCCAGCATCCGTCTGCCAGGACAGAGTGTCAATCTGCATGGCGAGCCCAGCGAGGTGATCACCACCGGCCGCCATGATCCCTGTGTGGGCATACGTGCCACGCCGATTGCCGAAGCCATGCTGGCGTTGGTGTTGATGGATCATGCGCTGCGTCACCGCGGGCAGAATGCCGATGTGCATAGCGCTACACCGGTGATTCCCGCGCATACTTGAGGGCATTTTTATAAATTCAATCAAGCCGATGATGGCAAGGCAAAATACAGCGAAAAAGCGCAGCATAGACACACTATGTGAGCATTTTGAGCTGGATTTTGACGCCGCAAGCTCGGCTTCAGTGGATTTATAGAGGCGCCCTCGATGCCGACGGCACGTTTCGCCCTGCGCGGGCCGATCCCCGGCTACTACTTCGTTTATTTCGCCGCGCTTGGCGTTTTCCTACCCTTCTGGCCGGTGTATTTGCAGGATCGGGGGTTGGATCCGGCGTGGATTGGCTTTCTGATGGGGCTGTTTGGCCTGACCAAAATGCTCGGTCCGCCGCTGGTCGGTTGGCTGGCTGATCATTTCGGCGCGCCGATGCGCTGGGTGCGTTTGGCCAGCTTGTTCACCCTGCTGGGCTTCGCGCTGGTGTTTGCCGTGCAGGGGGCTTGGGGCATGGCCATTGTCATGGCCTTGTTCACCCTGAGCTGGAACGCGGCCATGCCGCAATTTGAAGCGGTCACGCTGCATTATCTTGCGCCAAATACAGAGCGTTATGCACGGGTGCGTGTCTGGGGGTCGGTGGGCTTTGTCATCACCGCATTTGGCATGGGGGCATGGCTGGATGTTCTGGGCATTTCCAGCCTGCCTTGGGTGTTGCTTTCTCTGTTTGCTGCGTTGCTGCTGCTGGCATTAGCTGTACCCGAGGTGAAAAACGATCACCCGCAGCATGTTTCCGGGTTGAAGGTTTCGGCGTGGTCGATTTTAAGACGTCCTGAGGTGGTGCTGTTTCTTGCCGCGAGTTTGCTGTTGCAGGCCAGTCACGGTGCGTATTACGCCTTTTTCAGTGTGTATCTCGAAGCGCATGAGCATAGCCACACATTGATCGGCAGCCTGTGGGCGCTGGGAGTGTTGGCTGAAGTGGGTATTTTTCTTGTCGTGCATCGCATGGTGCTGGCGTTTGGTGTTTTGCCGTTGATGCTCGCGGTCATGGTGCTGACCGCGTTGCGTTGGCTGGTGATCGGTGCATTGCCGGACGCAGTGCCGGCATTGATTGCCGCGCAGCTTCTGCACGCCTTCAGCTTTGGCGTGGCGCATGCCGTGAGTGTTGAGTTTATCCGCCAGCACTTTAGCCAAGGTGCGCAAGGACGCGGTCAGGCGTTGCTCTCGTCCATCGGTTATGGCGCGGGCGGCGTGCTCGGCTTCTGGCTGGCCGGGGTGTTGTGGCAGTACGCTGGGGCGTGGGTGAGTTTTGCCAGCAGCGCTGCCATGGCGTTGATGGGTGGGATGTTGATCGCTGTGGTGATGCGCCGGGAGCGTAGGTAATACTCAGCCTAACGGATCCATGCCCGCCTCACGCAGCAGGTGGCACAAAGCAATCAGCGGCAGGCCGATCAGGCTGGTTGGGTCATCGCCCTGCATGGAGGCAAAAAGCGCCACGCCCAAGCCTTCGGATTTGAAGCTTCCGGCGCAATCGTAGGGCTGCTCCGCGTGTAGGTAATGTTCGATCTCTGCATCGCGCAATGGACGAAAATGCACGCTGAACGGCACTTCGACCGTGCGCACAAAGCCTTGTGCCTGATTCATCAGGCACAAACCGGTATGAAAGCTGACACAGCGCCCGGAAGCGGCTTTGAGCTGGGCGAAGGCGCGCGCGTGGTCACCGGGTTTGCCGATGATGGTGTGATCCAATACCGCGCACTGATCCGAGCCAATCACCCAGGATTGTGGGTGCTCTTTGGCTACAATTTCCGCCTTGGCATGCGCCAAGCGCTGCACCAGCGCGACAGCCTGCTCATGCGGGTGGGGTGTTTCATCAACTTCGGGCTTGGCCGTGGTGAAGGGCAAGCGCAAACGCTGCAGCAAGGCGCGTCGATAGGGTGAAGTGGAGGCGAGGATCAGCGTGTTGTCATGCATCATCTGGATAAGGCGTTAAAATGCTTTGACACTTATCGCCCTAAGTTAATAAAATTGCAAGATTATGTTCGATCAATGGCAACAGCCGCTGGATATTGCGCAACTCATCCGCAAGGGCGTCACGCTTGAGGGCGAAGCGCACATCAGCCAGATGCAGGCGGGTGGACGTTCCAGTCGTTTGCACGATGTGGTGCTCAATGATCCGTTGGTGCGCTTTGAGTTCTGCTTCAAGCGCAATGAAGCGGGTCACCGCCTGATTGAAGGCAAGGTTGAGACCAGTGTGGATCTGGTTTGCCAGCGCTGCCTGGAGCCTGTTTCTCAGCAGATTCAGGCCGAGGTAGCGCTGGGGGTGGTGAAGGCTGAGCAGCAAGCGAGCGAGTTGCCCGATGCCGTGGAGCCTCTTCTGCTGGACGAGTCGCCCATCTGGCTGGTGGATTTGATCGAGGATGAGATTCTGCTGGCCTTGCCGGTGGTTGCACGACATGTGCATGCGTGTGTTGCTGAACACCGGGAATACGATGCCGCTGATGCGGTGGCCAACCCATTCGCAGCCCTGCGCGATCTGGTCAAGCCTGATGTGCATTGATTTTTGTTTGAATTTTTGGAGTTTTAATCATGGCCGTTCAACAAACTCGTAAAAGCCGTTCCAAGCGCGACATGCGCCGCGCACACGACTTTCTCACCAATCCGGCGGTTTCCATCGAGCGCACCAGTGGCGAGGCGCACCTGCGTCACCATGTCAGCGCCGATGGTTACTACCGTGGTCGCAAAGTGATCGAAACCAGCGCTGCGCAGGAGTAATTCTCCTTAGCAAGGCGCGAAGTCGTGTACGTCGCGTCATCGGCAGCCTTGGATATAGGCGGTGATGATGACAACATCTCACCGCTTTTTTTTGCGGGCACTTCTATAAATCCACTGAAGCCGCGCTTGCCGCGTCAAAATACAGCTCAAAATGCTCACATAGTGTGTCTATGCTTCGCTTTTTCGCCGTATTTTGTCTTGCCATCATCGGCTTGATTGAATTTATCGAAGTCCCCTTGCTTATGCTTTCCAAAGAATGAATCTCATGACCACGACGCTTGCACTGGATGCGATGGGTGGCGACCGCGCGCCCGGCATTGTGATCGATGCCGCCCTGGCGGCACTGCGTGAGCATGCCAAGCTGCACCTGATTCTGGTTGGGCAGGAATCCCTGTTGCGCGAGGAGTTGCAGCGCCGGCAGGTCAGTTCGCTTGATCGCCTTCAGCTGCATCATGCCAGTGAGGTGGTGGCCATGGATGAGTCGCCGGCGCTGGCCTTGCGTGGCAAGAAAGACTCATCCATGCGTGTGGCGATCGATCTGGTGCGCGAAGGGCGGGCGCAGGCATGCGTTAGCGCCGGCAATACCGGAGCGTTGATGGCCACGGCCAAATTCGTGCTCAAAACCTTGCCGGGCATCGATCGTCCGGCGATCTGTACCCGCCTGCCCACCATGCAGGGACATACCCACATGCTCGATCTTGGCGCTAATGTGGAGTGCGGAGCCGAGCATTTGGTGCAATTTGCCGTCATGGGATCCGTGCTGGCAGAGGCGGTGGATGGTCTCTCCGCGCCGCGTGTCGGGCTGCTCAATGTCGGTGCCGAGGCCATCAAGGGCAATGACACGGTGAAGGCCGCAGCGCGCGTACTCGAAGGCATGCCGATCAATTACGTAGGTTTTGTCGAAGGCGACGACATTTACAAAGGTGCTGCCGACGTGGTGGTGTGCGATGGCTTCGTCGGTAATGTGGCGCTCAAGGCCAGTGAAGGCGTGGCAAAAATGATCACCGGACAGATGCGTGAGTTGTACGCCAAAAACTGGCTGACCAAGCTCGCCGCGCTGATTTCCATGCCGGTGCTCAAGGCGATGAAGCAGCGTTTCGACCCACGTCATTACAACGGTGCGAGTTTGCTCGGCTTGCAGGGGATCGTAGTGAAAAGCCATGGCGGTGCCGATGCCTATTCTTTTGGTCAAGCGATACGTACAGCGATGAGTGAGGTGCAGCAGGATGTGCCCAATCGCATCGACAGCCAGCTTGAAACCTTGCTGACCACGCGGGAGGCGACGTGATTTATTCGCGCATCACTGGCACCGGCGGCTACCTGCCGGAAAAAATCCTCACCAATGCCGACCTTGAGCGCATGGTGGAAACGGATGACACCTGGATTCGTGAACGCACGGGCATTGAGCAGCGCCACATCGTGGCCGAGCATGAGTCCACGGTGGACATTGCCGAGCGTGCGGCGCGCCGCGCACTTGAAGCGGCGGGGATTGCTGGCGAGGATCTCGATTTGATCGTGGTAGCCACCACCACGCCGGATCTAGTCTTCCCCAGTACTGCATGCCTTTTGCAGCATCGTTTGGGCGCGAACGGTTGTGCAGCGTTTGATGTGCAGGCCGTGTGTACGGGCTTTGTGTACGCTTTGGGCGTGGCGGACAAATTCATTCGCGCCGGTGGTACGCGCCGCGCGCTGGTGGTGGGGGCAGAGACGCTGTCGCGTATCGTCGATTGGACCGATCGCACCACCTGCGTGCTGTTTGGCGATGGTGCCGGGGCTGTGGTGCTGGAAGCTTCGGAAGAAGCGGGCATTCTCTCCGTGCATTTGCACGCCGATGGCGCGCACAGCGAATTGCTCAATGTGCCCTGCGGGGTGTCGAAGAATCGCAGCATGTGCGAGCTTGGCGGTGCCTTCATTCAAATGAAGGGCAACGAGGTGTTCAAGGTGGCGGTGAATACGCTTGGGCGCATCGTGGATGAGACGCTGGAGGCTGCCGGTCTGGAGAAATCCGACATCGACTGGTTGGTGCCGCATCAGGCCAATGTGCGCATCATTGCCGCCACGGCGAAAAAGCTCGGCTTGCCAATGGAGCGCGTGGTGCTCACCGTGGCCAAGCATGGCAACACTTCGGCGGCGTCGGTGCCGCTGGCACTGGATGTCGCGGTGCGCGATGGGCGGATTCAGCGCGGCGATCGCCTGTTGCTCGAAGCCTTTGGCGGTGGTTTTACTTGGGGTTCAGCGCTGATTCGTTACTGACGCAGAGGGGAGGCACGGCATGGCACTGGAGATTGAGCGCAAATTTCTGCTTCAGGGCGACGCTTGGCGTGCCGCTGTGACCAAGAGCACGCTTTATCGTCAAGGCTATCTCACCTCAATGCACGAGGGCGCCAAGGCTTCGGTGCGCGTGCGCATCGAGGGCGAGCGCGGGGTGCTGAACATCAAGAGCATGCGTCTTGGGGTGATGCGCCATGAGTACGAATATGAGATCCCCCTGGCTGAGGCAAAGGAAATGCTCGATACCTTGTGCGCCGCCACCCTGGAAAAAACCCGTCACCTCGTGCCTTATGGCACGCATGTGTTTGAAATCGACGAATTCCACGGCGCCAATGATGGGCTGGTCGTGGCGGAGATTGAGCTATCCACGGTGGATGAAGCCTTTGAGCGCCCCACTTGGCTCGGTCAGGAAGTCAGCGATGATCCGCGCTATTACAATGTGGCCTTGATTCAGGCACCGTACATCACTTGGACGAACGTTTCGTCGTCGGATTGAGGATGGCTGAGCCGGCCTTGTTCGATGCACGCGCGTTTCTTGCACGCGCACCCAACACCCCCGGCGTGTATCGCATGCTGGATGCCGCAGGTGAAGTGATCTATGTCGGCAAGGCCAAAGACCTGAAAAAACGCTTGGCGAGCTACTTTCGCACGACGGGACTCGCACCCAAAACGGCGGCGCTGGTCAGTCACATCGCCGCCATCGAGCTGACGGCCACGCATACGGAAACCGAAGCGCTGCTCTTGGAAAACCACCTCATCAAGCAGCATCGGCCGCGTTACAACGTGTTGATGCGTGATGACAAGAGTTACCCGGAGATTTTCCTCGGCACATCACATGAGTATCCACGCCTGAGCTATCATCGCGGCGCACACCGCCTGCCGGGTCGCTATTTTGGCCCGTATCCCAACAGCCTCGCGGTCAAAGAAACGCTCAATCTATTGCAAAAGGTGTTTCGCCTGCGCGATTGTGCCGAGCATGAGTTCAGCAACCGCTCACGACCGTGCATGCAGTACCAGATCAAACGCTGTACTGCGCCCTGTGTGGGCTTCATCAGCCAAGAAGCGTATGCGCGTGATGTCAACGATGCGCAAGCCTTTCTCGAAGGACGCAGTCAGGAGCTGATTCATCGTCTGGTGCAGCGCATGGAGCAGGCAGCACACACCCTGGCGTTTGAGGAGGCTGCCGCGCTACGTGATCGCATTGCGCAGCTGCGCGCGGTGAGCGAAAAACAATACATCAGCACGCAAGGTGGTAGCGTGGATGTGCTTGCCTGTGTCGCGCAGGGCGGCATCGCGTGTGTCGAGGTGTTGACGATTCGTGATGGGCGCAACTTGGGCGGGCGGGCGTATTTCCCGAAAAATACGCACGATCATGATGAGACCGAGATTCTCGCCGCCTTCATTGCACAGAAGTATCTGGGGCAGGAAACGCCCAGAGAGTTATTGCTCAGTCACGCGCTGACCGAGCGCGAGGTGCTGGAGCAAGCCTTGAGTGCGTCCTGTGGTCATGCCGTGCGCCTGCAATCTGCGCCACGCGGTGAACGCGCGCGTTGGGTGACCATGGCGCGGCACAATGCCGAGTTAGCTTTGGCGCAGCGTCTGGCCTCGCGTGGCAACCAGCAGGCACGCATGGCTGCACTGCAACAGGTATTGCAGCGTGAGCGGCCCATCGAGCGCATCGAATGTTTTGACATCAGCCATACTCAAGGCGAGTCCACTCTGGCATCCAATGTGGTGTTTGGTGTGGATGGGGCGCAAAAGGCCGCCTATCGCCGCTATTTGATTGAAGACATCACCCCAGGGGATGACTACGCTGCCATGCACCAGGCACTCACCCGCCGCCTTGCCAAGGCAGTGCGTGAGCAGGGCGTGCTGCCGGATGTGCTGCTCATCGACGGCGGCGCCGGGCAGGTGGCGCAGGCACAGGATGTATTGCAAACCCTCGGACTTGCCGCGCAGATCACGCTGATCGGTGTGGCGAAAGGCGAGGCGCGGCGTGCGGGGGACGAAACCCTCCTGCTTGTCACGACTGCAGGGATACGTACCCTTGATCTGCCGCCGCATTCCCCGGCTTTTCATCTTATCGCCCAGGTGCGTGATGAGGCGCACCGTTTTGCCATTACTGGGCACCGTGCCAAACGCGGCAAAACGCGTGAAACATCCAGTCTGGAAAGTATTGCTGGCATTGGCGCCAAGCGAAGGCAACAATTACTCAAGCATTTCGGCGGCCTGCAAGCGCTCAGTCGTGCGGGGCTGGAGGATTTGCAAAGCGTGCCCGGCATTCATGCCGCCCTGGCGCAACGTATTTACGATCATTTTCATGGCTAGAACCACCGTGTCGCATTCCATCCAATTCAACCTGCCGACCATACTCACCCTGCTGCGCATCGCCATGATTCCGTTGTTTATCGTGGTGTTCTACCTGCCATACCCTTGGGCTTATCCCTTGGCGGCATGGATGTTCGCACTGGCGGCGATCACGGATTTCGTCGATGGCTATCTGGCGCGCAAATGGGGGCAGGAGTCGCATTTTGGTGCCTTTCTTGACCCGGTGGCCGACAAGTTGCTGGTCGCAGCGGCCTTGGTCATGTTGGTTTCAGAGCATGGCGGTGTCGCACTTGCGCTGCCGGCGATCATCATCATCGGGCGGGAGATCGCCATTTCAGCCTTGCGAGAATGGATGGCGGCTGTGGGCGCGCGCGGCAAGGTGGCGGTATCCAAATTGGGTAAATTGAAAACCGCGCTCCAGCTCGTGGCGATTTTTGCCTTGTTGCATTACCAGCCCTTGCTGGGTTTGCCGAGTTTTGAGATCGGCATGGTGCTGCTCTATGGCGCGGCATTGCTTACTTTGCTTTCCATGATCGGTTATCTGCGTGCCGCGTTCGTGCAGGAAAGCACAACCAAATAAAGCTTACGCTGTGAGTATGCTATAACCTCGTGACATGTAAGTTTTTTGGCTGAATATCACCCCATCTTGTGAGGATTGTTTTATGCAGCAACACCAACAGCCCGAAAACGCAACAAGTGAGGAATGGCATGCTCTTGAGGTCGATGCGGTTCTAAAGCGTCTGCATAGCGATGCGTCTGCGGGTCTGAGCGCAGAGCAAGCCGCGGAGCGAGCGCGGTTGCATGGCAAGAATCGTCTGCCTGAAGGCAAGAAGCAAAGTGCGTGGATGCGCTTTTTGCTCCAGTTTCACAATGTGCTGATCTACGTGCTGCTTGCCGCAGGGTTCATCAAGCTCATGCTTGGGTTGTGGGTGGATGCCAGCGTGATTCTTGGCGTGGTGCTGCTCAATTCGCTGCTCGGCTTTGTGCAGGAGGGCAAGGCGGAGAAGGCGCTCGACTCAATCCGCAACATGCTTTCCAGCGAGGCGCGCACCTTGCGCGAAGGCAAGCTGCGCATGATTCCCGCGGAGGATCTGGTGCCGGGGGATATTGTGTATCTGGAATCGGGTGACAAGATTCCCGCCGACCTGCGCCTGATCGAGGTGAAGAATCTGCACACCGAGGAAGCGGCATTGACTGGCGAGTCGCTACCGATTGATAAAGCGGTCGATCCCGTCTCACCCAAGGCGGTGATTGCTGATCGCCATGACATGGCCTATTCCGGCACGTTGGTCTCGACGGGGCGCGGCGTGGGGGTGGTGGTGGCTACCGGCGCGAATACGGAGCTGGGGCGCATCAACTCGATGATGGCTTCGGTCAGTGCGCTGGAAACGCCGCTGCTGCGCCAGATCCGTAAATTCGGCTACAGCATCACCTTTGTCATTCTGGCGCTGTGTGTCGTGGTGTTTGCTTATGGCCATTGGGTCATGAATATGCCGTTTGTGGAAATTTTCCAGGCGGTGGTGGGCATTGCCGTGTCCATGATCCCCGAGGGCTTGCCTGCGCTGATTACCGTTACCCTGGCCATTGGTGTGCAGCGCATGGCGGCGCGCAACGCCATCATCCGCCGCCTGCCCGCGGTGGAGACGCTCGGTTCGGTGTCGCGCATCTGTTCGGATAAAACCGGCACGCTGACCTTGATGGAGATGATGGTCATGTCGGCGGTGACCGCTCAGCATGATTACACTGTCACGGGCAACGGCTACGCACCCAGCGGTGAAGTTTTCGATGGTGGGCGTGCGCTGAAGCCGGGCGATGATGCGGTGCTTGATCTCATGGCGCGCATTGCCGTGCTGTGTAACGACGCTGAGGTTCTGCACAAGGATGGTGTCTACAGCGTGCAGGGCGATCCGACCGAGGGTGCGCTGTATCCGTTTGCCAGCAAGCTCGGTGTCAGCCGTGACAGCGAACGGGCCAATTACCCGCGCATCGACAGCATTCCGTTTGAATCGGAACATAAATTCATGGCCACCTTGCATCGCGCGCCGGATGGGCGGCAACTGCTTTTGGTCAAGGGTGCGCCGGAGGTGATACTCGAACATTGCGATCGCCAGGCTACCGGATTGGATACGGCCGAGCCGTTGCAGCTCGAACGTTTCCTGCATGAGGCGGACCGCCTGGCGGCCAAGGGTGAGCGCGTGCTCGCCTTGGCTTGGGTGGATGCCTCCGACATCACGCCGGGTAGCCTGAGCGCCGACATGTTGCCGCATGACCTGATTCTGGTCGGGCTGACCGGTTTGCTTGACCCGCCGCGTAAAGAAGCCATTGAAGCGGTCAAGGTATGCCATGAGGGCGGCGTGCGTGTCACCATGATTACTGGTGACCACCGCATCACGGCTGCCGCCGTGGCCAAAATGCTCGGCATTGGTGATGGCAAAACGGCGATCACCGGACATGAAATCGAGGACATGGATACCGCCACCTTGCAGGAAAGGGTGCGAGATGTGGATGTGTTCGCCCGTGCCAGTCCGGAGCATAAGTTGCGTTTGGTGAAGGCGATTCAGGCCAATGGTCAGGTGGTGGCCATGACCGGGGACGGGGTGAACGATGCGCCGTCGCTGAAAAAAGCCGATATTGGCGTGGCCATGGGCATCAAGGGCACGGAAGTGACCAAGGAATCCGCCGACATGGTGTTGGCCGACGACAACTTTGCTTCGATCACTGCGGCGGTCAAGGAAGGGCGCACGGTGTACAACAACATTGAAAAAGCCATGCTCTACATGATGCCCACCAACGTGGCGCAGGGCTTGGTGATTCTGATTGCCGTGATGATCGGATTTGTCACGCCCATCACCGCGCCGCAGATTCTTTGGGTGAATATGGTCACCTCGGTGGCGCTGGGTTTGGTGATCGCATTTGAATCCCACGAACCCAATGTCATGCGTCGGCATCCGCGCTCACCGCATCAGCCTTTGATTGATTTGTTTGGTCTGTGGCGCATTGTCTTCGTGGGTGTGGGGTTGCTTGCCATTACCCTGTGGGCGTTCTTCTGGATGAAGTCGATTAACGCCGCCGATGAAGTCGCGCGTGCGGTAGCGGTCAATACCCTGGTGATGGGGCAGATCGTTTACCTCATCAACAGCCGCTTCAAGTTTGACAGTTCCATCACACCAAGAGCGTTGATGGGCAATCCCTACCTGCCGCTCGGTATTGCTGCGGTGGTGGTGTTGCAGCTCCTGTTCACCTACGCGCCGCCGATGCAGTCGCTGTTTGCCACGGCAGCCATACCTTGGGATGTGTGGCCTGCGATCATCGCAGCAAGCCTGGTCTTTTTCGTGGTGGTCGAACTGGAGAAATTCATCGTGCGTCGTTTCGTGCGTAAAGAGGAAGGGTTGTCATGACAAAACACCATGTTTTTGCGCTGACGCGCTGGTTGGGGTGTGTTCTGCTTGCGCTCCTCGTGCTGCAGGCACCGGCGCGCGCTGCGCAACAGCCCCTTTTTAGCGTGGAGCAGCTTGATCAAATGCTGGCACCGATCGCGTTGTTCCCGGATCCCTTGCTCTCGCAGGTGTTGATGGCCGCAACCTACCCGAGCGAAGTGGCCGAGGCTGCGGAATGGGCGCTGGCCAATCGTGGGCTGGAGGGGGATGCTGCGGTGCGTGCCGTGCAGCATCGCGACTGGGATCCGAGCGTGCAGTCCCTGGTTGCTTTTCCACAGGTGATTGCCATGATGGGCGACAACCCGCAATGGGTGCGCGATCTGGGCGATGCCTTCCTCGATGACCCGGATGGGGTGATGGACTCGGTGCAATTTCTACGCGCCAAGGCGCGCGATGCGGGTACTTTGACCAGTAATGAGCATCAGGTGGTGAAGATCGAGCCGGCACCCGCACGCAGTCAAAGCGTGGTGGTACAGACCTACCGCCCACCGCAGCAAATCATCGTCATCGAGCCGGCCAATCCGCAGGTCATCTTTGTGCCGATCTACAACCCCAACTACATGTTCGGCACCTGGTGGAATCCGTGGGCACCGCCCCTGTTTTTCCCGCCCGCGCCACACTGGGGCTTTGTGCATCACCCGATTACCACCGCCATTTGGTGGGGCGTAGGGATTGGTGTCACCCACGCCCTGTGGGGTCGGGTGCACTGGCGCGATCGCAGCGTCAATGTGAATGTCAACCACTGGAACAATATCAACGTCAACAATCGCATCAACGTCAATGCAAATAATCGTGACGTTCGTTGGCGGCACAATGAGCGCAACCGTCGTGATGTGCCCTATCGAAGTGACGCTGCACGCGAACGAGTGCGTAATGCTGCTGCTGATCGCGGCGTAGGCCGGCCGGGACAGCGCGCGGTGGACGATGTGCGTCGTGATCAGGCACGTGATGCGCTCGCCAATCGCGTGGGTCGTGAGAACATGAACCGTGATGCACTGCGCCAGATTGATCGCAATCAGGTTCCGGGTCGGGTGAATGACCGCCAGCGCCCTGCACAACCCGCGGTCAACCGGGATGCGGTGCGTGAGCGCGCAGCCCAGGTTGATCGCTCCCAAGTGCAAAACCGCGTGGCGAATGTCGATCGCGATCAGGTGCGTGCGCGTGCGGCTAATGTTGATCGTGATCAGGCACGTGCCCGCGCGGCTAACGTTGATCGTGCACAGGCGGCCAATCGTGCGGCGGGTATAGACCGCACTCAGGTGCAAAACCGCGCAGCGAATATTGATCGCTCAGCGGCACACAATCCGGTGAGTGCCCGCCCCGATGCACGGCAGCAGCAGGCACAACGTATCAACCGTGATAGCGCCATAGCCGGGGCATCGCGTCCGCAACAAACCCGGCAGCAAATCGATCGTGGTGCAGCGAGTCAGCGCATCGCCAATCAGCCCCAGGCTGCACAGCGCGTGGCCAACCATCCGCAAGCCGCGCAACGTGTCGCCAATCATCCGCAGGCACGGCAGCGCTTGGCGGATAACCCGCAGGCGGTACAACGTGCGCACGAATTGCGTGGGCGTCAATAAGTTGGAGCAGGTTATGCAACAATCCGCTAAAGCAACCAAGTTTCTTCTACCCGCCATGCTGCTTGGGCTGTGTTTGACTCTACCGCTCGCGCAGGCGGCGCAAAGCCGCTTCTCCTCCCCCGAGCTTGCAGCCGAAGCCCTGGTGGATGCGCTGGTAACGCATGACCCGGCGCAGTTGCGTTCTGTTTTAGGTGATGACTTCCGTCGGCTGCTGCCCACCGATGATGTCAACCGTGAAGACGTGACTGCGTTTCTTGAACAATGGGCCAAAGGTCATTCCATGCAGATGCAAGGTGATGATCGTGCGTTGTTGCAGTTACACAATGGCTGGCAGCTTCCCATTCCGCTGGTGCGCGATGCGCGCGGCTGGCGTTTTGACACTGCTGCCGCACGCGAGCTGATCAAGCAGCAGCGTATCGGGCGCAACGAGCTTGCAGTGATCGATGCCATGCGCGCCTATGTGCGCGCTCAGCAGGAATATTTCGCGCGTGGTGCCGATGATAAGGCACAGTACGCAGCAAGGTTGCTGAGCACGACGGGACGGCAGGATGGCTTGATCTGGGTGAATGAGCAGGGCGATTACGTCGGGTTAATTGACCCATTGATCAATCTCAGCGCGTTGCAGGACGGGTATTACGGCTACCGGTTCAAGACACTCAAAGCACAGGGGGAGGGCGCCCCCGGAGGAGCGATGAGCTACCTGGACAACGAAGGGCGTATGAGTAAGGGTTTTGCGCTACTTGCTTACCCGGTGCGCTATGGCGAAAGCGGGGTGATGAGTTTCCTCGTAGGGCAAGACGGCAAGGTGTATGAAAAAAATCTTGGCCGCGATACTGCACGCAAGGCCGCTGCCATCACCCGCTACGCTCCTGGGGAAGGGTGGCAGCTGGTCGAATCCGTTGCGCAATGACAGATCGCACTTGTCAGATCGCGCATTGACCATGACCCTCGCTGGCCGTTAGAATGCGTACATCTTGATCGATCGATACGCCTCGTCAAATGGTGATTCAGGGCGTATTCGATGGACGTGGCACATGCCACAACGAAATCGGGTCCTTTGTGACCCTTTTTTATTGGTTTTTTATTGATATTTCATTGGCATGTGTCAATGAAAAAGGCGGGTGTAATGGACAAAGGGCACGAGGCACAACCGGTGGACGACGCAGTCATTTCGCGGCATGACCCTCTAGGGCTACGTGCCTTGTTCGAGCCCGTGGCGCAGGATCTGGGTTTGCAACTGGTCGGGGTGGAATTTCACCCTGGATCACACGCCGTGGTGCGCGTGTACATCGATCGCGAACTCGGCGGTGTCAGTGTGGACGATTGCGCTGACATGAGCCGGGCGATCAGTGCCCTGCTGGATGTGGAAGACCCGATCCCCGGGCAATACACATTGGAAGTCTCGTCGCCAGGGTTTGATCGTCCACTGTTCAAGCTGAGCGATTTTGCCCGTTTTGCCGGCCAAGCGGCGCGTATCCGTTTGGTACGTGCGCTGATGGTACAGCCGGCCAATGCACCGGGTGCGCGGCCACAGCGCAACTTCAGCGGCATCTTGCGTGGTGTGGAAGGCACCGATGTACTGTTTGCCGTGGATGAGGAAACACTGGTACGCCTGCCCTTTGCCGACATCGACAAGGCCAATCTCGACCCCGATTTTGATTCTCTGTAACCCCGTTTTAGTTAGTGAACATGAACAAAGAAATTCTTTACGTTGCCGATGCCGTCTCCAATGAAAAGGGCGTGGCCAAACAGGTGATTTTCGAGGCCATCGAGGCCGCGCTGGCCTCGGCGGCGCGCAAGCGTCACGGTGGTGACATCGATGTACGTGTGAGCATCGATCGCAACACGGGGGAGTACAAAACCTACCGCCGCTGGCTGGTGGTGGAAGGGGAAACCAGCGAGAACCCTGAGCGTGAAATGATCCTCGAAATGGCGCGTATGGATGAGCCTGCGATTCAACCGGGGCAGTTCGTTGAAGAAGAAATCGAATCCGTCGAATTTGGCCGCATTGCCGCCCAGTCCGCCAAGCAGGTGATCGTGCAGAAGGTGCGCGAAGCCGAGCGTCAGCAGATCGTCGATCGCTTCATCGACCGCAAGGGCACGCTGGTGATGGGCATGGTCAAGCGCGTCGAGCGCGGCAATGTGTTGCTCGATATGGGCGAGAATATCGAGGTCTTCGTCGGTCGTGAGGACATGATTCCGCGCGAGATCGTGCGCCCGGGGGATCGTATGCGCGCCTGGCTTAAAGACGTGCGCATGGAATCGCGTGGTCCGCTGCTCTACGGCAGCCGCACCGCGCCGGAATTTCTCATCGAGCTGTTCAAGCTGGAGATTCCCGAGGTCGGCCAAGGCATGATCCAGATCAAGGGTGCGGCACGTGACCCGGGCTCGCGCGCGAAAATCGCCGTCAAGGCCATGGATCAGCGCCTCGATCCGGTCGGTGCCTGTGTCGGCATGCGTGGTTCGCGCATCCAGTCGGTGACCAATGAGCTGGCCGGCGAGCGCGTGGATATCGTGATCTACGAAGACAACCCGGTGCAGTTTGTCATCAACGCCATGTCACCGGCCGAGGTGGTGTCTGTGGTGGTGGATGAAGAAACCCACACCATGGACGTGGCCGTCACGGAAGAAAAACTGGCGCAGGCGATTGGCCGCGGTGGACAAAACGTGCGTCTGGCCAGTCAGCTGACCGGTTGGCAACTGAATGTGATGACGCAGCATGAGGCGGAAGCGAAAAGCCAGAATGAGGCGGCGCGCATCGCCAATCTGTTTGTCAGCGCACTGGATGTTGATCTGGAGGTGGCCGAGGTTCTGGTCAGCGAAGGTTTCTCCAGCCTGGAAGAAATCGCCTATGTGCCACTGGCCGAGTTTCTGGAGATCGAAGGCTTTGACGAGGAGCTGGTCGAAGAGCTGCGCCAGCGTGCGCGCAATGCGCTGTTGACCAAGGCCATCGCCTCGGAAGAGTCGGAGGAATCCGGTGAACTCGCCCTGAGTGATCTGGCCAGCATGACGCCCGAGATCGAGGCGCGCCTGCGTGAGGGCGGCGTGAACAGCAGCGAAGATCTGGCGGAAATGGCCACCGATGAACTGGCCGAGCTGGCTAAGCTGGATGCCGAAACCGCGGCTCAACTGATTGTCGAGGCACGTGCCCCCTGGTTCAAATAACCTTTTCATCGTTGCGGCAACAAAGTTTGCCGCCTTGTCCGGCTAATGGTGGCAAAACCGCCCACCCCATGCTGATAAAATTACACGCAACGCAACCCCTTTTGCTTTTGCTCATCGCCCGCAGGGCGGGAGAGATTTATGTCCCAAACCGTCAAACAACTCGCTGAACAGGTGCATACCCCGGTGGACCGTTTGCTCGAACAGCTGCGCGATGCTGGCGTGAGTGCCAGCAGTGCTGATTCCATCGTGTCGGATGCCGACAAGCAGCGCCTGCTGGCTTCATTGCGTAGCGCGCACGGCAAAGATACGGGCACACAGCCTTCACGCATTACCTTGAAACGCCGCAGTCAGGAAGAGCTCAAAGTTCCGGCAGGTGCGCCCGGTAAATCCACCACGGTGAATGTCGAGTACCGCAAAAAGCGTACCTATGTGCAACGTGGCGCCGTCGACGAGGCGGCCAAAGAGCCGCGCTCGCAAACGGAGCAGCTCGCCGCACGTCTGAGCGCGGAGGAAGAAGCGCGTCGTCAAGCCGCAGCACTGGCTGCAGCCGAGCAGGCCGCGCGTCAGGAAGCGAGCAAGCCTGATTCAAGTAAGGCTGAAACCAGTAAGCCTGAAACTAGCAAGCCAGAGGCGAAAGTATCGAGCGCAGAGTCCTCGAAACCTGCCGAAGCAACTGCGCCTTCAGTGCAGGAGACTCAACCTGCACCTGCCGCCGTTGAGACGGCCAAAACCCCTGAACCTGAGGCTGGCAAAGCGAGCAAAGCACCGCAACGTGCAGAGCCGGTGCAGCGGTCTGCCGAAAGTGCAGCACCGCGCCGTCCTGCGGTAAGCCCGCGTCCGTCTGCACCATCGCAGGCACCCGCGCCGTCGTCCACCGCACCACGCCGTCCACCGGCAGCAAGCACCCCGGCGCCGGGTCGTGCACCTGCCGCACCGGCACGCCGTGGCATGGCGGATGAAAAACCGCGTGGCTCGGCGGGCAAGGCGAGTGAAGGCCGTGGACGCAAGGATTATTTGCGTGAGGAAGAAGGGCATCATCGCGGCGCACGGCGTAGTAAGCCGAATGGCAAGCCGCAGGCGCATGCGTTCGAGAAACCCGCCGCGCCCGTGGTGCATGAAGTCACCATCCCTGAGACCATCACCGTCAGCGATCTGGCGGCGAAAATGGCGGTCAAGGCGGTGGAAGTGGTCAAGGTGCTGTTTGGTATGGGCGTGATGGCGACCATCAACCAAAGCATCGATCAGGACACAGCGACCCTGGTGGTCGAAGAAATGGGGCATGTGGCCAAGCCGCAATCCGAGTCGGATGTGGAGAACGAATTGCTCGCCTCCATTTCTGAGGGCGCACTGCTCAGCCGTCCGCCGATCATTACCGTGATGGGGCACGTCGATCACGGTAAAACCTCCTTGCTAGACTACGTCCGTCGCACCAAGGTGGCAGCAGGTGAGGCCGGTGGCATTACCCAGCACATCGGTGCCTACCATGTGGAAACGCCCAAAGGCGTGATCACTTTCCTCGATACCCCGGGCCACGAGGCGTTTTCCGCCATGCGTGCGCGCGGTGCCAAACTCACCGACATCGTGATTCTGATGGTTGCCGCCGATGACGGTGTCATGCCCACCACCAAGGAGGCGATCAACCACGCCAAAGCGGCCGGTGTGCCGATGGTGGTGGCGGTGAACAAGATCGACAAGCCGAATGCCGACCCGGATCGCGTGCGCAATGAATTGGTGCAGCTTTCCGTCATTCCCGAGGAATGGGGCGGCGACACGCAGTTTGTCAACATTTCCGCCAAAACTGGCCAGGGTGTGGATGAGTTGCTCGATGCCATCCTGCTGCAAGCCGAAGTGCTGGAGCTGAAAGCACCGGTGGAAGGTACGGCGCTGGGTACCGTGGTCGAAGCCAGCCTGGACAAGGGGCGCGGTGCCATGGCGACGGTACTGGTGCGTGCCGGTACCTTGCGCAAGGGTGACATCGTGCTCGCCGGTACCGAATATGGCCGCGTGCGTGCGCTGCTGGATGAGCGCGGCAAGCCGATCGAAGCGGCCGGCCCGTCGATTCCGGCGGTGATTCTTGGCCTCTCCGGCACACCGCGCGCGGGTGATGACTTCATGGTGATGGACGAAGAGCGCAAGGCGCGTGACATGGCGGTCTATCGCCAGAACAAGGCGCGTGAAGGCAAGCTGGCCACACAGCAAGCGGCCAAGCTGGAAAACATTTTCGAACAGATGAAGGAATCGGGCTCGGCCACGCTGAATGTGCTGGTCAAGGCCGATGTGCAGGGTTCCGCCGAAGCGATTCGCGAGTCGCTGACCAAGCTCTCCACCGACGATGTCAAAGTCAATGTGGTGGCCAGCGGCGTGGGCGGCCTGACCGAGTCGGACATCAACCTGGCGGTTACCTCCGGGGCGGTGGTGATCGGTTTCAACGTGCGTGCCGATGCCGGTGCGCGGCGTGTCGCCGAAAGCAATGGTCTGGAAATTCGCTACTACAGCATCATTTACGAGATGCTCGACGATGTACGCCAGGCGATGACCGGTCTGCTCGGCACGGAAATGCACGAGCGCATCATCGGTACCGCCGAAGTGCGCGACGTGTTCCGTTCGCCGAAGTTTGGCGCGGTGGCAGGTTGCAAGGTGGTCGAAGGCTCGGTCAAGCGCGGCAACCCGATCCGTGTGCTGCGCGACAACGTGGTGATCTTCACCGGCGAACTCGAATCGCTGCGTCGTTTCAAAGACGACGTCAACGAAGTCAAAGAGGGCTTCGAATGCGGTATCGCGGTGAAGAACTACAACGATGTGCAGGCGGGCGACCAGATCGAATGCTATGAGCGCGTTCAGATCGCACGCACGCTGTAAAGGAGGTTGTGCATGGCGCATCATGTACCACGCCACCAGCGGGTGGCCGAGCAGATTCAGCGCGAAATGGCGCAGATCATCCGCGCCGAGATTCGTGATGAGCGGGTGAAAATGCTCACCCTCACCGCGGTGCGCGTCACCAGCGATTTATCGCAGGCGAAGATCTACTTCACCACGCTCAACAAGGACGAACATGGCGCGGCACAGGACATTCTCGATGAGGCCACGCCTTATCTGCGCAGCCTGCTGGCGCAGGTGATGCGTCTGCGCATGGTGCCGCAGATCAAGTTCGTTTATGACGAATCCATCGAGCGCGGCCTGCACATGAGTGAGGTGATCTCCGCGGCGCGTTCGCGCGATGCGGCACTGCGCGGTGAGGACGAAACACCAAGCGGAGTCGGGGATTGAGCGCGCCGTGCAAAAAAGACCTGCGTCCACTGCAAGGCATCGTCCTGCTCGACAAGGCCGCCGGGGTGAGCTCCAATCACGCCCTGCAACAGGTCAAGCGCCTGTTCAAGGCGGAGAAAGCCGGGCACACCGGCAGCCTTGATCCGCTGGCCACTGGCATGTTGCCGATCTGTTTTGGCAAGGCGACGCGCGTTTCCGGCCTTTTGCTCGATGCGGACAAAGCCTACAGCGTGCGTGCGCGTCTGGGGCAGCGTACCGACACGGGGGACGCCGATGGCACGATCATCGAACAGCGCGCGGTACCGCCGCTGACCCGCGAGCAGGTGGAGGCGGTGGTAGCGCGCTTTGTGGGTGAAATCGAACAATTGCCGCCGATGGTCAGTGCCCTCAAGCACGAAGGCAAGCGGCTGTACGATCTGGCACGTCAAGGCATCGAAGTGGAGCGCAAGCCGCGCAAGGTGCGTTTCGACTGGATCACGCTGGATGCGCTGAGCGACGATGAAATCAGCCTGAGCATGCGTTGCAGCAAAGGTACCTACGTGCGCAGTCTGATCGAGGACATTGGCGAAGCACTGGGCTGCGGAGCGCACGTGGTGGCGCTGCGCCGCACCGGGGTTGCGCCGTTTTTTGATGCGCCCATGCACAGCTTGGACAGCCTGCTGGCATTGGCTGAACAGGGACAGGAAGCACTGGATCGTGTTATCCTGCCCGCAGATTCTGCGCTGCCGGATTATCCTGCCATCAAGCTGGATGCCGACAGCGCGTTTTACATCCGCCACGGCAACCCCGTGTTTGTGCCGCATGCCCCGGTTTCGGGCTGGGTCAAACTGTACGGGGCGGACGACCTCTTCCTGGGTATGGGGGAAGTCCAAGATGACGGGCGGGTGGCGCCACGCCGCATGTTTGCTGCTTTGTAGCGGACGGTGGACTGGCGTTGGCCTTCGTGGGGAGCGGTCAACTCTCTGCGTTCGGCTTTTTCATTAACCTCACCCTGGAGTAAACACCATGACCATGACCGTAGAAGACAAGGCCAAAATCGTGGCCGAATTTGGCCGTGATGCCAATGACACCGGTTCCACCGAAGTGCAGGTTGCACTGGTGACGGCGCGCATTCAGTACCTCTCCGAGCACTTTGCGACGCACAAGAAAGACAACCATTCCCGCCGTGGTCTGATCCATTTGGTCAACCAACGCCGCAAGCTTCTGGACTACCTCAAGCGCAAGGACGATGCACGTTACCGTGCGCTGATCGCCAAGCTGGGTCTGCGTAAGTAATTTTTCGCTGTTGAAGGCAAAGCAACGCCGGGTTGATCCCGGCGTTTTTTTTTGCCCCTCGTCCTTGGGCAAGGCAATCGCCTGCTGCGTGGGCATGCGTCGCTTCGCGGTGCATAGCCGCTGGAGGCGGTGAAGCTGCTCCATGCCCCCATCTTCGCCCTGCTTGGCTTATCTCCGAACAATCTATCGAATTTTTCGATAGATTGTTGCCATTTTTGCCACGAATCTATCGAAAAATTCGATCAATTCGAGCCTCAGCGCAGCGAGCAGGGCGCTTCAACCGCGTGCTGTGCGGGCAAAAACCAAGCATTGCGTGACACTCGCGGCCCTGTTTGCAACAATCCGCGGGCTTAATTCTTCTATCCCAAGGAAACCGCATCGTGATTCAACCCATCCGCAAGACTTTTCAATACGGCAGCCACAGCGTCACTCTGGAAACGGGCGAAATCGCACGTCAGGCCAGCGGCGCGGTGATGGTGCGCATGGGCGACACGGCGGTGCTGGTCACGGTGGTAGCTGAGCGTGAGGCGCAAGAGGGGCAGAACTTCCTGCCGCTGACCGTGGAGTATCAGGAGCGTTATTACGCCACCGGGCGCATTCCCGGTGGCTTCAAAAAGCGCGAGGGTCAGGCAGCGGAACATGAGATTCTCACCGCACGCTTGATGGATCGGCCGATGCGCCCGCTGTTTCCGGATGGGTTTTACAACGAGGTGCAGGTGATTGCCGTGGTGCACGCCAATGACCCGGACATGCCGGCGGACATTCCCGCCATGCTCGGTGCTTCGGCGGCGCTGGCGGTGGCCGGCATTCCGTTTCATGGGCCGCTGGCCGGCATTCGCGTGGGCTATGTCGACGGCAGCTATGTCATCAACCCCGGGCGCAGCGAGCTGACCAACTCCAAACTGGATTTGGTGGTCGCTGGTACCGAAGACGCAGTATTGATGGTGGAGTCCGAAGCGCATGAATTGCCGGAAGATGTCATGCTCGGCGCGGTGATGTTCGGCCACGCGCAGATGCAGGTGGCGATTGCCGCCATCCGCGAGCTGGCGCATGCCGCCGGTACCGTGCCCTGGGACTGGCAGCCACCAGCACGTGATGAGGCATTGGCGGAAGAGCTGCGTGCACTGGTGGAAAACGATCTGGCCGAAGCCTATCGCATCACCGCCAAGCAGGAGCGTTATGCGCGCATGGCGGAGATCCGCAGCCGCGCCGTGGCGCATTTCTGCACTGGCGATGCGGTGCGCAGCGACAAGCACACCGTGGAGAGCATGCTGTTTGATCTGGAATCACGCATCGTGCGTTCACGCATTTTGCAAGGAGAGCCGCGCATCGATGGGCGTGACGTGCAGAGTATCCGCCCGATCAGCGTGAAAACCGGCGTGCTGCCGCGCGTGCATGGCTCCGCGCTGTTCACCCGTGGCGAGACGCAGGCGCTGGTGGTGGCCACCCTGGGTACCGCGCGCGATGCGCAATTGATCGACGCCATCGAGGGGGAACGCAAAGAAGCCTTCATGCTGCACTACAACTTCCCGCCGTTCTGTGTCGGTGAAGTCGGCCGTTTTGGTGCGCCCAAGCGGCGCGAGATCGGCCACGGCAATCTCGCCAAGCGCGGGGTGAGCGCCGTGCTACCGGACATGGCACAGTTCCCGTATGTGATTCGTGTGGTGTCGGAAATCACCGAGTCCAACGGTTCCAGCTCCATGGCCACGGTGTGCGGATCTTCACTGGCGATGATGGATGCCGGCGTGCCGCTCAAGGCGCAGGTGGCGGGCATTGCCATGGGCTTGATCAAAGAGGGCGATCGCTTTGCCGTGCTCTCCGACATTCTCGGCGACGAAGATCACCTGGGTGACATGGATTTCAAAGTGGCCGGCACGGCCAACGGTGTCACTGCGCTGCAAATGGACATCAAAATCAAGGGCATCACCCGTGAGATCATGCAGCAGGCACTGGCGCAGGCCAAGGAAGGGCGCATGCATATCCTCGGCATCATGAACGCGGGTCTGGCCGCGCCGCGTGAGGATGTGGCCGAGTTTGCCCCGCGCTTCACCGTGTTCAAAATCCCTACCGACAAAATCCGCGAAGTGATTGGCAAAGGTGGTGCAACCATTCAGGCGATTACCAAAGACACCGGCACCACCATCGACATCAACAATGACGATGGCACGGTCACCATTGCTGCCACCGACAAAGCCGCCGCGGATGAGGCGCGTAAGCGCATCGAGCAGATCACCGCCGACGTCGAAGTGGGCAAGGTGTACAGCGGCAAGGTGATGAAAATTGTCGATTTCGGTGCGTTCGTGAACATTCTGCCGGGTAAGGATGGCTTGCTGCATGTGTCGCAAATCGCCGCCGAGCGCGTGGAAAACGTCAGCGACTACCTCAGCGAGGGGCAGGTGGTGGATGTGAAAGTGATGGAGATCAAGCAGGGCAAGATCAGCCTGTCGATCAAGGCGCTGCTTGCTGAATAAGCCCATTGCCGAATTAACCCGCGCCATGAACCAAAGCAGTTACAACGCCGCCGCCATCGAAGTGCTCACCGGGCTGGATCCGGTGCGCAAGCGTCCCGGCATGTACACCGACACCACACGCCCCAACCATCTGGCGCAGGAGGTGATCGATAACAGCGTGGATGAGGCACTCTCCGGTCATGCCACGCGCATCGAAGTCACCTTGTTTGCCGACGGTTCCCTCAGCGTGCTCGACGACGGACGCGGTATGCCGGTGGACATCCACCCGGAGGAGGGGGTCTCCGGGGTGGAGGTGATTCTCACCCGCTTGCACGCCGGCGGTAAATTTTCAGAAAAAGCCTATGGCTTTTCCGGTGGCCTGCATGGTGTGGGCGTTTCGGTGGTCAATGCCCTGTCTGCACGGCTGGAAGTCACCGTATGGCGTGAGGGCAAGCAGTACGCCGCGGCTTTTGCGCACGGTGCAAAGGTCGAAGAGCTGCATGTGGTGGGCGCTGCGCCGCGCTCGCGCAGTGGCACCTTGCTGCGCTTCTGGCCGGAGGCGAGTTTTTTCGACACCCCCAAATTTCAGGTGGCGCGCCTCAAACAGCTGTTGCGTGCCAAGGCAGTGCTTTGCCCCGGGCTGACGGTGGTGTTTCACAACCAGGCGGAAGAACCACAAACGAGCGAAACCTGGCACTACGCCGACGGTTTGCGTGACTACCTACTGGAAGCGCTGGATGGTCAGCTCATTCTTCCTCCGCAAGCCTTCACCGGCCAACTTGCCGGCGAGCGCGAGGCGGTGGACTGGGCGCTGGCCTGGCTGGCTGAGGCGGGCGAAGTGCGCGGCGAACCGGTGCAGGAGAGTTACGTCAACCTCATTCCCACCACCCAGGGCGGCACGCATGTCAACGGCCTGCGTCTGGGCCTGACCGAGGCGATGCGCGAGTTTTGCGAGGTGCGCAACCTGCTGCCGCGTGGCCTGAAACTCGCCGCGGAAGATGTCTGGCAAGACGTGGTGTTTGTGTTGTCGTTAAAAATGCGCGAACCGCAATTTGCCGGGCAAACCAAAGAACGCCTCAGTTCGCGTGAAAGTGCGGCATTCGTCGCGGGTGTGCTCAAAGACCACTTCAGTCTGTGGTTGCATCAGCAACCGGAGCTGGGCGAGCAGATCGCGCAACTCGCCATTGCTCGCGCCCAACGCCGCGTGCGCGATGAGAAGAAAGTGGTGCGCAAGCGCATCACCCAAGGGCCGGCGCTGCCCGGCAAGCTCGCCGATTGTCAGTCCACCGACCTGACGCGCACCGAGCTGTTTCTTGTCGAAGGCGATTCCGCCGGAGGCTCGGCCAAGCAGGCACGCGATCGCGATTTTCAGGCCATCCTGCCGCTGCGCGGCAAGATCCTCAACACCTGGGAAACCGAGTCCGATCAGGTGCTTGCCTCCAGCGAGGTGCATGACATTGCGGTGGCGCTGGGGCTGGAACCGGGCAATCACGATCTCTCCGGCCTGCGCTATGGCAAGGTATGCATTCTTGCCGATGCCGATTCCGACGGTCAGCACATTGCCACCTTGCTGTGCGCGCTGTTCGTGCGCCATTTTCCAAGCCTGGTGCAGGCCGGGCATGTGTATGTCGCCATGCCGCCACTGTTTCGTATCGATGCCGGCAAGCGCGTGTTCTACGCCCTGGACGAGCACGAGCGCGACGGCATTTTCGATCGCCTGAAGGCGGAAAAGGCCGGCAAAATCAATGTCACCCGCTTCAAGGGCTTGGGTGAAATGAATCCGCTGCAATTGCGAGAATCCACCATCGCGCCAGAGACCCGCCGTCTATTGCGGCTGGAGTGGAGTGATGTAGAGGCGGAGAATGCACCCAGTGCACAAGTCATGCTCGACATGCTGCTTGCCAAAAAGCGCGCAGCAGATCGGCGCCAGTGGTTGGAGAGCAAAGGGCACCTGGCAGATCGGGAGCTTTGAGACAATAAAAAAGCCTGAAGATCAGGCTCGGCTTTTCATCGCGATGTGGTGCCCGGAGCGGGACTTGAACCCGCATGGGCTTGCGCCCGAGGGATTTTAAGTCCCTTGCGTATACCGATTTCGCCATCCGGGCGAATCAAGAAATATGGAGGCTGGACCCGGAATCGAACCGAGGTAAGCGGATTTGCAATCCGCGACATAACCACTCTGACATCCAGCCAAAACACCTACCATAAGAAACCCAGTAATGCGTCGCTTATGTGTGGGGCATGCATTCTATGCCAAGCTTTGGGCTTGTCAATACGCAGCAGGAGAGATTCTGTGCTGGCTTGCGTGCAAGCCAGCACAGCTCTGGCTTACTGCTTGCTCAGTTCAGCCTGCGTTGCATCATCCAGGCGACCGGTGACGGGTAAACCACGTTCGCGCTGATAGGCTTGCAGCGCTTCACGGGTTTTGGCATTCAGGTTGCCATCGGCCTTGCCTTGCATGTAGCCCATGCTGATGAGTTTTTGCTGGGCTTCTTTCGTGGTCAGGCGTTGACCCTGATAGCCGCCCTGCTGCGACGCGCCGTCCACCGTCAGGCGGCCGCCGGTGCCCATGCCACGATCGCCCATGCTCTGTGGATTGTAATTGCGGATGGCAATCACGAGCTTGTTGAACGCATCCATGAATGCGCCGGCAATGACCTTGCCTTGCGGGGTATTGGTGTAGCCGCCGAGTCCACCACCAGCAACGCCACCGGCAAGCAATCCACCCAGTGCGAAGTCGGTGTTGCTTGCTGAACCCTCGGCCACACTCACCTGGACGCCCGAGCGGTTGTCGGTGAGCATGAGCAGGGTGGCTGCTTCGTTGGTTTTGATGCTGCCCGCAATGCCCGCGATGACACCGACCCATCCGCCCACACCCGCACCAATTCCGCCAGTGCCTTTTTCGCTGAACAACACTTCCGGAGTGATCGAGTAGTCGGCACTCACCATCTGACCCTTGCCGAAATTGCTGCCTGCGCGCAATTCGCCCGATTGCATTAACTCGCGTTCCTGCATCATGTTGTTCATCGCGCGGCCACGATCGACGACGATGAAGCAATTGGACTGCTGAATGATCAGGCGCAACACCGGCACCGTTGAGGTCAAACGGTACTGGCCGGTGAGATAGCGGTACCACTCAGCATTTTGATCTTCAACGATGGTGACGGTGCCAAAGGGTTTGGCGCAGCGCTCAAGTTGCTGATTTTCGCCTTCGCTCGTCGCGCCGGCCGCAGAACCCGTGGCGACAGTTTTGGCTTTTTCATCGCCCATTTTGACCGGGTTGTTTTCGCAACCGCCAAGACCGATGGCAGCCAGTAATGCGAGGCTCAGCGTAGAGATTTTAGGATTCAGCAGTGACATGGTGGCTCCCTATTGTTTGTCAAAATTTTCCGCGCGAGCGTAGCAAAAAAATATGACACTTGATGTTGCAGTTTTCCCCAGGTAAGAGCTTTTTCCCGCTCGCCTGCGGTGAAGTTCCTGAGCTGGTATAAAATGCCGCTTCCTCAGATTTTAGTTCGAGTGAACACATGCTCATCCTTCCCGGCTCCACGGCGCTTTCAGCAAGTCGATTGACCAAATTACTGGCACAGTTGCGCCATGATGAGCCGGATGTGCGGGGTTTGACGGCGCACTACGTGCATTTCGTGGATACGGAGCGTACGTTGAGCGCTGCGGAGCGGGCGCAGCTTGAGGCGGTGCTGGATTACGGCAACAAAGCGCCCGAGCATGATGCCGTGGAGATGCGTGTGGTGATTCCTCGTCCGGGTACGATTTCGCCGTGGGCATCGAAAGCCACGGATATTGCCCATAACTGCGGCCTGACGGCCATTCACCGCATCGAGCGTGGCGTGGTTTATCGCATCGAAACACAGGGTGGCAAGCCCTTGACTGCCGGGCAACGCGCGGCGGTGGATGCCTTGTTGCATGACCGTATGACCGAGGCGGTGGTCGATTGCCTGGAGGATGCACTGGTGCTTTTTACCACCACCGAGCCACGGCCGATGCGCACCGTGGATGTGTTGCAAGGGGGGCGTGAAGCGCTGGTGCAGGCCAATCGTGATTGGGGTTTGGCACTGTCCAATGATGAGATCGATTACCTGCTGAGCAACTTCCTCAACCTGCAGCGCAATCCATCGGATGTCGAGCTGATGATGTTTGCGCAGGCCAACTCGGAGCATTGCCGGCACAAGATTTTCAATGCGGATTGGGTGATCAATGGCAAGGAACAGGCCAAGAGCCTGTTTGGCATGATCCGCAACACCTACCATCATGCGCCGCAAGGCATCTTGTCGGCCTACAAGGACAATGCTTCGGTCATCGAAGGTGCGCGTGGTGGGCGGTTCTTCCCGGATGCGGATGGTGTGTATCGTGCGCATGAGGAAGGTGTGCACATCTTGATGAAGGTGGAAACACATAACCACCCCACGGCGATTTCACCGTTTCCCGGCGCCGCCACCGGGGCGGGCGGAGAGATTCGGGACGAGGGCGCAACCGGACGCGGCAGCAAGCCGAAGGCGGGGTTGACCGGGTTTTCGGTGTCCAATTTGCGCATTCCCGGTGCCGAGCAGCCTTGGGAAAAAGACTACGGCAAGCCGGAGCGCATCGTCTCGGCCTTGCAAATCATGATCGAGGGGCCACTGGGTGCGGCAGCGTTCAACAATGAATTTGGCCGGCCGAACATCTGTGGCTATTTCCGCACCTACGAGCAAGAGGCGCCGGCGGCCACAGGCAGTCGTCTGCGCGGTTATCACAAGCCGATCATGATCGCCGGCGGTTTGGGCAATATTCGTGCCGAGCATGTGCAGAAACGCACCATCGCTGAGGACGATTTGCTTATCGTGCTCGGCGGGCCGGCGATGCTGATCGGCTTGGGCGGTGGCGCGGCATCTTCGGTGGCGTCCGGTGCATCGGCGTTTGACCTGGACTTTGCATCGGTGCAGCGCGGCAACCCGGAGATGGAACGTCGCTGTCAGGAAGTGATCGATCGTTGCTGGGCGATGGGTGACAACAACCCGATCGTGTCGATTCACGACGTGGGCGCGGGGGGCATTTCCAATGCCTTCCCCGAGCTGGTCAACGATGCCGGCCGTGGCGCGCGTTTCGAGTTGCGCGCCGTGCCCAACGATGAGCCGGGCATGTCGCCAATGGAAATCTGGAGCAACGAGGCGCAGGAACGCTATGTGCTGGCGATTGCGCCCGAGCGTCTGGAAGAGTTCCAGGCGCTGTGTGAACGTGAGCGTGCGCCGTTTGCCGTGGTCGGCGTGGCGACCAAAGAGCAGCATTTGACCGTCGGCGATGCACATTTTGACAACACGCCGGTCGATTTGCCGATGGATGTGCTGTTGGGCAAGCCGCCCAAAATGTTGCGTGATGTGCAGCATCAGCATGTGCAGCGTCCCGCGCTGGATTTTGCCGGCGTGAGCTTGAAAGAGGCGGTGTACCGCGTGTTGCGCCTGCCGGCGGTGGCCGACAAGAAGTTTCTCATCACCATTGGCGATCGCAGCATCACCGGCATGGTGGCACGTGACCCACTGGTCGGTCCGTGGCAGGTCGCGGTGGCCGATGTGGGGGTGACGACGCTGACCCTGGACAGTTATCGTGGCGAGGCCATGGCCATGGGTGAACGCTCGCCTTTGGCCTTGATCGATGCGCCGGCTTCCGGGCGTATGGCGGTGGCCGAGGCGATCACCAATATCGCTGCCGCGCCGATCGCGCAGCTTGGAGACATTCGTCTTTCCGCCAACTGGATGGCCGCTGCCGGATTGCCGGGTGAGGATGCCTTGCTGTTTGACACCGTCAAAGCAGTCGGCGAGGAGCTGTGCCCCCGTCTGGGCATTGCCATCCCCGTGGGTAAGGATTCGCTGTCGATGAAGACTGTGTGGCAACAGGGTGGGCAGGCGCGGGAAATGAGCGCACCGTTGTCGCTGATCATCAGCGCCTTTGCCCCGGTGACGGATGTACGTCATGTGCTCACGCCACAGCTTTGCACCGACGCGGGCGACACGGATTTGATTCTGATCGATCTGGGCAAGGGACGGCAGCGACTGGGTGGCTCGGCCTTGGCGCAGGTCTACAACCAGGTGGGGCGTGAAGCGCCGGATCTGGATGATGCCGATGCGCTCAAGGCGTTTTTTGCGGTAATTCAGGCGCTGAATGCCGATCGGCTGCTCCTGGCCTACCATGACCGTTCGGATGGCGGTTTGCTGGCCACCTTGGCCGAAATGGCCTTTGCCGCGCATTGCGGTCTGGATGTTTCGTTGAACCTGTTGGGTGAAGACGCGCTTGCCGCGCTATTTGCTGAAGAACTCGGCGCGGTGATCCAGGTGCGCCACTGCGACACCGACAGTGTCCTGATGGCATTGCGCGAGGCCGGCTTGGGTAATTACAGCCATGTGATCGGTACCTTGCGCGATGATGATCGTCTGGTCTTCACCCAGCATGGCAAGGTGCTGCTGGATGAGCGCCGCGTGGACTTGCAGCGTGCGTGGAGTGAAACCAGCTTCCACATGCAGCGTTTGCGTGACAACGCCGAGTGCGCGCAGCAGGAATACGATGCACTGTTGCAGGCAGATGATCCCGGGTTGTCGGTCAATTTGAGCTATGACATGGAAGCCAATGTGGCTGCGCCGTTCATTGCCAGTGGACTGCGGCCGAAGGTCGCCATTTTGCGTGAGCAAGGGGTGAACGGGCAGATCGAAATGGCTTATGCCTTTACCCGCGCTGGTTTTGATGCAGTGGATGTGCACATGAGTGACATCATCGCCGGGCGCGTGACGCTGGATGCCTTCCAAGGCTTGGTGGCTTGCGGTGGTTTCTCTTACGGTGATGTGCTGGGTGCCGGTGGAGGTTGGGCGAAATCCATTCGTTTCAATCCGCGTGCTTTGGAGCAATTCGGCAGCTTCTTCCTGCGTGAAGATGTGTTCGGCCTTGGGGTGTGCAACGGTTGCCAGATGCTGTCCCAGCTTGCGGATCTGATTCCGGGGGCGGCGCACTGGCCGCGTTTCATGCGCAATCGCTCGGAACAGTTCGAGGCGCGTGTGGCCATGGTCGAGGTGATGGAATCGCCCTCGATCTTCTTGCAGGGTATGGCAGGCTCAACCATGCCGATTGCCGTGGCGCATGGCGAAGGGCGGGTTGAGTTTGCCCAGGGTGTAGATGCGGACGCTGTGGCTGAAGGTGGTCTGGTGGCACTGCGCTATGTCGATCATGCGCTGCGCTCCACCGAGCACTATCCGTTCAATCCGAACGGTTCCGTGCATGGTATGACCGGATTCACCAGCGAAGATGGGCGTTTCACCATCATGATGCCGCACCCTGAGCGTGTGTTCCGTGCGGTGCAGCATTCCTGGCGTCCCAAAGGTTGGGGCGAAGATGGGCCGTGGATGCGCATGTTCCGCAATGCGCGCGTGTGGCTAGGTTAAAGCAGGTGAGTGAGCAATGAATCCCAATTATCTTGATTTTGAACAACCCATTGCCGAGCTTGAGGCCAAGATCAACGAGCTGCGCATGATGGGTAACGACAGCAACCTCAATCTTGCGGATGAAATCGAGCGCCTGAATGCCAAGTCGGTGCAGCTTACCCGCTCGATTTTCAGCAAGCTTGCGCCGTGGCAAGTGTCGCAGATGGCACGCCACCCCCAGCGTCCGTACACGCTGGACTATGTCAAGCATCTGATGACCGATTTCGTCGAACTGCATGGTGATCGCGCCTTTGCCGACGACGCAGCTTTGGTCGGCGGGCTGGCGCGCATCGACGGTCGTCCGCTGATGCTGATCGGTCATCAAAAAGGGCGCGACGTGCGCGAGCGTGCGCGGCGTAACTTTGGCATGCCGCGCCCCGAGGGCTACCGCAAGGCCAAGCGTCTGATGGAAACTGCGGCGCGCTTCAAGCTGCCAATCCTGACCTTGATCGATACGCCGGGCGCGTATCCCGGCATGGACGCGGAGGAGCGTGGGCAGAGCGAGGCGATTGCACGCAATCTGTTCGTCATGGCCGATTTGCCCACACCGATCGTCAGCCTGGTGATTGGCGAGGGCGGTTCCGGTGGCGCACTGGCGATTGGCGTGTCTGATCATTTGATGATGCTGCGTTACAGCACCTACTCGGTGATTTCGCCCGAGGGTTGTGCTGCCATCTTGTGGAAGGATGCTGCCAAGGCGCCTGAAGCTGCGGAAGCTCTGGGTATCACTGCGCCGCGCCTCAAAGAGCTGGGCTTGATCGACGAAATTGTCGAGGAACCTGAAGGCGGGGCGCATCGTGATCTCGATGCGCATATGCAAACCGTCAAAGCGGCCATCCTGCGTGCTTTGGATCAAGTGGAGTCCATGCCGCTCGATCGTTTGCTGGAGCGTCGTTACCTGCGCTTGATGAGCATGGGGCAGTTTGCCGATAAGTCTTGATCCAAGCTCGGCGTGAACGCACCGCGCGTCATATCACCGAAGTTTGCCGCTTGGCTTGAGCAGTTGCAGGCGGCCATTCCGTCTCATTTACGCCAGCGGCCTTGGGTGGTTGCGCTCAGTGGCGGTTTGGATTCCACCCTTTTGCTGCATGGTTTGTGGCATGTGCAGCAGCAGGGCGAGTTAGGTGCGTTGCGCGCGGTGCATGTGCACCATGGCCTGCTTGCCGAAGCAGATGCGTGGGTTGAGCACGTGCAGGCGCAATGCAACGCCCTGGCCGTGCCTTTGCACGTGCAGCGCATACGCGTGGAGACCACGCGCGGGCAGGGGGTCGAAGCCGCAGCGCGCGAGTCGCGTTATGCGGCGTTGCTCGGCTCGTTGCAAAGTGGCGATGTCTTGGTCACGGCGCACCATCAAGACGATCAAGCGGAAACCTTTGTGCTGCAACTGATGCGCGGCGCGGGAGTGCGCGGTCTGGCCGCCATGCCCAAACTGGCGCCGCTTGCCCTGTCTGATGGTACGGCTTGGCATCTGCGTCCGCTGCTTGCCATGACGCGAGCGCAATTAGCTGCGGTGGCGACCGAGTGTGGGTTGCAATGGGTGGATGACCCTAGCAATGTTGACACCGCATTCAGGCGAAACCATGTGCGCCATGCATTGATGCCCGTGCTGCGCCAGCAATGGCCGCAAGCGTCCGCCACCTTGGCGCGTTGTGCCGAGCGCATGGCGAGCACGGAAGCGTTGTTGCACGATTTGGCACGTATTGATCTGTACGCGGCGCGTATGGCTGACGATCCTTGGGTACTGCGCTTGGATGCACTACGTGCCCTCAGCATGCCACGTTTACACAATGCCCTACGCGCCTGGCTGGTGGAGCTGGGATTGCCCACGCCACCGGCGGCGCGTTTTGCCGCTCTGAACGCGCTATTGAGTGCGCGCGACGATGCGCTGCCCGAGATAACCTGGCACGGAGGCGTGTTGCGTCGCTGGAGGGGGCGGTTATACGCCATGGCGCAATGCGACGCTATGACGCCTTTTGCGCAGCATTGGACGATGCAAAAACCGCTGCATCTACCCGCTCTGGGCGTGAGCTTGCATGCACAAACAGTGCGAGGCGCGGGTGTGCGCGCTGGCTGTGTGCAGCATGGCGTATGGGTGTGCACACGCCATGCGACCACGCTTCCTCGCGGCGCCTCGCGTGCCAGCCTGGGCAAGCGTTTTCAGGGATTGGACATTCCGCCTTGGCGGCGGGCGATGATGCCGCTGATTTATCAGCAGGCGCAATTGCTGCAAATCGGTGATGTCTGGCTTGAACCTTCCGCGCGCGCGACGCCTGATGAGCTAGGCATACGCATTGAGGTGCGCGGCTTGTCACCGGATTGCCATAATCACCCCCGAGACTGAGTCTAGTTTTGCGTTATCCATAGGATCGATTGCCATGAGCTGCACCCTGTATTCGCTGGAAGTCCAACCTGTCATACCGCCTGAGCTCGCCTGTCTGCATGACTTCGCCAACAATCTGGCGTACAGCTGGAGTCGCAAGATTCGTGGCTTGTTCTACCGTATGGATGCCGAGCTGTGGGCGGTGTGTGGGCACAACCCCAAGGTGTTTTTGCGCCGTGTGTCGCAGGAGAAGGTGAATGCTGCGCTGGCAGACCCAAGCTATATGTACGATTTGGAAGAAGCCAAGGTACAGGTGCAACGCTATCTTGCCGGCGCGATGCATCCCCAGGTGGCGCCCAAACTGGATGCGCAACATGACCTGATTGCTTACTTCTGCGCCGAGTACGGTTTTCACGAAAGTTTTCCGGTCTATTCCGGTGGTCTTGGTATTCTGGCGGGCGATCACTGCAAGGCGGCTAGCGATCTTGGCTTGCCCTTCATTGCGGTGGGGCTGCTTTACCGGGTGGGCTACTTTACCCAAGTGATCGACCAAGAGGGGCGCCAAGTGGCGACCCATCAGCCGGTGGATTTCGCTGATCTTCCCGTCAAGCCGGCATGTAATGCGCAGGGTGAAGAAGTGTATGTCGCCGTGGAATTTCCGGGGCGCACGGTTCAGGCCAAGGTGTGGCAGGCCAATGTTGGACGTGTGCGCCTGTTCCTGCTGGATACGGACATCGAGGCCAACTCGGCAGAGGATCGCAAGATCACCTACCAGCTCTATGGTGGTGACCGCGAAACCCGCATTCAGCAAGAGATGATTCTGGGCATCGGCGGTGTGCGCGCACTGCGTGCTTTGGGTTTGGCGCCGAATGTGTGGCACATGAATGAGGGGCATGCTTCATTCATTGTCCTCGAACGCTGCCGCGAACTGGTGGCACAGGGACTGCGCTTTGATGAGGCGCTGGAGGCGGTGGCAGGTAATGCCGTGTTCACCACGCACACTCCGGTACCGGCGGGACATGACGTGTTCGACCGTGGGCTGGTGTTACGTTACCTTGCAGCCATGCGCCAAGCCCTGGCACTGGATGATGTGACGTTGATGGCACTTGGTTCGCTGTCGCCTGCAGCGGAGAATTTCAACATGACCACGCTCGCCCTGCGTGGCTCGCGCTTGCACAATGGTGTGAGCCGCATTCACGGCGGCGTCGCTTCGCAGATGGAACAGGCACATTGGCCGGAAATCGACCCTGAGGAGAACCCGATCAGTTATGTCACCAACGGTGTGCATGTCGGCACTTGGTTGGCGCGGGACTGGGCGAACTTTTTTGATCAAAGCCAGCGCGATTGGCATGAGCATCTGTGCGACCGCAGTTTCTGGGAGCATGTCGTCGATCGTATCCCCGATCTGCGCTACTGGAGTCTGCATCAATCCCTCAAACGTGAGTTGTTGGATGAAGTGTGCGCCCGCCTGACCAGACAATACTTGCGCAATGGCCGTAGCAAAACCACACTGCACAAAGCGCTCAGTCTCATTTCTCAGTCCGAGCAGGACATGTTGGTGATCGGCTTTGCCCGCCGCTTTGCCACCTACAAGCGTGCGTTGTTGTTGTTCAACGATCTGGACACGCTGGCGCGTCTGGTCAACGATCCCCAGCGTCCGGTGGTCTTCATCTTTGCGGGTAAAGCCCACCCTGCAGACGCGCCGGGGCAGGAGTTGATTCGCCGTATCTGGGAGATCTCGCAGCGCTCGGAATTCCTCGGGAAAATTCTGTTGGTTGAAGGCTATGACATGGAGCTTGCGCGCAAACTGGTGACCGGCGTGGATGTGTGGTTGAACACGCCGGAATATCCGCTGGAGGCCAGTGGTACCTCAGGGCAAAAGGCCGGCTTGAACGGTGCGCTCAACCTCAGCGTGCTCGATGGCTGGTGGGGCGAGGGCTATGAGGGCGACAACGGTTGGGGCATCGTGCCCCACGGCGCGCAGTATTCCAGTGATTATCGCAATGCGCAGGAATCACGTGATCTCATTGAAACGCTGGAAGACGAGGTGATTCCGCTGTATTTCACGCGTGATCGCGGCAGCTACTCCAGCGGCTGGGTGCAGCGCTCCAAGGCGTCCATGGCCGGCATTTTGCCGCGCTTCAATAGCGAGCGTCAGGTGTTGGATTACACCCATGATTTTTACATCAAGGCACTGCATAACGGGCATAAGCTCAATGCCGACAACCATGCGGCGGCCCGCACCTTGTCAGCGTGGAAGGAAAAAATCCGCGCCAGCTGGAGCAAGATCAGCGCACAGCGTCTGGATAAGCCGCCGGTGCAACTGATCTCCGGTGAGGAGCTGGCCATCCGCGTCGCGGTGGACATTGATGGTTTGAGCGCGCAAGACATCCATGTGGAATGCCAGTTCGGCATCATGGACGAAGACGGTAATTTCCATTTACGTGCACACTACCTCTGCGAACCCGGCGAGATCGACACTCAAGGACGGCAGATCTACGAGCTGAACGTGTTGCCGGAAATGTCCGGACTGCAATGCTATCGCTTGCGCATCGCGCCCTGGCACCCGCTGCTCACCCATCCGTATGAGATGGGCTTTATGCGTTGGTTGTAAGTGATGACCCTCAGTGCGCGTGTCCGCTGCGCGTACCAAAATTGAGCTGGTACTGCAGAAACACCTCGTTGTAATCGCGATCCACTGCCATCGCCTTGCTTGCACCCTCGGGTTGCTCGGCAAAGCTGCCGCTGATGCGTGACAGCTGAAAGCGTAGTTGCTGGTGTGCGTCGATCTTCCAGGTCAGCACGCCGCTGATGCGATTGAGCGCGTCAAACTGGCTGCTGTTCGTCGGTCCAAAGGTCGCACGCGCGCGGCTGGCTTCATGCGTCATGCCGGTGGACTCGACGCGCACTCCCGCCTGCCAACGCGGGGCAACGCCGTACAGTGCCTGGATGTAGGCACCATCAAGCTTGAGGTCGCGTGGTTGGCCGACCAGCTTCGGCTTGAGTTCGTGGTACACCAGACTCAAGTCTTTCTCCTGGTACCAGTATTCCGCCTGCACAATCCAGTCGCCTGCGCCGTGCTGGCCGTCGGCGTGATAGTGATAGCGCAGGTCGGTACCGAGCATGCGCGCCGTGCCCTGCAAGCCATGTGTTGCATCGTTGATGCCCGGATGGTAGGTGTGCATTTCTTGATGCAGGTCGGATTTGATCCACGACAGTCCTGCGTGCAGGTGGTGATCCTCCGCGACCTCGCCACGCGCCTTGATAAACGCCGTCCACACATTCGGCCATGTGCCGGGCTGTGCAAAGCCCAAGGGCTTGCCGGTTTGCGGATTGGCAATCTCCCCCACGCGCGCGGCGATGCCTTCATTGCCACCGGTCAGTGCTTCAGCTCCCATGCGCAGTTCAAACGGCGTGGGTGCATACCAATTGGCCTGCAACCCTGTACCGCTGAGTGCGCCGTTGAGCAGCATTTGATAAGGCAGCGCCTGATCGACAAAGTCCCAGGCGTGGGGGTGCTTATTGTTCAAGTAACCCACGTCGCTGAGCATTTTGCCGCCCTTGAGCTGAAAACCAGCCGCAAGGAACTGTGTGCGCAGCCAGCCTTCTTCCAGCGCCAAGCCGTCGCCGTTGATCGAAAGGCTGAGGCGACCATCCACGGCGCGCGGAAAATTCATGGCAAAGTGTGCTTCGGCGTTATTGAAGTTCAGGCCGTTACGCAGATCCGCGCTATGGCTGTGACCGCCGCCCTCATGGCCACTGTGGACGTTGTAAATGCCGAGGGCTTCTTGCACACGCAGATCCTTGGAGGCGTGGTAGGCCACGCCATCGGCGTAAAAATGGGCGGAAAAGGGCGGTGCGTCGTTTGGTTGATTGGCTTGGTCGTCATGCGCCAAGACCGAAACGGAGACGAGGGACAACAGACTGGCAGCAATTGGTGTCAAGCGCATATTGTTACTCTATAACATCTTGGGTGCGCATTTTTAGCAGCAAGCCGCGGTTGCGGCAAGTGTGTCTCAGGTTTCAGCAAACCAGGGCGTTAAGCCTCATGCCCATAAAGCTTGTGATACAACCCACGCTGCTCAAGGAGGGTTTCATGCGCACCTTGTTCGACGATGCGGCCATTTTCAAACACAAAAACACGTTCGGCCTGACGCACTGCGGAGAGGCGATGCGCAATGATGAGCACGGTGCAATGCGCTAGAGCCTTGCCAAGGTTGGCATGCACCTTGGCCTCGGTGGTGTTGTCCAGCATGGACGTGGCCTCGTCCAAAATCACCACCGAAGGCTGGCTGAGCACCATGCGCGCAATCGCCAGACGCTGGCGTTGACCGCCGGAAAGGCGCACGCCTTGCCGCCCGACCAGGGTATCCAGCCCGTTGGGCATGGCGGCCACCGTGTCACGCAATTCGGCCACCTCCAATGCCTGCCACAGCGCTGCATCATCGTGTTCATGCCCCATGCACAGATTGGCGCGGATGCTGTCATTGAATAACGCAGGCTGCTGCAAGACCACGGCGACATGCTCGCGCACCACGGGCAGGCCGATCTGCTCCAATGGCACATGGTCATACAGCACTCGACCTGACTGTGGCACGTACAAGCCCAGCAAGACCTGCGCCAGGGTCGATTTACCCCCGCCACTGGCACCGACCAGGGCAACTTTTTCGCCGGCAGCAATGTCCAGTGTCACACCATCGAGAATCGGCTGATCCTCACGATAGGCAAAGCGCACATCCTCAAGTTGCACACTCACCGCCTGTGCCGAGGTAAACGGGTTGCGCAACTGCGGATAATGCGGCTCGGCTTTCAGCGCGGCTAGGGCATTCAATCTGCCCAGCGCAGCGTTGGCACCATAAAAGCCGAATTGCACCGAGACCAGCTCCTGTACCGGCCCCATCATGAACCAAAGATAACCAAACACGCCGATCATCACGCCAATGGAGAGATCGGAAAACACCACAGTCAGCATGGCCACGGCACGGAAGATATCGAAGCCAAACAGAAATACCATGAACGACAGGCGGTTGAGCGCATCGCTTTGCCAAGCGTGCGCCGTGGCTTGATCGCGCACATCACGTGCAAGCGCGGTGATGCGCTGGAGGTAATGTTTCTCGCGGTTGGCCGCGCGCACTTGCTGCATCACCTCCAGTGTTTCGGTCAGGGCTTGTTGAAAGACTTCAAACGCCTTGTTCTCGCGTTTTTTCAATTCCTTGACGCGCTTGCCCAGCTGCATGGTAAGCACGATCACCAGCGGGTTAAACAGCAGAATGATCAGTGCGAGTTGCCAGTTGATATAGAGCAGCACCGCTGCTGTGCCAACCAGCATCAGAATATTCACCAGAAAACGTGCCACCGTCTGGCCGAGGAAGCTGTCGATGGTTTCCACATCGGTATTGAGTCGCGACGCCGCGCCACCGCTGCCGAGGGTTTCGTATTCGCTCATCGATACCGAGCCTAGGCGCTCAAGCAGGGCTTGGCGCAGGCGAAAGCTGACATCTTTACTGATCTCGGTGAACGCACGCATCTGCCACACATTCAGTACCAGCGCGATCAAGCGCAGCAGCAGGGTGAGAATGAGCACGGCGACGACGTAAAGCACGGGCCCCCACCAGTTCTGCGGAAACAGGGCTTGCGTGGTGTGTACCAACACGCCCGGCTTGTGCAACAGCACCTCATCCACCAGCAGCGGCAGCAGGATAGGCAGAGGAATGCTGACCAAGGCGGCGAGAATGGCGACGATATTGGCTTGAATCAGTGCGCGCCGATGGCTCAGTGCCCAGGCGCGTATCGTTTGCCAGGTGAAAACCGGATGGGTGGCTTGATCATGCACGGGGTTTGCTCCACAGTCCTCGCATCAAAGGAGAGGATTATGCGCGCAATACGCTTTGTCATAACCAGCTTGGTGCTGGTGGTATGTCTTACCGCCTGTGGGCAAAAGGGCGATCTCTATCTGCCGGACAAAAAGGCTCACGCGCAAAGCATGGCGCCAAGCGCGGCAAGCGGGGATAATCTGCCGCCTTCAACTCCACGATAACGATGATGATGAATGCTTCCACCTTTGCCCCGCGTGATGGTGTACTCCACGCCGAGGGTGTTTCGCTGGTCGAACTCGCGCAAAAGTACGACACGCCGACATATGTCTATTCTCGCGCCGCGATCGAGGCGCAGTTTCGCGCTTACACCGAGGCTTTTGCCGAGCAGGCGCATTTGATTTGTTTTGCCGTCAAGGCGAACAGCAATCGTGCCGTGCTCAATGTGCTGGCACGGCTTGGCGCGGGGTTTGACATTGTTTCCGGTGGGGAGCTGGAGCGAGTGCTGCTCGCCGGAGGTGATGCGCGCAAAGTGGTGTTTTCCGGCGTGGGCAAAACGCGCGCAGAAATGCGTCGTGCGTTGCAAGTCGGCATCCGTTGTTTCAATGTCGAATCCCTGCCCGAGCTGGATCGGCTGAATGCCGTGGCACTGGACATGGGCATGCGTGCGCCAGTGAGCTTGCGCGTCAACCCGGACGTGGATGCCAAGACCCATCCGTACATTTCTACGGGCTTGAAAGAAAACAAATTCGGCATTGCCATCGATCAGGCCGAGGCGGCGTACCTGCATGCGGCGAGTTTGCCCGGGCTTGAGATTGTCGGTGTGGACTGCCATATCGGTTCGCAACTTACGGAACTCGCCCCATTTCTCGATGCTCTGGAGCGTGTGCTCCAGCTTGTGGAGCGACTCAAGGCACAGGGGATTACGCTGCATCATCTTGATCTGGGGGGGGGGTTGGGCATTTGTTACCGCGATGAAACGCCCCCTGCGCCGCAGGCATTGGTTGCGGCATTGCGCCAGCGTTTGGGGCATACGCCTTTTGAGATCATTCTTGAGCCCGGGCGTTCGATTGTGGGTCATGCTGGCGCGCTGCTGACCCGTGTCGAGATGCTCAAACACACTCCGCACAAGGATTTTGCCGTGATCGACGCGGCGATGAACGATTTGATGCGCCCTGCACTGTATGGCAGCTGGATGGACATTCAGCCTGTGCAGCCGCGTGCAGGCGGAGCACGCGTGTATGACGTGGTGGGTCCGGTGTGCGAAACCGGCGACTTTATTGGCAAGGCACGGGAGCTTGCGCTGGAAGAGGGGGATCTTCTGGCGGTCATGGGCGCGGGAGCGTATGGTTTCAGCATGAGCTCAAATTACAACAGCCGCCCGCGCGCGGCGGAAGTGATGGTGGATGGTGATCAGGCTTATGTCGTGCGTGAGCGTGAAACCCTGGCCGATGTCTGTCATGGGGAGCACACCCTGCCTTGATGTGCTCCATGCGTGATGATTGAGTCTGCGCCATGACTGAAACCACTTCCACCTCAGCAACCTTGCTTGGCCGAGTGCGACGTGTGTTCACCGCGCCGTGGGTGATGCCGACCATCACCTTGGTGATGCTGCTGGTGGCGGTGTGGGCGATTTATCACATGCTGCATGAGGTGCGTGCGGCGGACATCTGGCAGGGCATCCGCGACACCCCGTGGCAAAACCTGCTGCTAGCCGTACTCTTCACAGCGCTGAGCTTCACCTTCATGGTGGGTTACGATGCCTCGGCCTTGCTTTACCTCAAAAAACGCCTGCCCTGGCGCACGGTGGCACTTGGGTCGTTTACCGGCTACGCCTTTTCCAACACCGTGGGCATGGCGCTGGTTTCGGGGGCGTCGATTCGGTATCGCATTTACGTCGAGGCCGGACTGGATGCGCTGGATATTGCCAAAATCGCCGCGTTCTGTGCCCTGGCCTTTGGCGTGGGCGCGCATGTGGTGGCGGCGGCCGGATTGGCCATCCATCCGGAATTGCTGGCCGAGCGTTTGCATACCTCGCCCGAGATATTGCGCGCAGTCGGCATTGCCGGTCTGGTGTTGGCGGGTGGTGCGCTGCTTTGGTTGATTCCCAAACCACGCCACCTGCGCCTCGGTAAATGGCACATCGACCTGCCGGGTTGGCGGTTGAGCCTGATGCAGCTTGCCATCACTGTATTCGATATTCTCTTCTCCGTGGCCTGCTTGTATGTGTTGCTGCCAGCGGGCAGCGTGCCGTTTGGCACGCTGGTGCTGGTGTTCGTACTTGCTGCGGCAGCGGGTGTGGCGAGTCATATTCCCGCAGGACTTGGCGTGTTCGAGGCGGTGATGCTGGCGGCACTGGGGTCACATGTTCCGGTGGCGCAGCTCATGGTCGCGCTGGTGTTGTTCCGCTTGATTTACAACATCCTGCCGTTGGTGGTGGCGATGCTGCTGCTGCTTTGGCGTGAGGTGCGGCTGGCACGCGGGCGCAAGGTCAAGCCGCTGCTCGATGAGGCCGGTGATGCTTCGGCCAGCCGCTGGCCGTTGGTCAAGCTGGGTGACTGGAGCTTGCGCATGGTGCCGCTGGCCGTGGCCGGACTGATGTTTCTTGCCGGGCTGTTGATGCTTGCATCGGCGGCCTTGCCACGGGTGCCGGAGCGGCTTGAGCTGTTGGATGCCACCTTGCCGTGGGAGCTGGTAGAAATCTCCCATGTGTTTGCCGCCTTGGTCGGCTTGGGTCTGCTGTTTCTGGCGCGAGGGCTACAGCGCCGCTTGAATGGGGCGTATGTGCTCAGCCTTTTGCTCTTGGCGCTTGGCATCGTGCTCAATCTGCTCAAGGCAGTGGACTATGAAGAAGCACTGTTGCTTGGTGCGGTGATGCTCGCCTTAGTGTTAAGCCGCCGTGAGTTTTACCGGCGCACGCGCTTGCTCGATTCGCCTTTTTCCTGGGGTTGGTTTGCTGCGGTGTTTGCTGCTTTGGTCGGCATGATGACGTTGTCGTTTTTCTCCTTTAAAGACGTGCCGTATTCCAGGGAGTTGTGGTGGCAGTTTGGTCTGGATCAGGAGGCGGCACGCGCCCTGCGTGCCACACTGGCGGTGGCAGTGGGGGCGAGTTTTCTTGGGCTGATGGTTTTGCTGCGCCCACCCTTGCGCGTACCACAGCGTCCTGACGCAGAGGTGCTGGCCAGGGTGCAGGCGATTGTTCATGCGCAAGATATTCCAAGTGCCAACCTCGCATTGCTTGGGGATAAATCCATCCTGCTCAGTGATGCAGGCGATGCATTTTTGATGTTCGGCCGTCAGGGCGCCAGCTTCATTGCGCTGGGGGATGCGGTGGGTCATGCGGACAGCGTGGAGGATTTGAACTGGCGTTTTCGCGAGCTGGTGAGCCACGAGGGGGGACGCATTGCCTACTACCAGGTGCGCGCCGAGAGCTTGCCGCTTTACCTCGATATGGGCCTGACGCCGCTGAAAATCGGTGAGGAGGCGGTGGTGCGGCTTGTGCAGTTTGAACTCAAGGGGCGCAAACACACGGTCAATCGCAACGCGCTCAATCGAGGTGAGCGCGAGGGCTTATCTTTCGAGTATCTCCCCGCAGCACGCTGGGATGAGGTGTACGCTGAAGTCAAAGCCGTTTCCGATGCCTGGCTGCAAAAGCGTAAAGCGCGTGAGAAAGGGTTTTCCTTGGGGCGGTTCGAGTCCGATTATGTGCGCCACTTTGATCTGGCTGTGGCGCGCCATGCGGGGCAGATTGTCGCCTTTGTCACCGTACTGCGCACGGCAAGCATGGTGGAGGCGTGCACCGATGTGATGCGCCATCGACCGGATGCGCCGCGCGATGCCATGCGCTTTTTGCTGCTCAAGCTGATGCTTCACCTCAAGGCCGAAGGCATGCAGCGTTTTTCCTTGGCCATGGCACCGCTTTCCGGTCTGGAAGGACATCGCTACGCGCCGGTGTGGCAGCGTATAGGCGCAGCCATCTATCAGTACGGCGGCACGTATTACAACTTTGCCGGCGTGCGTGCCTTCAAAGAGCAGTTTTATCCGCAGTGGGAGCCGCGCTACCTTGTCACTCAGGGCGGGCTGGATCCAGCGATCATCCTCACCGATGTGGCCATGCTGATTGGCGGGGGCATGCGCGGGGTGATCGGCAAGTGAGGTTTTGGCTTTTTTTGCTCACCATGCTGGCAGGCAGTGGTGCTGTGCATGCACTGGAGTCGCAGGCTTTACCCAGCCGCGAGTGGGGCACCATCGAGCTATTCTTGCCGCCAAACGATGTTCCGCCGCGTGGTGTGGTCATGGTGTTCTCAGGCACACAAGAGAACTTGCCCACTGAAAAAAACCTCGCCCAGCGCTTGCGCGATACGGGCTATGCCGCAGCGCTGGTGGATACCCGGGCGCTCATTGCCTATGCCCAAGCCTCCACGAGCGACTGCCTGGATCTGGCTTCGATCGGCCAATGGCTCAGCCAAACGCTGCAACAGCGGCTTGGGATGCAGGATTATCAGCCAGCTTTATTGATTGGCTTTGGCAAAGGCGCCTGGGCGGTGCATGCTTTGCTTGCTCAGTCCTCACCCGAGGTATTTCAGGCTGGATTAAGTGTGGACTTCACGCCCGGCAATCCCACACAACGTGCTTTGTGCGCCGTGCCTGCAGTCATGGCGGATCGGCGCATTCCCTCGGATGCGCCATTGCACGGTCGCTGGGCGTTGGGCGCAACCAAGCCGCTGGACTTTGACCGCGCGCGCTTTGCGCGGCAGGCTGCGGTGGCCAGTCAACAGCCTGCCCCATGGCTGCACGCCGCGCCGGATGCCGAGCGTTTGGCACTGGATTTCGTCAAGTGGGCAGAAGGGGGGCGACAGGCCAAGTCGGCCATGCCGGTGATTGATTTGCCCGCTACCCAGCAGGTGGCAGAGTTGCAAGATGTGCTGGCGGTTTTCATTTCCGGCGATGGCGGCTGGCGCGACATCGATCAGCAGGTTGGGCGCGAGCTCGCCGCCAGTGGTGTGCACGTATTGGGTATCGACGCGCTGCGCTACTTCTGGCGCAAGCGCAGCGCGCAGGATGTGGCCGCTGATCTGAGCCGGTTGCTTGAGCAGCAAACGCGACGCAGCGGGCAAAATCGGCCACGCCTCATGTTCATCGGCTACTCTTTTGGTGCCAATATTTTGCCCGCGGTCTATCGCCAACTTGCGCCCGCATGGCAACAGCAGGTGGTGCTGAGCGTGTTGCTCTCGCCGGAGTTGCGCACGGATTTTGAAATCCATATGAGCGGCTGGTTGGGGGTGCAGGCGGGCAAGGATGCCTTGCCCATCCTGCCGGATGTGCTTGTCATGCCGGCGCAGCGTGTGTTGTGCGTGCAAGGGGTGGAAGAAGGTGCTGCCAGTTTGTGTGCGCAAAGTGCGCTCAAACAGGCGGGGGTGGAGGTGCTCACCCTCGCCGGTGGGCATCATTACGACAAGGACTACCGCGCTCTGGCACAGCGCATTCTTGCTGCCCTGCGCCAGCGTTTGCAGTCGGATTGATTCGCCGCGTCTGCGCTTCGTGCTGTCAGGAGGCACGCAGCAGCGCACGCAAGGGTGCCGTGTCGGGGCGGATGCCACGCCAGAGATAGAAACTTTCCGCCGCCTGCTCGATCAACATGCCCAACCCATCCAGCGCCTGCGCAGCGCCATGTTGCACACCCCAACGTTGAAAGGGGGTGGGTTCGTTGCCATACGCCATGTCGTAGGTTATCCCGCCGGGGGCGAGTCCATGCTCAGGCAGGGGCGGCAATTCACCGCTGAGGCTGGCGGATGTGCCGTTGATGATGACATCAAACGATTCCCCAGCAATCGCATCGAAACCCATCCCTTCCAATGCGCAGTCTGCGGCCAGATCGGCAAAGTCCTCAGCCAGGCATTCCGCTTTGTCGCTACTTCGGTTGGCAATGACCAGTCGGGCAGGCTGCTCAGCCAAAAGCGGCGCCAACACGCCGCGCACCGCGCCGCCAGCGCCCAGCAGCAGGATGCGCGCCCCTTGCAGTGGCACACCGTGGTGGCGCAAATCACGTACCAGCCCCGCGCCATCGGTGTTATCGCCCTCGATCAGCCCATCAGCCTGAAACAACAGGGTGTTCACAGCGCCTGCCCGCTTTGCGCGTGTGCTGAGCTTGTCCGCTAGGGCAAAGGCTTCAAGCTTGAAAGGCACGGTGACGTTCATGCCTTTGCCGCCGGCAGATCGAAAATCAAGCACGGTTTGTTTGAATGCATCCAGCGGCGCAAGGATGCGGCTGTAGCTCATGTCTTGTGCGGTTTGCGCGGCAAACTGACTGTGAATGAGTGGTGATTTGCTGTGCGCAATCGGGTTGCCGATCACGGCGTAATGCTCGGTGCTCATCGGTGTTTCTATGTATGGATCAATATTTATAGTTATAGGCTATCGCCTGAGTGAAAAAAACCAATTTCAAATTGTCATCTGACTTCTTTACCCTGCACATCCATCACTGACTTGGGGAAGTGGGTGTTTGGTTTTTGCAACGTCATTGAATGAGGAGTATGGCATGTTTGAAAATCGTGAAGGTCAGCGTGTACCCAGCGTGGTGTTCCACACCCGCCAGAACAATGCCTGGGTAGATGTCAGCAGCGATGAGCTGTTCAAGGGCAAAACCGTGGTGGTGTTCTCCCTGCCGGGCGCATTCACCCCCACCTGTTCATCCAGTCATGTGCCGCGCTACAACGAGCTGGCACCGGTGTTCTTCGCCCACGGCGTGGACAGCATTGTGTGCGTTTCGGTGAACGATACCTTCGTCATGAACGAATGGGCGAAGGATCAAAATGCGCCGCACGTTACGTTTATCCCCGATGGCAACGGTGAATTCACCGCTGGCATGGGTATGCTGGTGGACAAGGATGATCTGGGCTTTGGCAAGCGTTCTTGGCGCTATTCCATGCTGGTCAAAGATGGCGTGATCGAGAAAATGTTCATCGAGCCGAATGTACCGGGCGATCCGTACGAGGTATCCGACGCGGACACCATGCTGGATTTCATCGCGCCGCAGGCGAAGAAGCCGGCTTCGGTGCTGGTGTTCAGTCGCGAAGGCTGCCCGTTCTGCTCCCGCGCCAAAGGGATGCTGGCAGATGCGGGGATGGCCTATGATGTGGTCACCGTTGGCGGTGATGAGGTGACGCTGCGCGGTCTGCGTGCAGTCAGCGGACGCGAGAGCGTGCCGCAGGTATTCATCGATGGCCAGCACATCGGTGGTTCAGATGACCTGGCAGCCTGGTTGGCCGCACGCGCATAATGCATGGTGATGAGGTTGTATGACCTCCCGGGGATGCTGCGTGCATCACCCACGAATTCTTACTATGAGGATGCAGCATGAGTACGCAGCACGATTTTGATTTGATCACATTGGGTGGCGGCAGTGGTGGCCTTGCTGCAGCCGAACGTGCCGCGCAGTTGGGTAAAAAAGTCCTTCTCATTGAGCCCAACCCTTTGGGGGGAACGTGCGTCAATCTGGGCTGCGTGCCAAAAAAGCTGATGTGGTATGGCGCCCAAGTGGCAGAAAGCCTGCACAATGCTGCTGGCTTTGGTTTTGATGTCGAAATCAAAAGTTTTTCCTGGGCGAAGCTGGTGGCCTCACGCCGTGCGCAGGTGCAGGGCATCGCCAACTGGTGGGAAGGCTATGCGGTCAAGGATCTGGGCATCACGCTGGTCAAAGGTTATGGCCGGCTGGCAGATGAGCAAACCGTCGAGGTGAATGGTGTACGCTACCGTGCACCGCATATCGTCATCAGCACGGGTGGGCGTCCGTTTGTGCCGCCTGTACCGGGCGCGGAGCTGGGCATCACCTCGGATGGTTTTTTTGCCCTGGACGAGCAACCCAAGCGGGTGTGTATCCTCGGTGGCGGGTACATCGGGGTGGAAATCGCTGGACTTTTGCGCGCACTCGGCTCTGAAGTTACTTTGGCTGACATTGCTCCGCGCATTCTCATGCCGTTCGACACTCTGCTCAGTGGCACGCTGAGTGAGCACATGCGCCACGAAGGGATTGCGCTGCATCTGCCATTCCAGGCCCAGGCTCTGCGTAAGACGGAGGAGGGTATTGTTATCGATGGCAGCCAGGGCGAGGTGCTCGGGCCGTTTGATTGCCTGATCTGGGCGGCCGGACGCAAGCCAAATACGGCCGACATCGGCCTGGAGGCCGCAGGTGTAGAGGTGCAACCCAATGGCTTTGTGCCCACCGATGCGTATCAAAACACCAATGTGCCCGGGGTCTATGCGATTGGTGATATCACCGGCCGCGCTCCCCTGACACCGGTGGCTGTCGCGGCTGGGCGGCGGTTGATGATGCGTCTGTTTGCTGGAGAGAGCGCGAGCAAGCTGGATTACGACAATATTCCCAGTGTGGTCTTTTCTCACCCGCCGATGGGTACCGTCGGTCTGACCGAAGCGCAGGCGCGTGAAACTTATGGCGCGGCGGTCAGTGTTTACCAGACCGAGTTCACGCCGATGAAATATGCCATGGCGCCGCACAAGGCACCGACGGCGATGAAACTGGTGTGTGTTGGTGAGGACGAGAAAGTGGTCGGTGTGCATATCATCGGCGATGGCGCGGATGAAATGCTGCAAGGCTTCGCAGTGGCGGTGAAAGCGGGCCTGACCAAGGCGGATTTTGATAATACCGTGGCGATTCACCCGACCAGCAGCGAGGAATTGGTCACGCTCAAGGCGGCCAATCGCGTCGCCTGATCGCTCCTTCAAAATGAAAAAGCCGGTTTCAAACCGGCTTGATTCGTTTGGGCATCGGGCTTACAACCCACTGCTGATGGTCGATATCACTTCTTGGGATACGGTCCAGCGTTTTTCTGCTCTTCGGCTTGCTTCACAGCCATATCGCCCTGGAACTTGGCTTTTTTGGCCAGCTTGGCCGCGGTTTCGTAATCACCGGCAGCGGCGGCTGTTTCCGCTTGCTTGACTAAGTCTTCTTTGTAGAACCATTGGTTATTGACTTTTTTCGCTGCAGCTTGTGCCGTCTTGGCTTCAGCCAGCGCTTTCTCGTAGTCATCCGCAGAGCCAGTGGTCGGCGTGGTGGCGCATGCAGAGAGCAGGGCAAACGCCGTGGCAATAGCAAAGGTCTTGAACATGGTGCTGGAGGTCATGATCGCGTGCATCCTCTTGGTTTGAATCTTCGGCTGGGCTAAGTTGAAGCGTAGGTCACGCCCCATACGACAGCGAGTTTACCGAGCAAGGTGCAATCCCTATAATCGCAAAAATTATTGCAAAGGAAAGTCTGGCTTATGGTTCGCATACTTGAAGAAGGTTTGACTTTCGATGACGTGCTACTGGTGCCGGCTCATTCGACTGTACTGCCGCGCGACGTTTCCCTTGCCACACGCCTCACGCGCGAAATTACGCTGAATATCCCGCTGGTTTCGGCGGCCATGGATACCGTCACCGAAGCCGGTTTAGCCATTGCCCTGGCGCAGGAAGGCGGCATCGGCATCATTCACAAAAACATGAATGCCGAGCAGCAGGCACGCCATGTACGCAAGGTGAAAAAATACGAAAGCGGGGTGATCAAAGACCCGATCACTGTCACGCCGCAGACCACCATTCGCGAAGTCAACCAGATGGCGCGCTATCACAACATCTCCGGTTTTCCGGTGGTGGACGGCGACAATCTGGTGGGTATCGTCACCCATCGCGACCTGCGCTTTGAAACCCATCTCGATGCACCGGTGAGCACGGTCATGACCGGACGCGACAAGCTGGTGACCGTACAGGAGGGCGCCAGCCGCGATGAGGTACTGGCACTGCTGCACAAGCATCGCATCGAAAAAATCCTCGTGGTCAACGGTGATTTTCACTTGCGCGGTATGATCACGGTCAAAGACATCCAGAAATCCACCGACTTCCCTAATGCGTGCAAGGATGAGCAGGGCAGCCTGCGTGTGGGCGCGGCCGTGGGTACGGGCGGCGATACACAAGATCGTGTGGTCGCCTTGGTTGAAGCGGGTGTGGATGCGATTGTCGTCGATACGGCGCATGGCCACTCGCAAGGCGTGCTGGATCGTGTGCGCTGGATCAAACAGCATTTCCCCAAGGTGCAAGTGATTGGTGGCAATATCGCCACAGCCGCAGCGGCGCTGGATTTGGTCAAAGCGGGGGCGGACGCGGTCAAGGTGGGGATTGGCCCCGGCTCAATCTGCACCACGCGCATCGTTGCCGGCGTCGGTGTGCCGCAGATCACGGCAATTGCCAATGTGTCCAAAGCGCTGGAAGGTACCGGCGTGCCGATGATTGCCGATGGAGGCATCCGCTTCTCGGGTGATCTGGTCAAAGCCATGGTCGCGGGTGCAGATTGCGTCATGGTCGGCGGCATGTTTGCTGGCACGGAAGAAGCTCCGGGTGAGGTTGAGCTGTATCAAGGCCGCTCTTACAAAGCGTATCGCGGCATGGGTTCGATCGGCGCCATGCAGCAAGGCTCGTCGGATCGTTATTTCCAAGGCGAAAATCCAGCAGACAAGCTCGTGCCCGAAGGTATCGAGGGGCGTGTGCCTTACAAAGGGCCGATGGCGGCGATCGTGCATCAACTGATGGGCGGCTTGCGCTCCGGTATGGGCTATGTGGGCTGTGCCAATATCCAGCAGCTGCGCTCCAAGCCGTCATTCGTGCGCGTCACCTCCGCCGGCCTGCGCGAAAGCCATGTGCACGACGTGCAGATCACCAAGGAAGCGCCCAATTACCGCATGGATTGATTGCGCCATCGAACGCTCACCGCCACAGAGCGAGCAAAGTTGTCCTAAACCTTCGCCGTCCTGTGGCTCAACTTTTTGTGACTTCCCATGCAGCACGACATTCATCACGACCGCATCCTCATTCTCGATTTCGGTTCGCAATACACTCAGCTCATCGCACGGCGCGTGCGCGAGGCCGGTGTGTACTGCGAGCTTCATCCCTGGGATATGGATGAGGCGGCCATTCGTGCCTTTGCGCCCAAGGGGGTGATTCTTTCCGGTGGCCCGGAATCAGTCACCGAGCACAATCCGCCGCGTGCCCCGGACGTGGTGTTTCGGCTTGGCGTGCCGGTGCTCGGCATCTGCTACGGCATGCAGACCATGGCGGCACAGTTGGGCGGTAAGGTGGAGACCAGCGACCATCAGGAATTCGGTTTTGCCTCGGTGCGCGCGCGGGGTCATACCTGCCTGCTCAAAGACATTGAAGACCACACCACCGCAGAAGGCTATGGCCTGTTGGACGTGTGGATGAGTCATGGCGACCGCGTCACCGAGTTGCCGGCAGGTTTCAAACTCATGGCCAGCTCGGATGGTGCGCCGATTGCCGGCATGGCCGATGAGACACGCCACTTCTATGGCGTGCAATTCCATCCGGAAGTCACCCACACCCGCCAGGGCGAGCGCATCCTCAACCGTTTCGTGCATGAGATTTGTGGCTGTGCTGCGTTGTGGAATTCGGCCAATATCATCGAAGACAGTATCCGCGCCATTCGTGAGCAGGTCGGCACGGATGAAGTCATTCTTGGCCTTTCCGGCGGCGTGGACTCTTCTGTAGTTGCTGCGCTCTTGCACAAGGCGATTGGTGATCAGCTCACCTGTGTGTTTGTCGATAACGGCCTGTTGCGTCTTAACGAAGGTGATCAGGTGATGGCCACCTTCGCCCAGCACATGGGTATCCGCGTGATTCGGGTCGATGCCGAGCAGCGTTTTCTTGCCGAGCTGGCAGGCGAAAGCGACCCGGAGGCGAAACGTAAGATTATTGGTCGCGTGTTCGTCGAGATTTTTGAAGAAGAATCCAACAAGCTGAGCAATGCCAAATGGCTGGCGCAAGGCACCATCTACCCCGACGTGATCGAATCCGCGGGCAGCAAGACCGGCAAGGCGCACGTCATCAAATCGCACCACAACGTCGGCGGCCTGCCGGCGCATATGCGCCTCAAGCTGCTCGAACCGCTGCGTGAATTGTTCAAGGATGAAGTGCGCAAACTGGGTCTTGAGCTGGGTCTGCCCTACGACATGGTGTATCGCCACCCCTTCCCGGGGCCTGGTCTGGGCGTGCGTATTTTGGGCGAAGTGAAAAAGGAATATGCCGATCTGCTGCGCAAGGCCGATGCCATTT
>CAYOCG010000001.1:0-45533 GCA_964402435.1 uncultured Halothiobacillus sp. | reverse complement strand
CAAGCACGCGCTGTACGACAAAACCTCGCAAGCCTTTGCCGTGTTTTTGCCTGTACGCTCCGTGGGTGTGATGGGCGATGGGCGACGCTATGACTACGTGATTGCACTGCGCGCGGTGGAAACCATCGACTTCATGACCGCGCGCTGGGCGCATCTGCCTTACGATTTCCTTGACGAGGTTTGCCGGCGCATCGTCAACGAAACCCGCGGCATTTCCCGTGTGGTGTATGACATCACCGGCAAGCCTCCGGGCACGATCGAGTGGGAATAAACTCGGCTCATGCTGCGCCTAAGCGAAATCAAACTGCCGCTGGATCATTCGCCTGAGGCTTTGCGCGCGGCGATTGTGCAGCGGCTGAAGTTGCCTGATGACGCGCTGCTGGGCTTTAACGTGTTCAAGCGCAGCCATGATGCGCGCAAGAAAGATGCGCTGCTCTTGGTGTACACGGTGGATGTCGAGGTAGAGGACGAAGATACCGTGTTGCAGCGTTGTGCGCACGATCACCACCTGACGCGCACGCCGGACATGCGTTATCGCATGGTGGCCAAAGCGCCGCAGAGCATGCCGCATCGGCCGATCATCGTTGGCTTTGGCCCCTGTGGGATTTTCGCTGCTCTGGTGTTGGCGCAGATGGGGTTTTGCCCGATTGTGTTGGAGCGTGGCAAGGCCGTGCGTGAACGCACCAAGGACACCTGGGGTCTGTGGCGCAAAGGGGTGCTCAACCCGGAATCCAATGTGCAATTTGGTGAGGGCGGCGCCGGTACGTTTTCGGATGGCAAGCTGTACAGCCAGATCAAAGACCCGAAGTTTTACGGGCGCAAGGTGATCGAGGAGTTCATCAAGGCCGGTGCGCCGGAGGAAATCGCCTGGCTTGCCAAACCACACATTGGCACCTTTCGCCTGGTCGGGGTGGTGGAAACACTGCGCAACGAGATCATCCGCCTCGGCGGCGAGGTGCGTTTTCAGCAGCGGGTGACGGATCTTCTGATCGAGCAGGGGCATGTGCGTGGGGTGCAACTGGCCAGTGGCGAGCAGCTGCGCAGCGACCATGTCGTGCTGGCGTTGGGGCACAGCGCACGCGATACCTTCGAGATGCTGCACGCTCGCGGCGTGTTCATGGAGGCCAAGCCGTTCTCGATTGGCTTTCGTATCGAACATCCACAGTCGTTGATCGATCAAGCACGTTTTGGCATTCATGCCGGCAACAAACTGCTCGGCGCGGCGGATTACAAGCTGGTGCATCACGCCAAGAATGGGCGCGCGGTGTACAGCTTCTGCATGTGTCCGGGCGGTACGGTGGTGGCCGCGACCTCGGAGGTGGGGCGGGTGGTGACCAACGGCATGAGCCAGTATTCGCGCGATGAGCGCAATGCTAATGCAGGCATGGTGGTGGGCATTACCCCGGCGGATTATCCCGGGGGTGTGCTGGCCGGTGTGGAGTTGCAGCGTCGCCTTGAGTCGCAGGCGTATGTGCTCGGCGATGCAAGCTATGCCGCGCCGGCGCAGTTGGTGGGTGATTTTATGCAAGGGGTGCCGTCCTCGGCGGTGGGCAGTGTCGAGCCTTCGTATAAACCGGGGGTGCATTGGACGGATCTCTCCTCCAGTCTGCCGGACTATGCGATTACCGCCATGCGTGAAGCCCTGCCGGTGTTTGATCGGCAGATCAAGGGCTTTGCCATGCGTGATGCGGTATTGACCGGCGTCGAAACGCGCACATCCTCACCGCTGCGCATGACACGTGGTGAGGATATGCAGAGCTTGAATGTACGCGGGTTGTATCCTGCAGGCGAGGGCGCGGGCTATGCCGGTGGCATTCTTTCCGCTGGCGTGGATGGTATCCGTGTGGCCGAGGCCGTGGCCTTGGACTACGTGGCGGGGTGAGGTCGCGGTTGAAGCGCCGTCACTTCATCGCCAGTCCGACCAGCCGTGCAATCACCACCGCTGGATACAAGATGCCCAGCGTGGACAAGAACGTGGCAAGCATCTTGGCTGGCGTACTGATGGGGTAAATGTCACCGAAGCCCACCGTGGTGAGTGACACTAGGCTGAAGTAAATGAAATGCACGTAATCTGCGTCACCACCTTTGAATTGCACATTGCCTGCAAGTGAACTGCCGGTGGTGACCTGGATGATTTCAAAGCTCAATGCGCCCAGCAGGGCAAACAATAGGTACACGTTCACCGCACCAACGATGCGATAGGCATTAGCGCTTTTGTCGCGGTAAAGCAGTTGTAAGTTGATGTAGATGAAAAGCAGCACGCTGGCGATGCCCACCACGTTTTCCAGCACAAAAAATGAATATGGGTTGTCGCCAAAGCGGATGAGGCGCAGCACCAAGTTGACGATGAACAACAGCGTGGAAAGGGCAATCAGCCAAACGTTTTGCGTGGAAAAAATGCCGGTGAAAAACACGCTCAAAAGGAGCAGGTTGAGCAAAAAAACCCCGTGGTAGCCCCGCTCAATCAGCACGGGCAGCACAAAAATCACGGCGATCAACATGATCAAAAGCGTGATGAAACTGACATCCGCGAGCCAGTAGGATTGAAACTTGGAGATGAGGTGGCGCATGTCTTTGGATTGAGTGCATCAATGCCGCAAGGATATGCGAGTTGGGGTTGGCCTGGCGAGGTGAAGTGAAGAGTTTTACTGCGAGCCTTCACATCAAAGCCGAGGTTCCAGTGCTAGACTCCGCCAAATCCAATCCAAAGGCTGTTGTATGAACAAATCTATGCTCGCTGTGCTGGTTCTGACCCCTGCTTTGGCTTATCCCGCAGCCAGTTGGTGGATGGGCAGTCAGGCGGAAAAGGTGCTTGACCGTCAGTACGGCGCGCTGGCGCAAAACGATGTGGTGCGCTTGGTCTCGCGCCAAACCGAGCGTGGGGTGTTCAGCACACACGACACGGCTGTGTTTGAGTTGCGCCCCGAGTTCATTGCCGAAATCACCGAGGGCGATGACACGGATGAGGGGCTGCGTGAGTTGGCTGCCATGCGCTTGACCTTGCGCAACGAAGTGCAGCATGGGCCGCTGCCTGGTTTGAGCGCTTTGGGTTTGGCACACACTCTATCCACACTGCAGATCGATCATCCCAAGGTGAAGGCGCTGTACGCCGACCAGCCGGTGATGCGCGTGGATACTCAACTTGATTTCAACGGCGCAGGGCGGAGTCGGCTGCGCAGTCCTGCCGTGCAAGCCACGTTGGATGGCAGGCTCAACCTTGCCTGGAGCGAGTTGGTGCTGGATACCCGCTTCAATGCGGATCAAACCGCGTGGACGGCTCAAGGGGGGCTGCCCAGTGTTTCGATGCAGGATGCAGACGGCGGAGCCTTCAAGCTCGATGGATTGACACTGCACACCGAGCAGAAGCAGGTGAATGCAAGTTTGCCCAATCTTTACGCTGGCACGGCGCGTTTGGATGTCAAGCACATTGAGCTAAGCAATCCCGAAGGCAAGGCCCCGCCGTTGACGCTGAGAGGCTTTGCTTTGTTGGCGGAAAGTCGGGAAGCCAATGGCTTCATGGATGTGGGTTTGAGCTATAGCGCAGATGAGTTGCGTATGGCGGATCTGGTATTTCAACAGGCGCGTTTTGCCATGAACCTGCGCCATCTTCAGGCTGCGGCGTTGGCTGAGCTGGATCGTGTGACGCGTGAGCAGCGTCAGGCAGATGGGCAAGCCGATGCGCTCCAGCCTAAGCTGCCCCCATTGCAGGTGCTGCTGGAAAACAGCCCGCAGATGGAAATCAAAAGTGAAGTGCAAACCCCGCAAGGGGGTATCGATGCCGCTGCCATGCTCAGCTTGCCAAATGCGCGCGTGGGTGATCTGCGTATGGCCGAGCAGAACCCACTGATGGTGATGAATCTACTCAGTGCCTTGCATGCTGAAGTCAGTATGGGCATGCCGGAATCCGTGGCCGTGTTGTTGCTTGCGGAGCGTGCGGAGATGTTGCCTGCGTTGCTGCAGGCAGGTTACGTCATGCGTGAGAACGGGCGCATCTCCACCAACATGCGCTATGCCCAGGGGCAAATCACGATCAATGGCCAGGCGCTGGATCCCTCGGCACTGCTTGGCGGAGCGCGTTAAGGCTGCATCCACGTCGGATATGCGCGCCAAGCTGCTATACTCCGCGCCTTTGCACAATCTGCTCAAAGCCTCATGGATCAAGCCCACATTCGTAATTTCTCCATCATCGCGCACATCGACCATGGCAAATCGACCCTTGCGGATCGCCTGATCCAGCTCTGTGGCGGTCTGGAAGCGCGTGAAATGGAGGCGCAGGTGCTGGATTCGATGGACATCGAGCGTGAGCGTGGCATCACCATCAAAGCACAGTGTGTCTCGTTGAACTACCGCGCCAAAGATGGCGAGGACTACGAACTCAACCTGATCGACACCCCGGGGCATGTGGATTTCTCTTACGAGGTTTCACGCTCGCTTGCTGCCTGCGAAGGCGCGCTTCTGGTGGTGGATGCCTCGCAGGGGGTGGAGGCGCAATCGGTGGCCAATTGCTACACGGCCATCGATCTGGGTCTTGAAGTGGTGCCGGTGCTCAACAAAATGGATCTGCCCAGCGCCGATCCTGAGCGCGTGTCCAAAGAAATCGGCGATGTGATCGGCATCGATGCCTCGGATGCGGTGCGTGTATCGGCAAAAAGCGGCATGAACGTACCTGAGCTACTGGAGGAGCTGGTTAAGCGTATTCCCCCGCCGCAGGGCAAGATCGATGCGCCCTTGCGCGTGCTGATTGTCGATTCCTGGTTTGATAACTATGTCGGCGTGGTCGCCTTGGTGCGTGTGGTCGATGGTGAGCTGCGTCTGCGCCAGAAAATTCGCACCATGCGTAGCGGCGATGTGTTTCAGGTGGAAAAGGTGGGGGTGTTCACCCCCAAGCGCCGCGACCGCGAGGTGCTCAAAACCGGCGAAGTGGGTTTTTTGATCGCCGGGATCAAAGAGATCGACGCCGCCAAGGTGGGCGACACGATTACCGAAGTGGACAACCCCTCTGCCGAGCCGCTGCCCGGGTTCAAGGAAGTGCAGCCGCGGGTATTTGCCGGCTTGTATCCGGTGGAGTCGGAAGATTATGAAGATTTGCGCGAAGCCTTGCGCAAGCTGCGCCTGAACGATGCCGCGCTTCACTTTGAGCCCGAGGTGTCTCAGGCGCTGGGATTTGGTTTCCGTATCGGCTTCCTTGGCCTGTTGCACATGGAAATCATCCAGGAGCGGTTGGAGCGTGAGTACAACCTGGATCTGATCACCACCTCACCCACGGTGGTGTTCGAGGTGGTGACAACCACCGGCGAGACTTTGCACATTCATAACCCGGCGGATCTGCCGCCCACGCCGAACATCAGCGAGATGCGCGAGCCGATCATCGAGGGCACCATCTTGCTACCGCAAGAGTATGTCGGCAACGTCATTTCGTTGTGTATCGAAAAGCGCGGTGTGCAAAAGCAGATGCTTTATTTGGGCGCCCAAGTGCAACTGACCTTCGAGTTGCCGCTGGCTGAAGTAGTGATGGACTTTTTTGATCGCCTCAAATCGGTCAGTCGTGGCTATGCATCATTCGACTACAAATTCCTGCGCTTCCAGACCGCGCAACTGGTCAAGCTGGATGTGATGATCAATGGCGAACCGGTGGATGCGCTGTCGATGATCGTGCATCGCAGTGATGCCGAGTCGCGCGGCCGCGTGCTATGCGAAAAGCTCAAGGAGCTGATTCCGCAGCAACAATTCGAAGTACCGATTCAGGCGGCGATTGGTGGCAAAATCATTGCGCGCACCAACATCAAGGCATTGCGTAAAAACGTGCTCGCCAAGTGTTACGGCGGTGATGTCTCGCGTAAGAAAAAGCTGCTCAACAAACAAAAGGAAGGCAAGAAGCGCATGAAATCCATCGGCCGGGTGGACGTGCCGCAGGAGGCGTTTTTGGCCGTATTGCAGCGGGATAGCTAAACATGAATTTTGAATTGATTTTAGTCGCCCTGACCCTGCTCAGTGGGGTCATCGTGCTGGTGGATAAGTTGTTTTTCCGCGCAGCGCGCACGCAGGTGGAAAAGCCGGACCCGCTGCTGGTGGATTATGCGCGCAGCTTTTTTCCGGTGCTGCTCGTGGTGGTGGTGTTGCGCTCTTTTGTTGCCGAGCCGTTTCGCATTCCCTCCGGCTCGATGATGCCGACATTGGAGGTGGGTGACTTCATTCTGGTGAATAAATTTGCCTACGGTGTGCGTTTGCCGGTGGTGCGTACCAAGATCATTCCGGGCAGTGAGCCGAAGCGTGGCGATGTCATTGTGTTCAAGTACCCCAAGCAGCCGGAAGTGGATTACATCAAACGGGTGATTGGTCTGCCGGGGGATCGTATACGTTATGAAAACAAACAACTGACCATCAACGGCCAGGTGATTCCGCAGGAAAAATTGGGCATTTACCCTGGCGATGGCGCGAACGGGCGCGATGTAGGTGCTTTGCTCATGCGCGAAGATTTGCTGGGTGTGGTGCATGAGATTTTGCAGCGCCCAGGTGCGGTGGGACCGGAAGGAGAATTCACTGTACCCGCAGGCAAATATTTCGTCATGGGCGATAATCGCGACAACAGCAATGACAGCCGCTATTGGGGCTTCGTGCCCGAGGAAAATCTTGTTGGACGCGCTATGCTCGTGTGGATGAATCTCGATACGCATGGCTGGCACGTCAAACCACAGCGTATCGGCATGGGAATTCACTGATTTTCAATCGAGGGAGAGCGAAATGATGCGTATACGAACACAGCGCGGCATGGGATTTGTAACCTTGTTCATCCTTCTTTCCATCGGCGGCGTTGCTGCCGTGGCCGGGATGAAAATCGTGCCGCTTTACTTGAATGATGCTTCGGTGGCCTCTGCTTTCAAAACGTTAGAGAAGCAGGGTGACGGTGGAATGAACTTAAAAGATGCACGTGAATTCATACAGAAGCGGCTTTACATAAATCAGTTGGATGAAAAAATACCACTTGATACTTTGAAAGTTGAAAGTGTTGCAGGTGGTATGAAGCGCATAAGTTTGGATTACGAGGCACGCGCCAATGTCATGGGTAATCTCGACGCGGTGGCCAAGTTCTCCCATTCCGTCACGGTACGTTAAATTTGGCTGAACCAACACACCAGGCGCCCGGCCTGCTGATGCAGCGTCTGGGCTACACATTTAACGACACTGAGTTGCTGCGTCTCGCCTTGCGCCACCGCAGCGCGGGCGGCAAGCACAATGAGCGGCTGGAATTCCTTGGCGATGGCCTGCTGAATTTTGTGATCGCCGATGAGCTTTATCGCCGTAGGCCGCACGCCAATGAAGGTGAGTTGTCGCGTTTTCGCGCGAGCTTGGTGCGCGAGGCGACCTTGGTGGAGCTCGCGCAGTCGATCAAGCTGGGCGATTTCATCGCCCTGGGCAGCGGCGAATTGAAGTCCGGCGGTTTTCGCCGCGGTTCGATTTTGGCGGATGCGTTTGAGGCAGTCTTGGGGGCGGTTTATCTCGACGGCGGGTTTGAAGTGGCGCGCACTCTGGTGTGTCATCTTTATCAAGATCGGCTGGAACACATGCCTGCCGAATTGGGGTTGAAAGACCCCAAGACCCGCCTGCAAGAGTTTCTGCAATCACGGCAGCGCCCCTTACCCGAGTACCGTGTGCTTGACACCCTGGGGCAGGATCACAATCAGACGTTTATCGTTGAATGCCATGTTGAAGGCATGCCTACGCCTACCCAGGGGCGCGGCTCAAGTCGGCGACGTGCCGAGCAGGCTGCGGCCGAAGCTGCGCTTGCCTTGATTCAACCGGAAAAGTCGAAATGAGTTCAACCCTGGCGCACCGTTGCGGTTACGTGGGCATCGTCGGTCGCCCCAATGTCGGTAAATCTACTCTGCTCAACGCTTTGGTGGGGCAGAAAATCAGCATCACCGCGCCCAAGCCGCAAACTACGCGGCATAGCTTGATCGGTGTGAAAACCTTGCCGCAGGCGCAGATTCTGTATGTGGATACGCCCGGGCTGCACAAGGATACCGGGCGGGCGATGAGCCGGGTGCTCAATCGTACCGCGCAGGGCATTCTCGAAGGTGTGGATGTGCTGATTTTCATCATCGAGGGCATGCGCTGGACGGATGAGGATGCTGCCGTGCTGGAGCGCCTTGGGCAGGTGGACGTGCCGGTGATTCTCGCGGTGAACAAGGTGGATTTGCAGGGCGACAAGGAGGCTCTGCTGCCATTTTTGCAGCAGATGGCGCAGCGTTATGCCTTTGCGGAAATCATCCCCATCTCTGCACGCAAAGGTAGCAACCTGCCACGGCTTGAAGCGGCCGTGGTGGCGCGTTTGCCGGAAGCCTCCGCAGCGTTTGATGAAGATACTCTGACCACCGCCAGTTCGCGCTTCATGGCGGCCGAATTCATTCGCGAACAGATCACCCGCCTGACGCATGAAGAAGTGCCCTATGGCGTGACGGTAGAAATCGAAACCTACAAAATCGATGGGCAGTTGCTGCGCATCGATGCCGTGATCTGGGTGGAACGCGACGGTCAGCGCGGCATCCTGATTGGTAAAAACGGCGACATGCTCAAGGAAATCGGCCGTCGAGCGCGCATCAACATCGAAAACCTGCAGGGCATGAAGGTGTTTTTACGTCTGTGGGTCAAGGTCAAAGGTGGCTGGTCGGACGACGAGCGTGCCTTGCGCGCCCTCGGCTATGGCGAGGCCTGATTTGGCCAATGACGGGGCGGCGTTTGTATTGCACGTCCGCCCATGGCGTGAGACCAGTCTATTGCTTGAAGTTTTGACGCGAGAAGGTGGACGGCGCGGCGTGGTGGCACGGGGAGGACGTTCCAACGCCCAACATCGTGCGCGCCTGCAACTCTTTCGCCCGCTGTGGTTAGAGCTTGGCGGACGGGGGGAGCTGGCGCAATTACGCCGTGTCGAAGAAACGCAAGGCATGGCGATATTGCAGGGTAGGACGCTGATTTGCGGTTATTACCTCAACGAGTTGCTCATGCGGCTGCTGCCGCGTGATGATGCCCATCCGACATTGTTCGATGCCTATGCTGCGGCGATCGATGCGCTGGCGAGTGCGGCAGGTCAGGAGGCGGCGGTTTTGCGCCGTTTTGAAAAAAACCTGCTTGAAGAGCTGGGTTGGGCGCCGGATTGGTGCCATACGATGCAAGGCGATGCGGTTGAGGCTTCCGCCATGTACCGCGTGGATACCGAGCAAGGCATTTGCTTGGCTGGGCAGGGTGAAGCACGCTGTGTCCGAGGACAAAGTTTGTTGCACCTTGCCGCGCATCAGTTCAACGAGCCGGCGACGGCGCGGGAAATCCGCTTGATTCTGCAGAGTTTTTTGGCAGCGCATTTAGGTTCCAAGCCTTTGCAGTCGCGAGAGTTACTCAAGCTGGATATGGAAAAACATCAACCCACTCATGAGTCATGACACCATGCACCACGGCATTCTTTTAGGTTTGAACATCGATCACATCGCGACCGTGCGTCAGGCGCGTGGTGAAATCTACCCGGAGCCCGTGCACGCGGCCTTGCTCGCCGAGCAGCATGGCGCGGACAGCATCACCCTGCATTTGCGCGAAGATCGCCGTCACATTCAGGATCGTGATGTCGAGGTGTTGCGCGGCTTGTTGCAAACGCGCATGAATCTGGAAATGGCAGTCACCGAGGAGATGCTCGGCATTGCCGAGCGCATCCAACCGCAGGACTGCTGCCTGGTGCCGGAAAAACGCGAGGAGTTGACGACCGAGGGCGGCTTGGATGTGCTGGGGCAAGAAAGCCGTATGCAGGATGCCTGTGCACGGCTGCGCGAGGCCGGTGTGCGTGTTTCGTTGTTCATCGATGCCGATCCGACACAAGTTGAGGCGGCAGTGCGTGTGGGCGCGCCGGTGATCGAAATCCATACCGGCCACTACGCCACCGCACGCGGTGCGGCGCAGCAGGCGGAGTTTGCGCGCATTGCCCATGCGGCGGCCTATGCGGCCAGCCTTGGCTTGCAGGTGAATGCCGGGCATGGTTTGCACTACCACAATGTGCAGCCGATTGCGGCGATTCCGGTGATGCGTGAGCTGAACATCGGTCATGCCATTGTTGCACGCGCCTTGTTCAGCGGTTTGGGTGCGGCGGTGCGCGAAATGAAGCAGCTCATGCTGGACGCACGATCGGGGTTGATCGCGCAGTCATGATTCACGGCATTGGTACCGACATTGTCGCCATCGCGCGCATGCGGCGGTTGTGGGCGCGCTTTGGTGCAAGCCTTGCGGTGCGTATGCTGGCCGAGCGTGAGCTGACACAGCTTGCTGCGCAGTCCGATCCCGCCCGCTTCCTGGCCAAACGCTTTGCCGCCAAGGAGGCGGCCGCCAAGGCATTGGGTACCGGCTTTCGCGATGGTCTGAGCTTGCGTCATTTCAGTGTGGCCAATGATGCTTTGGGCAAGCCGGTGCTCCACGTGGACGGGCGTGCAGCGGAGCTTTTTGCCCTGCATGGGCTGACGCAGGCGCACCTTTCCTTGAGCGATGAAGCCGATTACGCTGTGGCCTTTGTTGTTTTGACCCGCTGAGTCATCTTATGGGCGCTTCTATAAATTCGATCAAGCCGATGATGGCAAGGCTGAAACCAGCGAAAAAGCGCAGCATAGACGCACTATGTGAGTATTTTGAGCTGGATTTTGACGCCGCAAGATTCGAACGCCTCTCCTGCGCAGCAGGTATTGGGCATGGATGCCCAATAGGCGTGAGAACAGGACGCGCGGCTTCAGTGGATTTATAGAGGTGCCCTTATGCAACCACTTCACATTCCAACCCTATCGGCATCCGTTGGGCACACGCCGCTTGTTCGACTCAAATCCTTCAGCGCAGGGCGAAACAACCTGTTTTTGGCCAAACTGGAGGGCAATAATCCCGCCGGTTCGGTGAAAGATCGTCCGGCGTTGTCGATGATCGAACACGCCGAGCGGCGCGGCGAGATCCGACCTGGGGATACGCTGATCGAGGCCACCAGCGGTAACACAGGCATTGCTCTGGCCATGGCAGCGGCGGTCAAGGGGTATCGCATGGTGCTGATCATGCCGGATAACCTGAGCATCGAGCGTCGGCAGGTGATGCGTGCCTACGGAGCTGAACTGATTTTGGTGACACAAGCGCAGGGCATGGAAGGGGCGCGTGATCTGGCGCAAGCCATGCAGGCACGCGGTGAGGGCAAGGTGCTCGATCAGTTTTCCAACCCGGACAATCCGTTGGCGCATTACGAAACCACGGGGCCGGAAATCTGGCAGGCGACAGAAGGTCGCGTCACGCATTTTGTCAGTGCCATGGGTACCACCGGCACCATCATGGGCACCTCACGTTATCTAAAAGAACAAAACCCAGCGGTGCAGATCATCGGCGTGCAACCCGCCGAAGGGGCATCGATTCCTGGCATACGACGCTGGCCGGCAGCTTATTTGCCCAAAATCTACGACCCATCGAGGGTGGATGCTCTAATGGACGTGCGTCAGGACGAGGCGGAAGACATGACTCGTCAACTGGCATGCCGTGAGGGCATTCTTGCCGGTATTTCCTCGGGCGGTGCGCTTGCCGCGGCGTTGCGCATGGCCGAAAACCTGAGCAACGCCGTGATCGTCTCGATTGTCTGTGATCGCGGTGATCGTTATTTATCCACGGGCGTGTTTCCTGCCTGAACAAAGCGTTTATTTTATGACCAAGAAACGTCGTGGCCTCATCTTCGAGGCACAAATCACCGGTTTTTCTCATGAAGGACGTGGCGTGGCGCATCACGAGGAAAAAGTGGTGTTTGTCGATGGTGCGCTGCTCGGTGAAACAGTCAAGGTCAAGTTGACGCAAACCCACCGCCGGTTTGATGAGGCCGAGGTCATCGAGGTGCTCGAAGCCTCACCTGAGCGTGAGTCACCGCGCTGCCCGCATTTTGGGGTCTGTGGCGGCTGTTCCCTGCAGCACATGCGCGAGGATGGGCAGATTGCCATGAAGCAGCAGGTGCTGTTGGATAACCTGCGCCAATTGGGCAAGGTTGAGGCCGAGTCGCTTTTGCCCGCCTTGACCGGCGAGCCATGGGGCTATCGCCGACGAGCGCGTTTGGGGGTGAAGTGGGTGCCGAAAAAGGGCAGGGTGCTGGTTGGCTTTCGTGAGCGCGGCACGCCCTATCTTGCTGATCTGTCGCGCTGTGAGGTGCTGCACCCCAGTGTGGGCGAGCGCTTGCAAGAACTCGGCGCCTTGATCGCTACGCTGGATGCCAAGGCGCGTATGCCGCAGATCGAGGTGGCGGTGGGGGAGGCAGCCACGGCTCTGGTCTTCCGCCATATGGATCCGTTGAGTGAAGGGGACAGGGAACGCCTGATCGCCTACGCCCAAACCACCGGCTTACACCTGCTGCTGCAACCCGGCGGGCCGGACAGCGTGCATCGTCTGTGGCCAGAGCAGGGCGAGCTGTATTACACCCATCCTGCACATGGGGTACGCATCGACTTTTTGCCGGTGGATTTCACCCAGGTCAATGCCGACATCAATCGGCAGATGGTCGATCTGGCATTACGCCTGCTCGACCCGCAAGCGGATGAGCGCGTGCTTGATCTGTTCGCGGGCCTGGGTAACTTCACACTGCCGCTGGCACGCCATGCACTGGAAGTGGTCGGGGTCGAGGGCGATGCCGCCATGGTGCAACGCGGTGAGGAAAGTGCTGCGCGTAACGGCATCGTCAATACACGGCATGTTGTCGGCAATCTGTTCGAGCCGGATCCGTCGCAAGCATGGATGCGGGAGCGCTACGACAAAATCCTGCTTGATCCGCCGCGTGCCGGTGCGCTGGAGATCATGCCGTATCTTGCCAAAATGAAACCCAAGCGCATCGTGTACGTCTCCTGCAACCCGGCGACACTGGCGCGCGATGCCGGTGTGCTTTGTCATGAGCATCGTTATCGTTTGCGCGCGGTGGGGGTGATGGATATGTTCCCGCACACCTCACATGTTGAATCGATCGCCGTTTTTGAACCCAAGTGAATGCATGGCCTGTGCTTGGGGCGTTGCCTCAAGACCGATAATCAAGTAGAATGTGCGACTTGGTTTGCAGGGACAGCAAGCCTCTGGAGCGGTGTCCGAGTGGTTGAAGGAGCACGCCTGGAAAGCGTGTATACGGTAACCCCGTATCGAGGGTTCGAATCCCTCTCGCTCCGCCATCTTTCGATATGATGAAAAGCAGCGACATGCTGCTTTTTTTACGTCCATCTGCAGGCGAGAGAACCGATTTATGGCGCAACACCGACCAGCCCAGTCTCCCTCATCACCGCGCATCGTTGTCGCGCTGGATTATGCCGAGGCGACCGCAGCGCTCGCCCTGGCGCAGCAGCTTGATCCACAGCAATGTCGCTTGAAGGTGGGTAAAGAGTTATTCACCCGTGCAGGGCCAACGATGGTTGAGCAGCTGCACAGCTTGGGGTTTGATGTCTTTCTCGACCTGAAATTTCACGATATTCCGCATACTGTCGCACAAGCCGTGCGGGCTGCGGCAGATCTCGGTGTATGGATGGTGAATGTGCATGCCTCGGGTGGGCGGCGCATGATGCAAGCGGCGCGTGAAGCACTGGCCGATGTGGCCAATCCTCCGTTGTTGATTGCCGTGACCGTGCTCACCAGCATGGAATCACAGGATCTCGCAGAGATTGGCTTGCAGGGTAACGTACAAGGGCAGGTCGCACGTTTAGCGACCTTGGCCAAAGACTGTGGTTTGGATGGCGTGGTGTGTTCGGCGCGTGAAGCGCAGGTGTTGCGCGAACTCTGGGGCGAGGATGCTGTGCTGGTGACCCCGGGCATCCGCCCACCGGGATCGCCTGTAGATGACCAACGACGCACGCTCACGCCGCAAGAGGCCATACAGCAGGGCGCAAGCTTTTTGGTGATTGGACGCCCCATTACGCAGGCGCAAAACCCGCAGAAGGCATTGGAGGCGATTTTACGTTCGTTACAGGAGTAAAATGGGCGGCAGCCAAGCCTTTGTGAATGGGTGCCCCGATGAATACGCCAGCCTCTTTACCTTTGCGCCTCGTTGCATATGCATTCGGTGTATTGATGTTCACCCTGCAGCCTGTGGTGGCCGGGTTGAACGAGGAACGGGCTGCGTTTCAGACCGCTCTGCAGGGCGTGCGTGCGGGAAAAGCTCCGGATGCCGCTCTGTTGCAGTCATTGCAAGACTACCCATTGCGGCCTTACCTGATTTACCTTGATTTGCGCGAGCGTCTGCCCACAGCCAATGTGCAAGAGGTGATGGATTTTGCGCGTGCTGCCCCGCTGAGTTTTATGACGGATGATCTGCGCAAGCGTTATCTACGTCAGCTTGCGCAGTCTGCGGATTGGAGTGCCTACCTTCAGTTGGATGATGTCAGCCTGAACGCGCAGGAGTTTCGTTGTCAGCGCCTGGTTGCACTGGGCGTGACCCAGTCAGCGGACAAGGTTTTGCAGGAAGGCTGGGCGTTGTGGGACGAGGGGCAGTCCTGGCCGAGCACCTGCCAGCCATTGGAAGCTTGGCTGGTGAATGCGGCTGCAGCGGATCAAGAGCGGGTCTGGTGGCGTATTGAACGCTTGATGGAAAAAAATCAGAGCAGTGAGGCCGCGCGACTGGCGGCATTGCTCGGTGCCGATGCGCAAAGCCGCGTGGCACGCTGGCAAACTGCACGTAAGAATCCTGCGGCGTTTCTGGCGCAGAACAAGGATGTCAAGGGCGATTTCATCATGCATTTGATGTTGGCGGATGCAGCCAAACGTCTGGCCGCCGAGGATGTCGATCAGGCTCATGCAGCATGGAATGCACTGGCTGCTCTGGAGGGTATGAGTCCGCGTGTGCGCAGTGAAGCTGAAGGTGGTATTGCCATGGCAGCCGCACGGCAGCACCGCCCCGAAGCAAGTCAGTGGTTTGAGGCCGCACCATCGTCCGGTTTTGACGCGGACATGCGCGCCTGGCGCGTGCGTGCGGCTTTGCGCCAGCAACAGTGGACGTGGGTGTTGCAAGCGATCGACGCCATGCCTGTGGCCGAGAAAAGCAGCGAGGAATGGCGCTATTGGAAGGCACGTGCCTTGGAAAAGACCGGACAGGAGGCACAGGCCAAGCAAATCTGGCAGGAGATGGCCGGTGATGTCACCTACTATGGCTTATTGGCTGCCGATCGGTCGGGTGTGGGCTATCGCTTGAGTTATGTTGATGTGCCGGATGATGCTGCGGTGCAGTCTGTGGCACAACGCCCGGCGATCCGCCGTGCGGGTGAGTTTTACTATCAAGGTATGGTGGAAGAGGCGCGTAAGGAATGGCTGGTGGCACTGCGCGACATGGATGTTCCCACCCAGCGCGCTGCGGCGCATCTGGCCGCGCGATGGGGCTGGATGGATCGTGCGGCGATCACCATGGGTAAGGCACGTCTGGCTGGGGCGGAGGATCTGGAAGTGCGCTTTCCCTTGCCCTGGCGGGATGAGGTGGAGCGTTTCGCCCGCGGCGAGTCGATTGAAAGCGGCTGGATGTACGGCATCATGCGCCGTGAAAGCGTATTCATGCCGGACATTGGCTCCAGCGCCGGGGCACAAGGTTTGATGCAGCTCATGCCGGGCACGGCCAAAGATGTTGCGCGCAAACTTGCCATGCCCACACCGGCCAAGAGCGATCTGCATGACCCGGTGACCAATATGCGCCTGGGCAGTGCCTATTTGCGCGATGTGTTGCAGCGTTTCTCAGGGCATCAGGTTTTGGCAACGGCGGCCTATAACGCAGGCCCTGGGCGGGTCAATCGCTGGTTGCCCAAAGGAGGCGATCTGCCGGCGGACATTTGGGTGGATACGGTGCCATTTACCGAAACGCGCGAATATTGCCGCGCCGTGTTGCATTACAGCACGGTGTTTGACTGGCGTCTTTACGGTGAAACCAAGCCGATGTCCGCGCGTATGCCGGATGTTGCGGGTAGCTGACTCTTTACGAGGTAAATCCAATGGACAAACAGCAGGTCGTGGTGGTTGATATCAAAATGCCATTTCTTTCCATGGTCATGTTCATGGTGAAGTGGGTGGTGGCGTCCATTCCAGCGCTGTTGATCCTGTTTCTGTTGTTTGGTTTCGCCAGTGCCTTGCTGGGCGGCATGATGGCGGGTTTCATGCGTGGCTAACAGCATCCTCTGGTATGACTACGAGACCTTCAGTGCCGACCCCGCCACGGGGCGCATCGCCCAGTTTGCGGCGATACGTACGGATGAGCAGCTCCGTCCTCTGGCGGAGTATGAGTGGTTTTGCCAGCCCTGTCTTGATTGTCTGCCTGAACCGCAAGCCTGCCTGATTACGGGTATCACGCCGCAGCAGGCCATGCAGCGCGGCCTGCCGGAGCCTGAGTTTGCCTTGCGCTTACAGAACGAGCTGGCGCAACCCGGGACGTGTATTGCCGGCTACAACAGCATCCGTTTTGACGATAACTACACGCGCTTTCTTTTCTACCGCAACTTCATCGATCCTTATGCGCATGAATGGCGTGACGGCAACACGCGTTGGGATCTGCTGGATGTCGCGCGTTACACCTACGCCTTGCGCCCACAAGGCATCGAGTGGCCGGTGCGCGACGATGGTGCGCCCAGTTTCAAGCTGACGGATCTGACTGCTGCCAACGGGCTCGCGCATGATCAAGCGCATGATGCGTTGAGCGATGTCCGCGCCACCATCGCGCTCGCTGGGCTGATTCGCCAGCAGCAGCCCAAACTGTTTGACTTCGCCTATGCGCTGCGCAGCAAACAGGCCGTGCGTGCGTTTTTGGATAAAGCGCAGGACAAACCTGTGCTGCATACCTCGGGCATGTTTCCGGCCATGCTGGGGCATACCACGGCGATTGCCGTGCTCGGTGTTCACCCGCGCATGGCCAATCGATTGATCGTGGCGGATTTGCGCCATGATCCCGAAGTCTTGCTGGCCACGCCGCCCGAGCTTTTACTGGAGTGGCTTTTTAGCAAGGCAGAAGATTTACCTCCAAGTGTCGTCCGACCCGGAATCAAGGAGTTGCACTTCAATCGTGCGCCATTGCTCGCGCCCATCAATGTTCTGGACGCACAGAGTGCGCAGCGTTTACAGCTTGATCTTGCGTTGTGTCAAAGACACTTTGACTTTATCCGCGCACATCAAGACGCCTTCGCCGCACTTGCCCGCACCTTGTATGCCGCTGAACCCATGCCACGCATGTTGGATGCCGAGTCTGCGTTGTACCAAGGTTTTATCAGCGAGGCAGATCGCGTAGCGACGCGCAACGTGATGCACGCCACGGCCGATGAGCTTGCTCGACTACAAACACAACTGCAGGACGAGCGACTGCGTGAACTGCTATTTCGCTTCCGTGCACGTTACGCACCAGAAAGCCTCTCACCGGCAGAAGCTGCGCGTTGGCAAACGCTGCGCCGCTCACGCCTGTTGGATGAAGAGGGTGGAGCGGGCATACATGCAGAGCGCTACTTTGCCGAGATTGAGCGCTTGCGTGCCGATCCTGCATCCACGGGGCGCGAGTGGTTGCTTTTGGAGGAACTGGAGGCGTGGGGGCAGCACGTGCTGCAACTGGCTGGTTAAAGTGAAGCCGTGCGGTGAAGTGAGTTTAGCGGCCTGTGTCTCTGTTCAGGGGGCGTTCCGGCGAAACTTGTCTTCCAGCACCTGACGGAACAAGCCATGCAGGCTGACAAAAAAGCCGGATTGCGCCTGCTCCATCTCATCCAGGGTTGTCTCGCTGATGCTCACCCCTTCTTGGGCTTCCAGCAAGGCCTCGCGCATGAGTGCATGCATTTCGTGGTGCATTTCCTTGATTTGCTGCATCAGGATTTCATGTCCGGGAGGTGTTGGCAGGTTCTTAAGTAGCCCGGCCAGCTTGCAATGCGTGTGTGCATCGTGCGCCAGTAGATCATCAGAGGCTGGAAGTCGTTGCAGCAAAAGGCGCATGCCACGTGCGTACCAGTCGTTATGCCAGTAGATGGCTTCTTCCAAACCATCGATAAAAGCATCATAAGGAAAAGTGGCAGTGTCTTGGTGCAGGGCGTGATCCATGTCAATGATGTCCTAGTCGGGTTTGAGCAGGATGTTGGGCAAGGGTTGCCGCCCTCTTACAACGTATCCTTTCGCGGCCATTGAACGCTTACGACGCATCAGCTCAACGCTTACGGCGCATGGCCTATGTGCATGACTGGAATCATAGCTGCTGGATGCGTAAATCAAGGAATCAACGATTTAATTCATGTATCGTTTTTATTTATTGACGGCCAGTTGCTGCAGCATGGCGACATCAACCACACATGGTTGGTCAGTTTGGCGTAAGTTCAAAGCCGGGGCGTCAGGTTCGCCGAGACTATCCAATACCAGAATCGCTTCGGAGAAGTCATCTTCGCGGGTGTAGTCATTGACGGTGACAATCGTGGTCAACTGCGCACCGTAACTTGCGCGCAGACCGTTGCGCGAGTCTTCAAAGGCAAGGCAAGCATGGGCGGGCAGGTCAAGGGCTTGCAATGCGTAAGTGAAGATTGCCGGGTCAGGTTTTTTCTTCGGCACAATATCACCTGCGGCAATCACCTCGAACCAGTCGATGCTTTCTGCACCCAGTGTGGCTTCCAGCAATGCAGTGACGTTTTCCGGCGTGGTAGTGGTGGCAATTGCCAGGCGCAAATTGTGTGCGCGTGCTTCATTCAAAAGACGTTTGACGCCAGGCCGCAAGGGAATCAGCCCTTCGCTTAAAAGGCGCACGTAGTGACGTGTTTTGGCCTGGTGTAACCCGGCGATCCATGCATCGGAGTGATCCGGCAATACAAAATCCGGACGGTATTTTTGTAAGTAGTAACGAATACGCTCTTTGCCACCGGTCACGCTAAGCAGATCACCGTAGAGGGCGACATCCCAATCCCAGTCAAGCCCGGCTTCTGCAAAGGCGAGGTTGAAGGCAGGGCGATGGCCGTCGCGCTCGGTGTCGGCCAATGTGCCATCGACATCGAAAATCAGGGCTTGCAGTGACATGTTGGAACTCCACGAATCAGTTGAATGTGCGCAGTCTCTCCCATGTGAAGACATTGGGGCTAATCAGAGGGAATGATGGCAGCGATAAGTTTTGCTGGTGACTGTGCGCAAAAAGGGGAGCCGAAGCTCCCCGAGATACCGTCGGCTTGGCAACTCAATCAGTGATGATGCCCGTGTTCCCCGTGGGCGTGACCATGCGCCAGTTCCTCGGCGCTCGCAGGACGAACCTCGCGCACCGTGATTTCAAAGTGCAGGGTCTTACCCGCCATCGGATGATTGCCGTCAATGGTCACTTCGTCACCGTTGACCGCAGTGACCGTGACGACTTCAATGCCATGATCGGTTTGCGCGTGAAACTGCATGCCGGGGGTGATCTGCTCGACACCGCCAAACATGCTGCTTGGCAAGGATTGCGTCAGTGCTGGGTTGTATTCACCGTAGCCGAGTGCGGGCTCAACACTGACTTTGAATTGATCGCCCACATTACGCCCCTCCAGTGCCTGCTCCAGGCCAGGTACGATGTTGTGGTGCCCGTGCAGATAGGCCAGCGGGCCATGGGCTGCGGAGGAATCCATTTCCTCCCCGTGGTCGTCGGTCAGGCGGTAGTCGATCGTAACGACGTGGTCTTGGGTGATGTGCATGCGTTTTACCTGTTGCCCATGTGATAGAAGTAGTTGGTGGCGGCAACGAAACCACCCACCGAGCCGCAGTCAAAACGGCGGCCGCGGAATTTGTAAGCGACGACATTGCCCTGACGCGCCTGCTCCATCAAGGCGTCAGTGAGCTGGATCTCACCGCCGGCACCTGGCTTGACATCGCGCAAGATGTCGAAAATGTCCGGGGTGATGATGTAACGACCAATCACCGCGAGATTGCTTGGCGCCACCTCGGCGGCGGGTTTTTCCACCATGGTGTTGACGCGGTAAACACCCGGCTCGATTTCTTCGCCGGCAATCACGCCGTATTTGTGGATGTCGTGATGCGGCACTTCTTCGACCGCCACCACGGTGCAGCCGTATTTTTCATGCACGGCGGTCATTTGCTTGAGCACACCCTGCGAATCGCAAACGCACAGATCATCGGCAAGAATCACGGCAAACGGCGCTTCACGACCAATCAGGGTTTCGCCGGTAAGTACGGCATGCCCCAAACCTTTCATTTCACGCTGGCGGGTGTAGGAGAAACTGCAGCTTTCAATGATTTTGCGAATGCCCGCGAGTAAGACATCCTTGCTGGTGCCGCGCAGCTGGCTTTCCAGTTCGTAGTTGATGTCGAAATGATCTTCAAGCGCTCGCTTGCCACGCCCGGTGACGATCGCCATCTCAAAAATGCCGGCTTCCATCGCTTCTTCAACGCCATACTGGATCAGTGGCTTGTCAACGATGGGCAACATCTCCTTAGGAATGACCTTGGTGGCCGGAAGAAAGCGTGTGCCGTACCCTGCGGCCGGAAACAGGCATTTTTTGATCATATTGGGTATTCCTCTCTGGGGCATGGTGGCGTAACAAATGCCGAGACTATAAACGTAGCCTTGCGTGCATCAAAGCATATCAAGAGGCCGGGGCTGTGGCGTCCAAGCGACGCGCAATGTCCGCCACCCGCCGGCCAAGGGCTTTGCACAGAATTTTTTCCTCCTCGGTCAAGGGTAAACGTCCATCCCCGGAGGTGTGACTGGCGCCATACGGCGTACCGCCCGCTTTGGAGCGCAGCAATGCCGGCTCGCTGTAGGGTAGACCCACCATCAGCATCCCGTGGTGAAACAGAGGAATCATCATGGAAAGTAATGTACTTTCCTGCCCGCCATGCTGGCTTGCGGTGGAGGTGAAGACGGCGGCCGGCTTGCCGATCAGCGCGCCGGACATCCACAGGCTGCTGGTCTGGTCGATGAAATTCTTCACCGCTCCGGCCATGTTGCCAAAGTAGGTTGGGCTGCCAAGCACCAGCCCTGCACATTCGGCCAGATCTTCGACTCGCGCAGGTGGTGGTGCGTGACTGTCGCTGTCTTCATTCTCAAGCGGGTTTTCACTAACGATTCGGCGCAGGCGTGCGCGCACGCCAGGCAAGCTTTCGACGCCGCGAGCCACCAACTGCGCCATTTGGGCTGTCTGGCCTCCGCGGCTGTAGTACAGCACCAGCACCTCTATGTCTTTTGCAGCAGCCATGAAACCATCCGAAGGTTGAATTGTTTTGTGTAGTTCATCCGGCGATTATGCCAGCAACGCACATAACGGTCTTTTGTAGGTTTTGTGGGGTTTTGCCTTGAGCGAGTCAGAGGTTGGCTTTAGACTGCGGTCAATTCAAAAACCCACTGAGTCTTATTTATGATGAAATCGCTGGAGTCGCTTTTTGAGCGCGGGTTATGGGGTACGCGCATGGTGGTCATTTTGGCTGTGGTGGTCAGCATGGCATTGAGTCTCGCCATGTTCTACGTCGCGGCTGTCGATGCGTTTTACACTGTGGCTCATCTCCTTCACTATGCGGATCCTCTTCTTCCTGCAGACGAGAAACTGGCGCTGCGCAATAGTACGGTGACGCACGTGGTTGAAGTGGTGGACGGCTTCTTGCTGGCAACGATTCTGATGATCTTCGCCTTTGGTTTGTACGAGCTTTTCATCAGCAAGATCGATGTGGCCTACCAGGATGGCAACGCCTCCAACGTGCTGATTATCAGCGGTCTGGATGATCTGAAAAACCGCTTGGCCAAGGTGATTCTGCTGATCTTGATCGTCAAGTTTTTCGAATACGGCATCAATATGAGCTTCAGCACTCCGCTTGACTTGTTGTATTTTGCCGTTGGCATTGCCCTTATTGGTCTGGCGCTGTACCTCTCGCACAAAGCAGAGGAACATGGTCACAACGCTTCGCCTCATTGAACATAAGGTCTTACCCATGCTCCGCCTTATCAATATTTGCAAGCGTCTTGTTTTAGTTTTGCCTGTGCTGTTGGCGCTTACCCCAGCGCATGCGCTTGAGTTTTCACTCAAAGATATGCAAGGCAAAACGCAGTCACTTGCCGATCACAAGGGTAAGTTCGTGGTTGTCAATTTTTGGGCCACCTGGTGTCCACCGTGTCGTGAAGAAATTCCCGAGCTGATTCGTTTTCACGACACGCATGCACAAAAAGATGCTGTGGTGTGGGGTTTGGCGTATGAAAAAATCGATGCTGGCAAACTCAATAAATTCATCGACGAGCAAATGATCAGCTACCCCGTGATGCTGTTGAACCCGGGGCAGGCAACGCCATTTGGTTCGATTCGCGGTCTGCCGACCACGGTTTTGCTTGCGCCCGATGGTAATGTCGCGCGCACCCATCTTGGTGCCATTACGCATGAGGTGATCGAGCGCTATATGCGTGAATGGTGTCAATCGCCCGCGGGCAAGGAGGTGAAGGTATGTCGTTAATTGCTGATCTCTTTTCATATTGCGTAAAGCGCCTGCGTGGCGCTTTTTTCATTTTTACTGCCCTGGTTATGTTGGTATCTGCGCCATTAATGGCGGCGGAGCGTGGTTTTTTTGATGAGAGTTTTGGCAACCTGAAAGACGAGTTGGCGACGGCCAAAAAGGAAGGCAAGCAGGGTGTGATGCTGTTTTTTGAAATGGATGAGTGCCCGTTTTGCCACAAAATGAAAACCACGGTGTTCAATCAGGCCGATGTGCAGGCTTACTACCAGAAGCATTTTCGTGTGATTCCAATCGACATCAATGGTGACGTCGATTTGGTGAATTTCAAAGGGCAGAACACGACGCAGAAGAAATTCTCCTTTGAGGAATACCGTGTACGCGCCACGCCGGTGATCGCGTTTTTTGATCTGGACGGTAATTTCATCACCAAATTCACCGGACCCACGCGTGATGCCAAGGAATTCATCCAGTTGGGTGAGTTTGTCGTCAGTGGCGCGTATAAACAGCCAGGGATGAACTTTACCGTTTATAAAAAAGGTGCCGCCGCGCCATGAGGTTGGGTGCTGTAGCAATGTCGCTGGCTTTGCTCGTGGTTGACGCACCGGCGTTGGCGCAACCTTTGCCCCAGCCGCTCGCCCTAACCGATGCCATGCGCCTTGCTGCTGACGAGTCACATTATGAAATGCAGTTTCGTAAGGCTGATCTGGATGCGGCACGCGCAGGTTTGCTCGGTGTGCAAGGCGACAACGATCTGAAAATTGCCTTTGAGGCGCGAGCACGTTACATCGACCCTGCCAGTCTCAGCGCTGATCAGAGTCGCAACGATAGCGCGGCGCTGCTCGTTGCGCGTAAGCGACTGTATGATTTTGGCCGTAGCAGTGCTTTAGAGCATGCAGCGCTCGCCATGATTGAAAGCGAGGAGACGCGTTTTGCGATGGCCGCGCAGCAGCGGCGATTGGACGCGATGCGTGCATTTTATGAGGTGTTGCTGGCTGATCTGGGCTACACGCTGGCCAATGAGCGCATGGCGATCGTTTATGTCGATTACGACAAAATCAAACAGCGTCGCGAGCTTGGCCAGCTTTCGCAGGTGGATTTGCTGCGTGCGCAAACCGGCTATGAGGAGGCGCTGCGTGAGCGCAGTGTTGCCGAGGCGCGCCAGCGTTCAACGCGCGTAAAACTTGCCTCGGCTTTGGGGGATGCGACGCAATTGCCTGCCAAATTGGTCGAGCCCGAGCTGAAGCTTCTGGAAAGTCGTGCTGCGCCGCCAATCGACACACAGATCAAGCTCGCCCTGGAACAGAACCCCTCGCTCAAAGCGCTGCGGCATCAGTTGCAGGCGGCGAATGAGCGCATCGAAGCAACACGCGCCAAATATATGCCGGTGGTCGATGCGGTCATTGAAGCTGGGGAGTACAACCGTCCAGTGGGGGGGAATGATCCTTTTCGCGCAGGCTTGGTTTTGACTGCCCCCTTGGTCATGGGGCGCAGTCATGATGCCGATCTGCTGCGGGCTGAGGCAGAAAAAAGCAAGCTCAGCGCTCTTTTGCAGCGCAGTGAGGCGGAGTTGCGCCAGCGCATGACCGAGCTCATTCTCGACATTGATGTGCTGCGCAAGGGCATGAGTGGGGATCGGGTGCGCAACGATTATCGTGATGTGTACATGGAGCGCAGCCGGGTACTGTATGAAATGGAAGTCAGCACGGATCTGGGGGACAGTATGGTGCAGATGACCGATGCTCGTCTGCGCAGCACGCGCACGCTCTACGCGCTCAGCCTTGCATGGGCGGAGCTTGAACTGCTCAGTGGTCAGGCGGTGAGTTTGCCTGATCGTCCTTCATCGCCCACTCAAGGGAAGGCGCCATGAATAACTTTATGATCGCTCAGCCGAAGTTTTGTACAGCGTTGTTGATGGTGACGCTTGCTTTGAGCTCGTCGCTGAACGCTGCGGAATTTGCAGCGACCTTGGCTTGGGCGGATCGCACGGCGTTGTCGCTGCCCATTTCAGGGCAAATCAAAGAGGTGCTGGTCAAGCCGGGACAGGATGTGGCCGCGGGGAGCCCGCTTCTGGCGCTGGATTCCCGCCCCATGGATGCGCGGGTGAGTGAGGCGCGGGCAGCGGTCAAGGCGCTGGAGCGTCGGCGCGTGGAGGCCGCACGTGAAACCAAGCGTGCCGAGGAGCTTTATGCGCGTACCGTGCTGTCCAATGTTGAGTTGGAGAAAGCGCACATCGACCAGGCGCGCGTCGATGGTGAGTATCAACAGGCCGCGGCGCGCATGCAGTATGCCGAAACCGAACGCAGCTACACACCGCTCAAAGCGCCGTTCGCCGCACGCATTCTCAGTGTGCAGGCGCGCGTGGGTGAGTCCGTCAGCGCCACCATGCACGCGCCGACGCTGGTGGAGGTGGCGCGCGCGGATGTGATGGATGTGGTGGCCGCGCTGCGCGCCGAGCAGGTGCGTGGCGTGCGGCTTGGCGAGGCGGTGGATGTGGAGGTTGAAGGGCAGCGCCAGCGCGGCGAGGTGATCGCTCTGGAAAGCCCGCGTGAGGGCGGCTATCGCCTGGTGGTGCGCGTGCCGATGCGTGCGGGCTGGGTGGCAGGCTTGGAGGCCAAAATCTTCACCCCGTGAAGACGCCGCGTCTTCAATCCGGGTCGAGGTTACTGTGCAGCCAGACGCGCCTTGAGGAAATCCAGCGCCGCTTCGACCGCAACCATCTCGTTGTCGCTGGCTGTGCGTGAACGGTACTCTAGCTGCCCTGCAGCCAGCCCTTTTTCGCTGATCACCAGGCGGTGCGGAATGCCGATCAGCTCCATGTCGGCAAACATCACCCCCGGGCGCAGGTCGCGATCATCCAGCAGTACATCAAAGCCCAATGCGCTGAGCTGAGCATAAAGTGACTCGGCCAGTTCGAGTGTTTGCGGCGCACGGCTTGCGCCCAGAGGGAGGAGGGCAATGTGGAAAGGGGCGAGTGCCTGCGGCCAGCGAATGCCGCGCTCGTCGTGGTTTTGCTCGATGGCTGCGGCCACCACCCGCGACACACCGATACCATAGCAGCCCATGGTCATGACTTGCGCTTGACCGGCTTCGTTGAGCACGTTGGCATTCATTGCCTGGCTGTATTTTTCGCCAAGCTGGAAGATGTGTCCCACCTCGATGCCGCGGCGAATGACCAGCGTGCCCTGGCCATCCGGGCTGGGGTCGCCTTCGACCACGTTGCGCAAATCGGCAATCCGATCCGGCTCAGGCAGGTCGCGTCCCCAATTGACGCCGGCAAGGTGGTATTTGGCTTTGTTGGCGCCGCACACGAAGTCCGCCATGACCGCGACGCTGTGGTCGGCAATCACTTCAATGGCATCACGCGCAAGTCCAACCGGACCGAGGAAACCGGGCGGGCAGTGGAAAGCGGCGCGGATTTCTTCTTCCGTGGCAAGGCGAAGATCGCTCAATCCGGCCAGTTTACCGGCCTTGATTTCATTGAGATTGTGGTCGCCACGCAGCAGCAGGGCACGCATCCGTCCGCTTGCCATGACGGCAATCAGTTTGACCGTGCGTGAAAGCGGAATGCCGAGCAGGGCGGCGACATCCTCACAAGTGGTTTGCTTGGGGGTTTCGACCTCGCGCAAGGTTTCACTCGCCGAGGGGCGTGGCGAGCTGGGGGGCAAGGCTTCGGCCAGCTCGACGTTGGCAGCGTAGTCCGAGGCATTGGAGAAGGCGATGTCGTCTTCGCCCGATGATGCGAGTACGTGAAATTCATGCGAGCCGGTGCCACCGATGCTGCCGGTATCGGCGCGCACGGCGCGAAAATCCAGACCCAGGCGACTGAAAATACGCGAGTAGGCGGCGTGCATCACCTCATAAGTGGTTTGCAGGGAGTTCTGATCCATGTGGAAGGAATAGGCATCCTTCATCAAAAACTCGCGCGCACGCATTACGCCGAAGCGTGGGCGCACTTCATCGCGGAACTTGGTCTGAATCTGGTAGTAGCATACCGGCAGCTGTTTGTAGCTTTTGATCTCGCGCCGCGCATAATCCGTGATGATTTCCTCGTGCGTGGGGCCAAAGCAGAACTCACGCGCGTGACGATCCTTGAAGCGCAACAGCTCGGGGCCGTATTGCTCCCAGCGTCCCGACTCCTGCCACAGCTCGGCAGGCTGCACGGCGGGCATCAGCATCTCCAATGCGCCCGCGCGATCCATTTCCTCGCGCACGATGCGCTCCACCTTGCGCAACACACGCAGCCCCAGCGGTGACCAGGTGTACAGTCCGGCTGCAAGACGGCGAATCAGACCAGCACGCAGCATGAGCTGGTGGCTGATGACCTCGGCATCGGCTGGCGTTTCTTTCAGGGTGGCAAGAGGAAATTGCGAGAGGCGCATGGATGTAGAACCGAGATTAAGGAAGGTGATGGGGCGCGGATTCTGAATCAGAACGTGGTGCCGTTCCAGCCCCAGCGATCGGCATGCGCATCGCAAAATTCGATGTAAATACGCGCGGTGTCGATGCCAAGTTGCCTGTGTACATGTCCCGGTAGCTCGGCAGCCAAGCGTCGCACTTGGGCGTCGTTGAGGCCAATGCTTTTGCATTCGAGGTAGGCACAGGGCGCATGACTTCCGGCAAAGCTCATGCTTTGTGCCGATACGACGCGCGTCATGACCCATTGCTCGGGCTTGTCCAGTGCGTGCGCCACGACACTGGAGAGTTCCTGCCCCAGGGCGTTTTCATCCTCAGTGGGCAGCGGCAGATTGGTGAACAGTTGCACGAGGGGCATGACTTATTGACCGCAGTAGTCCTGAACACGGGCGCGTTCTTCGCTGATCATTTTTTGGCGTTCTTCCTCGGGAACACGAGCCATTTGTCCGTCGGCACCGCGCGTCATCAGACGTGGGCTGGATTCGAGCTGTTGCAGACGTGCTTGGGCGTTCTTGCACTGCTCGGCGATCTGTTCCGCGGAAATGGTGACCATCTGTTTGTTGCTGTCTTTGGTTTTGTCCGCATCCTTCGGCTTTTCATCTTTTGCCGCTTCTGCTGCTTGGGGTGCAGTTGAGGGTGCAGCATTTGCCGGAGCCACGCGCGGTTTGACTTCTTCAGCCTTCACATTTTGCGGCGGCTGTGCGCCAAAGTGGGTCACGCCGTTGGCATCCACCCATTTGTAGATATTACTTTCCGCCATGACGGGCGCGGCAAACAGGGTGCAGGTGAACAGGGCAGCAAGAAGATGGCGCATGGCAGACTCCGGCAAGCTAACAGGATGTTGAAAAAGGGGCTTCCTGCCCTTTTTTAACTCGCCTCGTAGCGACACATGTCCGCTACGGGCTCGGAAGATCAATCACTTAGTGTGATTAATCTTCGCGCAAGCCTTCCATGGCTTGCCTTAACAGGCCGTTGAAAGACTTTTTCAACGGCCTGTTAATGGGATGCACTCATACGGGATGGACGTTAGAATGCTCGAAAGCATTTTTCCCACCCAAGAAAATACGTCGAATAGTCTCATTATGCAAAATACTTTCCGTTGTGCTGTTGCTCTCGTCGCGCTGGCTTGGTTCGCTCAGACACCGCTCATGGCCAATCCCACCCCAGCACCTGCCCAGACCGTGACAGCCACGCCAACGCCCGCCTTGCCCTCACCGCAGAATATGCCCATTCCCAGTGCGCCGACGCTGGCGGCCAAATCTTATGTGCTGATGGACTTCAACAGCGGGCGCATGTTGGTGGAGCAGAATCCCGACATGCGTGTGGAGCCGGCGAGCATCACCAAGTTGATGACGGCGTACATCATCTACGCTGCGCTGCAGCGTGGCGATCTCAAGCCGGAAACAATGGTCAACATCAGCGAAAAAGCCTGGCGCATGGAAGGCTCCAAGATGTTCGTGCGCGTGGGCACCCAGGTTTCCGTGGACAACCTTCTCAAGGGCATGATCATCCAGTCTGGCAACGATGCCACCATCGCCTTGGCCGAGCATGTGGCGGGAAGTGAGGAAGCGTTCGCTGCGTTGATGAATACCGAAGCGCAACGGCTCGGTCTGACCGGCACGCATTTCGTCAACTCTACCGGTTGGCCGGATGCCAATCACTACAGCACGGCGCGCGACGTGGCCATGCTCATGGCGGCAGTGATTCGTGACTTCCCCGAACACTACAAGCGCGAGAGCGAAAAGGAGTTCATGTGGAACAACATCAAGCAGATCAACCGTAACCGCCTGTTGTGGCGCGATCCTTCGGTGGATGGCGGCAAAACCGGACATACCGAGTCGGCGGGCTTCTGCTTGGCGGCTTCTGCACAGCGTGAGGGGATGCGTCTGATTTCTGTGGTGCTGGGTGCGCCGAGCGATGCGGCGCGTGCCGAGCAGACGCAAGTTCTGCTCAACTACGGCTTCCGTTTTTATGAAACACGTTTGGTGCGCAAGGCGGGCGATGTGCTCGACGAGCCGCGTATTTGGAAAGGCGCGGAGAAAACCGCCAAGCTTGGCTTGAGCAAGGATTTTTACGTCACCACGCAGCGTGGCAAATTTGATCAACTCAAGCTGGAGCTGGATATTACGCCCAACCTCACCGCACCGCTGAATCAAGGGCAAGTGGTGGGCAGTTTGCGTGCCAAATTGGGCGACAAGCTTGAAGGCGAAGCGCCGGTGGTGGTGCTGAATGCCGTGCCGGAAGGCGGTTTCTTCCGCCGCATGACCGACAGCGTGATCTTGATGTTCAAGAAATAAGCCTCATTCTGAGCGCATGACATCCATGAGACTGAATCGATGAATAGCTGCCCACTGGATCAAGCGCCCGAGTTGGAGTTTCCTTGCGATTACCCGATCAAGGTGATGGGGCTGGCGACGGATGATTTCCATTTGGAGGTGCTTGAACTGGTGCGCTGCCATGCGCCTGAGGTGTGCGAGGCGGACATCAGCCTGCGCGCCAGCTCGGCGGGCAAGTATGTCGCGGTGAGCATTGCTTTGCGTGCCGAGTCGCGTGCACAGGTGGATGCGATTGTTGCGGCGCTCAAGGCACATCCCAAGGTTTTGGCCAGTCTGTAATTGCGCGAGTTGCTCATACGCGATCAAGGCTTGCGCGATTATGCGCCTTGCCTTGCCGCCATGCAGGACCTCACCCGCCAGCGTGACGCAACCACGGCAGATGAGCTTTGGCTGGTGGAGCATCCCGCCGTATTCACCCAAGGTTTGGCCGGTAAGGCCGAGCATGTGTTGGCGCCGGGTGATATTCCCGTGATTCAAGTGGATCGCGGCGGGCAGGTGACCTACCACGCGCCGGGGCAGTTGGTGGCTTATCTGCTGTTCGATCTGCAGCGCGCGGGTCTTGGTGTGCGCGCGGTGGTCGAGGCATTGGAGCAGGCGGTGATCGTGACCTTGGACAGTTTGGGCATCATCGCCCATGCGCGGCGTGATGCGCCTGGGGTGTATGTTGAAGACTGCAAAATCGCTTCCCTTGGGCTGAAGATTCGTCAAGGCCGCTGCTATCATGGCCTGGCGCTGAACGTGGCGATGGATTTGTCGCCATTTGCGCGTATCAACCCTTGCGGTTACGTTGGGCTTAGGATGTGTCAGGTGCGTGATTTTGCCAAGGTGAGCCTCGATGAGCTCAAACGCCCGCTTGCGCACGCGCTGGCGCAGGCGCTTGGCTGCCAACCCGAATGGATGATGGAAAACGTATGAATGATTCGACGATCACGCCCCCCGCGGTACGGACGATCACCCCCGAGATGCGTAGCAAGGACAAGGTGGCACGTATCCCGGTCAAGGTGGTGCAGCGCGATGAGCCTTTGCCCAAGCCGAGGTGGATTCGTTCCAGCGTGCATGGTTCGGCTGAGGTGCAGCGGCTGAAAGGCATTTTGCGTGAAGCGCGCCTGCACACGGTGTGTGAAGAGGCGAATTGCCCGAATCTTGGCGAATGCTTCGGTGGCGGCACGGCTACGTTCATGATCATGGGCGGGATTTGCACGCGCCGTTGCCCGTTTTGTGACGTGGCGCATGGGCGCCCCGATCCGCTGGATGGCGATGAGCCGCACAATCTGGCAAGCACCATCGCCAAGATGGGCTTGCAGTACGTGGTCATCACCTCGGTGGATCGCGATGATCTGCGCGATGGCGGTGCGGCACATTTTGCCGCCTGCATCCGTGCGGCACGTGCTGCACGCCCGGGGCTGGTGGTCGAAACCTTGGTGCCGGATTTTCGTGGGCGAGAAACGCTGGCCATCGACATTCTTGCCGCCGAGCCGCCGGATGTGCTCAATCACAATCTGGAAACCGTGCCCAGGTTGTACCGTCAGGCGCGCCCGGGGGCGGATTATGTCGGCTCACTCGCTTTGTTGCGTGATTTCAGGCAGCGCGTGCCGCACGTACCCACCAAGTCGGGACTGATGCTTGGCCTGGGCGAGAGCGATGAGGAAATCATCGCTGTGTTGCGCGATCTGCGTGCGCATGGGGTGGATATGCTCACCCTCGGTCAGTATCTGCAACCCAGTCAGCATCATCTGCCGGTGCAGCGTTACGTGGCGCCCGAGGATTTCGATCGTCTGGGAACTATCGCGCGCGAGATGGGTTTCAAGCACGTGGCCAGTGGCCCGCTGGTGCGTAGCTCCTACCATGCCGAGCACGGCGGCATGGCTTTACTGCAAGGTTGAAACATGCTGGCTTGGGCGCAACAGTGGCTGGATTCGCCGGAGAAGGCCAAGGCACGCTGCATCAAGGCGTTGAGTGCCTCGGCGTTGCCCTATGTGCGTGATGTGGTCGTGCCGGATGAGGTGGGCGGCTACACGCAGATCGATCATCTGCTGCTCAGCGCGCACGGCTTGCAGGTGCTGGAGTGGCAATACCTTGATGGCGTGTTACACGGCTCGGACTTCAGTCTGCAATGGTCGCGCTTTGACGATGGCATGCGCCATGATTTCGATAACCCGCTGCGCCGGGTACAAAAGCTGGCGCAAACCTTGAACCAATTGGTGCTCGGTGAGCAGGTCGGGGTGCCGCTGCATAGCCATTTGCTGCTCAGTGGCAAGGCTAGCTTCGCCAAAGGCTGCCCGCAGGGTGTGCTGCAAGAAGCGCAACTTGCAGCGTGGTTGCAAGGGCAGGCTGGGAGCATTCCAGCGCGCTATCGTGCGGTGTGGAGCGTGCTGCTCAGCCGTGTGGCCTGTGCGCCGGTGAACGCATGAGCTTGCCTGCACCCGAAACGCATCTCGACCCGGTGCAGGCGCTGCGCGAGCTATTGGTGGCGCTGCGCGATCCGCTGCATGGCTGCCCGTGGGATCGCAAGCAAACCTTTGCCAGCATTGCGCCCTACACCCTGGAAGAAGCCTATGAAGTGCTGGACGCCATCGAGCACGACGACATGCCGGCGCTGCGCGAGGAATTGGGCGATTTGCTGCTCAATGTGGTTTATCACGCGCGCATGGCCGAGGAGTCGGGGTGGTTTGATCTGGACGACATCGCACGAGACGTGGTGCACAAAATGGTGCGTCGCCATCCGCATGTGTTTGCTGATGTACAGCACGATGACGAAGCAGCACTCAAAGCGGCGTGGGAGACGCAGAAATCACTTGAGCGCGCGGATAAAAGCGCTGAGCAGCCCTTGGGGGTGCTCGATGGCGTGGCACGCGCGCTGCCGGCACTGACGCGCGCAGTCAAACTGCAAAAACGTGCGGCACGTGTGGGCTTTGATTGGCCGGATGCCGCGGCGGTCTTTCCCAAGATCGAGGAAGAGCTGCAGGAACTGCGTGAGGGCATGGCTGCGGGGGATGCGGCAAATACATTTGAAGAAGTGGGCGATGTGTTGTTCGCCATGAGCAATCTGGCGCGCAAGCTCGGGGTGGATGCTGAGGCGGCATTGCGCGCGAGCAACGCCAAGTTCGAGCTGCGCTTTCGTACCATGGAAAGTTTGGCGCGTGCGCGCCAACAGGTGATTGAACACATGAGCTTGCCTGAGCAGGAAGCGCTGTACCACGAGGCCAAACGCGTGCTGGCGGATCCAGCAGCGAAATAACGTTTCCGTGGCCTGCTCAAGGGCTTCTTGACGCCCTGCTCGTGCGCTATGTGCCCCAATCGATCGAATTTTTAGCGGGCACCTCGAAAAACCTACTGCGCGAACGAATTGCTGCGTCGCTTCCTCGCTCACCCCTCGCCTATCTAATTGATATGTCTCGGGGATTCGCTGCGGGGCTCCTTGCGCTGCGCCCGCTCGTGACGGTTTTTTGAGGTGCCCTAGTGTCTAAACCCCGATTTTCAGCCTTGATTGATCGAATTTTTCGATAGATTTTCTGGCGCAGCAGAAAGCAGGGCGTTTTTCTGGCAATGCGGGCAATAAAACGTGCTGCGCTGCGCCTGCACGATGTGGGCAATCGGGGTGGTACAGACGCGGCATGGTTCGTCGCGGCGACCATAGACGTTCAGCGTTTGCTGGAAATAGCCCGGTTTGCCGTGCGGATTGACGAAGTCGCGCAAGGTGGTGCCGCCTTGTTCAATCGCACGCTGCAGCAGTTGTTTGATGTGTCCGACCAGACGTTGTGCATCCTGCAGGGTCAGCGCGCTGCACGGCGTGCGCGGATCGATTCCGCTGAGAAACAACGCCTCGTTGGCGTAGATATTGCCCACGCCGACGACGATGTCCGCTTGCATCAGCATGGGTTTGATCGCGCTGTGCCGCGTGTGCAGGCGTTGGTGCAAATAGGCAGCATCAAAGGCATCCTCCAGCGGCTCGGGGCCGAGTTTGGCCAAGCGTGGATGCTGCAATGGATCGCCGTCGCACCAGAGCAGGGCGCCGAAGCGGCGTGGGTCATGCAGGCGAAGATGCAGTCCGTTGCTCAAGGCGATATCCACATGGTCATGGGTCAGGCGCGGGGTGCCTGTCTCGACCAGCCGCAGACTGCCCGACATGCCAAGATGCAGTAGCACGCTGCCGCGTGTCAAGCGCAGCAGAATGTATTTGCCGCGTCGCTCGATGCGTTCGACCACATGTCCAGTGAGTAAGGCGGGCAGATCATGCGGCACATCCCAGCGCAAACGGGGCTGGTACACTTCGACCCGCACGATGGTTTGCTCAAGGAGATGCGGCGCGATGCCGCGACGGGTGGTTTCAACTTCAGGAAGTTCGGGCATGGTGGCTGAAAGCAAGCGTGATGAGGTGATTGGGCGTTTTGCGCCCACGCCAAGCGGCGCGCTGCATTTTGGGTCATTGGTGGCTGCGCTGGCGAGTTTTTTGAGTGCCAAACGTCAGGGTGGGCAGTGGCTGGTGCGCATGGAGGATGTCGATCGGCCACGTTGTATTCCGGGCGCGGATGCAAGGATTTTGCGCCAGCTGGAGATGTATGGCCTGCATTGGGACGGTGCGGTGCTGTATCAGTCCACGCGCTGTGAGGCTTATCGTGACGCACGCGATCAATTGCTGCGCGAGGGTTTGGCCTATGCCTGCACCTGCTCGCGTACGCAGATTCGCGCCCAAGCGACACGCTTCAATGCCGAGGGCGCGATCTACCCCGGCACCTGCCGCGCGCTGCGCAAGGCGTGGCATACGGGCAGTGCGGTGCGTCTGGATGTGGCCGCGGTGCAGGGTGGGACAGACGTGTGTGTGCAGGATCGTTGGTGCGGCTCGCACGTCTGGGATGTGGTCGAGGCATTTGGTGATTTCGTCCTCTGGCGTGCGGATGATCTTGCCGCCTACCACTTGGCGGTGGTGGTGGATGATGCCGCTCAGGGGGTGACTGAGGTGGTGCGCGGCGCCGATTTGTTGGACTCCACGCCGCGCCACCGGGTGCTGCAACGCGCCCTGGGTCTGCCCACGCCGACCTATGCGCATGTGCCGCTGGCGCTGGCGGCCAATGGGCAGAAGCTGTCCAAGCAAAACCTTGCGCCGGAGCTGCCGCTCACATCGCCCGAGCTGGATCTGTGGGATGCCTTGGTCTTTCTTGGCGAGGTTCCGCCCACGGAGCTTTACGGGGCGCCCGTGGCAACGTTACTTACTTGGGCGCTGGCACGTTCGACGCGCAGCATGGGCACATCTGCCTGATCATCCTCACCTTCACGCACCACAAACAGCGTTCGCCCGTCTGCGCTGTAACTGATACCCTCATACTGCCGTGCCGCGGGGAGATGAATCACCTGCGCTGTGCCACGCAGCGCATCCAGCCAGCTTTGTCCCGCCGCACGCGGAAAAAGATGGATGTGCGCATAACTGAGCACGGCCACTTCGCGGCCATCCGGGGCGAAGCTCATATCCACCGGTTGATGCAGGAAAGGCAGTACGCGCAGGTCGCCGGATTCGCTGGCAAGAAACGGCGCGTCGAGGGTGGGGGTTTCACCGAGGAACTCCAGGGTTTGATGATGTTTACCGGCCTCCGGCAGCCGTGCGCGATACAGGCGCGGGCGTTCATCGCGTTTAGTGAGGATGTACACTGCCGCTTCCTGTTCATCCACCGCCAGCGCTTCGGCGTCGCGCGCACCGTCCGGGTAGCTGAGATGCAGACTCCACTGCGGGCGTGCACGCATGGCGGCGGTGATGATTTTCGGCTCAGGCACGGCATGAAGGTGGATGCCTTTATGCCGTTTGCCCGCATTGTCGCCAATATCGCCGATCAGTAAGTAAGAGGTTCCTTTGCGCTCAAAGCGGCTGATGGCCTCCCAGTCATAGGGTTTGAGCCCTTCCACCCACAGGCGGCCGATTTCCTTGCCGTGAGGATCGATGGCAAACAGCAGCGGCTCGTTGGGTTGGGCGTCCAAAAGACTACGGCTGTCGTTGTGTGTCCAGAAGATGTCCGCGTGTTGCATGGAGGCCGTCAGCCCGCTGGCTTCGTCGATGAGGCTTGCTCGAAGCTGTGTGGGCGTTTCGCTGCGCGGAGTGGCCTGGCAGCTGGTGAGCAGTACAAGGCAGCCGACAAAAAGCCAAAGGTGCATAAAAGCTCCATGAAAAAAGCGCGGTAAAACCGCGCTCCTGGTTGCATAAGCTCAAACGAATTAGAGCTTGTCGGCTTCGCTGGCCAGATACTCCGCCACGCCTTGCGGGTCGGCCTTCATGCCCTTGTCGCCGTCTTTCCAGCCGGCAGGGCACACTTCGCCGTGCTGCTCGGTGAAGTGCAGTGCGTCGATCATGCGGATCATCTCGTCGATATTGCGTCCCAGCGGCAGATCGTTGACCACTTGGTGACGCACGATGCCGCTCTTGTCGATGAGGAAGGAGCCACGGAAGGCGACATTGCCATCGGGGGTTTCGACGTCATACGCCTTGCAGATGGCGTGGTTCATGTCGGCGACCAAGGTGTAGCGAATGGGACCGATGCCGCCCTTGTCCACCGGGGTGTTACGCCAGGCGTTGTGGGTGAAGTGTGAGTCGATCGATACGCCGATGACTTCCACATTGCGCTTTTTGAATTCTTCGATGCGGTGATCGAAAGCGATCAGCTCAGACGGGCAGACGAAAGTGAAGTCCAGCGGGTAGAAAAACACCACTGCATACTTGCCCTTGATGGCGTCTGAGAGGTGGAAGTTTTCCACGATTTGACCATTGCCCAGTACCGCCGCGGCGGTAAAGTTCGGTGCCTGACGGCCGACGAGTACGCCCATGTTGATGCTCCGTAGGGGTTGAGTGAAAAAGCGGTATCACCCGTTGATGCGATGGTATTTGGCCATCAGCTGCTCGTGGGTTTCGACATTGTTCGGATCTTTGGGGATGCAGTCCACCGGGCACACTTCCACACACTGCGGCGTGTCGTAATGACCGACACATTCGGTGCACAGGTTGGGATCGATGACGTAAATCTCATCGCCTTGGGAAATGGCGCCATTCGGGCATTCGGGCTCGCAGACGTCGCAGTTGATGCATTCATCGGTGATGATCAGGGACATGGCCGTTCTCCCATGTGTTTTCAGTGATGCGCGATTCTAACGAAACTTGGCGTGCAGCGCAGCCACGACGTTGTCAGGGACGAATTGACGCACATCCCCACCGAGGCGGGCAATTTCACGCACCAAGGTGGAGGAGAGGAAGTTGAGATTCTCTGCCGGAGTGAGGAATACCGTTTCCACCTGAGCATCCAGGCGGCGATTGATCGCGGCAAGTTGCATTTCATACTCAAAATCCGATACTGCGCGCAGACCACGCACCACCGCGCTGGCCTGACGCTCACGCACAAAATCGACCAGCAGCCCGTCAAAGCCGACCACCTCGATGTTGGGTGCTTCACGCAAAGCCACCTGCGCCATGTGGGTGCGCTCCGCGTGATCGAACACACTGTTCTTGCTGCTGTTTTGCGCCACGGCGACGATGACATGGCCGAACAGGTGCGCCGCGCGCTGAATCACGTCGATGTGACCAAGGGTGATGGGGTCAAACGTTCCGGGATAAATGACCGTGGGCATGGCTTAGTCAGAGGGGGATGTTCGATAGAGGTTGTAACTTACCTCACCGGCTGTGCCAGTGCGATGCTTTTCCCAGCTGGCGGTGAGTGCAGCATCAAGTGTGTGCTGCGCGGAATGCTCGATAAACAGCCATGCCTCATCCGCGAGCCACCCGGGTTGATGCAGGATGGGCAGTGTCTGATTCAGTAATGCGCTGACATACGGCGGGTCGAGAAAAACACCGTCATAAGGTTGTGCCGGGGTCTGCCGAATAAACGTGAGCGCATCACTGTGCAGCACTTGGGCGCGCTCGCTCAGGCGCAGGTGTTGCAGATTTTCACGCAACAGGCGAGCGGCGGCGGTATCTTTTTCCACGAAGGTGCAATGCGCTGCACCGCGTGACAGTGCTTCCAAACCGAGTGCGCCGCTGCCGGCGAATAGGTCGAGCACACGTGCGCCGTGCAGATCACCCGCCAGCCAGTTGAACAGGGTTTCGCGCACGCGATCGGGGGTGGGGCGCAAGCCCGGACGATCGAGCACCTTGAGCTGCCGGCGACGATGCTCGCCGCCGATGATGCGAATCATGGTTGCTTGGCCGCTTCAGCCTTGCCCTCGCCGCCGACGATCACCGTCAGCAGACGATCGGGATGGATGCGTTGCTGCCAGGCGCTGCGGATGCTTTCGCGCGTGGTCGCTGCCACGTTGGCGGTGTAGCGCTCAAGAAAATCCAGCGGCAGTTGGTACACGGCGAGAATCGCCAGCCAGTTGGCAATGTCGGCATTGCTGTCCAGGCGCAGCGGGAAGCCGCCGATGATGTTTTTCTTGGCGTGATCGAGTTGCTGCGCGGTAGGACCTTGCGCAATAAAACGCGCCAGACTTTCGCGCATCAGCTTTTCCGCCTGCTCAGCCTGCTCCAGCTTGGTTTGCACGCCCATGACGAACGGGCCGGGTTGCTGCATGGGCGAGAAGTAGCTGTAGGTGCCGTAGGCCAGACCACGTTTTTCACGAATTTCATCCATCAAGATGGAGGAGAAACCGCTGCCGCCGAGGATGTGATTACCAACGTAGAGCGGGAAATAATCCGCGTCATGCCGACTCATGCCCAGTTGCCCCATCAAAAGGGTGGCTTGGCTGGAGGGGAAGGGGACATGGATGGTTTTGCTCGCTGTCATGGCGGCGGGCGCAGGGATGGGCGCTTGCGCTTCCCCTTTGGGCAGCGACGCAGCCAGACGCTCGGCAAGTGTCTCCGCCTTGGCGCGATCCAGATCGCCCACCAGCACGATGCTCATGCCCGTTTGCACATAATGTGTGGCATGAAAACGCTTGATGTCATCCAGGGTGAGTGCCTGGACGCTGGCGATGTCGCCGCCGGGCAGCCAGGCATAAGGGTGATCGCCATACAGCGCTTTGTAAAACGTACGCTGTGCCACGCTGTCAGGTTTCTGCTCCGCAGCCTTCAGGCCGAGCAGGGCGCGGTCACGCTCACGGCTAAAGGCATCCGGCGGCAGGCTGGGCTGCGCCATGACGCGGGTGAACAGATGAAATGCCGGCTCCAAGCGCTGCGGGCTGCTTAAAGTGCGCAAGCTCAGGCTGGCGCTGTCCACCGAGGCGGCTGCCCCCATGCGCGCGCCGATGTTTTCAAAACCTTCGGCCACACCCTGCGCGTCCATCTCGGGCTGCGTACCCTCGGCACGCACACCCTGATCGAGCAGCGCGGCGGTGAGGCTGGCCAGTCCGTGTGCCTGATCATCGCGTGCGCTGCCCGCATCGAAGTTCACGCGCACATCCACCATTGGCAGACTGTGGGTTTGCATGAAATACACCGGCACGCCCTGCGAGGTTTTCCAGTGCTGGATGGGCAGCGTGGCATGCACGGCCATGCTCCATGCGCCCAAAAGCACGAGGGCGGCAAACTTCAACTTAGCGAACATGATGACCTCCTTGTACCGCGCTGGCTTGCTTGCGCACCTGCGCGGCATCCATCGGCAGCGGGTCGAGCACGCCCACGGTCAGTCTGTCGCTGTGCAGGTATTTTTTGGCCACGGCCTGCACTTGCTCGGCGGTGACTGCTTCTATGCCGGGGATGATGTCTTGCAAGCGCTTATGTCCCAACCCTGTGGCCTCATGGCTGCCCAGGCGCATGGCCTGATAGAACACGGAGTCGTGGCCATACACATCGGCAGCGATGACTTGCGCCTTGACGCGGGCAAGCTCCTCCTCGCTCACCGGGGTGTCCTGCAATTGCTTGATCTCACGCAAAACAGCCTGCTCCAGTTGCGCCGTGCTCACGCCTTCCTTGGGGATGGCATGCACGGTGAACAGGTCACTGAGGCGCGAATCCAGGCTATAGCCCACGCTGATCTCACCGGCGAGCTGCTCGCCACGCACCAGATTTTTGCTCATGCGCGCGCTTTGCCCACCGTCGAGCACGCCTGCGAGTACCTCCAGCGCATACGGTTCCCACGGGGCGATGCTGGGATCCTTTTCTGCGGAAAGCAGACTGGGCACACGATAGCCCATCACCAACATCGGCAGCTTGGCTGGGGTGCGCAGCGTTAGGCGGCGTTCGCCGGTCTGCATCGTGGCATCGCGGTACTGACGCGGTTTGAGCTGGAAGGGCTTGAGCTTGCCGAAGTATTTTTCCGCAAGCTTCATCACCTCGTTGGGCTCGACATCACCCACCACCACCAAGGTGGCGTTGTTCGGCGCGTAGTGCGCTTGGTACCAGCCACGCAGCTTGTCGATGTTGTACTGTTGGATGTCGTCCATCCAGCCGATCACCGGATGATGATAGCCGCCGTTCATGGCGGCGGTGGCGTAAAACTGCTCCATCAGTTTGGCATTCGGGTTGTCCTCGGTGCGCATGCGGCGTTCTTCCTTGACCACCTCGGCCTCTTTGGCCAAGTCCTCAGCACGCAGCTTGAGGTTGCGCATGCGATCAGCTTCCAAGCGCAGCGCCACCTCCAGATGCTCTTTGGCCAAGGTCTGAAAATAGGCGGTGTAATCACGGCTGGTGAACGCATTCTCCTGCCCGCCATGCGCGGCGATGATTTCCGAGAACTTGCCCGGGGGCAGGGTTTGCGTGCCCTTGAACATCATGTGTTCCAGCATGTGGGAAATGCCGGTCATGCCACCCGGCTCGTCACTGGAGCCCACGCGGTACCACACTTGCGACGTGACCACCGGTGCGCGGTGATCTTGCTGCACCAGCACGCGCATGCCATTGGACAGTTTGCCCTCAAAAACCTCCACCGCCGCTTGGGCGAGACTTGCGGGCAGAATGATGAGGCCAAAGGCCAGGGCGAGAGTTCTTTTTGCTGAAAACGGCATCTGCTCTGACTCCGAAACGACAGGATGATACGATAAGTCCATGTGCAACCCTCTGTGACACACTTTCTTATGTTTGGTTTCCTGCGTCGATTCCGTAAAGAGCACGATGAAACAACGGCTGCGATGCCGGAAGAGACGCCCGTCGACGTCGCGGCGTCCGCAGTCGATAGTCAAGAGACATCCCCCGAGGTGCTTGAGCAGGCAGAGCCTGCCGAAACGCCAGCAAGCCTGGACGCGGAGCCTGCGGTGTCCCTGCCTGTGGCCAAACACAGCCGTGGATTGTTTGGTTTTCCGCCCAAGCCCAAGAAGGAGGAGGATGACAAGCCAAGTTTCTTCGCCAGCCTTGGCGCACGTTTGGCACGCACCCGCGAGGGACTGACCGAAGGTTTGGCCAGTCTGCTGTTGGGCAAAAAGCAAATTGATGATGAGCTGCTGGAAGAAATCGAAACCCGTCTGCTGCTGGCAGATGTCGGTATGGAAACCACGCGCCTATTGATCGATGAGCTGACACGCAAGGTCAAACGCAAGGATCTGAGCTCGCCCGAGGCGCTGTTTGAGTCGCTGCACGCGCACATGGTGCAATTGCTGCAACCGGCTGAGCAACCGCTGCAGATTGACACCACCCATAAGCCAGCGGTGATTTTGGTGGTGGGCATCAATGGTGCTGGTAAGACCACCTCGATTGGCAAGATCGGCCTGCGGCTTAGTCAGGAGGGCAAAAAGGTCATACTTGCCGCAGGCGATACCTTCCGCGCGGCAGCGGTGGAGCAGTTGCAAACCTGGGGCGAGCGCACTGGCATTCCGGTGATTGCCCAAGCCTCGGGTGCCGATTCGGCCGGGGTGATTTTCGATGCGCTGCAAGCCGCGCGCGCACGCAGCATGGATGTGCTCATTGCCGACACCGCGGGGCGCCTGCATACCCAGGGCGGTTTGATGGACGAGTTGAAGAAGGTCAAGCGTGTGCTGACCAAGCTCGATGCCAGCGCGCCGCATGAAGTGTTGCTGGTGCTGGATGCCAGCATCGGCCAGAACGCGCTCAACCAGGCAGTGCATTTCCATCAGGCGCTGGGTGTGACGGGGCTGGTGGTGACCAAGCTCGATGGCACCGCCAAAGCGGGCATTCTGTTTGCCATCACCCATCAGCTTGGCTTACCGGTGCGTTACATCGGCGTGGGTGAGCGCGCAGAGGATTTGCGCCCGTTTGTCGCACGGGATTTTGCGGATGCCCTGCTTGATCGTGAAGCTTCATGAGTTTGCGGCATGATTGCGTTTGATCGTGTGGGTAAAACCTATGCAGGTGGCAAGGTGGCACTGCAGGAGGTCAGCTTTCATCTGCCCCAGGGGCGCATGGCCTTTCTCACTGGTCCGTCGGGATCGGGTAAGAGCACATTGATGCGCCTCATCCCACGTATTGATGACCCTAGCCAAGGGCGTGTGCTGATCAATGGCAAGGACATTGCCAAGATTGCGAGCTGGCAGATTCCTAAGCTACGAAGGCATATCGGCGTCATTTTTCAGAACCCGCAGTTGATCGATGAGTGGAGCGTGTTCGACAACATCGCCTTGCCACTGCGCGTACAACATTACCCGCGTGAAGAGACCGCACGTCGGGTACGCGCCGCCCTGGATAAAGTAGGGTTGTTCGGTCGTGAACAGGCACGCCCACAGGAACTATCCGGCGGTGAGCAGCAGCGGGTGAACATCGCCCGCGCACTGGTGGCGCGGCCTTCCATCATTCTGGCCGATGAGCCGACCGGTAACCTTGATCCTGAGCTGGCTTTCGAGATCATGCGCCTGTTCACCCAATTCAACGCGGCGGGCGTCACCATGCTGATTGCCAGCCACGCCCTGGATTTGATCGATGCTTTTGACGCACCGCGTTTGATGCTGCGCGATGGGCGCTTGAGCACGGAAGGGATGTGATATGAAGCGCAACAACCCTAACCCACAGGGCGGTTCGCGCCATCACGGCATGCAGACACGCTTGCACGCATGGATGGATCATCACCAAGACAGTCTGCGTGATGCGCTGCGTCGCCTGGCGCGCCGCCCTTTGGGGCAAATTTTGAGCATGCTGGTGATTGGCCTGAGCCTGAGCCTGCCCATGACCTTGCTTCTCACACTGCATTCGGCGCGTGTCGGTTTGAATGGTTGGTCGCAGGAATTGGATGTGATCCAGGTCTTCTTGCAGGCCACACCGCAGACGGAGCGTGCCGAGCAATGGGTTGCGGAGCTCAAGAACGACCCGCGCCTGCGCGAAGTGCGCATCATTACGCCCGATCAGGGTTTGAAGCAGCTTGCACAACTGCACCAGTTCGATAGCTTGCTCGCTGAGGTCAAAGACAATCCCCTGCCTGTGGTGATTGAGGTTTACCCACGGCAGAAGGAGTCGCTTGAAGCCTTGCGTGCCGAGTTGGCGGCGCGTCCAGGTGTCGCTTCAGCGCGCATGGATGCCGAAGCTGTGGAGCGCTTACACCGTTTGATGACCTCCGCGGAGCATTTGTTGTTGATCTTTCTGCTGATGTTGGCGCCCACGCTGGCGATCACCGTCAGTAACACCATTCGCTTGGAGCTTGAGCACCGCATTCAAGAGGTGCGTTTGTTGCAGTTGATTGGCGCGACCTCCGCGTTCATTCGTCGCCCCCTGCTTTACGTGGGCGGCTTGCTGGGGGCGGGAGGTGCTTTGCTGGCGGTGATCATCAACGTGTTTGCCCTGCATGCCGTGGTCGAGGCCATGTTGGGTGCGGGCTTCACCCTGTCGGTGACAGCGACGCCACTGTTGGTTTCTTTACTCTTGCTGCCTGTGGGCTTTGTCTTTGGTTTGCTGGCCGCCTGGTTGGCCAGCGTGGTGCAGATGCGTGCGATCCGTGTCGTTTGATGCAGTTGAACTTTGCTGTGATTTGGCACTCTCACCTCGGGAGTGCTAAATTCAACGCATCAGTTTCCCCAAGGAGAAACGCATGACATTGACCGATCAACTTCCTGTTTTGCAGAGTTCAGGCTTCGATTCGCCACGAGAGGCGTTGTCGGCTTATCTGGCCGAGCTGCGCCGTTATCCCTTGCTCGATGCCGCCGAGGAATACCGTTTGGCGAAAAACCTGCAAGACAACCATGACCTTGAAGCCGCCAAGAAATTGGTGCTGGGTCATTTGCGCTTCGTGGTTCATATCGCCCGCGGCTACAGCGGCTATGGCTTGCCGCTCGGTGAGCTGATTCAGGAAGGCAATGTGGGGCTGATGAAGGCCGTGCGCCGTTATGAGCCCGATCGCAAGGTGCGTCTGATCACCTTTGCGGTGCATTGGATCCGCGCTGAGATTCATGAATTCATCATGCGCAACTGGCGTATGGTGCGTGTCGCCACCACCAAGGCGCAGCGCAAGTTGTTTTTCCGTTTGCGCGGCATGCGTGATGGCGAGCATTGGCTGACTCAGGACGAGGGCAAGGCGATTGCCGAGGAGTTGAACGTTCCTTTGCACGAAGTCTTTGAGATGGAGTCGCGCTTGCTGGGGCGTGATGTAGCTCTAGAAGCGGATGACGAGGAAGACACCTATCTCGCTCCTGCCGCCTGGCTTGAGGCATCGGACGCCGATCCGGCCTTGGCACTTGAGCATGACGATAACCACAATCGGCAACTCGACCAACTGGAACTCGCCGTGGAAAAGCTCGATGAGCGCAGTCGTGACATCGTGCAGCGTCGCTGGCTGATCGAGGGGGAGAAGGCCACACTGCATGAATTGGCTGCGGAGTATGGCGTGTCCGCCGAACGCATCCGCCAAATCGAGCAGGCAGCGATGAAAAAAATGCGCGCAACGCTCGCGGCTTGAGTGTTCGCAACCCCGGTTTTGCCTGGTCTCGCGTGAGCAGATATGAAAAAAACCCGCAACGTGCGGGTTTTTTATGAACCTCCGCTCGGAGATCAGGAGAAGATCACGCCCAAAAACGTCAGCCAAGAAAAAATGATCAAGCCGAAAACGAAGGTCAGGGCGAAGTTGTCGAAGTTAAACAGATGCATCTCAGTGCTCTCCTCAAGTTGATCGGGTGATTTGAATGTGTGGCAGTATTTTACTCGCGTCTACCTATCTGAAGGAAGTTAAAAGGCTTGCGTGTCCTTAGATTGGCGTTGATCCTTTATCTGTTTGCGAACCGGGCTGAGGAATTCGAGGGTCATCGTCATCCATCAGGATGCGGTGGGCATTGCCCTCAGGATCATCATACTGACCACTGCGCACCGACCAGACGACACCCCAAATCAGCAACCCTGCTACCAACATGCTGAGTGGGATCAACAGATAGAGAATATCCACAAGGTTACTCCGTCATTGCTCGACACGTTACGCTCCACTCAGAGCTTGCGCAAGCGCAAAGCATTCAATACAACAATAAGTGAGCTTAATGACATGCCCACGGCGGCCAGCCAGGGAGGCACGAAGCCCGCGGCAGCCGCAGGGATGGCGATCAGGTTATAACCCAGTGCCCAAGCGAGATTTTCGTGAATGATGCGCATGGTGCGTTTGGCGGCATGAAGTCCCGCAGGGACGTGAAGTAGGTTTTCCGCGAGCAGAATCATGTCGGCACTAGCTTGTGCCAATTGGGTACCGCTGCCCATGGCGAGTGAAACTTGTGCCTGGGCAAGCACCGGGGCGTCATTCACGCCGTCGCCCACCATGAGGACGATGTCGCCTTGCTGTTGAAACGCCTGCAATTGGCTGAGTTTGTCTGCCGGGCGGAGGTCGCCGTAAACCTGTTCGATGCCGAGACTGGCGCCGATGCGTGTGGCCTCATCGGCACGATCGCCGCTCAACATGCTGACTTTAAGACCTTGCTGCCGCAATTGGCGGACCACTTCACCCGCTTCATCACGCGCGCGATCGCGCAACACAAACCAAGCCAGCGCGCCTTGTGCATCGGCCAGCAGCACCAGCGTTCCAGGCAGGCTGGGTGGCTTCGGGCAGGGGGCTTGGCTTGGTTGCATGACAAACTCAGCTTGGCCAATGCGATAGAGCTGTTGATCGATGTTTGCCTCAAGCCCCAAACCCGGGTGCGCCACGATGCGTTCTGCCGCGATGGCGTGGGGTGCGGCCTCAAGAATGGCGCGTGCGACCGGGTGTTCTGATGCGCGTTCCAGCGCGGCAGCCAGGTTCAGTGCCGCGTTTTCGCTCACCCCGTCACGCAACGGAATGATGCTCGCAAGCTTGAGCTGGCCATGGGTGAGTGTTCCGGTTTTGTCGAACACGACATGATTCACCTTGGACAGGGTTTCCAAAGCGTGGCCTCGTGTGACGAGCAGCCCCATGCGCGTCAGGCTGCCGGTGGCTGCGGTTAGTGCGGCCGGTGTGGCCAGGCCAAGTGCGCACGGGCAGGTGATGGCCAAGAGTGAAATCACGATCCAGAACGCACGTGATGGATCATGCTGCCACCACCACATGGCGACGAGCACGCTGGTGATGAGCAGACCGAGAA